>JBGTAN010000012.1:0-80312 GCA_041749855.1 Bdellovibrionota bacterium
GATGATCTCCCGAAGAGCCTTCGGGTTCAGAAACTTTCAAAACTATCGAAACCGGGTGCTTGCCCACTGCGGTTGGGACGGGGTATTCGCTATCAGAAATTAACCACCCAGGGACCATGCCCCCTCGGATGGAGTAGAGCCACCATGATTGGAGCGGGTGACGGGGTTCGAACCCGCGGCCCTCAGCTTGGGAAGCTGATGCTCTACCAACTGAGCTACACCCGCACTGCCTAAAGGATTAACCCTAAGCGTTCAATCGGACAAGGGCCCGTCTACAAGTAATTCGGCGGCGCACGATTTGGCGCGAACAAAACCCTTATGGACCTGGCGAGTCGCCCAACGAGCTGCCGCTATCGGCTGACTAATAGGTAGGGTGAGCATGCGCTTCCAATAGTGCTTAAATTCCTTCGCGTAGTCCTCGGCCTGAGGAAAACCCTTAGCGCGTGCGTAGGAAACCGCAGCCATTTGAGCAACAGGGATGCTGGCAATGAGAAGCGCCGTTCCCGCATCGAACTTCCATTCAACGCCATTCATGAGGGGAAGCGTAGCCAAAGTGCCAATGCCGATGAGGCCCGCTGACTTCAAAGAGTAAGGGACCAAGTAAAGCATCTGCTGCTCGGCAGAACTCTGCTTGATCCCGGTGTCATGTGTTCCAAACTTCAATGTCTGCGTATTGAGGCGGTTGTGATTGCGGGCTTCGGGGAACAAGTACCAAGCGCGCCGCCCCTGATTGTGGAGCCATGAATTCACAAAGGCATTGCCATGAATCTGCAAAAAGGCGGGGGCTGTGAAATTCACTAACGTCCATGCACCTTGTGTGAAAACCGCGAGCGACCAAGCAAATAGCATGCTCTGTCCCCAAAGCTTGCGAAACTTACTCTTCTCAGAGCCTCGGTAAATAAAGCTACGATAGGTCGCATTGTAGACGCCAATGCCCGTGCCCCAGAGGGCGGACATCGCAATCATCCCGTAGCTGAAGTCAGATCCAGGCGTGTTGTAAAAGTGCATGGCTTCTACAAAGCCTGCGCAATCAGCTTGTGCCAGGCCGCAGAAAAGACCGAAAGCAACCGCCGGTGCGTCAGGCTTTTCATAGGTCGCGACGATGTAATCCTTCGCCCACTCCCTGCTAAAGGGAGGGTGGCGGGGGTAGTAGTCTGCCTTCTCGACTTCATCCCCTCGTCGCCAAACAAACACGGTGTCTCGACCCAAGCGCGAACCATCTTCGCGCTTATCGCCCGCATCAATGTGCTGACGGGCAATCACTTTTCGTAAGTGTTTCGAGGCCGGCCCAATAGTGTCTTTATCCAAAACAAAAAAGCTCAGACCTGTTTCAGCGTGAACGAGTCGCGCCACCGGCTTTTTATCAATGTTGGTGAGCTCCCCCCGCCATCCCGGAAAAGTTTCCTTCACCCCATCTTTGTCGACGAGCTTGATGAAAGCGGCCTCTCCCATCTCTTGGAGCAGGGCCTGGCTGCGAGCGTACAGGGTCTCGGATAGGGTCGTGGCCTGTTCAATGAGAAGGGGTTTGTCAGCAAAGCCGTCCCAATCGAAGGGGGTCTCAAAGTCCCGCTCGGTCAATGGAACGTCTTGGACTGCAAGGTTGTGGGCGTGAGCCGAGAGGGAAGACAGCGCAACCCCGAAAGCGATAAGTAGACCTATCCACCGGGTACGAAGGGGTTGCTCGTTAAGTGTCATTTTGCATGGGGAGATACCCCATGGGATGAGACTGGAGCAAACGAAAAGATGAGGACTTGGGAAGGCTTTGGCTCGCAGGTCTTGGGGGAAGGGGAAAAAGGTCGGGCATTTAACCCCCTGTCCGCCCCGTGTTAAGCCCATTGCATGGAATCACTCGCAGGCTGCCCCTGGTCGACGCTCGAGCCCGCTGTTCTGGCCTTTTGCGAACAAGCGCGCTGCGCTTGGATTCGCGAGCCCCTCAATACCTGGTCGAACCTGGGATTTGTTTTTGTAGGGATTTATCTGCTGCGGACCCATGGCCGTCTCAAGCCCATTCGCCTGCTCGGCGGGTCGGCGCTCCTCGTGGACGCTTTTTAATTATCTGGTCGCAGCTTTCGCCGTGACTGAGTTCATAATCTGCCTGCGTACCCGGCACGACCGCGATTTTAGCTATAGGTATTTTCTACTGACGCTCGCCACTTACGCGATGGCAGGAACGGTTTGGTACCTAGATTTGCGCAAAGTCGTTTGTTTCCCAACGAGTACCTTGTTCCAGGGACATGCCCTTTGGCACCTGCTCAATGCTTTGGTTTTTGTGTTCCTTACCAAGTTTTACCTTCAGTTTTACGGGCGGAAATCGGATTGAAAAATAGGGGTGATAGGGCTACTCCAGGGCTCCGGAGGTTTTTCGATGCGCTTGAAACCAGGAATTTTGGTGAGTGGAATGTTGTTCGGCGCGCTGCTTTGGGCGGCGGATCCGGCACCTGCTGCCGCGCCAGCAGCGCCCCCGCTGTGGGAAACTTCGGCAGAGCTGACTGCACTCATTACTTCGGGGAATAGTCGCAACACTACTTTAGGTGCTGGTGCCCGCGTGGTGCATCGCCCCATCCCCTATAGCTGGAGAGCCGGCGTAAACTACCTCACTAGCTCAAATAGGGGTGTAAAAAGTGCAGAGTCGTTTGATGCGCTTTTGCGCGGTGAACGACAGCTCACGGTCACGGCGGCCGTTTTTGCTCAGACGAACTATCTGACCAACGTCATCTTAGGTTTTAATCATCGCTTTAATGCGGAGGCGGGCGGTTCCTTCAATATCATCCAAACCACCGACCATAGTTTTCGAGGTGAGTTGGGCGGCGGCGCGAATTCCGAAAATCGAACGGATGGGGTTAGCCAAACCTTTGCTATCGCAAGGGCTGGCCTGGACTATGTGTGGAAGCTATCTCCGACAGCGGAGGCAGGAGTAAACCTGTCGTTCTTAGAGAACTTGAGCAACACCATCGATTGGCGCTTGGCGAATACCTATAGCGTATCGGCTATGCTCAACGAGATGTTTTCCCTCAAGCTGGCCTTCCGAGTGGACCATATGAATCTGCCCGTTGCAGGCAACTTGCCAACGGATACGACGACAACCGCTTCGCTCGTTGCGAAGTTTTAAAACGGGATGACGAGCGACGCTTCTGGCGCGAAAGCAAACCTGCCCAAAAGCAAACCGAACGCAGCATCTAACCCGATGCGAAGGTGCTTTCTACTTCCGAACTCAAGCCCGGGTCGAAATAGGATTGCGAACCGGGGTTCAACTTTGAAATTTGGAGCCTCAGAGAAAGAGGCTCCCGCGGAAACTGCGAAGTAAGGAAACAAGTTCCCTTCGGGGTTGGAGTTTCCAAAGTGTACGGTGAGGGTGGGTAGAAGGTGTACAAACGCCCGGCTTCCAAAGCCTGGGGAGTAGGCAAACCGAAGGCCTGCAAAAACGGAGTCTGTTTCTGAAAGGCACGCAGAAGCTTCGAGAGAAAGACCCCAAGCCATATTCCCACCCAGTGTGAGGGAATGTGCTCCGACTGACACGGAAGAACGCAAGTGTGAGTCCGGATGGTCGACGGAGTGGGAAGAAAAAACCCCATGTGCCAAACCCGAAAACACCAAAAGAACCCCAGTAGCCCGAAGCATCGTTTCTCCTTATATAGAAGGGGTATACTCCGATTGGCTAAGGCACCGCAACCCTGAGCTTAGGGGCCTAGTGAACGGACCTTGCGTAAGAGCTCTTCCAAAGCTCGGTGAATAAGTCCTCAAGCTGGCCTGCGACTTGTGCATCACTCGCAACTACGCCGACTCCCCGAGACTCGTAGAAATAGCCTTTGGAGAGGTTGTCGGTTCCTATCCAAAACCGCTTGCCGTCGACGAGGGCGTACTTGCTGTGGATAAGGCGAGCAAAGGGAATGGAGCCGCTGGAGTGTTCCGGGAGACGGACGGTTTTAACCTCAACGCCTGCGCTTACCAAGTCAGTTAGGCTCTCATCGTCGCCTTTGGTTTCATCCACGAGCAATTGGACCGAAATCTTCTGAGCCGCCTTTTTAAGCGCGTCCTGAAGCTTCGTCCAAGTCTGTCCGCGCTTGCCATAAACGCCGGTCGAGTAATCCATGGTTTGGACCTGGACACTCGTTTTTGCATTTCCAATCAGATCCAAAAGGCTATCGATCGTAGAGGGTGTGCCTCTTCGAATGTCGCCCACGGGAGAAGCAGTAAAGGTAGCGCTCGTGGCAGCTGGCACCCGAATGCGTGGTGCGGAGCGGTTCGGAAAGCGAAACTTACCTTGCTGAGTAGACCGCTTCCAATCTTGTTCGAAAGTCGCTCTTAGAGAAGCCAGAACGTGAGGATCATCGGTTCGAATCCCTGTTTCGTGCACGTGCTTCAGTGCCCGCCAGTCGAAATTCGCGCTACCCAAGTACGCATCTGATCCGTTCACGATGAAGAACTTCGCATGCTGAACGCCGCCACCGAGTTTCCCATAGTTGATAGTGCGTACTTCAATTCCTTCTACTCCTGCGAGTTCCTTGGTGCCGCCGCCTTCCCGCGACAGAAAGGTTTTGTCGACGATGAGGCGTATGGGAACTCCCCGTTTGGCAGCGTCGCGAAGGGCTTTGAGAACCTTCTCCATTGGCTCGCCTTTTTTGTTGCTGATGTAAAACTGTTCCAAGTCTATTGAGTGACTTGAGTCCTTGGCGCCGGCAATCATGTCCAGCCAGGTATCTAATGTTTCGGGGGCCGAAGCAGAAGTTAAGTTCGTTTCAACCGGTACCGTAACAACCAGTTCTAGTTTCGCCTGTGCGCAAAGGGCGAAAGAGGAGCCTAGGACTACGAGAAGGAAGTGTCGCATCGGGGGGTGAATCTCCTGGTTTTATTGGCGCCCAGTATGTGATATCTCCGGCCAAACAGACAAGGAGTATCCGTGGAAATCAAGGCTAGTCACATTCTCGTGGAAAAGGAATATGAAGCACAGGATGTGCTGAAAAAGCTCGGAGAAGGCAATTCCTTCGAGTCGCTCGCAAAAGCTTTTTCGCAGTGCCCCTCTAAAGAAGATGGCGGCGATTTGGGAAGCTTCGGCAAGGGTCAAATGGTGAAACCCTTTGAGGATGCTGCTTTCGCACTTAAAGTCGGCGAGGTTTCCGGACCGGTGCAAACGCAGTTCGGTTACCACATTATTAAACGCACCTAAGCGGTTACTTCAAAAATGATTCAGTGCAAGTCATGGGTTTTGGTATGGGGTATGTGTGTCCTCGCGGGCTTGTCCTGGGCGGAAGACGAGGGGGATGAAGCGGGAAGACTGTTCGCCAATCACGCTCAAATCTACGCCGAGCTGGTACAAATCGGAGCTAACACAGTCGGTACCTCGGACGGTTTCATGGTCAAGCGCACCCTTCAGATTCTAGAAAGGGGTCTTTTTTACCCCCATGAACTGGGGCAGGAAAGACGCCAGAACAGAAGAGATGAAATGCCCTTTCGTGCAACCCCCTTCGTTACCGGGCAGGGAATTTCTAGCATCCTTGCGCTTCATCCCGTTGTAGCCGAGACAGTGCTGGGAAATGTGAATCCTCAGTTCTTGCGCCGTTTGCGGCCGTCGTCCTTGAATCCTCCGCAGACGATTCTTTACGACAATGCCGAGGTGCAAGCGGGAGTGCGTCTGTTGCGCACGGATCCCAACTTGAGACCCTTTGAGATTGCCATCGTGTCAACGGTCGCGGGAGTGGCTCTAGGCGCGGCGGGGACGATGTTTGCTGTCTCGCAAGGGGTGGACGTAGCGGTGGAACCTATTTGGGTGTTTTGCGCCGCAGGTGGCGTATTTTGCGGAGCGGTAGCGCAGGCAAAGCAGGACTATCTAGATCGTCCGCGGGTACGCCGCCGTATCGAGGCCCTTGCGCGAAAACTCGGTGCTCGCTTGAGTCCCACCTCGCGTCGCATGCTTACGGGTTCGAGCCTTTGCTACGCCCTGCTGAAAGAAATGGCTTCAGCACCGCTGGACACCGCAAACTAAGGGGCGACTTCTCTTGCGGCTTTGGCGAGGCGAGCGCTCCCATGCGGTGAAAAATGCAGCCCATCTTGATGCGAGATGTCTTTCACACTGAGTTCGAGTGCATTGAAAGCATCTGAGTATTTGAATCGTACGCCCTCGGGGTAACGCCGGTTCAGTTGAGCAATCATTTCCTTCCAACCGGTATTGATTTCAGCTGAAAGCGCTGATGCCATTTCTGTGTGCTTGCTTTGCAGGGTGGGAAAGCCGTCAATCCCTTGCGCCAAATAAGGGTAAAGCTCGGGGTGAGCGGCTTTGCGCTGGAGAATCTGTTCTCGGATAGCGATCATGCGTTTCATGTCCAAAAGCCCAAAAACCGTGATGGTAACCTGCTTATCTGCTGAGCGGGCCGCATCTGCCACTCGGGTGAGCTGCTTGGTAAGGCCCTCTGTCAGCTGCTGGGGAAGCCGCTCGCAGACTTGTCTCTCGTCGAGCTTAGGATTTCTTTCGCACGTGTAAGCAAAGTCGGCATCGTTGTGTCCGATCCACACGTAAATATGATCAGGGAGATGAGGGGCTGATAAAAGCTCGTCTACTTGCTGTTCCAAGTGGGAAATGTGGCCAAGGCGTTTCCCGATGGAGGCATCGGGGCTCCCTAGAATAGAGGCGCCGGGCTGTGCGTAGCAGTCCGCACAAACGGGTTGGGAAGTGGCGCAAGTCTCCGCAAAACACTCAGGAGCGCCTGGTGATCGATCCGTGAACCAGCCACCGGATCGCGTCGTGCGCAGCCGATAAAGGGTAGGTAAGTCGGAGCTGAAGAAAAAGTCGGTGCTCATACTGTCGCCGAGAAGCGCGATGCTTAGCGGCTGAGTTTGAGGTTCGCAGTCCGCGCAGGCGTAGGAATGGTGGACGGAATCGGTCGTTGAAACTTCGAACACCGAGTACGCGCCCGCCGGAATCAGCAGTCCTCCCGCAACGAGTTTTGCAACACGCTTGCCTTTGAATAGAACGCGCTCGGCGCAAGAGTCTGGCTTGTTCACGCCGATGCTAAAACCGAGAAGCATTAAAAGTAAGGTGTTCATAGGTCCGATTGCTTAGCACGGAAAGAGGCTTCATTGGCTGACATTTCCGGCGGCTGGTAGAACGATTTCTGATTCAGGGGTGCCTCGGGTGTCGCCGCTTTGAAGATGGGCAAAGTCGCCTGGTGCTTTATCCCCGGTGATCGACAGTCAGTTTTTCGGGAGCGCTACTACGTTGGAGGGGAGCGAAATAGAACGCCATACGTAGTCAGTTCGGTTAGGCGTGAGCCCGAGTTCAAAAATCCAATCGGCTCGCTCGTCTCGAAACCACAGGGCCCTGCCTGTGACTCGCGTGCCTACTGGTATTGCAACGCCGGGAAGTATCATGCGGCCGTTGGACTCTACCGCGAATTGGAAGTGATGGACGTCCGTCGGCCTTAGTCTGAGGCCGGGAGGAAGATCCACCACTGGAAAAAGGTGATAAACCTGCCCCTCGACGAGATCACGCGCGGGGGACACAGGTGGCAGTTCCACCATGCGCATTGGGCAGGTCTACGCCGACGTTGTATTCATCGGGCAAGTACGATTTTTTAGGGCCAATGTCGGGCCCGAAAGTACGCACTCCAAGTGCTCCGACAACGGCCAGCAAAACCAGCGGGCAGTCGTGTTTGAGTCGATCCAAAAGACCGGGATTTTCGTTTGCAAAAGTAGGAACCTGGAGAAGGCCCAGACAGAAAATGGAAACCACCAACCAACGCATGGCGTCAGACATAGCAAGCCCGTCAGTCCGCGTCAACCCTAGGATTTTCTTGTTTATTTGCCCGTACCTAATCAATCCCAAGCCACTGGGCGGCTGAGCGGTGGTTCAACCAATCTTCAGTTTCTGAATCTAATTCGGCGTTCGCAATCAGTTTTCCGGGTTGGTCCTCTCCCAGTGGAAAGGGATAGTCACTTCCCAGGCAGATCTTTTCTCGACCCATTACCTGAATTAGAAACTGAAGGGAGCGCGTGTCGTGCACGAGGCTATCCACCCAGAACTTTCCCACTGCTCCTGTTGGCGCAACGGTCGAATCAACGGCGCACAGATCAGGACGTGCCTCGAACCCATGCTGAACGCGTCCTAAAGTGAAGGGGAATGAGCCGCCTCCGTGCGCAAAGGCAACGCGCAGGCGAGGGAAGCGTTCAAAGACGCCACCAAATATCATCGAGCAAATCGCAAGACTCGTCTCCGCCGGCATACCGACTAACCAGGGGAGCCAATACTGTGGCATGCGATCTTGTCCCATCATATCCCAAGGGTGGACAAACAGCACGGCGCCTTCCTTTTCGCAGGTCTCATAGAAGGGAAACAATTCTGTCGCCGATAGGTTCCATTGCCCAATATGTGAGCCTATCTGGAAGCCTTTGAGTCCGAGGTCTCGAATGCCTCGCTGTACTTCTCGGCACGCCCTCTGCGGATCCTGCAAAGCTACGGTTCCCAGACCGGCAAAGCGTTTCGGGTGTTCCTGGACGATCGTCGCTATATGATCATTGAGGAACCGAGCAATATCGTCGGTATCTTGAGCTTTCGCCCAGTAGCTAAACATCACCGGGATGGTGGAGAGAACCTGCAAGCTGATTCCGAAGGCGTCGCACTCCTTGATCCGTACTTCGGCATTGATACAATTGGCCTGCACTTTGCGAAAAGCTTTGCCGTTGTCGTCTACCATTTGAAAATCGCTGCTGCCCGCGCAAGGTTGCAGCTGCATAAACCCACCGTAGCCAAAACGGCTTTTCCAATCAGGAAGCTTCGGAGGAAGAATGTGCGTATGAATATCGATCTTGCGCGACTTTGACATGGGGCCTCTTACGTCCACTTCCGGCCGTTAACATGTTCGCAAGAAGCACAACGTGTATGACTACTTGCGTAGTAACGTTCAAAAACTTCCGGAAACTGTGTCTCGATATTAGTGAGAGTAAAGAACTCTTCATAGAGCTTGGTCTGGCACTTCTCGCAGTACCACTGCAAACCGTCTTGCTCGCCGTTTCGCCGCTGACGCTCAATCACAATTCCCACACTGCCTGCTTCGCGTTGGGGCGAATGCGGAGTGCCTGCTGGCAACAAATAGAAATCCCCGGGCCCAATGCGAACGTCTTTAAATTGCCTGTCTTTGTCCACCACTCTGAGCGTGAGAGTTCCCTCTAGTTGATGAAAAAACTCTTCGGTGCGATTGACATGAAAATCGGTTCGGGCGTTCGGACCTCCGACAATCATGACGATGAACTCGCGGTTGGGCCAAACCACCTTGTTGTTCACCGGTGGCTTAAGCAGGTGCCGATGCTCGTCAATCCAGCGCGCAAGATTGAACGCCTCAAACATGTGTTCTCTCTTTTGGAAGAAAGGCCACGCACTTGAGTTCTATGGCGATTGGTGTTGGGAGTGCGCCTATCTCTAGGGTTGTGCGGCACGGAGGGTTTTCTGGGAAGTATTCGGCCCAGAGGCGATTGTACGTAGGAAAATCTTGCTTCATATTGGTGAGGTACACCGTAACATCGACTAGATCCTGCCATTGGGCCCCGGCATCTTCTAATACCGCTCGGACGTTTGCGAAGACACTGTGGCATTGCTTTTCGATGTCATACGACTCAATGGCTCCCTGGGCATTCAATGATACGCCAGGAATGTCCTTGCTGCCTCGGCTGCGGGGACCAACGCCAGAAAGAAAAAGAAAGTCGCCTGCGCGACGTGCATGCGGATAGCGTCCTACCGGCTCAGGGGCGCGACTGCTTTCAAAAGTATCAATCATGAAGGGTCTCCGGGTTTGCAGACGTTTTTTACTTCAGAGAAGAAGCGCAATCCGTACTGACCCCCTTCTCTTCCTACCCCTGAATCTTTCATGCCCCCAAAAGGGATGCGCAAGTCGCGCAGCATCCATGCATTGATCCACACGACGCCGGCTTCGATGGAAGACGCCATGCGGTTGGCTCTTTGCGTGTCCCGTGTCCATACGGACGCCGACAATCCATAGCGAGTGGCGTTTGCCATTCGAATGGCTTCTTCTTCCGTGTCAAAAGGGATTAAAGTGGCAACGGGTCCAAAGATTTCATCTTGGTTAGTGCGGCATTCAACGCCGAGCCCTTCGATAAGCGTGGGGGCGACGAAGTAACCTTGTGCAAGTTCCGGAGACGGTGCCACACGCTTGCCTCCACATAGAATGCGACCCCCTTCCTTTTGCGCAAGTTCGATATAGCCTAAAACTTTCTCCATCTGAACTTGCGAAACCAGTGCGCCTTGCTGGGTCTCGGGATGAAGGGGATCGCCTTGAATCAACGCCTTTGTCCTCGTGACAAGGGCGTCTCGAAAGCGATGGTAAATCGAACGCTCGACCAAAATGCGCGAACCACAGAGGCAAATTTGTCCCTGATTGGAGAAGCTGGAACGCACAGTGGTTTCTAGTGCCAGCTCGAAATCGCAATCGGCAAAGATGATATTCGGATTCTTGCCGCCCATTTCTAGACTGACTTTCTTAAAAGACCCGGCTGTGGCCTGCGCGATAGCTCGGCCCGTTGCTGTACTGCCGGTAAAAGAGACTGCTTTGATCGCCGAATCTCCCACGAGTGTAGCGCCGATCTCCGAGCCACGACCGTGCAGAATATTGAGAACGCCTGGTGGAAAGCCTAAGTCGGCGCAGATGTGCGAAAGACGGAACGCCGTCATAGGCGTGACTTCGGATGGTTTGGCGATCACCGTGTTACCGGTGACCAAAGCGGGTGCAATCTTCCAGGTGAGCAAGTAGAGCGGAAGATTCCACGGTGAAATGCAAACCACGGGCCCCAACGGTGAGTACTGGGTGACATTGTGGGAGTGGCGGCTAATGAAACTCTCTCCTTTGAAGTCGCGCGCCTCTTTTGCAAAAAATTCAAAGTTGATTTGGCTGCGAGGAATATCTAGACCGGCCGCAAGGGTGATCGGTTTTCCTGTGTCAATGCTTTCCCATCGCGCAAGCCCTGCGCTTTCTTTCGAGATAGCATCAGCGACTCGCAGTAGCCATCCGGCTCGTTCTTCTATCGGCGTACGCGACCAGGTTTTATAGGCATCGCGTGCAGCAGCGACTGCCGCACGGGCGTCGATCGCATCCGAATCCGGGACGGTAGAATAGGGTCGGCCGCGTGCGGGATCAAAATTTGGCAGCGAACGCCCCGAGGCAGAGGGTCGAAACTTACCGTCGATATAATTTAAGATCGTTTCCATCCATCACCTTAAAAGTACCGCCCGCACCGGCGAAGCATCTGCTCCTTCCAATCGAAGCGGGAGCGCAATTAACTGGTAGAGCCCAGCTGGAACCGCATCCAGTAAAATGCCCTCTAGGATCGCCATATCGTTTCGCGCCACCGCCTGATGGCTTTCCAGGTGCTTGTCCTCGGCCAAATCAATCGAGGGAGTGTCTATGCCTACAAGACAAACCTTCTGTGCTGCCAGAGCATCTACCAGCTTGGCTGAAAGGGAAACAAAATCGGAATTCCAGGAATCTGGGTTCGGAAAGGATCGGGTTTTAAAAAGGACGCGAGGCGCTTGAACGGACACCGTGAGGTCTTCAAGCTGGAGCCTTTCACCTTGCGGGACGGATACCTCAATCACTTGCGCAGATCCCATGTACCGAGACAGGTCGCGTTTTGCGATATCGCTGCCACTGCTTGAGTAGTGACTCGGAGCGTCAGTGTGAGCCCCCATGTGCACGGTCGTTGTAATGCTCGAAAGGGTTAAGTGGTCGCCCTTGTTCATATCCATCGAGAAAGAGGCGCTATAGGGAACGTCCCCTGGGAACACAGCGGTTCGAGGACTGATGAGCGGGGAGATGTCGAATACCTCGAATGCTTCGAGAGAAAAGAGTGTGGGTTTGTGCAATTCTACCTCCGGCCTTGAAGGCGGGTACCCCAAGAGTTAAAAACAAGAGGCAAAAGGCATCTTAAACAAGGCGGGTATTTTTGGGAACCACGGATCTTAAACATTGGGCAGACATTCTTCACGACGCACGTACGAAAGCCCAGCCCATCGAACAGCTCAGCAAAACCCAGACCTTCTCTCGCGCAGATGCTTACACCATTCAGGAACTTGGCCTACTCCGACGGACAGAGGGTGGAGAAAGTCCGATTGGATGGAAGATGGGCCTGACCTCGGAAGCCAAAAGGCGCCAAATGAATTTGGATTCGCCGCTCTACGGGGTACTTACCGATCGCATGCAGATATCCAATGGTGGCACGTTTGCGCTTACGGGAAGCATTCATCCGAAAATCGAACCCGAGATCGCTTTTCTTATCTCGAAGGATTTGAGAGGACCGGTCACGCGCGATCAAGTCTTGGGCGCCTGCAAGGCGATCGCTGCCTGCATGGAAATATTGGATTCACGTTATTCGCAATTCAAATACTTTTCGATGGAAGACGTTATTGCGGACAATAGCTCCTCGTCGCATTTTGTCGTCGGAGAATGGGTGAACGAGGTGGGTGGAGTGGACCTGAAGCGGCTACCGATGGAAATGTTGGTCGATGGCAAGATGGCACAGGCAGGGTTGTCTTCAGATATTTCAGGAGACCCCGTGGTTTCGGTGATTCAGCTATGTGAATTGCTTTCGCAGCGAGACACGTTTCTCAAGGCGGGATCGATTGTACTGGCGGGTGCCGCTACGGCCGCCGTAGCGCTCGAGCCGGGCATGCAGGTCGAACTAAAAGTGCCAGGGCTTCCATCAGTACAGGTGAGTGTCTCAGGGTCGCCGGCATGAACGAGTCCGCAAAGGCATCGGGTCTGGATGGGGCTCGTGCTCGAGATAAGACGGACGCCTTCAAGGCGCTCAAAAGCGACTTTGCATTTCCTGCTGCCGCGAACGGAAAACCGGTTCGCTATTTTGCCGGACACTCGTTGGGGCTGATGCCTCGGCGCGCTCCCGTGCTTGTTCAGCAAGAACTAGACGCGTGGGCAAAGTATGGTGTTGAAGCCCATTTCAAGGGCGAGCATCCTTGGGTGAGTTACCACGAAAACGTCACTGAACCGCTTGCTCGCCTAGTAGGTGCGCTCCCCGAGGAAGTCGTAGCGATGAATTCACTGACGGTGAATGCCCATCTTCTGATGGTAAGTTTTTACCGCCCGACTCAGACTCGCTATAAAATTCTCATCGAGAGTGGAGCTTTTCCTTCGGATCAATATGCAGTCGCTTCGCAAGTGCGATTCCACGGTCTGGATCCTTCGGTCGCGGTGGTTGAGCTGCGTCCTGAGGCTGGCTGTCTTACTGTTTCTGCAGCACAGGTTCTGGACCAAATTGGAGCCTTAGGGGATACGCTTGCGCTCGTTTTTTTGGGGAACTGCAATTACCTCTCCGGGCAGCGTTTTGATTGCGCACAGGTGAGCGAAGCCGCGCATCGCGTGGGCGCGATTGCGGGTTTCAATCTGGCTCACGGGGCAGGTAATCTGCTGATGAGTTTGCACGACGACGAAGTCGATTTTGCTGCGTGGTGCTCCTATAAATATCTTAATGCTGGTCCCGGTGGGCTGGCTGGAATCTTTATTCACCAGAAACATTTAAAGGAACGAAGCCCTCCTCGGTTTGAAGGATGGTGGGGGCATTCCAAGAAAACGCGGTTTCAAATGCCCAAGGAGTTTGATCCGATTCAGACGGCAGAAGCTTGGCAATTGAGTAATCCGCCGATTCTGCAGTTAGCCGCACTTCGTGCTTCTTTAGAGTTGTTCGATAGTGCCGGAATGAAGAACCTTCGTGAGAAGGGTGATCAGTTAACCGCCTATTTTGAAGAACTGCTTCGAGCGAAACTAGGGAATCGCCTTGAGGTTCTAACGCCCGCGCAGCGTGGGTCGATGCTTTGTTTACGCATCGAAGGTGTCTCAGGTTCTGTTGCAGAAAGAGCGGCCGCAGAGGGATTGATGCTCGATTTTCGTGAGCCCGATATTCTGCGTGCGACGCCAGCTCCTCTTTATTGCGATTTCGAAGATGTCTATGAAGCAGTGGAAATTCTGTTACGGGTGATGGGATGAGTCGGAAAATTACGATTGTGGGTGCCGGATTAGTGGGTTCTCTATGGGCCACCCTGGCTGCTAAACGAGGCCATTCGGTCGAGGTATTTGAAAAGCGTTTGGATCCACGCAAGTCAGCGTTAGCAGCGGGGCGTTCCATTAACCTGGTCATCACGTCACGAGGCTTACATGGGCTTGAGCGAGCGGGTTTGTTGCAAGATGCGTTGGCTTTGTGTGTGCCAGTCTATGGGCGATATATTCACACACTTGATTCGCAAACCCGGTTTCAGCCCTACGGACGCGAGGGCGATTGCAACTATTCGGTATCGCGAACCGGACTTAATCGATTTCTGATTGATGCTGCTGAGAGGGCAGGGGCGGTATTTCACTTCGCGCAGGGTCTTTCGGAAGTGGATTTCGACAAGCGGATTCTCAGATTCTCGACAGCGCAAGGAAAAGTGGATCACGGTTTTGAACTACTTTTTGGTGCGGACGGCGCGGCAAGTGTCGTTCGAAAAGAACTGGTTCGTGATTCCTCGGGTTCCATTCAAGAAAGTACCGATTGGTTGGATGTCGATTACAAAGAACTTCTCATTCCGCCGGGGCCTAATGGCTCTTTTCCTGTGGAGAAGAATGCTCTACACATTTGGCCGCGCGGCAGCCATATGATGATGGCTCTGGCCAATCTCGATGGCAGCTTTACGGTTACCCTCTACCTTCCTAAGAGCGGGAGCGAAGTGGCTTTTGACCGCTTGAAGTCTCCGGGCTCTGTTCAAGCGCTTTTCGAGAGCCAGTTCCCTGACGCGATTCGCTTGATGCCGGGGTATGAGCAGCAGTTTGTTGAAAACCCGCAGGGCGTTTTAGGCAATGTGCACTGCAGCAGGTGGACTCGGGGTGATAGAGCAGCGCTTTTAGGCGATGCTGCCCACGCCATCGTTCCGTTTTTTGGCCAGGGAATGAATAGCGGGTTTGAGGACTGTACGGTTCTTTTAGATTGTTTGCACAGGCATGGCGACGACTGGGGATCGGTGCTTGCGACCTATGAATCTATTCAGAGGGAGAATGCGCAAGCCATTGCGACGATGGCTGTCGAAAACTGGGTGGAGATGAGGGACAGAGTCGCCGACCCCCAGTTTCAGCTCAGGAAACAGGTCGAAGCCTTTTTAGAGCGAGAACACCCGACTCGTTACCGTTCGCGGTATGGGATGATTGCGTACACCCTCATTCCCTACCGATTGGCTCAACTAGCTGGGCACGTTCAAGAAAAGATGCTGGCGGAACTTTGCGCCGGGCTAGAATCTGCTGAGAAGTTGGATCCTGCAAAAGCTTTAGCTTCGCTCGAAAAGTATTTCGAGCCCTTCGTGCAAAAGCATGCACTTTCTCTAAAGGCCTACAGACCCGGCTAAGTGGCTACCAAAGCGGTGGAAAAAAAGGGTCTTCTGGCTTACGGAAACGATGCTCACTGGGCACTACGTTGCACTCGCGATCTCTTTGTTCGCCGCTGGCGCCGCCTGCTTTTCCTTCCTGATCCGTGGGGCCCGAGCCTCCCACAAGAGGAGTAGGTCGCCAACTTTCTTCTTCAGAATGAAGTAATTCGTTCTCATCCATTGGTTCTTTATCGGTTTTTAGAGTTTTCATGCCGAGATCTTCTGCAAGACAGATGCCTGCGAATTCAAGGCGCGGGTAGGATCTGAGGCGGCTGGTAGCTCACATAGACTGTCGCAACGTGAAACGTTTCTGTAGGTGCAGGTGCGACGTGACGAGTTATGACGTTCATATAACCAGGCTCAATGGACCAACCTGACTCTGTCGGCAGGCGCACGCCCAAGAAAAAGCGGTTTTGTGCGAAGCCGCCGAGCGGCACGGCCGAGTTGGAACCAATGTTGAAGAGGAACTCGTTCCACGCGCAAATGCCCCAACGGGTATCAACATTGTAAATGGCTTTAATTTGTTCGCGCCATCGCCAGGCGGTCACACCGCCCTTTCCATCTATCCAGCGCTGTTCAAATCGAAACCGGAAGGAGAGCTCCCAGTTATCCCATTTGTATTCGGTGAGCGCCTGCTGCCAGATACGGTGTTCGCCTTCGGTTGCAGGAAAAAATAAGGGCGTCCAACCGTACCCAAACCAAAGGGTATGTCGCTTACTCAATTGGTAGCCGATTGCAGCACGAGCAAGCAGCTGTCGATACGTGTTGAGCCCTCTCATTCGGTTCTGAACCTCACCAAATGCTACCCAATTTCCGTGGATGGGCTGTCGAACAAATAGAGCGGACCAGATTTCGAAGTCAGCTCCTCGGGCAGGCAACATGAATAGCAGGGTGGCGAGTAGTAGGAGGCGTTTCATCCCGCTAGGGTGCCATGCTTACTTCCTGAAGGAAACAGTGACGGACCGACTTTTCTTGCCGAAGCGCACCCCGCGCAACCGAAGTATGACTGGCTTACGGGCATGAAAGGCGTCGTAGAGCTCCATGCAGGGTTCCTCTTCCGGGTTTACCGCTGCGGTTATGAACGCTAAATTGATGGATACTCCTCGGCTATCATGTCCAATGAGCGAGCGTTTGAATGCGTGCATCTTTTTGCGCTTGGGGCAATCTCTTGCGGATTGGGGTTCAATAACCTCCCACTTAGCATTTTCTGGCATATCGAGCGTTTGGTTGCCGAATGCAGGGCTCAACTTAGCCTGAGCAAATCTAGCCTCGAGGGTAAGTCGAAAGTCTGACTTAGTGCGCGGGTCTGCTTCTCGAAGTAATTCCGTCACGGCGAAATATTCGTTCCACAGTTTCTTGTCAGGATACTGAATGCGAATGTCACGAGCCTCTCCCGCTGATTGAAAAAACAAAGCTACTATGAGAACAGCGAATACCGACTTGAAACCCAACCCCATGAAACCCCTCGAAGCCGCGCAGTATAGCGATTTGAGGCGCGGGGTCTAGACTGCAAGAATTGTCACTCTGCTTAGTTGAAGGCTTACCGCGAGTTAGCCCTAAAGAGCTCTGCGGCCGACCTCTAGTCGCTCGGGTTCATGAAGCATCCGATGGTGTGCTGAGCACAGAGTGGTTAAGTTATCGAGAACGGATTGCCCTCCTAGAGCAACGGGTTTGATGTGGTGAAGGTGCAGAAAAGCCCGATTGTTGCACCGGCGCCCGTCCGGTTGTTTTGCCGTGCATTGGCCCCGGTCTCGCAGTGCAATTTGATGTTGAACCGCTGCCGGAATGTTTCTTGGGTTTGAACTGGGTTTTACCTCCCTTGAGGGAGGTAGATGTTCTTCTCGACGCTTCGCCTTCTCAATTGGGTCGAACTTGTTTAGGAATAGGTCAGCCATCGCTTCGATTGACTCTTCTAAAGATACTGGTCGGCCTCGTTTCGTACTAAGAACCTGGCGCACGCGTTGCAGTTTGTCTTCCATTTCATAGGTGATCCCGCACCTAAGCTCTGCTTTGGTCGCGCTAACCGGGCGAATGTTCTCGAGTACGGCTTTATCCGGAAAGGTGCGTGCGACTTCGCGCTGGATCTCTCGCTGACTCAGAACGCTCGCTTTTTCGATCCAGTCACAGGCTTGCGAATCCATGACAGGTAGAATGCGGGTGGCTTTGGAGACAGTGAGTATGCCCGAATCGATTGCCTGCTGAAGTTCAGGAACCGCGGTGCATTTGCGCGAAACGGTGACGAATGCATTGCTTTGATGCTCGCTCAGGCTTAGCCCTTTGAGGCAGTAGTCATACAAGGAGGTATACCCCATCGTTTTAAAGAGGTCTGACCTCTCTATTTCTTGAAGCACCTTGATGAGCTCTCGTTCAGTTTGAAGATAGGTTTTGGAAAGCGAGAGGGCTTTCGTGTGTAACGGATGTTCGGTCATAAAAATGAGTCTCCTTTGGCCCCATTCATTCAACTTCGATTGACACTGGCAAGACCCAGTAGGAAGCGTCGGGCCTCCTTTGAGAAAACTGATCCAGTGCAAGTTGCGCCAACCATTGCGTCGTGCAGCACTCCCGTCCCAGTTCAAGTTGCCACTAACGCAGAAATCTTCTTGGACCCATTATTGCATCGCAGCGCGATGAACTTGAAAGGAAGTCTATGTTAAAAACGTTAAGCATTTGGGTCGTTGGAATCGCAGCTCTAGTGGGTTGCGGAAAGGAAAAGAATGCAGATGGGCCGGCTCCGCAGTCTAGCGCACCTCCCGTGGTCGCGGAGGCGGAGACAGCGGCTGCCCAAGCGGAAGCCGTTGCAACCGACGTAGTGGATGATGTTTCTACGGCATCTGATTCGTTACAGACACCGGAGAATGAGCCAGCGCCTACTCCAGCTCAAGCGACACTCCAAGCGCTAGAAGTGATTGAAGTGGACCTGCGAAAGCAATCCGATAAAGTCGGAGCGTTGAAAGAGAAGGTGCGCGCCGTGAAGGATGAAGCGGATAAGAGAGTGGCTGAATCGCAAGAAGCCGCCTCTCAAAAAGTAGCCGAAGCGAAATCAACATCTGACGCCGAACTTGCGGAGCTGCAAAGTCAGCTAGAAAGCATGCAGGGACAGGTTTCCCAATTGCAGTCGCAGGTAGCGGAGAAAGAAGCTGCTGCGAAAGAGGCTCAAGAGAACGCGGCGCGCCTGACCTCCGAACACGATGGATTGGTTGCAAAGGTTGAGCAGAGCGAGGCGGACCTAGCTGAAAACAACGCCCAGCTTGACGCCATCCGTCAGGCCTTGGCCACTGCGAAGGAGAAAATCGCCGTAGCTCAAGAAAAGGTAGTTGCCGCAGCCGAAGAGACCACCGAAGCGCAAGCTCAGCCGGTAAAGTCTGAAGGCGAAGGTACGGAAGTGGTTGAAGTTGAACCAGAGAAGCAATAAGCCGGCAGGCTTTTAGAGAAACTTAAAGAGACACTTGTTCTTGAAGTCGGGGAGAGTAGGGCACCCATCACACGGGTGTCTTACCTCCCCGATGTTTTTTAGTGCGTAGTGGCGAGCGCTTGTTCGCGCGTGTCGGCATGAAACTTTTGAACGACTTTGCTAAGCGAATTGGCAGGCTCAATCCAAGCATCGCCGAGCAGAACACTTTCCCCAGAAAAGGCGGCTCCCGATTTCACGGATAGAATTTCATTCGCTCGAGCCAGCGAGTGATTCACTTCGAACCAGCTTTCCGCAAGCGACTTGTGAAGGGGCGTGTCTGTAGGCGCTTTTTTCAGCTGCGCTTTAAAGTTGGATTCTGAGGCAATCCATCCTTTCATCGCCGCGCGATACTCGTCTTGAGCAAGGGGACTAAACCAATGGGCGTCGCCTGAAAGGTTTAAATCAAGCCGGGAGATCGTGCGACCGCGGCTGAGGGGGCTTTGGAAAAGTGTTTCTGCATCCCATTGAGTAACGCTGTCAGTAGAAAGGTCGCCTTCTTGTCCTAGAATAACCATTCGGAAAGCAAAAGCCTTGGAAAGTCGTGTGCGTTCGAGTCCGTTCAGTTCAGAAAGAACAACAAGCATGTCCGGTTTGCGGTCTTTCAGAGCGTCTCGGATGCTTTGCTCTGGCGCGCGCAATTCGAACGCTTCTGGCACGCCCCCCCGAGAAGCGGAAACGATAGCGATAGCTTGTTTATCCCAATTTACCCATACGATGGGTTCGAAGGCCGTTTTCCCGGTTTTTTTGTCGAAGACGTTGGTGCTGATCCATTTAAAGTTCGATTGTTCCTTCCAACTCTGAAGATCCGACAAGCTGAGTCCAAAATCTTTTGCTCCTGGGGCCAGCGCAGAAACGCCCAAGATGTTCATGGCTTCGACGAGCGCTTTTGCTTTACGGGCATGGAATGCGGAATTCACTTTGCCCTGAACAGGGACGAAAGTAGTTCCTCCGGATAGTTGAAGCCACTGACGACCCGGTTCGGATTTCCATTTGGTAAGGGCATTCATTTCTCGAACTACGCCACCGGCTTGTCCGAAACTACATCCGCAGGGCTCTATTTCTAGGGACCGGGCCTGGGTAAAAGCGATGGAGAGGGGCTGGTTGTTGAGGGGGCCTACTTTTCTGGAGGTCGTACAGGCGCTAAGCCCGAGCATTAGAATCGCCAACATTCGGATTGAGCGCATGGTTATTTCCCCCCAGCTGCCCCCACAGGAACGGACTGACCCGCCTTGGGAGTCGTTTTTGCGGAAACGGCGTTGCGTTTAGCAATAATACTACGAAGTGTGGGCGCTGCCTCCTGCAATGTCCATCTTCCACGAACCGAGCGCCTCAAAGTCGCGTCAGGAGGCAGGTCGTCGGCGCGGACGAATATCTGCACCGCGGTACGATAGTCGTCTACGGACAAACCAGCGTATTCAGCTCCCGTTTCCATGATGAGTCCTTTGGACTTATCGACTGACCAGGTGTTCCATTCCTTCATTAATCCTTCGCTCATAGCTCGGTGAAGATCCTGACGAAAGGTTTCGGGCCGAAGGTCGTACTTCTTCGCGACTTCAAATTCATCCACGCCTCGGGCGAGGTCATTTCGAATGCCGTCGTTCACTGCGCGCGTGTAGGAGTTTTTCGCAGCGAGCCCGGAGAAGAACATGCCTTCAGTGAGATTTCTCATTCCCGCTTCGTGCGCCGATTCAATGGGCATTCCTTCCGTCTGAAACCCGCTAATCCATTTGCCTGTGTCGGGGTCCTTGCCTGCGGATACGCCATGTCCGTGTTGCCACGCGCCCATGAGATAGTCCGTACCCAAGTTGACTCCTAGAGCGGATGCATACGCCCCATAGGTTATGGCTTTGCCGCTACCGATGTAGTTGGCAAGCGGCGACGCTTTCACGGCGTAAGCGGCCAAATCATCAAACGGCAAAGCATAGAGGCCCATGTCCAGGGTGTTCAGGGCCGCAACCGAGTGCGAATCTCCAAACCACAAACGACCCATAGGGTAGTTGAGCGCCATCATTCCGGCTGGTTGAGCGAAAAACGGAGGCAGGCCGATACGTCTCAGAGCCATTTGCGGGAAGTGAGCCCCACCGAACAAGGCTGCCGTACGCTCGGTACCGTCTCTGAGTTGTGTGTAGCGCATTTTTGCGATGGGGTAGCGATGTCCCATTTCCGGGTCGAAGTAGTCCATTTCGCCGTCCCCGTTTTCATCGAGGAAAGGCGGTATTTCCACGCCTTTTGCTTTCATGGCAGCGCGATACTTCGGATCTTTCCACTTCTCGAGCTCTGTATTGAACTCATGCTGAGTGAGGGCCCAAGACACATAGTTTTGACCCAAGCCCATTTTGTAGCCCATCTTGGCTCGATTAAAGGCCTGCACGCTGGCGCGCTCCATGAGGGCAGCACCGCGCCAGCTGTGGATGACTTCGTCGGCGCGTCCCGCCCACTTAGCCCCTCGGAAAACTTTCGCTAGTACTCCCGCCGCGGCAGTGGGTGGTTTTCCCAGCATCATCAGGCCAGAATCAACGGCAACTAGTGCCAAAGCTTCGCCGTAGAACCAAGCCTTGTCATAGAGTTCTTCACGCACTTGCTCGTCCATCTGCTTAAAGTCGGGCAAGATGGAAAAATCGAAATTGTCGCTCAGCTCAAAGGCGGTCAAGTCAGCTCGTTTGTGGGTGGCGTTGATAGGAATCTGTCCAAACTCCTTGAGGGCTATAATGTCTTGCTGCATTGCGGCCAGTTTGGCCTGCATTTCTTGGTAATGTAGGTAGCCCGCGGAATTCCAAAAGTCCTTCTGCCAGGCGTGTACGCCCGCAAAGTCGTACTGTTTCACTTTATCGCGGGCGTACTGATTGAGACGCTCCGCAATCCTATCTGCGACCTGATTAGCCCGTGCATCCAGCCCCTTGGGGCCGGTTCGACGATGAAACTTGATCTCGTATTCCTTTGTTTTGTGTCCATCGGGAAGCATGGCGTCGCGCGGGATAAATTCGACGGCGGTTTCGGAGTTGTGCGGAAGTTCCAGCATTCTCGGCATGCCTTCTGCGAAGAAGCGGCCCAATAGGTTCTCTTTCAATTCTGCCCACGCGTTTTTTCCGTCGAAAGCCGTTTTTGAAAACGATTCCATTTGTGCTTCAAACTTCGCAATAGCTTGTGGTGTGTTCAGTTTCCAAAGGGGAGCGTCCGTAAAATCGAAATCGTTGCCGTTCCAAGCAACATACGGGGCAAAGGATGGAAGCGCCCGGGCTATAGCAGCGTCTTCAATTTGGCGAGCTTTGGCTTTGCGCCCTAGTGCGGAATTGATAAGAGCGTGCGCTTCTTCAGTAGGAAGATGCACTCCTTCACCGGGCTGATTCAAGCTTTGAACCCAAGTATCGACGACTTCTCGCTCGGCAGGTGAAAGGGCGGCCAGCGAGCTACGAGTATGACCCGGCATCTGAAGCGATTCCGCGATTTGCTCAGCACTTTGGCGGCGATCCAGGTAGTTTCTAATTCCGTTGGTGACAGAATTTAGGGTTTCCTTTGGGTTTTCTGAGTAGGCAGATGCTAAAGCGCTACCTTCGGGTTTTGACTTCATGCTCTCCAGGAAAGCCTGAGCGACACGCCTTAGTTGTGCTTCGCGTTGATCGTATAGCAGGCGGTCGGCTTGAACGTTGAACGCGGCCAGAGCGGCGGTAGTTCTATCGACAGCAAGCTTGCCTCCTGCGCCGAAATCGGCACCTTTTATCATGAGTCCAGTTCTGGTCTCGTCGATTTTGGCTTGTACATACTTTTTCCGTTCCTCGAGACCTTTTACTACTTCCTCGAAGAACGCTGCCGGCTTTTCGTTGCCTTTGCGGCTTAGGATCTTTTTGACGAGAGTCTGATAACCCTGGATAGACCTATTCAACGAATCAAGATGTCCTTGTAAGTTGGTCAAATCGGTCGACAACGCTGCCACTTCAAACTGAAGAGAGCGCAATCTTGCATCCTCTGTGGAGACAAGGCGATCTTCCAGCTCGCGAAGCCCTTTAGCTCGAACACGAGACAAGTCAGTCTGATTTCCCGGTAGGTCATCCGCCCTCAGAGTGACGGATCTCTGACCAACAACGTCTTCAAAATCATCCAGCACTTGTTCTGTGAACGTAAAGGGAGTGCCATTCATGATCGGGTCGATGAAGCCGTGCAGATGTGCTGCGGTGGCGGCGAGGCTCGGTGCATTGAGCGCGACTTTAGCCCGCATTGCTTCATCGGGTACCAGGCGGGCGAGGCGAGTCGCGTCTACGGGGCCATGCCCATTGAGAAGGCGCGCGCCAGCCTCAAAGCGCAGGTTCGATTCAAAAACATCCAAGTCTTTAGCGGGGTCTAAGCGATAGTGTTCAGCGTAGGCCCTTTTTCCTTCAGCATCCAAAGCCTGGTAAAAGGGGCGTGCTTCAAACTTACCCTCCTTCGGAGCTACACCTAACCCGGCAATACCAACAGCGGGGGGCTCGATGGATCCCTCCATAACCGATTGAATGATCGCTTCTTCCATCCGAGTCGCGCGAGCGCCCAGCAGGCGGCTAGCGAAACTAGAGCCATCCTCTGAGTCCCATGCCGCTGACAGGCGTTCGACGCCATCGGCAGTCAGATTCTGGAGCAACGCCTGAAACGCGACCTTTGCCTGTTTCTGACCTTGGCCGTCGGGCAGGGCATAAATGCGTTCTTTCAATCGGCTGAGAGCATCAAAATGATTTTCATTCAGGTCGGGTCGCAGAAAAAGCCTGCGACTGCGGCTCGCAAGCCCTCGCCCGAGCTTTGCGAGTTCATCTTCGGTTTGATTCAATTCTCTAATGGCTCGTGGACGGGCCTTTTGAAGTTCCGCTTTTTCCTTATTTAAAGCAGTCAGCGAATCGACGGGATTCACGCTATCGAGTTCAGCGCGCACGTTCGAAAGGTCCCAATTGCGGTCGTGGGCGTCGGAAGTGTTGCCCATTTCATCGATAGCGTAGAGCAATTGAGCTAAAGCTGCGGCTTTCGCGGCGTTAGAGACTTTGGCTGGTTTAACAGAAAGATCGACAATCGCCGCCAGCTTCCCGTAAGCCCATTCGCGCAAGACCCGGCGTTCACCGCCGCTTAGCTGAGGTAAGCGAGTCGCACTTGCCGGAAGATCCGGCAGAATGGCCTGTAAGTCGGCGATGAAAGCAGGGACTTTTCCGACCGAAGGAAGCTTCCCGGCAACATCGAGAATCTGCCTTGCACTTGGATTGTGGATCAGAGAGCGCTTCGTGCGCACGTCAACTTGATCCGCAGCGAGCACTTTTCGAAACAAAGATAAAGAAGGCGCCGGCAAGCGCGCAATGATTTCCCGAGACGTAGAAGGCAATCCCGTGGTTCCGTTTCGGGTTGCAAAAGCTTCCGCATCCAACAACAAAGCCCGATTTTCAGCAGGTGCAGCGGCCATTGCTTTGATCTCATCACGTAGGCGCGTGCGATACCCTGCTGCGGAGTGTGACGCGGCTTTATCGCCGAGCATTTCGTCTCGAAACGCCTCGCGGACGATTTCTACGTCTGCTGATAGGCGCGCGGTGTCTAGCGCGCGAAGCACATTAGCTAGCGCAAGTCCGGCCCAATCACGGAGCAGGGCATCGCTTTTGGTGATATCAGCCGGAACGGGCCTGCCGACGAGCGAACCTACGTTCACGGGTAGGGAGGTGTTGTCGAGTGCCGCAAGTTTTGCCAGCAACGACGCACGAAGCTCGTTTGCAAGTCCGAGAGCGGCTTGGCGATCGGCCCCCGATTCAGGCAACACAATCGAAAACAGCTTTAGGAAAAGTTCCTCTTTCGGGAGTTTGTCGTCAAGCAACGCCCGGGTCAAATAGCGTCGCACTAGTGCATCAAAGTTCTTACGAGCAGTGTCAGGGTCCTGCGATACATTGCGGAAGTCGTAATGCGCTTGAATCTCGCGCTCCACTGCCGAAGTCGATCCTTCTGCGGCTTCCTGTCGCGCTTCGGCAACATAGTGACTCAAAATTCGACCGGTTTGTTCGGGGTTGGGTGTCCGACGTCCGCGATCGCTGTGCTCCCACTCTTGGGCAATGATTTCGGTGTCCAGGCGGTGAATGAGCGGCTCGCTTTCTTTGGCTCCGGCAAGGTGCGGGGGCAGGGCAATCGCGAGCGCTAGCTGCTTTGCCATTTCCCCACGAGGGCTTTCTCCTCCATTTGAGTTGGTCAAATGGGCGTGGATGTTAAAGAGTTCCCGTCTGGCCTCGGGGGTAGCATCGGCTAAGAGCGTACGAAGAAATTTTTCTTTCGCTTTAGCTTTCTGCCAGCGCTCGGCCAGATCGGTAGCAGCTGCTTGAGCGGCATCGCGTTTAGCGCCAACGTCTAGGGTGTGACGAGCAATGAGTGCGAAGATCCGATCCCGCGCGGCTTTGTGGCCCTTCCTAAGTGGGTTTCTAGCTACTAATTGAGTCCAGTGGTAAAGCAGCTGACTTAATTCTCTGAAATCAGCCGCCGCTACAAGCGGGTCGACTTGCGCATCGGTCAGTTTTCCCCAATCGACCGAGTGGGGATTGGACAGTGCCCCTTTAACTTCTGGCATCGCTAACGACTGCTTCGGCGAGAAGGCAGTAGTTCCCGTTTTAGCCAACCATCTATCGAGATCGGTCGTGGCTAATTCGGTCGCACCGGCAGTACCTCGAGCGGCCAGCCAACCGGCAAGTACTTCGATTTTTTTATCGGGCGTCAGCTGATTAAAGTGGCTGATGGGCGCTTTTAGATCCCCGTATCGCTGGAGAGATTGGAATTTGGAGTATTCAGACCCGGCCTCTTTACTCAGCTGGGATCTCCGGTTGTAGGCCACTTGGGCGACTAACTTCATCCGCTCCGCTTGAGCAGGGTCGCGCTTTGCCTTAGTAACTCCATTCGTATAAAGGACCATGGCGGTCGCCACTAGTGAGGGGTAATCCAATGCCATGATGGAATCGACTGCCGCTTTTTCATTTTTCATCGCCCTTGGATTGGGCGTGAAGCCATAAGGTCCGGGGTCAGGAAAGGGGGCCACCCCGAAATAGGGACGTAAGCCTTCATCGATTCTCTCTCCGTAATGAGCTGCGGCAAGTTTTCGCTGATTCCGTTCCAACTCTTTTGCCGTGTAAGTGAGAAGGTCCTTGTCCGATTCTGAAGTGCCTGCGATGGCGGCTCTTTGAATGAGGCGGAGTCGCTCCGCTTCGAGTTGGTCCCAATTCATCGTTTCGGGATCCGCAAGGCGAGACACCTCCTGCTCGGCGGTCAAGCGGCTCGCAGCTTGCGTGGCGGGTGCTACCGCCCGGCCTTGTGCTAGCTGAATACGACTCTTGTTGAGCAGATTCAGAACGAGGTTTTTGTCTTCGAGAGTGGCGAGGCTTTCGAGTGCCAATCCGCGTTCTTTGAAATCGGTAGCTAGGGACAGACCCTCACGTGAACGGATGTAGTCCTCGAACAGAGTGGCCAATTGCTCTCGTGTGATGTGAGGATTGTTTTGCACGGCCTGAATGACTCGAGTCAGGCGTTCAGCAGTTTTCTTGGGCACCTCGCCGGTCGGGACAGAGAACCGTCCCCAATCCGCGTGCAATTCGGTAATTGAAGTCGCGGTAGGTACCGAATCAATCAGCCGCTGAAATTGAATGGGAGAGTAGCGTCCGACTCCCAACCGAAGGTCCTCCAACTTGTCTAACGATGCTTTGTCGAGTCGAAGCAGTGCCGTTCTCGATCGGCTCGGGAGCATCTGATTACGAGAAAGGTACGATTGCGCGATCTTTGACTCCATCTCCAGGGCCCTACGACTTGCGGAGCGGCGCGCAGCCATCTCACTTGCAATGATTTGATCTGCGGCAGAGACTTGCGCGGAGCTGTTTCGGGAGTGGCCATGTTGATCAATCAGCTGAAGCGCGGAAGTGATTTCTGGTGCGTAGCGAGGATTTGCAGTCAGGGCCTGGGTGAGCCACTGGCGTGTGGCGTCTAGTCGGGTGAAGTGTTCGCTTGCTTTGTCAGCGGTGGTTCCGCTGAGTGCCAGAAATTTGCGAGTCGTCTCCGGATCCAATTTGGTCGAAGTGAGAATCGATGAAGCAGATGCGGGGATCGGCGGCTGCATTTGAAAGCGCTCGCTATAGTCGTCCGCCGTCGTGTAGCCCTTACTCAGCAAAGCGGAAAAACGCGTGCGAAGTCGCGCGGCGAGTTCATTTGAGCCATTGGGAACCGTAAAGTCAGATCTTTTGGAGCGGTATTTTTGAACGGCTGCTACGTGTTCGGAGATCGAGCCTTTTTCGGTCAGTAGATTCCAGGGTCTTTCGTCGCTTTGCTTACTTTGTTCCAGTAAAGATCCTCTGAGCGCTTTCAGAGTCGCTGCATTAAGCGCCAGCAACTGCACCCGAGTGGCACTTGGTAGTGGCCGACCTTGGTCGACGTAGAGCTGAGTCAGCGCGCCGACAAGGCTACGAACTTCTAGAGAAGCTTTGGCAGTAGCTTCCCGCTCTAGACGAACCGCCGCCTTTGCCATTTCGGGTTGGTACTGGCTCAGGTCAGAGTTCTGATCTAATGCTTGAATGAGGAATGCGGTATCTGCGACCCAATCCGACTTGTCCGATTTAGCAAGCGACCAAGCGCGAAGTTTTTCCAATTCGTTCTTGCTGGGCACACCCTGAGGTTTGGATGAAAGTTGCGCCAACAGAAGTTGAATAGGAGGCGGGGTACCTCCTCCAGTAGCTGCGCGCTTTGCGAGATCGGAAAAAAAGTCGCGGTCGGGTAGCAAAGAATCTCTATCGAGTCCACTGACTCTGTAAAGCGCTAAGGCTTCAAAAGAGACCGGATCCACGACGCCGGCCTTGAGAGTGGCTTCATGAAAACTTCGATAGCGTGCGAGTTGCATCGCCGACGCTTGGGGCGAAGCAGTGGCTAGCCATGGGAACGCATCGCGCGCAGTGGCCGCGAGTTCGGTTGCGCGCTGAACGGGTGTGCTCCCGCTCACTCGATCCGGAACTTGAAACGTGCCACCTCGAAGGGGCGCCGCAGTACTCCGCCCAGGGCGGGAGTGTTGGGGGGGCGCAGCCCAAAGGACTTGTCCTGCAAGCAGCGCCACGAGAAAAAATGGAGGGTGGAAGGACACCAAAAGCCTTTCTTGGGCGCTCTCAAAAGACGCCCTTCTTTCGACTACTTATCGGTCTAAATAGGTATTCCGATTAGTGTTTAGCTCCTGCATAAACCGTGCAGACCGGCCTCGCACAAGGGGGCCCCTGTGTTCTTTCAGAGCGCGTCAAAACCCCCTACGTCCAGACACTTTTTGGCGCTTCGCTCCAAAATAGGCGTGCTCCAAGTGACACAAAACGCGGCCGAAGCCTTCGTAAAGACACGTTTTTTCGGTTCTCCTCTGGGTTTTAGGCACGCTTTCCGATAGGATTATCTGGAACGCACCTTGCAGCCTGATAGGCTGGTATTTGAGATCTGCTTTGGGGAATGGGCCCTCTGCAGATCGACGGTGATTCAGGAGAAAACTCGAATGAGAGCCACTCAGTTTATCGCAGCAGCGATGGTCATGAGCGTAACGGTGTTTGCTTCCAATCCAGGTCGCAACACTTCAGTGCCTTCCCACGCTGGAAAAGGTGCCCAGGCTCCACGGGTTCGAAGTTTCACTGAAGCGCCGCGCGCTGATATTGTACGGGATATGGAAGCGCTTCGCGCTTCTTTCAAGTCTTTGGGTTTACCGGACGCAAACATCGATGCCTATTTGAAATTGGAAGAAGACCTTCGCAAGAATCCGACAGACGAGAAGCTCATTGCAGAAGTAGCTCGCCTTCACGGGACGTTGAAAACCGCAGCGGCAGCTCGTGGCGCAAAGCTCCCTGCGACCTTTGTATCGACGGGCAAGGCTTTGAGCGAACGTTCTCAGAACAACTCGTTGGCCGATTTACGAGGTCTTGTGAACGAGATTAATGCGGATTCAAAGTACAAAGCGCTGCCTCCCCAGATTTTGGCTGCGCTGAGTGCGCGGGCTACTGGAGAACTGGCTGGTATTCCGGTGAGCGCCACATTTGTAAAGAATTTCAAAGAACGCACGTTGCCTCAGATCATGGAAACCTTGGACAATCAAAAAGGTCTAAAGGGTGCGGATCGGGAGCATTATGTCCGCGTGCTTTCGTCCAAATTGCAATACGGCAAAGATGTCGATAGCCACATGGCACAGCTGGGTGGCTATTTAAAAGAAAAAGCACGTCCTCGTTCTGAAGGCGAAGCTTCTTTGGTCTCGCTCGAAGTGATGGCCGATATCACCAAAGCCCACAACGGTTTCTACAAGCAGCACTTGGCCGATACCGAAAAGGTACTTGGCCCTGGAACAAAGCAGGCAATGGACGAAGCTCAGGCACGCGCGGCCAAAGATGTGACCGCGTATATTCTCGGCGAAGCGACCAGCAAGCCCGGCCCGAAACAGCGCGGCATCGGAAAAGGCACTAAAGACACAGTGAAAGATCTCTGCACGGGTGACTGTGCGAAGGACTTCATGGCCTGCGGCGCCTAAGTCTGGTTATCTAAAATTTGAGAACCCGGGAGCTTCTGCTCTCGGGTTTTTTTTTGTCATTTTGAAGGTCAGCCCGCCGTTCAGACTGTCTTGACATTAAGACTTGGTCTGAGTCAGATTGAGTCTGAATGCGATGCCTTGCGCTATCCCTTTTGTTCTTTGCCCCTTCGCTCTTTGCAGACCCGATTCGGGACGCCGACCCCACGACCCTTGCTCCCATCCGTGTAGAAGACGTGCGAGAAAAGCTTGAGCGGTCGGGCAAACTCAAAGACACTATCGCCAAAACGGAAGTGATCACCGGGAAAAAAATCGAGAAGAAGCAGGCGAAAACCCTGACAGAAGCCATCGCGAACGAGCCGGGGATTGATGCCGCGACGGGCTGCTCTATCTGCGGGATGAAGCGCGTGCAGATCAATGGCCTGAAGGGCGAGTACACCACCATCTTGGTCGACGATGTTCCGGTGCATTCGACGGTTTCCTCCTACTATGGAATGGATGCGCTAACGACTGCGGGGGTCGCGCGCATTGAAGTGGCCCGTGGGGCAGGGGCCTCGCTTCTTGCGCCGGGCGCCTTGGGAGGCGTCATCAATATCATCTCCGAGAAAGCGGTTAAGAATGGGGTGCTATTCGACGCAGCCGCGGGCAATCGGGAGTACCGAACTTTTTCAATGGTCGGCAACGCCGTCAGTGAAGATGGCAAACGGCGCACCACGATATCGGCCCAACATAATCATCAGGGGCAGTGGGACGCCGACGACAATGGCGTAAACGAATCTCCTCTTTTAAGCAATTACGCGTTGGGCTTGCGCTTTAGCGACGATCTCTCTTCATCAGATAATCTCGATCTGCGATTGGGGTTGCAGAAGTCGGATATTTTTGGGGGGCCAATGACGGCAGGACTTTTTGCGACCGTTACCCCCTTAGGGGATCCGGACTTTGTCGGTGACGATGTGCGATCGCGCTATAGCGGGCCGCCTTCGGCCACGCTAGAAGCCATTCAAACCGAGCGCCTGGAAGGCACCGGCAAATGGACGCATCGCTTCAGTGACCGCTTTAACTCGGTCATCACTGCCAGCGGGGTAAAGCAAACCCAAGATTCGTTTTACGAAGGCAATGATTATCGCAATAACAACGAAACTTTTTATGCCGATGGACGCCTCGGGTTTCAATGGTCCGACAGCCACTTTCTAACGGGTGGCGCAGACGCCCGGCACGAGATTCTGCGCTCTGATTCAAACAGCTTCTTTGGGGGTGCGACGCCTAAGCCCAAAGACGATTTTGATTCCCTTTCGTTTGGTGGCTACCTCCAGGACACGTGGACGCCTCGGGCCGATTTAGAAATTTCGACAGCGGTGCGACTGGACCGCATCTTGGTGAATTGGCGAGGACAAACCGTTCAGACGAATGAAGTGGATACGGTCATCCCCGTGCCGCGCATTCACGCCCGTTGGAATATGAGTGAGACGCTCACGCAGCGCCTTTCGGTGGGGCAAGGCTATCGAGCGCCCCTGACATTCTTCGAATCTGAGCACGGAATTCTGAAAGACGGATTTGGAATCGCTGTAACAGACTTGGAACGCAGCACTTCCGCAGTGTATTCGCTCTCCTTCGACAGCACTCGGACCACAGGCACGCTATCCGCTTCGTGGACTAACATCCAGAATATGGCGACGATTCAAGATGTCGCGGGCGTACCCACTCTACAGACTTCTTCGCAGCGGTTTGATGTCTTTTCGGCAGATGCTGTGGCGGGTTATCAGCTCACCAAACACATCATGCTGGGCGCGAGCTACGAGCACTTTTTCTATAGCAATAGTTATAAAAGTCGGCTTCCTTTTGCTGCTATTGAGGACCGTGCGCGATTGCTTCTGGATGTGGAAGCAGCCGGGCTTGATTTCAATCTCACCGCTACTTTTGTCGGCGGGCGAGACCTCACTCCTTATGGCTATGGCAACCGATTCAACGTTTTTCCGGAAGGCGGCGTAGGGTCGTCGCCCAAACTGACCGAGTCTCCGCTCTTTATGACTTTGGATTCGCGGGTGTCCTATCAGTTCGCCAAGGACTTTAAGCTCTATGTGGGCGTGAAGAATATTTTGGATTTTACCCAAGCCGGAATTGAGAACCCGCTTTTTTTTGAAGCCGATGCTTCGGAAGCTTCAGGCCGCGCTTATGATGTTACGCATCTTTGGGGGCCCGTTCGGGGACGCGAGTTTTACTTGGGTGCGGCGGTGAGTCTATGAGCGTCGCCGCCATCGCTCGCAATGACTTTGCGTTCGCTGCGTCCGCATTACTTCATCTTGGTTTGATTGGAATGGGTATCCGGGCGGCGCAGAGCCACTCCTCTTCCTTATTCTTCCCCACAGACGCGGTCGAAATAGTAGCCGCCGCGTCCCTTGAAGTAGGATCCAAACAACGCCCCACCGCAAATCGCCAACCTAAAGAGGTCGCGGTTCTGCCACACCCGGATACCGAGCTGGCTATTGAGAAGACCTCCGAAACGCAGAAGATCCAGGCCTCTGCGGCGTCCGTTGCCATGAAGCAGGGCAGAGGCGGAAGCCAAGCCGTTTCGCAAAGTCGCCAAGCGACGGAGTGGGAGGCGTACCAGGCGAGTATTCGCGACGCTATTCACGAAGCTTTGGTATACCCTCGTGCGTCTAAAAACTTAGGTGAAGTGGGACAGGTCTTGGTGGGTTTTGTGGTTCAGCGCGATGGAACCATCGCCAATGTCAGCGTGAGTGAGCCTGCGGCCTTCACCCGGCTCAATGATGCCGCGGTAGAAACCGTCCGAAAAGTAGCGCGTGTTTCCCCTTTGCCTGAGTTCGTGCCTGGAGAGGCAAAGCCCATGCAGATCCCCATCGACTTCGCCTTACAGTAATTCGTCCAGCGCATTTTGCCGATACGGTTATCGCCTAGCTCCGTGCTTGGCGCTATGAATCAAACTTCTGCAACCAAGATCCGAACTGCTTTTCCAGCTCATGACGGTTCTGCGCGCAGACAAGCGCAGCAAAGTTTGCGAAGCAATGTTCGCCTGTCGCTCGCTGAGGGAAGCGCCTTTAGCTTGATGGTGGGAATGGGCGAGACTTACCTTCCTGCTTTTGCCATTTGGATGGGACTCGGAGGGGTGCTTTCCGGGTTGGTGACCACTTTGCCGTTGCTAGCGGGCTCGCTGCTTCAGTTAGGCGCACCCTTCATGGTGCGTAGGCTCGGTTCCTATCGAAAATGGGTCGTACTCTGCGCAACCGTGCAGGCATCGACATTTTTACCTCTGGTCGTTTGCGCCTACTTAGGACACTTGCCTGTGGCGTTAGTTTTTCTCACCGCATCCGCTTATTGGGCAGCGGGCTTGGGTGCTAGCGGGGCATGGAATAGCTGGATGGGAACACTCATTCCACCCTCTATTCACGTAGGTTTTTTCACGAAGCGGACTCGCATTACGCAGGCCACTGTTTTCGTCGGTTTTGCTGTGGGGGGTGTGGTGCTGCACAACTTGCCGTCTTACGTCGACAAGCGCTGGGCCTACATCGCTCTGTTCCTCGCCGCTTTCGCTTGCCGAATGCTTTCCATACGCTGGCTGATGAGGCAAACCGAGCCCCTTCCACCTCCATCGGATTTTCGAGTCAGTTTTGGACTGAAAGAATTCTCCAATCGTCTGCACCGTGGGCACGAACAGGGCAGGCTATTTACCTATCTGCTGTCGGTTACTTTTGCGGCTCATTTGGCGGCACCCTTTTTCACTTCCTATATGTTGGCGGAGTTGGGTTTGCATTATTCCACCTATGCCATTCTGGTTGCGACATCGTATCTGACGAAAGTCCTATTGCTTCCCTACTTGGGAAGGATGGCGGTATCCCGCGGAACACGTCCGCTGCTTATCTTGGGCGGGTACGGCATTATATTGCTTCCCGCATTGTGGCTTATTTCCAGTGCGCCACCGTATTTGATTTTCTTACAGGCACTTTCTGGCTTTGCCTGGGGCGCTTACGAACTCGCATCGCTACTGCTCCTCTGGGAGTTGGTAAAACCGGAAGAGCGCACCTGCGCACTTGCGACTTACAATGTGTGTAATTCTGCTGCGATGAGCGCGGGGAGTCTCCTAGGAGGCTTTATGTTGTTTTACTTTGGGGCCGACGCCCGTGCCTTTGCGATTGTTTTCGGGGTGTCCACGGTAGCGCGAGCAGCTACCCTGACGTTGCTCAAGGGCATTTCAAGTCATCGCCTACGCTGGTTGCCCATCGGCTTTAGAACTCTGACGCTGCGACCTTCATTCGGCTCGATCATGTTGCCCATTGCCGGATGGACCAAGAGCTGGAAGCGCCGCCGCCCTGGGCAGAAGTCCGACGATTGAAAAGTGCCTGTCTAAGTTTTCTCCCGGAAGTAGACGGGCACCTTCTTACCCCTTTATACTGATTTCGATGCCTGGAACATTCTGTCGACTGTGCGATCACCCACTGACGCAAAGTGTTGTTGATCTCGGCCTGACTCCGCTCGCGAACTCCTACATCAAGCCCAATGCCCTCGAAAGCGACGAAGCCTTTTTCCCGCTCCATGCACGCGTTTGTGACCGCTGTTGGCTCGTTCAACTGCCACAGTTTCAAGCGCCACAAGACATCTTTCGAGAATACGCCTACTTTTCTTCCTTCTCGGAGAGTTGGGTGGCGCATGCAAAGCGCTATTGTGACTCGGTCGTCGAGCGTTTCGGTTTAACCAAGAAGTCTTTTGTTTTGGAGCTGGCTAGCAATGATGGGTACTTGCTCAGACACTTCCTCGATCAGGGCATTCCCTGTTTAGGAGTCGAGCCTGCTCTCAACGTCGCTGAAGTGGCACGACAGAATCAGATTCCCACTTTAGATGAGTTCTTCGGAGTGCCTCTTGCGGATCGCCTCGTGGCAGAAGGTAAACGCGCTGACTTAGTTATTGCGAATAACGTGCTGGCGCAGGTGCCGGACCTTAAGGATTTTGTTGCCGGAATGGCACGGATGCTAAAACCCTTCGGTGTGGTGACGGCAGAATTTCCCCATTTACTTCATACGCTTCAGAAAAACGAATTCGATCAGATTTACCATGAGCACTTTTCCTATTTTTCGCTTCATTCCATCGTGCGGGCCTTCGAGAGTCAGGGCCTTGAAGTGTTTGATGTTGAAGAATTGAAAAGTCATGGCGGAAGTCTCCGGGTTTTCGCGCAACTCGATGGTTCCGGCGAGTATTTAGTGACGGAGGCTCCCGGGCGGATCCTGAAGGAAGAAGCGGCGGCGGGTCTGCAAGATGTGCGCACCTACGAGCGGTTTCGCCAAAGGGTGAACGAGGCCCAGGAAGGGCTCGTCGAGTTTCTTAAAGGGGCCCGAGAACGGGGCAAGTCCGTTGCGGGCTATGGCGCACCCGCCAAAGGCAATACGTTGCTGAACTCCTGTGGCATTCGCTCGGACCTGCTCCCCTACACCGTGGACAGAAGTCCGCACAAGCAGGGCTGTTTACTTCCCGGTAGTCGAATTCCCATTTTTGGACCTGAGCATTTAAGTGAAACGCGACCGGATTTTTTGCTCATCCTCCCCTGGAACCTTTCGGAAGAGATCATGCGGCAAACGGCCTTCATACGCGATTGGGGTGGGAAGTTTGTGCTACCCATTCCGCAGTTGGAGATTCTGTGATTTTCAAGAAGACCGAAATCCCCGGCGTCGTCCTCATTGAAATGGAGCCTATCCAGGACGAACGAGGATTTTTCGCCCGCACCTGGTGCGAAGAAGAATTTCGAAAGCAGGGTTTGCGCGACGATCTAGTGCAGTGCAGCATTTCTTACAATCGACACCGCGGCACTTTAAGGGGGATGCACTACCAGCAAGCCCCCCACGAAGAAGCAAAGATTGTCAGAGTCGTGCGAGGAACGCTCTACGACGTGGTTCTGGACTTGCGCCAGGGTTCAGTCACCTACGGAAAGTGGCAGGCCTTTGAGTTAGATGCGCGTGCGCGTCAGTCCCTCTACATCCCTGAGGGGGTTGCCCACGGTTTTCAGACTCTGGAAGACGACACGGAAGTGATGTACTTCATGTCTTCGCCGTATCACGCCGCAAGTGGTCGAACTATTCTGTGGAATGACCCGGCCTTTGGAATTCAATGGCCCATTGCAGATCCAACACTCTCGGAAAAAGACCGTCGTTTGGTATAATGGCTCTCGTCTTAGCTTCCCCAAACGAAAACGCGAGGAACGAGTGACTGCGACAAAATCGGTCCGTTCAGAACCCCTATCCGTACCCGTCTTAATTTTGGCGGGGGGTTACGGTACACGCATTTCTGAAGAGTCACAGTTCAAACCGAAACCGATGATTGAAGTAGGTGGCATCCCACTGCTTGTCCACATCATGCGGCACTACTACGCTCACGGGTTCAACGATTTCGTCATCCTCGGTGGCTATCGCAACATCGAGATCAAAAAGTATTTCATGTACTACCAAGCGTTGCACAACGATTTGGATATCGATCTGCGCTCCAGCTTTGATGAGGGGTGGAAGTTCCGGGAGCAGAGCGCCGTTCAAGAGAAGTGGCGGGTGCGGATTCTCGATACGGGCTTGGGAACGATGACGGGCGGACGTGTGGGGCGCGCGCTCCAAATTTTGCGTGAGTCCGATAAGTTTGAACACTTTGCGCTGACTTACGGGGATGGATTGAGCAACATCGATTTGCGAAAAGAGTTTGAGTTTCACAAAGCCCACGGAGGTTTGGGAACGGTGTTGGGGGTGAAGAACCTTGCCCGCTACGGGGAACTCAACACGACGCCCACAGGGAAAGTAGCCTCCTTCTTGGAAAAACCTGCCGAGAAGCAGGGTTTTATCAATGGCGGCTTCTTTTTCTTTCGCCGCGGCTTTGAAACTTACGTCGATAGTCGGGAGGGGCTCGTCCTTGAAGACCAGCCTCTGTCTCGTCTGGCGGCCGACGGACAGCTGCATGTGTTTGAGCATTCCGGTTTTTGGCAGGCGATGGATACCTTGCGCGACCGCAATGTGCTGGAGAAGCTGTGGAGTGAAGGGCGAGCACCCTGGGTACAGGCCCGACAAGGCGATACAAGTTTAGAGGGCCAAGGTGCCTCTGAGTTTCACGCAGATCTATGAAGATTCTCATCACCGGAAATCAAGGGTACTTAGGTCCGGTCGTCCTTGCCCACCTGCGTGCAGTCTTCCCCTATGCCCACTTCACGGCGATTGATACCGGCTATTTCAAGGACAACTGGACGTCCGAGATCAGAGACGTCGATACCGAGGCACATGTCCAAATAGCCGCTGACTTACGTACGCTGAACCCCGACGTGTTGGCGGGGGCCGAAGTCATCATCCACCTGGCTGCGATATCGAATGACCCCATGGGCAATCAGTTTGAACAAGTCACCTTTGATATTAACTTGGAAAGTACCTTGCAGCTTGCAGCCCATGCCAAGCGAAACGGGGTAAAGCGGTTCATTTTTGCTTCGAGCTGTAGCGTTTACGGGATTGATGATGGCACTTTGAAAAGTGAGCAGTCGGTCGTTCATCCTCTGACAGCCTATGCGAAAACAAAAATCTTAGCCGAGCAGGGGCTGGAGCAGCTTGCGAGTACAGAGTTTCAAGTGACCGCTCTTCGATTTGCGACTGCGTGTGGGTACTCGCCCCGCTGCCGACTGGATCTCGTTCTCAATGACTTTGTCGCGAGCGCTCTAACTCAAAGCAAGATTGTTCTGCTTTCTGATGGCTCTCCCTGGCGGCCGCTCATTCACGTTCGCGATATGGCGCGCGCGATGGCGTGGGCCGCGGAGCGCGATTTGGCGTTGCCCGCTTTTCTTGCGATCAATGCAGGCAGTCAGCAATGGAATTACCGCATTCGAGATTTGGCGGAGGCGGTCTCTCGGCAGCTCGGTGGAATTCCCATTCAGTACAATCCAGGAGCCGCTCCTGATAAGCGAAGTTACCGTGTCGACTTTAGCCTGTACGAGCAATGGGCGCCGGATCATCAGCCCGAGTGGACTTTGGATCAGACGGTTCGGGAGCTCGTTAAGGGATTAAAGCCCGTGCTATCAGAAGGCGTCGATTTTCGTTCTAGCCACTGGATTCGCTTGCGACAGCTAGCCTTGCTCATTGAGCAGAGTCTATTAGACGGAAGGCTTCACTGGATTTTGAGTAATCCGCAACTCTAAAGAGAACTTATTCTCGTCTTCGACAAAGAACGCGCCGGGATGGGGAGGAAAAGTTCTGGCACGCAAGATGTTGAGTAGTTCTCTGCCGGTATATTGCTTATCCAAGAAAATTTGAGAAGCGCCGTCCAGTTGTTTGCGAGTGTGCGTGGCCGGTGCAATGTCCGGTTGCGCGATGGGTTGATAGCTCCCCGTTAAGATAGCGCTGAGGTGAGTGCGAAAAAGCTCTACCATCAGGGCGCGAGTGCGCAAATAAACCGACTCGCCCGTATCCGTCCAGCCGATTTCAAGTCTACTTTGCGCAATGATCGGTCCTTCATCTACTTTTGAAGTGACTTCATGCAGGGTGGCGCCCGCAGGTCCGCCTTCGACCAAACACCAGAAGTTGGGGTCTTTGCCGCGATGGTGCGGAAGGAAACTTGGGTGGGTGTTGACCCATCCCCTCGTAGGAAGGTCGAGAAGGGGCGACTTCAGTATATGAGGCCACCAAGCAAGAATCCCCAAGTCGGGCTGCGCTTTGCGCAGCGCCTCTTCGACGACGAAGGGCTCTGTATCATGGGTCACGACGGCATGGGGAAATCGCGCTGCAACACAGTCGTGAATGCTCTGATTCACGGAACCGCGATTGCTAGCACTCAAACAAAGCAACACGACTTCTGCCTGGGGAGAATCACACAATAGGCGAGTGATTTCGTTTCCCACAAAGTCCGCGGCAAAGAGTGCGATTCGCGTGCTCAATTACTTCCCTTGTTCTGCTTGAAGCGATTCGACCGTATAGCTGGGAAAAATACGAATGAACTGAGAGCCGGTGGGGAGCTTTCCTTTTAGATCCGCCAAGACTTCCGATTGATGGTCGAACGCTAGTAAGACCACGCTCAAGCCGTCCTGTTTCGAATCGGTCAGCGCGGAAACGGGCAAGATGGGAATGTTTGCTAGTGGCATCAGCTTGCCCTGCTTGTTCGGATCTGCGTCGACAATAAAGGAGAAATCACTTTTTCCCAGGCCTAGCCAGTTCACTAGCGTCGCGGCTTTCAACCCACCGCCGTAGCCCACTAATGCGCCGGCGTGTGCGGCTGCTAGTAGTCGACTGCGCACGTCCTCTCGAAGCCTGTTGTTACGCGCTTGAAACAGCTCGAACATGGCCGGGCTGAAAAAGGCGGCTTCTTCTTCGAGTAGACGCTTTTCCACAGGGCCCGCCACTTCGGATTCACCCACCTTGGTCCAGACGCGCAGAGTGCCTCCGCGGTACTCCGGTAGGTGCTCAATAGCGGTCACGCCGAGCCCTTGGCCTTCGCAAAGACTGTAAACAGACGTGGCAGTGAACCAATTGCAACGCAAGTGCGCAAAGCCATCCAGTCGGGGTGTTTTCATGAAGTCCGAAAGGTAAGGAACCTCGAAAACAAAGTGTGAACTGGGCTTTAGGACGTTTGCGACGCTTTTTAGGAAGTCCTCAATATCGGGAATCAGTTCCAAAACGTAGTTGGCGATGACCAGATCAGGCGCACGATTTTCCGCGAGCAAGCGTTCGCACGTTTCTTGGGTGTAAAAGCCTTGAATGAAATCAAAAGCGTACTTCTCTCCTGAATGTGGGGCAGGATCCACGCCAATGGTGGTCGCGCCTTTAGCGGCAAATAAATTGAGGAGGTTGCCATCGCCGCTGCCAATTTCCAAAACGATCTGGCCGGGCGCGATACCCGCCCTTTGAGTCGCCATTTGTGCAAAAGCCGCATCATGGCTACTCACTACCTGTGCCACTTTTGACGAGTAAAAATTCTCGTGGGCGAGCGTTTCAGTAGGTAGTTGGTTTACTGTCTTCACCAGAAGGCAGTGAGCGCATTGTTCAAAGGCGAGTTCCGCAACCCAGGTCTTTCCACCGGGGACTATGGGATAACCCAAGGAAAGGGGGCCCAAGCTAAAAGCGGGGTGAAACTGGTGGGAGCAAGGTGTCTTTGCCATATTCAAGAAATCCGTTTCAGATAGCCGCTTTCAGCGACGGTGATTCCAAGTTTGGCATCGACGCTCGTGTCGATGATGAAGTTTGGATTTGTTTTGATGAATTCTTTAACCGCAGTCAGAGGGCTGTTTCCGATTCCCCAGGGGCGCTCTTTCATCACGTATTCGTCTGTGAGCGATTCGACGAGTGTATCTAAAACAATGAGGTAGCTACCTTGAGCGACGAGCGGCGCATAGAGCTTGATCTCATTCATCACATGTTCGTAGCTATGATTGGAATCGAGGAGTACGAGAATATTCTTCTTCCCCTCGGCAGCGGCAAACACTTGCGCCACCGTAGCGGGGTCGGTCGACGAGCCTTCGATCAGCTGGATCCGCTTAAACATGGGATGGGCCTCAATCGCTTCGCGATTGTGCTTGCGGATTTCAATATCCACTCCCACCGCTTTACCCTCGCCGCCAATGAGTTCCAGAAGTGAAGCGTGAAATACGAGCGATCCGCCATGGGCGATTCCAGTTTCGACGATAAGGTCAGGTTTGATCTTCCAGACAATCTCCTGAATGGCGACCATGTCCTGAGGGTACTGAATGATGGGTCTTCCCATCCAGGTGAAGTTGTAAGAGTAGTAGCGTTTTACGGATTCCTTTATCCATTTTTTGCTAAGTTCTTTGAATTCGGTGTCGGAGCCGAGGCGCTCGATATTGTCGTGCACTTCCGCCTGAAAAGTTTGGATGGGGTCCATAGGTGCTCCTTTATCGGAAAATTTTAACCCTTAAGGAGAGGGAGCTCAAGCCATGGAAAAAATAGAGGGTAACACGGTGCGGTGGCATTAATACAGATTGTACTTTGCGTTGAGGTAGCTTTCGACTGCCCCCCGCTGAGAAGCGTTCATCGCCAAGTCAGAGACCAGAATTTCGGCAATGTCGGCATTGACCGTGAAGCCGCCGTTCGATCGGCCCACTCGAAAGGGGCCAGCGCCTACATTGGGAGCTATATTGGAGAGGCTCGGATTCACTGAAACACTGGAGCCATTAAAGAATAGAGTATTCCCACTTTGAGTTGTGTTGGTGCCACCGGCGCTGTTTCTTACCCAGGTGTACAGCGCAAATCCTGCGATGTAGTTCGATGCGGACGCGGACCCCCCGTTTTGGAAGCCAGCAAAAAGCAGTGAGCTCGAGGGCTCGAGTCGAAACCAAACATTGGTAGCCACACCCGCAGGTCCGATTTGGAGGTAAGCGGAATAAGAGCCGCTGGTGGCGTTGGTTCTGGAAACCATGAAAATCGTAAAGTCAGGATTGCCGGTCATTCCGGAGTTGGAAGTGCTTTGCAGGAGTTTGGATCCATTAAAAGCAACCGCCGGCATGGAATTCGTTGCTGAAGCAATATAGGTGGGCGGATTCGTCGCTTCGATTGCGGTATTGGCATTCGTGCTTCCATCGGTCCAACTCGTCACATTGGCGCCGTTTGACAAAGATAAGGAGTCAGCTTTCAGCCAGAAGCGCGTGCTCGCATAGGTGGGTAAGTAGAAAACTTTGTTTCCGCTCCCCGTCGAAGCGCCCACGGAGTTGCCGGCTAGATCCGATATAGAGCCGGCTGAAATGCTGGGAATCAAAGAACCCAACGTGCCCGAGATAGCGGTGGCGGCCAGAGTAAAAGTGGTCTGGTCGCCTGAATCGGTGATAGTCCAAGTAACACCACTTGCAGTCCCTGACTGGACAATATCGGAGGCCGTAAAAGACGCTGGATTGATTGCTTCATCAAAAGCCACCGTGAAGTTCACTGGCAATGAGGCAGTATGTTCTAATTGGCCTCCGGCTTTACTAATGATTGCAGAAGGGGGGGACAGATCGTAATCGATAGTGAAAGTCGTTTCGAGGCTGGGGTTTTCGAGTAAGTCCACTGCCGCCCCTGCGGCGACGAAGACCGTGATGGTACCTTCTGCATCGGGGATAATTTCAAAGGTAAAGGTTTCACCCTCACCAGCAAAATTTTGCAGTGTGCCGCCCGTAATAAGAAGATCCGAAGCCTCAAAGCCAACGACGTAGGTCGGCCAGGTGGCGGTCATCGGAATGGGGTTTAGGCTAGTGGATCCGACAGTCGTCGTGGTGAAAGTGGGAACCAGTCCCCCGATGCCGGACCCGTCATCAAGGATAACCGATCGGGATCCGAAGGGGTTACATGAGCCCAGTAGCAAGAGAGAGAGGATTAGCCCGCCTTTTGCCAGTTTGCCCGGATTCGTTTTCACATTATCCATTATGCACCGACCCATTTTGAACGTGCGACCTTTGCGATTGTTGAGCGATCTCTATCTAAAGGTTATACTCGCGTGAGTCTCCTACCTACAAAATTTTCATCGAGGTTATTTCATGAAACATCCGTTTTTCTCGGTGATCATCCCTACGAAGAATCGCTGTGAGCTTGTAGGGCGTGCGATACAAAGCGTCCTGCTTCAAACCGATCCTGACTTCGAAGTCGTTTTAGTCGATAACGACGACTCCAATGCGACGCACGCAGCACACGCGCTGCATTCTGACGCACGGCTTCGCTACTTTCGCACCGGCGGCCTCACGATGCCCGATAACTGGGAGTTTGGTTACACTCAGGCGACGGGAGAATACTTTCTTTTGCTCGAGGACAAGTCGGTGCTCAAACCCAGAGCCCTTGCTACGATTCGGGCTGCCCTGGCGATTCACCCTTGCGGCGTCGTGAGTTGGCCGCAAGACCTATTTAACGATCTAAGGTCGCCACCGGTCGTGCTGCGAGGGAGTCGCTCCGGGGATCTCAACCTGCTTACTTCAGATGAAGTTTTGGAGCTGATGCTCAGTCGTCCGCGAGGGGAAGCGGAAACGAAGTTGCCACGAGGTTTGAACTCGGCAATCTCAAGAGATCTGGCCCACAAAATTCGATCAGGGCCTGTCGGGCGACTGTGCCCGCCAGTAGCTCCTGATTTTACGTTCGCCTTTCTCCAGCTGACCCATAGTGATCAAGTGCTCCATATCGACGATTGCTTGACGGTTTACGGCAGCTGTTTTCACAGTTTGGGAAGGACCAACACCTGCAAGCAGGCTTCTGATGCCGACCTCAAGAAAGATCTGGGTGTGTCCGGTGCGGAAGCGATGGCAGACCGAGTACCCATTCCCGGGCGTCTTGCTTCGTGCTGGTTGTACAACGACTTCTTGCGCCTGCAGGAAACGCTGGGAGGGCGACTCGCCCGCTTTCCGCTTCGAGTGGAGCATTTTCTGAAGGAATATTACCGAGACATCGAGCACGCCGACTACATGGGTGCCGATACCAGTGTGGAACGTTTGCGTTGGAGTGAAGCGGTTTCGAAATTGAGCGAAGCGTCTCAGCGAGAGATTCGGCTAGATGTGCAAGGTCCGGTTCAGCCGGCGAGAAGCCTTCGATTCGAAGCACTCAAAGGAGTCGGACGAAAACTCGGTATCGATCGGCTCTGGCGTGCGCTGAAAGTACGACTTGGCGTAAAGCCACCCGACGACGGCTTGCTTACTTTTGCAAATCCGCTTGATTTTGTGATCTGGGAGGCGCGCCGGCAATAGTCCGCAAATGACCGCAGACGGTGTCGACGTCCGCTTCTGTCAGGCAGAGCGCGGACGGAAGATTGATCCCATAGGGGCTTAAAGCGTAAGCGACAGGGTTGCTCTCAGCGGCTCGCTCGGCAGCCACCGTTCCGGAATAGGCCTCTAAAGAACTCAGTGGATTGAAAAAAGGGCGCGTTTCAATCTGGCGCTGCTCCAAAAGCGTTTTTAGTTCTGATTTATTCAGACCTAAGGCGGGGTCTAAAACCGCAGTCACCATCCAGTACGAGTTCTTCACTCGCTCGGGTTGAAAGTTGAGCGATAGCCCGGGCATGTCGCCGAGGCGCTCAGCATACCAAGCAAAAATCTGGCGCTTTTTCTGTGTCAGGTCGTCCAGTCTTTCGGTTTGCGCAAGGCCCATCGCAGCTTGAACAGAGCTCATTCTGTACTTGAACGCGACTTCCGCATTGCGAAAGAGTTTGTCGCCGGGAGGACGCCCATGATCTCGCAAGAAAAGCACCCGCTCGTGGAGTGTGTCGTCACTGGTGACGAGCATCCCGCCTTCGCCGGTAGTCAGCGTCTTAGAACCGTGAAAGCTGAAAACCCCTGCCTTGCCAAAACTGCCGGCTGGCTTTCCGTCCAGGGTAGCTCCTGCCGCTTGGGCAGCATCCTCAATCAAAGTGATTCCCCACTCTTCACAAAGTGCTCGAAGTGCTCCGTAATCAGGCATCCCGCCGTAGAGGTCCACCGCAATAACTGCCTTCGTTCGGGGTGTCAGGGCACGCCGAACCGATTCCACACTCATGCACCAAGTGTCCGCCTCCACGTCGACAAAAACGGGGCTTGCCCCTACATACTGAATAGGGGCGGAAGTTGCGATCCAAGTGATTTCGGGAACGATAACTTCATCGCCAGGCCCAATACCCAGGGCGGCAAGGCTGAGATGGATGGCGGAAGTGCAGTGGGGAAGGGCAATGGCGTAGCGAGAGCCGGTTTTTTCCGCAAAAAGCGTCTCAAATCGCTTGAGATAGCGGCCCGCATTCTCGTACCAGTCCCCTCCAGCGGCATCCGCCACGTAGGCGACTTCTCTGTCCGTAATCCACGGCCCGGCAACTGGGATGCGTTTCATCGAGCTCAGTATAGCGGATTCCTTCCTCAGGGAAACTAGAGTATAAAGCGGCATCCTATGGATGTGGAACCTGGTTTCGAGAAAATTCTTCAGTCTGAAGTGGCTAAAAGGCGCACTTTTGCCATTATTTCGCATCCGGATGCGGGAAAGACGACGCTCACTGAAAAGCTTTTGCTTTATGGCGGTGCCATTCACTTGGCGGGTGCTGTTAAAGGCAAGTCCCAGCAACGCAACACGACTTCCGATTGGATGGAAATTGAGAAAAAGCGCGGTATTTCCATCAGCACGAGCGTGTTGCGCTTTGACTATGAAGGCCGACAAGTAAACCTGCTCGACACGCCTGGACACAAAGACTTTTCCGAAGATACCTATCGCACGCTCGTGGCGGTGGATGCTGCAGTGATGCTGATTGACGCTGCCAAAGGCGTAGAACCACAGACTCGCAAGCTCTTTGAAGTATGTCGCATGCGCGGGCTCCCCATTTTCACGTTCATGAATAAACTCGATCGGCCCAGCCGCGATCCCCTCGATTTGATCGATGAACTGGAACAAGTGCTGGGCATTCGCTCGACGCCGGTCACATGGCCCATTGGGATGGGAGACCGCTTTCGGGGGGTCTACGATCGTCACGCAAAAGAAGTGCTCCTGTTTGAGCGCGACGAATCCAAGAAGGGCAAGCGCGTTCCAGTGAAAGTTACTGGGCTGGACGATCCCAAGTTCTTGCCTTCGCTTCCTGGAGATCTGGAAGAGAACAAAGAGTTGGTAGCTGAACTCCGGTCGTCATTGGAGCTACTTGAAGCGGCGGGCGATCCTTTTGATCTGGAGCGCGTTCTCAAAGGCCAGCTCACACCGGTGTTCTTTGGAAGCGCGATGAATAATTTTGGCGTGCAGCGGTTTCTAGAAAACTTTTTGGAAATGGCACCGGCACCTGGCGCGCATGACAGTACCATTGGTGAGATTGAGCCCACGGCGCCCTTTTTCTCCGGTCTCTTCTTTAAGATCCAAGCGAACATGGACCCACAGCACCGAGATCGGGTAGCTTTTTTACGGGTGTGCTCTGGTAAGTTCACCCGTGGGATGCCTGCGCTGCACGGTCGTTTGGGCGAGGAGTTTCGTCTCTCCAAGAGTATTCACTTTTTTGGTCAAGAGCGCATGACGCTAGAAGAAGCATGGCCCGGCGATATCGTCGGTCTTTTGGATACGACGGGAGATTTTCGTATCGGCGATACTTTATGCGAGGGTAGACGAGCGGAGTTTGAAGGCGTGCCCCGCTTTGCTCCGGAGCATTTTGCTACGGTGGGCACGGCCGATCCGTTAAAGCGCAAGCAACTGCAAAAAGGATTGGAGCAGCTAACAGAAGAAGGGGTGGTTCAGCTCTTTCGGCACCCTTCGCGCAATGAGGCCTATCCCATTCTGGGGGCAGTCGGTGCTCTCCAGTTCGAAGTGTTCGAGGCCCGCTTGAAGAGTGAGTACCGGGTCGACGTAAAGCTAGAGCGCTTACCGTTTGTGCGCGCCTGCTGGCCGCAGGGCGAGGGCGTTGATTTCGATGAATTTAATAAGTTCTCCGACTGCAACTACGTTCAAGATCGCGATGGCAATGCGGTCGTTCTTTTCAAGAGCGACTGGAGCGTCAATTGGGCCAAAGACAAATACAAAACGCTCAATTTCCTCGATGCCGCTCCGCTAAAGCGGGGTTGACCAGGCACACTCCTAAGGCGGGTTCCAGGCCTTAACCGACCTTCGAAAGTTTCGGCCTCCTTCGGTGATCTCGGATGGCGTGCCAGAGGTCGTATTGTGTTTGCATGTTCATCCACATCTCGGCAGAAGTGCCTAGTGCATCAGAGAGCGCCAGTGCAACTGCAGGAGTGACACCTCGCTTTCCCCGAATGAGTTCATTTACCTTGGCGTGTGACCAGCCGAGGTGATTAGCCAGGGCTGTCTGCGTCACGCCCATTGGCTTGAGAAACTCTTCCTCGAGTACTTCACCAGGATGTGTTGGGGCTCTATGTTTTGGCAACATAACCATCACCTATCTATGAGAATCAACAATCTCCACGTGCTCGGGATGATTGTCTTTCCAGCGAAAGACGATTCTCCACTGGTCGTTAATTCGAACGCTATGAAATCCCTTCAAATCTCCGGACAGAGTCTCGAGTCGATTGCCTGGAGGGATTTTTAAATCCTCGAAAACGTCCCGGGTTGTTTTGACTACTATGGATCGAATCACATGTATCACTATATCAAATGTCGATATAGTGATCAATGATAATATTTAGTCTGCGCAAGGCGCCCAGCCAGGTAAGCAGGAAAAGTCCAGGTCTTGAAGTTTCCAGCTAAAACGCAGCGAATAACTATGAAGGGCAATACGTTCTTGGTGGAAACCGCAGGTTTCTATGCCCCCATAGAGGACATCTCCCGGGAGAGGAGCGCCTAAGAAACTAAACTGCGCACGTATCTGATGCGGCTTGCCACTCAATAACCGAATGGAAGACTGGAAAAAATCCCCTCGCGTTTCACACCCTGTGACTTCCAAATCGATTTCCCAACGTCCGGTTCCCGCGTCGTTGTGCACCACGCGGGGCGGACGGCCCCATGATTCCATGAAGTGCTTGTGAGGACCCAGCGCTACCGACGTTTCCGTCAAAGCGAGATAGGTTTTTTCAGCTCGGCGCTCCGCTAGCATGCGATTGAAGCGTGATTGAAAGCTAACGGTTCGCGCAAGCACCAAGAGTCCGGAGGTCGCATTGTCGATGCGGTGCGTGACCAGAAGTTCCATATGGAGAGCTTGAGACGTTTGGTGTACGGCATTTTCGTGAAAGTTGTCGAGTGTTGCGTGAACAGGGATGCCGGCGGGTTTGTTTAAGATTACAAAATCATCATGCACGTGGACGACGCGCGCTCTCCAGTCGATAGCCTCGACAGAGAAGCGGCGAGGTTCGGGGTGCACGCGCAGGTAATCTCCGGGTTTGACCCACGCGGGCGCGCGGACGCGCTTCTTATTCAGGTAGACGCCACCGAAAGCGATGAGGCTTTCGATATCAGGAAAATTCTCAGCGAGGATTTGATGCAGCCATCCCTCCCGCTCACTCAGGATGTGCGTGACACCGTTAGCTCCCAGCGAGCATGGCATCGAGTTTGCCCTCGCGGTCGAGCTTCTGCAGGTCCGTAAAACCGCCGATGAGCTTTTCGGCAATGAAGATCTGCGGCACCGTGCGCAGTCCGGTGCGCTGCTTCAATTCCAGTAGCTCCTGCGGCTTTTCTTGAAGGTTGATTTCCTCGAATGCCACGGACTTTTGTTTCAACAAGTTCTTTGCTGCGACACAGTAGGGGCAAGCGTCTTTAGTATAGATCACGACTTTATTCATCGGCACGGGGTATACTACAGCCGTTCACTAACTCCAAATTTCTATAAAAAATGGAACGCACTCTTCCTACCATTTTGATTGATGGCGAACGCGACTTAGGACGCGGCTTGAATTGGTCCGAGCTCTGGCGTCACCGAGAACTGCTCTACTTTCTTACTTGGCGCGACATCGCTCTGCGTTACAAGCAGACGGCTTTGGGAGTTCTCTGGGCAATCATCTACCCGCTATTGTCGGTGGGGATTTTCAGCCTCTTTTTTGGCCGCGTAGCGAAGCTGCCTTCAGACGGCATTCCCTATCCTCTGTTTAGCTTCTCAGGGCTATTGATATGGATTTACTTTGCAAACACGGTCGGGCGTTGCAGTAGCAGCCTCGTTGGCAACGCCAATATGATCAACAAAGTTTATTTTCCGAGGCTCTTGCTACCCGTAGCTGCCATTTTCCCGGGTGTCGTGGATTTTGGAATTGCCGCTTGTTTGCTGATTGGGGGGATGTTGTTTTATGGAGCTATCCCATCCCCTGCGGCTCTCATCCAAATCCCATTGATCCTGCTCGGCACGACAGGTCTTTCATTGGGGCTAGGCATGTTTCTGGGTGCAGTCAATGTTCGCTACCGCGATGTAAACAATGGATTGTCTTTTCTGATGCAGATGTGGATGTTTGCTACTCCCGTTGTCTATCCCATCAGTCTCATTCGCGAAGAATACCGAATCTTCGCGGCTTTAAATCCGATGGTGGGCTATGTAGAGGCCTTTCGCTCGGCGCTTTTCAATCAGGCTATCGATTGGAATCTGTTTGCGGTGAGTGCCGTGATTACGGTGGTGAGTCTAGTAGTCGGCACGCGCTACTTTATTCGTGTCGAGAAAAGCTTCGCCGATATCGTTTAGATTGTCTTAGGTATGCGAGAATAGCGCAGGGATGGAGAAGTAACCGCCCATTTGTGTAAGCTCTTTGTCGTCGGAAGTAATGCAAAGCCAGGGCAAGTTCTGATGGTTGTCGAGAAAGTCGTAACGCCTTTCTCCCGATTCATCTCCCAATCCAATCGTGAGCGCATACTCACCGGCACGTAGAGGAACCTGGGGTAGGGTGAGTTCAACGGATCCCGTGTCGCCTATAGAAAGCGCTTGGTTTCGCAAACCGCTCTTTACGCTGGTGACCACTTCCCCGGATTGAAGTGAGGTTAGAATCATGAATACGCCGAGCGAAGGAACGCTTTCAAAAGTCTCGTACTGCAGGCGAATACGAACGTCTTGTCCTTGCTTGAAATTCCAAGTTTCTGCTCCGGCTTCGTCACGTGCGGTGAGCGAAGTTACCCGAACGGCTCCGGTTGCGTGCAAAAGTCGCCATGAAATTCCTTCGTTCGCTATCGTGCGAGGGGCTTGCAGCATTCGGTTGTAGGCTGCTAGCACTTCATCCGTCGGCCCATCCATTTTGACCCGACCCTCGTCGAGTAAAATGACACGAGTGCAGATGCTCCGAACCGTGGGTAGGCTGTGACTTACGAATAGCACCGTGCGATTGCTTCCCCCGACGCTTTGAATTTTGCCTAAGCATTTTTTCTGAAACGCGCCATCACCCACGGCCAACACCTCATCGACCATCAAGATGTCAGGCTCTAAGTGTGCTGCCACGGCAAAAGCCAACCGCACGTACATACCGCTGGAATAGCGTTTCACGGGTGTGTCGAGAAATCGACCGACTTCCGAGAAAGCGACAATTTCGTCGAGCTTGTCTTTGATCTGACGATGGCCCATGCCCATGATGGCGCCATTGAGGAAGACATTCTCACGGCCGGTAAGCTCAGGATGAAAGCCCGTTCCCACTTCGAGCAAGCTTGCAGCTTGTCCGCGGATTTTTACCTTTCCTGAAGTGGGAAGCGTGATCCGACTGAGAACTTTGAGTAGCGTGGATTTGCCATTCCCGTTGCGCCCCACAATACCGACGATTTCCCCCGGGTGAATGGTAAGCGAGACGTCTTTGAGCGCCCATATCGTCGGAGAAGTCGATTTTGTTTTGAGCTGGGGAAGCTTGCCCTGAGCCAGTTCGCCCAATGTGCGCTTGGCCCATCTGCCAGCGCCAGAAACCAAACCCGCAAGGGTGTGCGACTGCGTGTGTCCGAGACGGTACTGCTTGGAGATATTTTCAACGATGATGGCAGGCTTCATGCGCCCCCATTTTAGCTCAATCGGAAGCCAATTTTACGAAAAACGCGCATTGTTCTCGAACAGGACATTCGCCGCACAGCGGCTTTCGTGCTTTGCATAGGCGACGACCGTGAAGAATCAATAGCCCGTTGATCTCCGCCCAATGTTTCTTCGGAATGCGTGATTTCAATTCGGTTTCGATCTTTATCGGGTCGGTATGCGTCGTCCAGCCGAGCCGGTGGCTAACGCGCGCCACGTGTGTATCTACTGCTATCGCCGGTAAGTCGAAAGCTTGGTTAAGGATCACGCTCGCTGTTTTGCGGCCGACGCCCCGTAACGAAATGAGTTGTTCCATCGTATGGGGGACTTCTCCCTGGAACTGAGTGAGCAGGGACTGCGACATTTCTCGCAAGGCTTTGGCTTTCATTCGGTAGAAGCCGCAGCTCTTTACCAAAGTTTCTACTTTGACTTGGGGGGCCGAAGCCATCGACTTTGCATCCGGGTATGCGGCAAAAAGCGCAGGCGTAGTCAGGTTTACTCGAGCATCCGTGCATTGAGCAGACAGAATAACCGCAGCGAGCAGTTGAAACGGGGACTCGTAGTACAGCTCTGTCGAGGGATCGGGATAGATCGCACGTAACTTCTTAAGAACGAGGGTTTCCGTACTCATTTAAAAAAAGTAGAAGGATTTGGGAAAGGGAGAGTACGCGTCCAAATCCCTTTCATCTGTATTCGCTGGGGAACTGAGCAAAAGGTCGCTACAGCGGGTAAGGGCCGTCTGGGTCCAGAACTCGCTGAAATGGAAATCGATCCCGCCGAGCTGGTAACTCCAGGGAGCCACCAACCAAAGCACGCGCCTTGTGTTCGAGTAAGGTGAGTGAGCAAAACCCTTCGCGTTGATGCGAGCGTTCTCCGTAACAATCATGGTGTGGCCCAGAAAGTGCGGGGGGATTTCAACTTCGAGTCGAGCAGCTCCTTTGGCATTTGCCGAGTTGATGGCCCCGCCTTTGAGCGAAACGGGCGCACTTTCAACGGTACGAGTGGTCCGGCGTATCGAACCATCCTCATCAAAATCGATAGAAACGACTTCCACTTTCTGTGTGAGTACCGGATACCGAACGCGGATGGTCACCACATCTGCTTCCGGTGAGTCAACGTCGAGAAAAGCGCGTTCTCCCGGGGGGAGCGAGAGGCCGCTTGCGCGAACGTGAATCGCTGTCGATTCGCTGTCGCCGGGCACGAGTTCAATGGACCCGTGGTAATTCATGACCTGAAGCGTGATGGGCTTACGGAGGTCGGTAACCTCGTCCCGGGCCTCTTCGCCAACGCCGAAGCCCAAGGATCCCGGACCTGCCCAGGCCGCTAGACAGGTAAAAAAACTAAGTAAGAGAGAGAGTCGCATGGGTTTCCTCCTTAAGGGGGCCAAGCATTTACCATAGATTGATCTTGATATCTAGCTAGGGTAACTTCTCGCGCCCGGCACGCCGATTGCTGTGCTTATGGGTGGGAGGCCCTCATTTCGAACGTGAACATTTTTTCTGTAGTGCTTTGCCTCAGTTTGTTTGCGCCCGTTCTTCACGGTGCAACAGAAACCGTGCCGGTTCTTGCTGAGGACATTGCGAGCGAGACTGAGCATAAAAGCGGCGGACATTCCATTGCTCCGATTGTTGGCTACGATCCTACTTTTGGATTTGTTGTCGGCGGTGCTTATTTCTTCGAGGCAGACGGCCTTTCTTTTCAGACGGACGCGAACTGGAATTTTGCAAACGTCTATCAATGGCATTTGAATATCGCGCATAAGTTTGCACGCAGCTGGCAATATGGAGTGCACGTGGGGCTCCGACAGGGCTTTGATCCCTACTACTTGGAGGGTGGAGAAACGAAGGTCAGTGATTTCTCCCGTCTGTGGGGCGCCATTCTTAACTCGCGGGCTCAAGTAATGCATTTTCCTAGCAAGCTATTCGGCTTGGGTGTTTTTTCTGACTTTCGCGTGCGCACGGAAGTGCCGAAAGCTGGAGAAGTCTTCAACCGACGCGCTCCCGATGAAGCAACCGTGAGCTTGGGTGTGATTGCTCAAGTCGACAATCTAGATAATCCGAGGAATCCAGGCGATGGATTTAAGTTTGTGACGACGGCGACTATCGTTCCCAATTCTTTTTCGACCATTCCAGGCGCGAAGACGTTTGGGCAGGTGGAAAGCACTTTTATCGTCTATAAAGAAATTTTGAAGGACGTGCTTCCCAACTGGATTGCCGCTTTCAACGTGCAGGGCGGGCTAAGTATTGGTGAGCCGAGTTATATGTACCGTTTTAAGTTAGGTGGTGCCAATGAACTGCGCGGTTATCTCGCCAATCGCTTCCGAGGCGACAAGTACTATCTGCAGCAGACTGAATTGCGTTTTCCCATTTACGGTCCCGTGGGCGGCGCAACGTTTCTAGGTTTTGGGGATGCTACCGATACGGAGTTTACGAATCCTAAAATGGCCTATGGCTTCGGTTTGCGAGTCGGACTGCCCCCTGACTTTGTGAGCCAGATTCGACTGGATGTCGGCGTGGGACGCGACGAGTGGGGCTTCTTCGCCAATTTCGGCCAAACTTTTTAGAGCTATAATCGCCCTGCATGTCTATGATGGGGGCGTGTTGAGGGGCTTTCTATTCGTTTTCTTGGTTGCTGTCCTGGCGCCCAGCGGCGCGTTGCATGCTGCCGAATGCGGTGAAGGGTGTGGCGTTCCCCAGGACTGCACGAATCCGCTGTGCGGTGTTTGCGATGAAAACACCGGGAACTGCTCGGGGTGCACTGATCTGACAAACAGTTTTGACTGCACCAATTCTCTCACGGGAGCCTCCGATCAGTGCTTCTGGACAGGATCGTCGTGTGAGTCCGTTGGGGCGGTCCCCGAAGTCCCCGGGGGTTGGAAGTGGTTGTTACTCTCCTGCGGCGCGTTGCTCGCCGTCTATTTCGCCCGCCGCTCCAAGCCCAGCGCGGGCTGACGGCATAATTTAGGCATCTCTGTGTGATATACTTGGGATGTCTAATACTTACCCCCTCATCGGAGCGACAAATGGCCAAGTTCAGTGGATTCATTGCGTCGATCTTTTTCTTCTTACTTGCAAGCTGCGGAGGCGCCCCGGAAGCCGGCATTGTGCCCGCTGCGGTTTTAGAAGTTACCGATGTGCAACGCGAAGGGGTTACCAAACTCCTGGGCGTGAGCACTGACATTGTCCTCACGATAAAAAACACCGGACTGGGGCGAGCGACTTACATGGATGCAGTCGCACTTTCTTCTCAATTCACTTTCAAAGGCTCACTCTATCCGGGTACCGGAGGCACGTGTGACAAGGCGCTTGCCGTCGATGCGACTTGCACGGTGGTGGTCACGTTTCTGCCCGCGACGGTGGGGACTTCCTCCCAAACCGTTCAACTTAGTTACAACGACGGCAATGAGACGGTAACGCTTGCGTACGATTTGAGCGAAGAGGCGGACAATTTCACCTTTCAGCCCGTGGCAGGGATGCTAGGGGGGGGCAGCGATATCGTTCGCGTGATAGCTCCGACGATTGACGGCTCGGGTACTCTTTTTGTTGGAGGTACATTCACCACGTTTGGGGGCGTCGGCCACAAGTACCTCGTCCGCATCTATGCGGATGGGACGTTAGACACTCGATTCAATTCGGGAGGCGCAATTGATAACAGCGTATATGCGGTTGCGCCACTAGCCGACGGCAAAGTCTATGTGGGAAGTAGTTACGCGGCTGACCGATTGGTCCGTCTCAATTCGGATGGGAGTAAAGACACCAGTTTTGCAGCAACTTGCGATGGAACCGTTAACTCCATCGTTCCGCTCAATGATGGCACGGGAAGAATCTACGTAGGAGGTGCTTTCAATGGAACCGGCTGCAACAGCTCGGGCGCGGGAAGAGTGGCTCGCCTCGAAGCGACAGGGGCCGTGGATACCACTTTCAATGCAGCCGTTACGAATAACACAGTGACCGCTATTGTGTTGGACTCGGAGGGTAAGCTCTATGTGGGCGGGAATTTTACAACCGGCAACAACCGTCTGGTTCGATTGGACTCGACGGGAGCTGTTGATACCGGCTTTGCAATCGGGTCAGGGATGAGTCCAGGGAGTGTCAACGCCTTGGCACTGACAACCGACGGCCATATTTATGTTGCCGGATCGTTTAACACTTTCAACGCAGCAGCCGCTAATACGTACAATCGGATTATCCGTCTCACTACCGCCGGCGCGGTGGACCCCGGCTTTGTCATCACGCTAGCCTCTGGATTCAATGCCGCAGTGCAAACAATTGCCATTGCGCCCGACGGCACGTCGGTCGACGTCGGAGGCAGCTTCACCACTTGGGAAGGCGCGACCGTAGGGGCTTATGTCCGCCTGTTGGCGAACGGAACGCCTGATCCTACCGTGGTACTCGGAACTGGATTTGGTACAATTGTGAACTCGCTTGGGCCCGCGCAGGATGGGTCCGGGGAGCTCTACGTGGGCGGGAATTATCTTACGTACAAGAGCGCGGGACCCACGAACCTCGCTCGTATTCGAGCGGATGGGACGCGCGAATAATCGATAAGGGATTTGCAAACCAAAGGGGATGGGGAACACATGAAGGCAGCGGCGTTTTTTCTATTTGTCGTCTTAAGTATCAATGCAACGGGCGCGGAGTTGGGATTCGTTCCCAAGCCGACTGGGGAAGATAAGCCCATCGGAGACAAATACTCGCAACCCGTGCTTAAGTTCGGTGGAAAAGCGCTACCGAATGTTCCCATCGTTCTGGCAAAAACGGGGGGGGTTTCCCTCTGGGCAAATAACAGCATTAAGCCGCTGGACCTCAATGCCGAAACCGGCGCGGTTACGTTAGGCGGTAAGGAACTTTCCAAAAAGGATCCGACCCAAAAGCGCGCGCTGAAATCTCTCGCTTGGTATCTCGTGCAGCGCTATCCCAAACAAGCTTTCACGACCAAGTTCCTAGGAAAGTATTTTGAAGTCACACCCCCCTGGGCAATGACGAACGAACAGAAAGCCGGCTTGAATCGCAGTGTGGCCAGCACCGGGAGCAACGACAAGGGCGGCCCGAAGTTCAAGCTCAAATTCGATCACAGCGGTGGTCTGGGGGCGGGCGGTCTTCCCTTTGAAGAAGCTCGAGCTATCGACAGTTCGAGCGCTCAGGAGCCCTCCTATGAGCAGCTCAACGCCTTCTATGAAGATCCCACCGATTGGGTAGCGGGCGGAGTTTGTACGGCCAAAGGTTGCCAGATCGAACACAAGCCCGGTGCGGGCGAACCCGCATTGGGCCAAATGCTCGCGTCACAAGGCATGAAAGACTTAATGGTGGGTGAGGAAGATTTCGCACCGGCTACACCTGCTAAATCGACGGTAAGTACCTCCAGTGAGTGGGTACCTGCTAAACCAGAGCCAGTGAGCGACGAAGCCGATTTCAACGCAAAGTTTGGCGGCGAAAAAGAGCAAGAGGCTTGGGTGCTTTTCACCGCCACGGATTGCGGTCCTTGCCACCAGTTGCGCAATCGGATCAAGTCGATACCAAAGGGGGTTCGGATCTACGTCCATAATTCCCCGACTTATAGATCCTTTGATTCTTTCAAAGGGCAGGGTGCGTACCCGCAGGTCGTCAAGTTCACTAAAAGTGAAGACGGCTCACTGGCCCGCACGCCGGTGGGCCCGGGCGGCGAAACCGGTAGACTATTTCCTTAGGGTTTGTTCGATCACTTCAGTCATTTCGGTGACCGCGAGCGGATCGTAGTCGTGTCCAGAGGCGTAGTATTTGAAACGGACTCTGTCGGGGTGCGTAGCGGCAAGATCCGCCTCAAGAAGCCTAGCCGATTCCCCCTTGCAGCGCTTGTCCGCCATTCCCTGAAAGACCCAAATCTCTTTTGCGAAAACAGCGGCTAGCCGTTTGAGCCGATTGGAAAGAGGCGTGGTGGCCAATAAGTCGTCCAGGTAACCCAGCGGAATAGAGCCATTTTCGGGCTGCAGGAAAAAGGCGGCGTCACGGTTTTCAAAAGCTGCTTCCATCGCTTGCCGGCGTGCGCTGGGCATTTGCTCCACTTGGTCACCTACGATCTCCGACCAGGCGTCCAGAGGCGGTCCGTAAAGCATCAGCTGCGCTACTCGCGAAAGTATCGGATCTTGTTTCGCGGTGAGCAGGGAGACTAAATCCACCGCCGTCTCTGCACCGGCACTATGGCCGGAGAGCACTATTGGTCCGGGTGCTTTGCGGCTCGCCCAATCCAATGCTTTCGCTGTGCACTCCAAAAGATCTTGCGGCCGATGGCGAGCAAAGATTTTCCAATCAACAGTAAACGTACCGTTCCCATACGCAATTCCAGGTTTGTCGATGCTGAGAATGGCGGAGTTCTGCTTGAGCAGCGCCTTCGCCACCGGGTTCATCGTTTCCGCTACTGAGAAAACTCCCGTGCCGTAGCTAAAGACCACCAGTGAGGTGGGCGACTGCGGAAGCCAGAGATGGCTTTCGCAAGCTAATCCACTGCCCGTCATAACAGAGCGCTTGAGGTGACGATTCTCGGCAAATGCGGCGCCTGAGACGAGGCCCGCCAGTAACAATGACGCGATGCGTGAGTTCATAGGGACCGCGCAATATAGCGGAGCCCGCTATTGAAATCAATCCACTGACTTGGAAACGAAAGCGCTTTCTGGATTGCTCTCAGGCACAGATCCTAGGATCAGTGCGTGCCAATCTTCCTCTACCATTGCATGACTGGCGCGAATTTATTAGGTTGCGCCCATGAAAAAAATTCTAGCCGTGTGGCTTCTCACCACCCTTGCTGAGGTTGGTTCCGCTGTCGACTGTCGCCAGGCAGGCAATCTCAATCCTGACTGTCTTTGCCAAACCTTGCTTTCTAAACGAGGTGGATCGCGCCCCATCTTCAGGCGCCATAGCAATTCCTCGGACGAATTCTTCGTAAGTCAGCTTGTCACTTTTTACGATGCGGCCGAGCATCTCCTGAAGGAGTCTGAAACAGAACTCGCAAAGCCGGAAGCAGAGCGAGCGCAGAAAGATCCGCGTTCTTGGTTTCAGCGTGCCCTGTTATCTGCTTGGAATCCGAATCCCGTCGATCAGCAGCTGACCGAGGGAGTCGAGCAGGCCAAACGGCGCATTGCGCTGACAGAGCAGGTGGCCCATCTCATTGAGGTCACCGAGCGCCTTTACACGAGAGCCAAGAAAAAGTCGGTTCCGCCCTTGGGCAGGGCCGCGGCCATGTGGCTTCGCGATCGCATGATGGCGGCAAGTCAAACCGCGGTAGAAGCTTTGTCTGCACCCACGCTGGACGCCGCGACTTTCGAATCTCTCACCGCCGAACTGGATCTGATCCGCCAAGATTTAGAGGCGACTACCAAGACGCATACAGACCACGAGGGCCGCATCGTTTCCCAGGAAATTCTCCCGCTTACATTTGAATCACCGCTCGTCGAGCGCATGGTCCGAAGTGCGACGCGACTGCATGTCCGGCTGACTCAGTGGCATGTCGAATCCAAAATCAAGCGCAAGCTTTCGAAGGAAATCGCCAAATCGCTGGTACTGCTCGCGGCTGTTTCTAAAGCGCAGTACTCGGTCGTCACCACCGTGTTTAACAAGTGGGATTCTCACAAGCAGGAACTCCCGCACTCGGAGGGGGTCACGGACCATGTCTTGTTGGCACTGACGGCAATGGCTTTAAAATATGATTTAAGAATTGAAGCCGTCCTTGAAGCGGTTCAAGCCATTCACTCTCGCGATAAATTTGTGAAGTGGCCCGATCTCACCGTGCTCACTGAAATCGCTTTCATGCAGGACAAAAAGCCTGCGGACGTCCTTCAGGAAGTAAAGAGACTTCAGCGGCAGGTAACGGACTTGGGCGTATCGAAAGCGAAGCTTTCCGACATGCTGGTGCTTCATTATGCGAGTGCAGATGTTGAAACGTTGTTGAGGGTTCAGCGCCTGCTCGACGCAGCGGGATACGACGCAGTCTCCCCTTACGCGGTTGCGAATATCGCGGCTTACACGCCTGCCAAAGAGGCTGAAGCGGTGGCCGTTCAGTTTATCCACTTAAAAGGCCTCCGGGAACTTGCGACCCTTTCTGAAGTCGAAGTTGCCCAGGTTTTGCAATTGGCCCGTCATTTTACACTCACGACGGAACAAATCCGGGGTTTGTGGGTTCAAGCGTCGAAGGTTCGAGGTCTGCCGCTCGACCCTGCGCGCGCCATGACTGTGATTGCAGTGGCTTTGAGTCGAGCCTATCCGGATGGCGGCATCCCTGCGGATAACGCGAGTCTACTGGCGGATGCGGATTTGCGCTCGGCCTTAAGAGTGCCCCACTTACGTTTGACCGATGGCATCGACTACTTCGCCCAGGCGCTGAACGAGTCCGACGCCGCCACGATTGGAGTGGACGCGGGCGACGGAAGCTTGCAAATCGCGGTGCAAGATCAGGGCGTCGACTTCGTATGGGACGCCGATGATGGAATTACGTTCAGGCTGTTTTGAAAGCCGTCGGTAAGTCGTATTTTCTGAGAAAGAGCGTCGCAAGGCCTGCAAGTCCCAGGAGGACACCGCCCATTGCTACGACGTATGCGGTGTTGCCTCCGGCATAAGCGAGCATCAGCTTTCCTGCGCCCAGCGCTACAATGATCTCGGGGATGACAATGAACATATTGAACAGACCCATAAATAGCCCCAGCTTTTCCTTAGGCAAATGCTCCACCAAAATAGTGTAGGGCATACTCACGACGGAAGCCCAAGCAATCCCTGCCCCGAGTGCGAAGAAGTAAAGCAGCCAGGTTTCGTCCCGATTCGTGACAAAAGCCACGGTCAAAAAGCCCGCGCAACCTAAGAAAAGCGAAAGCGAGTGCGTGGCAGCGCGTCCGATGTAGCGGCACAGCACGGGAATGAGAACGGCGTAAAAAGGCGTGGCCAAACCTCGCACGGTCAGCGTGAGTGCGGCAAAGCGAACACCTTCATCATAGAGCAGTCGTAAGGGGCTGCCTTCTGCTGCGGAAGGATCGCCCCCGAAGACGCGAATGCCGACGGAGTCGCTGTAGAAAATCCACATGCAGAAGAGGCCCATCCAAGTCAAAAACTGAACACCCGCAAGCACCCTCATCACTTTGGGCATCTCCACGAGACAGCTGAAAGTTTCTCGAAAGTAATCTGCAACCGAAGGCAGCAGGCCCCGGGCGGACTCTTTGTTCTTTGTAAAAGCCACCATGTCATCGGGCGGGTACTCAGGGCTATTGAAGACGGTCCACATCATCCCTAAGAAAAGGATGACGCCACAAACTGTGAAGCCCGTCTGCATATCGGTTTGAGAGGCAATGAAATTGCCGGTGATAGTGCCCACGCCAATCATCAAGGCTTGCCAAGCGTATCCCCGGGGCCGCTGGTTGGAATTCAGTCTATCTCCGACAAAAGCGCGCATCGGCTCCATGCAAATATTGAGAGAAGCATCCAGCACCCAGAGTAAGCCCGCCGCCATCCAAACCGCGCCGGAGTGGGGCATGGCAATCAAAGCCAGGGCAGCAAGCAAGGATCCGACGAAAAAGTAGGGGCGTCGTCGCGCGCGCCAACTCGGCCACCAAGTGCGATCACTCATGTATCCAATAATGGGCTGGATGAGAAAGCCAGTGAGGGGAGCCGCTAACCAGAGCATCGGAATTTCACCGTCCCCGGCACCCAGTGTCTTAAACAAGGGAGTCATGCGAGCAAACTGGATCTCGAATCCGTGTTGGATTCCGAAGAACCCCACGCTCATATTGAAGATCTGAATCCAATTCAGATTTGGTTTCTGCGCGGCTGTCGTCGAATGGGCCATGACGAGGGTCCTCCTAAATCAATGCTGGGGTCCTCTTTGGCATGAAGCGCTTGTCTTTTCAAGCCTTCAAGCCTGGCGACGAAACTCCGAAGGGGTGCTTCCCACCCGCTTGCGAAACGCTTCATTAAAGACAGACTTGGAGTTGAACCCGGAGTCGTAGGCAATTTCCAGTACGGTCTTGGCCCCCAAGTCCCGATCGGCGAGCAATTTCTTGGCATGCGCAATGCGATAGTCCGCAAGAAGTTCGTAGAAGTTTTTGCCAAATTCGATGCTCAGGACCTGGGTAATGTAGTGGGAGGGAATTTTACAGCGAGCCGAGAGCTCGCTCAAGGTCAGGTTGGCATCTAAGTAACAGCGCGACTCCTTGAGGCAGGCTGCTAACTCGCTCTGCATTTTCGAAAGCGCTTTGCTATCTAAAGGAGAAGTCTCGTAGCGGGGCATGGGTTGGGGGTTCGCATCTTGGGATGCAAGCTCCAGAAGACGCGATAGTTTAAGCGCGAAATAGGAAATAGCGGTGGTCGCGCCGCTAAAGACAACGAGCACGGCCACCTCGATATGACGAAACAGGTCGAAGGTGTGGCACACCACAAACAAGATCACCGTGACCCAGAAAACCTGCAGCAGGTAAGACAGCCACGACAGCGCCAGGCGTTGCGCTTCCGTAGGGCGTGTTTTCATACGGCCTTTGGCCGCTTCGATGCGCTGGTGCGCCACCAGCGTGAAGCCCGAGAAAAGTAGAATCGAGAACCACCCCAACCACATTCTTAAGCTGAGAGGATCGGTACCCTTCAAATAGGCGTGTGCTCGGGCGGGGTCGAGGCCCACCCAAAAGAGCAAGAGTGTCGCAAAGAACGCTGGCAATAGATTGAACGCGGAGTTGCGGTCAATAGGGTGAGCTCTATCAATGACACATTCCGTGTGTTCCAGGAGCAAGGGACCGAGCAGCAGTGAAACCGGAAGGGGGACGAGCAAAACAAGCGGGATGAAGTCGAATTCGCCATACCACAATAGAAGGGACTGGGTTCCAAGAGTCATCAAGGCGACGAGGAGTCCAACCAGTAGATAAATGGCGGGCGGAGTAGGTGTGGATTTTCGAAGTAGAACGAGAGAAAGCCCCACCCCTTGAGCGACAAGCGCTCCCATAAAGAAACCTACGAATATCGCCGAAGCGTCCATTTCGTTCTCCACGAGGAGAAATACGCGAAGCGCCTTGAGGTGGCAGCTACTTTCTCGCGATTACGCGTTCAAGCAGGTTCAACAATTCACTGGCGGTCAGGCTTTTGACCTCTGTGATTGCGGCAAGCTCCAGCGGGAGGCCAATCGGCGGGTGTTCTGTAAAAAGTAGAAAGGGAACCAGCAGTCCGCGGTTACGCACATGGTAGAGCAAGCGCGCTCCGTCCATGACGGGCAGATCAAGAGAAGAAAGCACGGCGGAGTATGACTTGTGATCGACCTCGAGGAGTCTCAGCGCTTCAAGCCCATTAGAGGCTTTTTCAATTTGCCATCCTCGCGATCGGACCACCTGCAGGGTGAACTCTACAAATTTCGGATCCGCATCCACTACTAAGAACTTAACGGGTGCCAACGTTGCTTTCTCCTCGAGTAAGTTAACGTTGCCGCTTCGAAAAAAACGTCCGACTCGGATGCGCAGAACTCCAATTGTGAAAAAACCGACACAGTTGCTTCACTGTCTCGACACAATTGGAAGCGGGCCACGGGGTAAAATAAAGAATCTCCTGGGAAATTCACTTCTTTGCAGCACGTAACGGAGTCCTCGAATGCACGTTTTTCTCAAACTGGCGCTCATTGCCCCACTTCTTTTCGGGTGTGCCATTGCGACCGAGGGCTTGCCCCTGGGTAGCGGGGGCAGCGGCGGACCGGATGCGACGGTCGACGACGAGCGGGCCCTGAAGTATTTTACGGACTCTCTCGTGCCGGTGCTGCGAACCAGTTCAAGTTGCGCAGGGTGTCATGCCCTACCCAAGGATGGCGGCTCAGCCCCCACTACGATTTACAACTACGGTTACTTGCGTCCCTTGTTGGTTTCTGGTCCCGTCACGGTGTCTCGTACCAACGTGGATAATCGGGTTATGCAATACCTTTTAGGTCAGATCCCGTCCCACGCTTCAGGTTTAGCCATTTGCGGTCTGAACACTTTGGATCTCTCGCCCTGCAAAGAAATCGTGGAATGGGGCAAAATGGAAGGGCTTCAGGACGCGGTTGCGGATACTTCCGGCGGGACGCAGGCCCCTGCTACTATAGGTCGCGTTTCTGATGGGGGAGTCAGCGGTTTTGTTTATGGGTGGGCGGCGGACTCTGACACGCCTGCTACCCCAATGACGGTCGAGTTTTATGCCAATGGACCCCGGGGGTCGGGAACGCTTCTCGCGAGTACAGTGGCAAACTTGCTTTCCGTTTCATATGAGAAGTCTGGGAACGTAGGTTTTCGTTACGTTCTTCCCGACACTTATCGAAACGGGTCGACTCAACTGATTTACGCGTACGGATTAGACAACAACCTTCCCGGCACGGTCCATGAGCTCACGGGCAGTCCGATTTCTATTACGGGTTACCTGCCCGAAGCTACGGCAAGCAGTTACTACACTAGCACCGTCGTTCCTTTCGTGACGACGCGCTGCTTGGGATGCCACTCCAGCGGGGAGTTTGCGTACAGTTTGGCTTTTTACTCGCTTCTGCTGAGTCCTTCGCCGGAGGCTGGCGGTTCCGCAACGAACAACGTCTTTTATCGTAAGATGATGGGGCTTGATTCCCATCGCGGAGGTGCGCCTTGCGGAGGAAGTGCCACCGCAGCTCCCTGCAACTATCTTCTGGAAACCTGGACGCGCCAGTTCGACTAAGCGTTTCCTGCTCCTAAAATCGAGCCGTCGCTGCAACCACAAGGTAGTGAAGCCAGGTAAAGTTGAAAACGGTGGTATTGGACGCGCCTCCTTCGACGGTGCGGTAACCTCCCGAGAATTCGAAAAGCGGGGTGGGTTGCCAAGCTGCTTGAAGGGTTAGGTCGAAAGCTCTCCCTTGAGGTGCTGCCAAGCCATCCAGATCGAAAAATACACGCCACGCTTCATTGAGCTGATAGCTCCCAGCCAAGTGGAGTAAAGGCACAAACCCGACATTGGTGCTCTCGCTAGCCGTGGCCCCTTGTGCCAGAGCAATCTTCGCGTCCCGGATTTTTCCTGTGAAACCGATTTGCCATTCCCACTTTTCGGATTTGAAGAACCGGTAGCGATAAGTGAGTCGGTAAGAATTGAACTGGTAAGTAGCAGTGAGAGGCACTCCCGCCGAATAAGTGCTGCCCGCGAAATCGATGTTTTGTCCGTAAGTACCGGTGGCAGACACCGTTAAAGGAGCAAAGAGCAGGCGAAATCCGTGGCGATCATTTAGCTTGTATCCGGCATAGATACGGTACGCGACGAAAGGGCCGGTGCCCGCATCCACCAAACTAAATCGAGTGCCTCCCGTGGAGGGGATTCCCACGTCATTTCGACTTTGCCAAAGGGGCCCGAGTTCCAAGGTGGTAGAAAAACTGCCTACTGCGTTTCGGGCCATTAGAACCAAGAAAACCAAAAAGGTGCGCTTCATCATGGGGCAAAAGTAACACCGGTTGATTGTCTTTTGCCAGGCAGACTCTGGTTTGCTACTTCTTTTCCAATGGTTAGGTTTGGGGTCGTTTTTTGGGTCTGGGCATCGCTTGCGTTTTCGGCAGCGGAAAACCCCGTTTCTCAAACGGTCTTTCGCACGCGCCCCTGTGCTGCTCTGATTTCGGCCTTTCTAAGGACCCTTCCGCCCATTTCGGGCACCCGTCGCCAATCACTCGATACCGTAGGGTATGCCTCCCAACGCTTGGTAGCTCGCTTTGCCGATGAAGTGTTAGATACGGGTGGACACTATCCGGCGGACACTGCGTTCTATTTTACAAGTCAGCACCTGCAATTTTGGAATAAGTGGAAAATCGGGCGACGGCTGCGAGCGATGGAAGACGGCTTTGAAGATTCCCGGACGCTGGTCGCCACTTTTGATGGCCGCGAAGCTATTGAAGCCTTCCTGGACAGCTTTCAGGACAAATCCGTCGAGTTTGCGCAAGTCGGCGATACTCCGGCCGACTATCATCACAAGCTAATGACATCTTTTGCGGGCGTGTCTTTACTGGCGTCCGCAGGGGCCGCAGGAGCGACTCAAATAGTGACAGGGGAGCACAGCTTGCTAGGCTGGTTGTTGACCGCTGTACTTTCCTCGCACGCGCTTCGAATGCACTGCGACTTCGCCTTACACTTTGCGCGTCACTGCGACGGTATGCATTCTCGTTTTGCCCGCCTCCCTCGCTTATTTGCAGATGCTGCTAGCATCGCTCGCTCCGCGCAGAACGCCCCTCGTTGGCTGCACTGGGCAGAGAACCAGCGACTCTCGATCTATACTTTGGATGAGCTGTGGCAACAGGGGTGGGGGGATTGGGTCAATCCTTCTTTGGTAGAAGCCCTCAATGCAGATGATCGGGCGAACACCATGCCGCTGATGGAACGCATCGAGGTGTTAAGGCGCGCCAAGCAGTTGGGGTTGGAGACCGAGGCCGGCTACGATGAGCTGCGCAAGCAAGCGCGCGGGCCCGAAGTGTTCTTCGACATTATCGTTTTAGCTGAGGGTACTCTGGGGCTCAAACACCCACGCATGCTCCTATCCCTGCGCCTTCCTGAAGGTGCCAATCAGGGAGATGAAGATGAGGGGGGCCAGCGCGCCCGCCTTCCGCAAGCTCCCGGTCCCAAACCGAAATTTGGGGTTGTGCAGCGGCGATAGAGTAGACGGAATCTATTTTGTCTCGGGTTCTGCGATTTGGCTCGGCGTATAGCGATTGAGAATCAAGTCTTTCAAGCTTCGCGTGAGTAGTACGCGCGAAGAAGTGGTTACCGCTCCAGGAAAGACTTTCTGCATTCGCAGCATCATGCGGCCATTGAGCGTGGGAAATATTTCGAGTTTGTTTTTCTCAAGACCCTGAAGCACTTCCTGCGTTACGGCTTCGGGCGAGGCAAGGGTCCACTTCAACCATTCGGGAAAGCCGAACTGCTCTCCCAGCGCAATCATCTGGCTGTCCACGAACCCAGGCGACACTAAAACGATCTGTAAGCCTGAGTCTTGCAAACGTAGTTCGGTTTGCAAAGCGCGGGTAAATCCCACCACCGCATGTTTGGTGGCGCTATAGGAAGCAATATAGGGACCGCCAATATGTCCCGCGACTGATGCCATATTAATGATACGACCCGTCCCTCGAGGCGCCATGATCTCGAGCGCTGCGTGCGTGCCCCAGAGGATTCCCTTCAAATTGACATCGACGACGCGATTTAAATCTTCGGGCGTCGAGCGGGCAAATTCTGCAATTTTCGTGAATCCCGCGTAGTTGAACCACAAGTCGATTCCGCCCAGAGCTGCATTACTCGCTCGTGCCGCTTGGGAAACTGCTTCATAGTGCGTGATGTCCACTTCGAAAGGTTGCACTTCGTACCCCAGCTTCGAGCACTCCAACGTGAGCGCTTCGAGCGCAGGTCGGTTAAGATCCCAGGCGGCTACCCGCACTCCGCGTTTGCCCAAATCAAGAATCAGCTGCCTGCCCAAATTGCCGGCAGCACCGGTTACCACTGCTCGAAGCACATTCCACTTCATGGTGAAGTCTCCAGCCAACGGGCTCGGCCCTTTTCGACGATTAAAATCTCTTCAAACTTTGCGCCAAACCCCTTGGCTCCAATGTGGGGCTCGATAGCCCACACGCCAGTGAGGTCCCCTTCATGCGATGGAGTGAGCAGCTGCCCGAAGAGTCCACGAGAAAGCAGCGACCAGAAAGACTGCCATCCGAAGTGGAGCACGCCTAAGTCGGCGCGTGAAGTGACGCCGGAGTGCACGCGATGTCCCAGCACGGAGAACGGATAGAGTCTATGAACGGCATCAAATCCTGCCTGCTTAATCTTGGCGTCTACTGCGTCCCAAATGGCGCCACCGCGTGCTTGAGTTTCAAAAAGGCGAGGGAGTTCCCGGCGTAGCGACGACAAAAAAGACTGCGCTTCGTCGAAAGCGGGATTGCCGCCTAAGCAGCTGGTGAATCCGATATCTGCGATGAAACCATCGAGTATCGGAGCCGAGTCCAGGATGAAGACTTCCCCCGGCAGAATGTGTCTCTGAGAAGGTTTGAACTGAGAATAGGACCGGATGCCGTCGAAGCGCGTGCGTTCTCCAAACCAGGCATACGGGCGATGGAAGTAGGCGGACACGCCGTGGTCGCGCAAATAGGTATCATACAATTTCGCGGTTTGGGCTTCCGTCCAGCCTTCGCGAAGGAGGCCACCGATTTCTTTGGCTCCTTGAGTGGCAAGTCTTTGGCAGCGCAGGAAACCTGCAAGCATAGCCTCATCGGTAACAATCGGTAGAGAGGAAAGTCTGGACAGCCGGCGTTGAGCGGTTTGGAGCATCCAGCTTTAGTTTAGCGAAGAAACGCACCAGAAGCGAATGGATGCTCGCGGGTTGCTCCAAGAACGGCCAATGGCCTGCTTCTAGAATTCTGATCTCGGGCGAAACGGCTTGAGACTCCACTTCATCGATCGTCGGCGGAAGGACAAAAGGGTCACGGTTGCCGCAGACAACTAACACGGGTTGCTTCACGCGAATGGCTGGCGCTCGGGATGACGCAATGCCTTCTCGGAGCAAAGCTCGGTACCGATTTGCAGCGTGTGTTGCGTTGCGCGAGATTGAAGCACGGTCCGGTTGGAGATTTGTACTCAACCCGCCCAGCGTATAGGCGTAGTGGTGCAATTGCCTGCCAAGAAAGGTTCCGACGAATTGCCCCATGCGGGGGATTTGAAGCAGGCCGACGTACCACGATCGAAACAGCTGCCGCGGGTTTTTCAGCTTCACGATTGCTTGCTGCAAGGACAGCGAGTTGAACACGACTAGACCGCCGAGTTGATTTTCCAATTGGCCAGCCAGTGCCCATGCCAAGATTCCCCCTAAATCGTGCCCGACAACCACGACCTTCCGGCTTTGCTTCGGATCGACTTCTCTGAGAATGGCGAACAGGTCGAGCACTTCAGCATGGGTGCCGTACCGTCGGAGATCGGGGGAAGGGGCAGAGTGGGAAGTGCCGCGTCCGTAGGGACGGATGACTTGAAACTGTTCGTTGAATTTCGCCTCAAGGCCATCCCAGATCTCGGGGCCATCCGGATAGCCATGGAGCAAAAGCAGGATGGGTTGTGTTGAGGAGCCGCTTTGCAACCAGGCAGTTTGCAGTCCCCGTATCTGCTGTTGTTTAAGCTGCGTTTTCATTAAGAAGCGTTTCGTTGAGTGCGGGTTCTGGGAAAGGGGCGCTTAACATCCCAAGGGTTTGTGAAAGCTGGTGCGTCTTTTTGTGGTTTTTCGTGTTCAGGACCAAACCCACATAGGGCGCGCTCACGAAAAGTTTCTGCAAAAGAGTAGAAAGTGGGACTTTGTCGAAAAGCGGAAGGCATCCCGCGAGCGTTTCGTAAAAGGGGTGATCGCTTCGCATCCCTTTTACTTCGAAAATCCGATGGAGTTCAGACAGGACCCACCCGGTGGAGAAAACTTGTGCAAAAAGCAGATCGGTTTTTCGACGTAAGCGCTGCGCAAGGCCCACGTTCTTTTGACTCAAAAGCTCCAGCATCAGGAAAGCGTAGTTATGGTGGCGTGCTTCTTCTTCAGCGTGCCTTTTATGGACGGTAAGGTACAGCGGCTCTACGCCATTTTTGTCCTTTTGAATTTGACGAAATAGCTCCAAGGAAACTTCTTCGACGGAAGCCACAACCCACCAAAAGGCCGTTCCGCCGGATCGAGCATTTGCTCGGATTGCGTGCAAAAACCAAGACCCAAAGGCTTTCGGTAAGAGCCTATCGACCTGTTCGGGATCGAGTCCTGCTTGTTCGCAGAAAAGACGATTGTAGCGATTAAACACAAGGGCGTGTTTGTTCTCTTCCTCAAAGAACAAATCTCCTAGCTCCCACATTTCGGGATTGGCCGGATAGGCTCGCAAAGGTTTGGTCCACGCATCGTGCCTGAGCACGTGAATCACGCTCTCCATCTCGGCGATCGTGGAGTTGATGATAAGGCCCATGAGTTGAGATAGCGCGAGCCGTTGTTCTGGGGCGGCGCCGGGAAAAGCGATGGCGTCACTATCAAGGGGGAGTAAGAAGCGGGTGTAGTCGATAGGGACTTGCCAGGGGATATCCGCGTTCAGATCGAAGGCATGCTTTCGCTGCCGCACTACCTGGGCGGCAAGCTTCTCAAAGTCGAAGGGGTTGTAGCGGGGCATTGCTTCTATTTTAGCGCAACTAGAGCGGAGCGCGGTGACGCATGGCGACGTGGCAGGTGGCCTAAAGACGCACTCCCGCCTGAACTATCCATTCGCCATTAAACAGTCCCAGTTCGAACCGCGGCACCATGCGAGGTGTTCTGGCAAAATGAAAGTCCATCTCCACTCCGGCTCCCCAACGAAGCGCGCTGGGAATGAGCGTGAATCCACCCGCCGCACCCGCCAGTGTAAGAAATCCTCCCAAGCTGGCCCAGCTCCAACGCTGGTAGCCGTATCGCAGCCAAAGAGCGGCGATTCGGACATCCTGGTAGCGGAACTCTCGAATGCCGGGCACGCCCAGTGTAGCCAGGTCAGAGCGAGCATTGAAGGGTGCGGAATCTCCAGTTGCCTGCACTACTCCAGAAAGGTTGAGGAGGTGGTGAGGACGAAGCTGCCAGTATTTACTAAGGGAACTCAATAGTCGATAGAACCCCAAATTGGACTGATTTGCCCAAAGCCATTCAAATCTAAACTGGAGAAAAAGCCCTCGTTGTGGAGCTACGAGACGGTCCGTTCCGTCCCATTGCATTCCGACCCCTACTCCCCTGGAGCCTTTCACACTCAGATAGGGTGGGGACTCGTTCGAATGGGCCGTACGGGCAATACCCGAAAGCCAAGCTTGAAACCAACCGTAGCGGGCGGACAGCACAGAAAGTGTCCACTCCGATTCGAGCACCTGGAAAGTGCGTAGTCCTTGCTGAAGCATCCCTGCGCCGAAATAGTCCCAAACTCGCGTGCCTGCTGCGACTGAAAAAGCGAGGGTAGCCGGCTCCAAAAGTGAGAGTTCTTGGTATCGGCCTCGGGCAGTCAAATTGCCGCGAGTACTGCCTTGCGCCTCCAGCTGAAATCCGCGGCGTGCGTCCCCTAAGCGATCATCCCACAAGATAACGCCCACTCCTATGCCGCGAGAGGGGGTTGCTTGAAAGGTAGGGACCCACCCAAAGGTAGGTTCGTGGAGTTCCCCCCACTTCTGAGTTTGTCGACGGAGGAGAGCCCTGGGATCCCTTGTGGATTGTGCTCGGAGGAAGGACTTTTCGGCCGCGGCAAGATCTCCCTTTCGAAAGTGGGCAAGTCCCATCCAGTAGTGCGTGCCGGCTGAGTTAGGCGCCACCTGATCCAAAAACTGCAGGAAAACAATTCCCGAAGCGAGATCCTGTCCATAAAGAGGAGAGAGCGCGATAAGTAGGCGCCCGTTTAAACTCAGGCGCTCCTCTTCTTCGAGCAAATCGGCTATGCGGAAGGCTGCTGCGTCTTCCAAGAGGCGGCTTCGCTTTGACAGAAAAATGGGAAAATGATCGGCTTGTGTGAGTTCAGCCGTCGCCAGTGCACAGGCAGCCCTGGCGCATCCTAAGGTTCTGCCTTGGAATGATTGAAAATCGGTGCCCCGCCACTCATCGCATAGAGAGTCCAACTCCTTCCAGGCGCGTGTCGCTGCGTGGGGGTGCCAGGCCTCGTATTCCAACGCCGCCAACGCAGTTAGCCAAGCCGCTTTGCGAGTTAAGTCGCGCGGAGCGCTGCCTGTTGGGGCAAAGGCTTCTCTGCGGGCGACTTCAAGGGGGGCCAGAAAAAGTTCCGAGGAGACGAACAGGGGCTCCTTGGGTGGCGGGCTTGCGCCCAGAAAAGCGAAAGCGAGGCAACTCGTTGCGAGGGCGCGGACTACTGCATTCATGACTGACCAGTGCGATCTCACAGGCCATAGTCACCGGAAACAAAGCCCAAGTCGAGCACGAGAGATTTAAAAGGGGGCGTTGAGATAGGGTCCGGGATGCAGCCGATTCGGTAGCGCGAAAAGCAGGTAGGCCAGAACATTTCTATGCTCGGCGCGCTCGGGGTCGGGGGAGCTTTCCAGTCCCAAAAGCATGCCGTGGGACTCGCTGAAATGCTTCGCCACTGCTAAGCGCGTGGCCTTCACCAGCGGATGGTTCGCTTGCCCGGCCAGCAAGAAATTCAACCCCACTTCAGCGAGCATGTCGGGGTTATCGATTGCGAAAAGTCGCTTCCGATTGGCTTCAAAAAAATCCAGTATCCACTGGTGGGGAGTCGAAGGAACATGCCACTGGTAGTAGCCGCTGGCTGCCAGAATGAAATGGGTGAGTCCGTAGATGTGATTCACGAAGGCTGCGTCACTAACAGCAATGTTCGGGGGGAAAGCTTCTTGAAAAACGTTCTTAAGGTCTTCGCGTAGGTCGATCACTCCCAGCTGATGTAACCAGTATACCCAATTCACCGTTGGGGCCGTCCAAACACGTAAGTTTTCAGGTGTCAGAAGCCGTCTCTTAAAATCTATCGTCTTAAGAAATGCGATGAGCGCTTCTTTCTCTGGCACAGCGATCCCCAGCTCCTGAAGTCGAAGAAGGGGGTAGGCAATACCTCGAGTAAAAAACATAGGCCAGCTTCCGCTTGATAAGCTTGCCTTTCGAAGCCGGCCTTTGGGGTTGTTCCGAAGTCCGGCTTTCATGGCATCCAGATAGTCCAGCACGTACTCAGGATCGCCCATGCCTCGGACATTCGCTTTGAGTTTTCTCACCAATCGCCGAGCGGTGGTTTCGATAAAGGGCAGGTACTTTTTTTCGCCCGTGGCCCGGTACATGCGCAGAGCAAAGTGTCCTTGGCGGTAGGCAGACAACGCTGGCATCGCCCGTTCGTAACGCTGAAGAATTTGAGCGGGGAGGGTAGAGGGGTCAACCTGCCCAGACAGGCTCGGCGAAAGCAGGCAGACGAGCAAAATAAGAGGTCTTATCGACAGCATCAAAGACGATTCGTACCTGATTTGCAGATCTTATGGGGGACAAATTTCCGGTCGATGCCCGGAGGTAGGTTGACGTTATAACGTCTTAGCGCTATAGTGATAGCCGAGGTAGTGATGAAACATTCAACCAAGCGAGCGACGGTCTATTTCGACCCCAAGCTCCTAAAGGCCATTCAGCTAAAAGCGGTCGAGACAGAAAGCTCGGTCTCGGCCATCGTCTCTCAAGCCATCAAAACGTATTTGAATGAAGATGCTCAAGACTTGGCCTCATTTGATGAACGAGCCAAGGAGCCTAGCGTCTCGTTTGAGCAGGTCGTTAAGCAGCTTAAGCGTGATGGCAAAATATAGCGTTCTCATTAAAAGATCCGCCCAGAAAGAGCTGGAGTCGATTCCCAAAGTTTATCTAGTCGCCATCACCAAGGTGATTGCTTCGCTGGCTACGGATCCCCGCCCGCCTGGCTCTGAGAAGCTTTCTGGAGAGGAGAAATACCGAATCCGAAAGGGTCCCTACCGGATTGTTTACTCCATAGAAGATGCGCAATTGATCGTTTGGGTCGTTAAAGTCGCTCACCGCAAAGAAGTATATCGCTGAATGAAGAGCTCGCTAGCCATGCCTTGACAGTCTGGCTCCTAGGAACCTAATGAAAGGCCCCTTCGACAAAGGAGCGAGTCGTGAGCGAAGTCAAATCGATCAAAGCATTCAAACCTTACGTTTCCACCGGGCGATTGCCTGCAGACGAAACCGTTCAGGAACTCGTTCAAGAAGCCTTTGAGGCTTTCAAAAGCTCGTCCGAAGGGAAAAACTCCCAAGTCTATCCCGCACTCGCGCGTGTTCCTGAAAATCAGTTTGGGGTTTGCCTGGTCGATACGAAAGGGACTGTCTTTTCTGCCGGCGATACGCAAAAAGAATTTACGATCATGAGCGTTTCAAAACCGTTCGTGTTCTCGCTGGTATGCGACCTGTTGGGTGCGGATGCTGTGCGCGATAAAATCGGGGCGAATGCGACCGGCATGCCTTTTAATTCCTTGGCCGGGATTGAACGCAATTCAGATGGCAAAACCAATCCGATGGTGAACGCCGGGGCGATTGCGACGACCAGCCTCGTTCCTGGAAAAAACGCAGAAGAAAAGTGGAGGTTTATCCATGAAGGCCTATCGCGATTTGCAGGCCGAACGCTTTCTATCAACGAAGAAGTGTACGCCTCTGCCTCGGAAACGAACTTCCGCAACCAAAGCATCGCCCGACTGCTTCAGAGCTTTGGACGCGTCTATATGGATCCGGCAGAAGCCGTGGAGCTTTACACGAAGCAGTGTTCCCTCAATGTTACCGCTAAGGACTTGGCGGTCATGGGCGCCACGCTTGCCGACGGCGGAGTCAATCCACTCACGAAGCAACGCCTAGTGGAGCCGCTGGTTTGTCACTATGCTTTGGCTGTGATGGTCACCGCAGGCTTGTACGAAACCTCCGGGGACTGGCTCTATGATATTGGGCTTCCAGGTAAGAGCGGAATCGGTGGCGGAATTGTCACCGTGTCGCCTGGAAAAGGGGGGCTGGGAACGTTCGCACCGCTTCTCGACCCCGCCGGCAACAGCGTGAAAGGTCAGCTGGCCTCCAAGTTTCTGTCTCAACGCCTTGGAATGGACTTATTTGTTTCGGAGCCTAATCAATGACAAACAATCCCACGCAAGAAGAAGTCGCTAGCCCCTGGTTGCCCATGATCGTTATCGGAATGGGCCAAGCGCTCATGTCGTTCAATGTATCGGCGATTCCCATTTCAATGGGAGGCATGGTCGAGAGCTTTGATGTGCCGCCCACGACCGTCGGGACGGCGGTTGTCCTGTATTCGCTCGGCGTTTCGGGTTTCATTATGCTTGGTGCGAAACTGGGCCAGCGCTTTGGAGCGAAGAAATTCTTTCAAGGAGCGGTGAGTCTCTTCCTCGCCGCCATGATCGGGATGGTCTTAAGTCCCACTGCGGGCGTGATGCTTGCGTGCCAAGCGCTCGCGGGATTTGCCGGCGCAGCCCTGGTACCGACGTTAGTGGCCCTCATTGCCACGCACTATAGCGGAAAACAGCAGGCTAAGGCCGTCGGGTGGTTGGGTTCAGCCCGTGCGATTGCGGGCGTTCTGGCTCTGGTGATTGTAGGGGCAGTAGCCACTGCGTTGAGCTGGCGTTGGGCTTTCGGACTGCTCATTGTGCACGCAGCCACCATTTTGCTACTCAGTACCAAACTGAAACCTTCTGCTCCTCGACCCGAAGTTAAGATCGATATCTTGGGAGTTTTGATTTCCGCGGTGGCGATCATCCTCATCACCTTTGGGTTTAATAATATGCGCAACTGGGGAGTGCTCGTTGCCAAAGACGCAGCACCTTGGGATCTGCTCGGAGTGTCGCCTGCGCCTATCATGATCCTCGTGGGGATTATGCTAGGCATGGCCTTCTTTGTTTGGACGCAAAGCAGAGCCACAAGGAGCCAGACGCCGCTGCTGGCACTGGAAGTCGTGCAGTCGCCCAAAGAGTGGGCCGCCGTGATTGCTTTGTTCGTGGTGGTTGGTATCGAGGCTGCCATTAACTTTGCCGTGCCTCTTTACATTCAAATTGTGCAGGGCAGCCCAGCGTTCCAAACCACGCTTGCGATGATGCCTTTCATGCTGACGGTGTTTTTCACAGCCATTCTGGTCGTTCGACTCTATGACCGCTTCAGTCCCAGACACATCGCAAGGTGTGCGTTTGTGCTGGTGGCTGCCGGGACGGCATGGCTCGCGTTTGTCACTCATAACAATTGGAATGCGCTGCCGGTTATCTTGGGGCTTATCGCCGTGGGTCTGGGCCAAGGCGCTTTGGTGACGCTTCTTTTCAATGTGCTGGTCACGGCAGCTCCAAAAGAACTGGCAGGAGATGTCGGGTCAATGCGCGGCGTAACCCAAAACTTGGCTGTCGCCGTAGGCACCGCAATGGTGGGGGCTGTGTTGGTCGGATTGTTAAGCCACTTTATCAGGACGAATGTGAACGGCAATCCTGTGCTGTCTGCCGAGCTCCAAGATGAAGTGAACCTCGATAACCTGAACTTTATGCGTGATGAGCAGGTGAAAGAGCGGCTTACTCATACTTCCGCTACACCAGCCGAAGTCACGGAAAGCTTGCAGATCAACGCAGTTGCTCGAATTAGAGCGCTCAAGATCGGCTTCTTGATTCTGTGTGGCTTGGCTCTGTTTGCGGTCGTGCCGTGTAGCTGGTTGCCTGCTTACAAGCCCAGCGGGCCTTAGCGCGGCCTCAAGCTGCGTCGGTTTTAGAAATCTGCTCGGTAAGCGCCGCTCGGATACGATTGAGCAGAACGTCGCGTTGATCTCGGGTGAGATTGCGGATGAGTAGTCCGTGAAGGTACTTGTTACTCTGAGGATTAGTATCCATTGGGCGGCTCCAGCGGATCTCACAATAAATGGAGTTGAGGCCCAAGCGCTTTAGCTCTTCGCGCAACTTCCCATCGACCGATTCCATTTCCACACTCAGAGTGACGCCGCAGGCGTGGTACTGATTGAGCACCACGGCAAAACCTGACTCTGAGAAATCCACCATATTGCCTTCGCCGTGGTCCGTCCGGATGGAAATGTTCACATGGGAGGGAACGGGCCATCGGTTTTCTTTGCGTGCAATGCCTAAAAAGTCTCGATAGGCTCGCAGCGCTTTAGATCGCAACTCGGGTTGAGAGAGGAAGGGATCGCATTCGAAAGCCTCAACGAGGTTCGCATGGTGCTTCATGCGAATGGTTCGCTTGCGCAGGCTCACGCTGTTCGAGTCTACATTGGTGAGCATGTCTCGAGTGGTAACACCCAACATGATGCAGTTGCTATCGCACGCAGACTCCAGGCGCTGGGCGTAGTTTACCCCGTGCCCGATGAGTGTGAGCTCAATTCGAAACGAACTCCCCAAGTCGCCAATGTAGGCCGCCGAAGTGTTAATACCTATGCGAAGCGGGTACACGGGTTCGCCCGCATCGGCAGCCCGAATATTTTGGTCTACGTTGTCTCGTTGAATGGCCAGCGCGCACTGAAAAGCTTGATTCGCGTGATCTTGAACTTCCTCGGACTGAACGTGGCGGTAGCCAAAGAAACACAGCATGCCATCGCCCATCGTTTTATCGACGACACCGCCATGCGCGTGCACGGTCGCAAGCAAGCGTTGCATGAGCTTCTTCAGGTCTCTAAAAGCCTGTTCGGCGGACTGGCGTTCTGCCACCAGGGAAAAGCCCACGACGTCGATGAACATCACAGTGACGATGCGACTGGCAGGGGCCAAAGCAAGACTTTCGGGTTCATCTAAGATCTCGGCCAAGCGATTGGGGGGGACCACGCCTTCAAGGGTTTCTTTCAGCCGACGGGATTTGGACTGAGCCGATCGCACTTTCTGCGCGTGCAGGGGAAGTGCGGTCGTTACAAATCCGATGACCCAGAACAACCAATTCGAATGGACCGATTCGTATGAAAAAAGCAGCAGCCCTGTAGTGACCGCAAATCCGACGACGCTCGTGAGCGCGAACCAAAAGCGAGCAGCCCATAGATAGTACGCAGCCGCAATACCCCCGAGGGCAAAGAGGATCAAAATGATGTCACCGCCGGGTAGGAGGCGAATCCACCGGCCTGATAGCGCGCTATTGAGTACCGCAACCGAGACATGTCCTGGGGGAATAGGGCCAAAGGGACTTGCGACGTAGCCGGCGCCCCCGCTGAACAGGGTGGTGAGTACCACCACGACGCCGTCCTTAGGGATGGTCGAAATCTGAGCCCCTTTGCGAGCGGCTTCTACCACGTTTTTCAGTCGGAAGGATCTTCCGCCGCCATAGCGTTTCGGATCGACAAAGTTAACGATGAAGCGCCCTTCTGGATCGAGCGGCGGCAGGGTTCCCGTTTTGTCGACGAGGAGTCCGGCTGCGGGCAATGCGCCGCCTCCGTGAAGCGCAAGCAGTGCCTGCGTTCGAAGATCGCCGTGGTATTCGACGTGTCCAACGGTGGTGAGCGCCGACGCGATTCGGGAGTCCGGTCCATGTGCGTACCAAGCTTCCCCTTTGACTGATTTCGAATCCAATCGTGTGAAGGGGCTTGCAAGCACCGGACGATTCACGATGGGCTTTTTCAGCAAAATTGCAGGCGTTATCACCGGAAAGGGAAGCGAGGACACGGTGGAGTTGAAATAGGGAGCGTCGCTGATGCCGCGAGGAGCGCCAAAGACTTTGTCGATAAAGACGGCGGAAGGGCCCGCATTTTGAAAACTCTTTAGAACTTTGGCCCAATCTGAAAGCGCTAGCTCGTCAGGGGCTTCGTTTTTTCCATCCTGTAGGAAGAGGAGTGTTTCATCATCGAGAACAAAGATCTTCAGCCGCGGGTCGAGCTCGGGATCTTTCCCCAGCCAGCTGCGCACTTGGAAAGCCAGCGGCAAGGCAATGCGTGTTTCGAGGAATTGGTACGCCTGGGTGGCGCAAAGCCCATAGAGAAAGACGCCCGCTACGAGAGCAATGATCGCACCTCGGCGCAGGGTAATGTCAGGCGAGGCATACCAGCGAGCCTTTGAATTTGGCTTGCGCGAGCGAAGCGTCATGGCGCGTAAACTCCCGATATCTTATCGGAAGAAAAGGCCTAGGGCTTGATAGGCTCAGAGCGGACTGGGGGGAGCGGTTGTCTTTTCGCCGTGAACGGGCGAGATGAATGAGCACGGGTAACTCACTTTCGTAATAACCCCTTCAAATCCTTCATAAAACAGGCCGGTTCCTCCGAAGTAATTGGAGAACGCCATCGTTACCTGTCCGGTTACTTCCGTCTTGAAGCCTTCTGAACCGTCGGCACTTAAGAAGGCCATTCTGCGTTCCTGGCAGGAGGATTGGACGTCAATCGCCACGGGTGCTCCCATACAGTAAGACGCAAGAGAGGGGCGGGCGGAGTTGATCGCGTGAATAGACCCAATTTCTCTGGTCGGTTCACTATTGCTGAGACTCGCAATGCAAGGGTTACGGTTCGTTGAGAAGCCGTTTGCCTCGCCGCCCATGAAAGTCTTGATCCTCCCTTTGATTGGGCTGACCAGCTTCACTCGGCTGTTGCCGGTATCAGCTACAAACAAATCTCCATTTAGTCCGAAGGCAAGCCCAGTCGGATTGGAGAACTGTGCGCTAGACAAGGTCGAACCTTCGAACCTGTCTTCGTCAGGATTGTGGCCTCTTCCGTCCTGGGCAGGGAATTTGCCTCGATAATTGCCGGCGAAGTCGAATTTCAACACCTTATGACAGTAACCGCCTAGATTGTTCTGACAGTCGTACCCCGCCTCCGTGAGATAAATCATCCCCTTCGGCCCGTTCGGCGCATCCGGATGGAACGGTTCGTCTGGGTTGATGGCCAGGCCACGAGGTTGTCGGAAACCGTCCAATCGTTTCTGAGAGGCAGGTAAAAAGTGGGAGTAGGCGGTAGTTTCGAGGTTGATCTTTCCGACCATGCCGTAGTCGCCGTCCATCGCCGTAAAGAAGAGCGAGTCAGAAACGGCGTCATACGCAAGGGCATATGGTCTACAGCCGGCGCAAGGCTCCAGCTCTTCCTCGTCGCCCTTTGTCGCCTTAATGATGGCCAAGTTGGGAAGGTAGGCGAGGGTGGTGAGGGTAAGGTCACGTGTAAGTTTTAGGATACGGCAGGTTCCGAATTCTGCTATGTAGATGTCCCCGTTACTGCGTTCCACCGCCATGGTCGGATACGAAAGGGCATAGGTCGCGAGCGACTTGCCTTCCGGGCCTTTGCTCTGAGCGCAAGGTTTGTCCAGTTCAATGGCGGCAGAGTCGCCCGGTAGGCCCGCGATTCGATGCGCCAGCCCCTCGGAGTCAATTTTAAAGACTTTCTGCCCTGAAAAACTTGTAATAAGAAGATCTCCCGCCGCGGTGAATTTCACACCCGTAGTGAATCCAAAATCCACTTCCTTGTGCGGCTGAGTAGGACTTGTTGCAAAGGGACTTTGGGCACCTGAGGCAATCGAAACAATCCCCTGTCGGGTGAAACCTAAAGTGGTCGTATCGGGGGCAATTCGACCAATCGTTGCCGTCCCATGGTTCGCAAAATACAGTGCCCCGTCCGGCCCGCGAGTGATCCCTTTCGGGCGATTGAGTTCGACCTCTGTGCGACTTCCGTAAGAGAAGAGGGCCAGCGTCTTACGACGAAGCGGATTGAAGTCAGGCACAAAGCCATTCAAGAATTTGATGACCTGAAAGTTGCTATCGGGAAAAGAGGGTTTGAAGTTGGTCGCGCGACTTCCTGCGTTGATTCCGGCGTACACATCAAAGTCCCGGTAGTGACCGGATTCACTAGCAAGGATGGAAATGGTGTCTTGTCTGGGTTGAGAAACGAAAATCTGCTCGTCCGAGTCCACCCATAGTCCCTCAATATGTCGTGCATAGAGCGGCTCACCCGATTGGCGGTTGAACTTTCCTAGTTGCTGAAACGGTAGTTCCAATCCATTTTTGCTCACCAAGTTGGAAGAATCTACCTTCGCCACAAAAGAGCCGTACCCGGCTCTTGGATCGATTGCATTGACAGCCGCGTAGATAGCATCGTTTCTAGCATTGGCATAAAGGTTCAGCATCGCCGAGGCCGGAACCCGCAGAAAATGTTTCGTCAATGAGCCACGGCTGACTTGAATTTGATTTTCTGAACCCGGAAAAGTGTTTCCGCATTTAATACTCAAATCGGCTAGCGCGGGGCGAGGTGTTTTCGGCAAATGGACGACGCTAGGATGAGGCGCCGATGCGCTGCCAATCCAAAGCTGATCGGGTTGGTCATCTTGGCCGTAGAGGATCGCTAAGTGCTGAGGGTAGGTTAAAGCTGTACCAACCGCTGCCCAAGGTTGAGCAGGCGCCGGAGTACTGTCTTCGTCCCCCTCCGCTCTGCGTTGGATCTGCTGTTGCGTGTTAGTTTGGCCCTGCTGCTGATTTTGTGAAGTTTGGAGCTGCTCTTGCTGATTATATTGCTGCGTCTGTTGAGCGATACTGTCTGTTTGGACTACGCCTGCAATCTGCGTCACTGAGCCATGGTCACTCAGCGAAATAAATACTACCCGATGATTATATGGATCGGAGACAAAAATCCCGTTGCGGCGTGCATCACAAGCGATATGGAGCGGTAAAATATCTTCATTCTCTGCGCCAAACGCTACGTTGAGGCGATGAGAAACAACAGGGCAAGTTTCATTCTTCGCTATTGAATCGCTGAAAACATCACTGAGCGAACGAAGTGCTGAGAGTGCATAGAGGCGTTGTCGGTTCCCAGAACCCGCAAATAGCTCTACGGAGTTTTCTGTTTGCACGTATATGAATCTAGTCGACGCAAAGTAAAGGCGATCTTTCACAAAGCACAAGGAAGTGGGCTTGGAGAATCTCGACCGAAGAGCGGGAGAATCGAATGGATACTCTATCGAGTTTGCCGTGCTAATTATGTTCAAGACGGGTAGGTGTCTTGGATTTCCGAGCGTTGCAATGGAAAAGGGGAGCACGACTCGGGCCTCTTTTTCCACTGGTCCTGAAGTAGCCGATGCGACACTCAGTTGCGTGGTGTACTGAACATGGGTTTTTGCCGGGATGTTTATCTCACAAATGTGGCGCAAGCCTTGGTTCTCGACTCGGCACTGAAGGTCGTCGCGGCCTATGGTTGCTCCTTTAACGCCAAGAGGGTTACTCCATTTCGGCACCAGCCCAACCGCCTGCGTCGCCGTCAACTCGCGCAAAGCACCATCGGGGAAACGGCCCATAGCATTGCAAGTGACTTCGTATTTATCCACCACAACCCCCGGTGGACTTCCGGCAGAGATGAGTTTGAAAGTACAAACCGGTGAGAGTAGCCCTGGGTTGAAAGTAGCGAGTACCGTGGTACTGGGAGTGCTTGCGGGTTCTTCGATATAGACGTTGGAGTTCGAAGTTCCGCTGGAAGGAGCCGTGCTCCCCCCGGCTGGCTTGGTGCTCGAGGTGGGTGCGCGGCTAGCCGAGTTATCCATCGCGAGAAGAAGAGGAGCACCGCCCGAAGCGGACAGATTTGCGGGGCCCTGTGCGCCCGCACTCAATTCTTCTTCCATGAGAGATTGAAGAGAGGGTGAGGGCTCTGCGGATTCATTCTGAGCCACCTCTTCCTGCACTTGGGGTTCTGCCACTTCCTCTTCTTCGTAAATGGAATCTTCTTGCGCGATCTGCTCTTCGGAGTCTGTCTGATTCTCTTCGGCTTTAGTTTCCTTTGCGGCTTGTTCCTGCGAGGGTTCTTCGGCCGAAGGCGATTCTACTTTTGGCGCTGCGCCGGGAGTAGCTGCGCGGGCAGAGGGAAGCGAAGCAGTGGCGCGACTGCGCACGGCTTGCTTCTTCGCCATTTTGCTTCCTGAAGCTGCAGGGGTAACCTGTTTACGAGTGCAGGAAGCGGAAAAAATCAAAACGACTGCGAGACTAAAGGTCCATCGACCTAACGAGGAAATCATGCGTGATCACCCAAGATAAAACGTCCAAACGACGGTGACAAAAACTGTGGGGACTTTATCCCTTCATTAGAACACGCGATTGTGAAGGGATTATGGCGAGGAGGGTTGCGCGAATTACTCGAGTTTCCTCATTGAAAACGCTACTTTCGACGGTGTGCATAATGCGAGGTGCGAGATCGTTGCCTCATAATCCTTGTTACTAGACACGGATTAACCCCTCGGAAGGAGGAGCGAATGAGCAACGATCTCAAGCAGCAG
>JBGTAN010000013.1:0-120480 GCA_041749855.1 Bdellovibrionota bacterium
CGGATTTCCTCATTGAAGACCGTTACTAGGACGCGGTGGGTAAAGCGGTAGTGGTTCACGCTGCGTCTTTCTCATCGGTTAGTGGTTTGGAAGCTTGATAGAAGGCTTTGAGTTTTTTGTGTTGTTCCTTTCTCAGGCGAAATGGGTTGAGTGTTTTGTAAAAAGCGGTCAGTGAGTCCTTCACGTGCTGCGGTACTTGCTCACAGTCGAGGATTCGCCGGTAAGGAGTTTTTGGCTTGTCATAGGTCCGTCGGTACCGGCTCCCGATGCGCAGTTTGGTTTTGAGCTTCATTTGCGGATAGAAGAAGTTGTGAAGGAGGCGGTGCTCTTCTTGGTACATGCGGTTCATCAGATCTACTTGTCTAGGGTTACTGAAACGGTCATAGCCGAAGAGTTCCCGAACGTGGGTCCAGTTCTTCTGCTCGACGTAGCAGTTGTCGTTCTTGCGGTATTCGCGTGAGCGAGTCATGAGCTGAGCGGCGCGTTTTTTCTCGCCCTCGGGGCTGAAATAGTGAATCAAATGATGATTGAGGAACTCTTTCCCGTTGTCGCAGTTAAACGACAAGATGGGAAACGGCAGGGTTGCTTCCACACTTCGAATCGATTCCAAAACGCCGTGAGCGCCTTTTCCCCAGACGGCTCGGTTCTCCGTCCAACCAGAATAAATGTCCGTGAAAGTCAGGCTCCAAATAAACTCGCCTGAGAGCGATCCTCCGCAGTGTGCAACCAAGTCCGCTTCAACGTGACCGGGCTGGTGCACGTTGTAGTCAAAGGGCTTGATGGGAATCATGTGCTTGAGTAACCGGCCAGGGCGAGTTCCGGAACGACCCCGACGTGCAACCTTCGCGCGAATGGCAGCAAGATAACGATCTATCGTCGCAGCACTCATCCGACACAGCTCCTGCTTCACCGATTCAGAGGCCACGTAATGTCCCATGCACTCAGGCAAAGCCTCCTTGAGCCGTTTGCTGTTCATCTGGTTAAGCAGCAACCAAAGTTTTCTCAGGTGGTACACCGCGTGCTCTGAGTACACGCGCTTGCGACCAGGGCGCTTGCGCAAACCGCTCGGCAGGTCCTTCATGCGCCGTATCAGGTGCTTCCTATGGCACCCCGTCAGTGCACACAACTCGTCCAAAATCACCTTTTTCTGCCGACGACTCGCATTCTGATACCGAAGCCATTGAAGACGAATATACTGCTGCTTGAGATCGTTGCTCATTCGCTCCTCCTTCCGAGGGGTTAATCCGTGTCTAGTAACAAGGATTATGAGGCAACGATCTCGCACCTCGCATTATGCACACCGTCGAAAGTAGCGTTTTCAATGAGGAAACTCGTGAGGCAAATCGGACGCTCCTCCCTTCATCTTTCCCACACTTTTTTACGTTACTTTAAAAGTCTCACTTCCTTAGTCTTTTATGCAAATAGACATGCTGAAAACGAGGCTTGTATTTTCCCTTTTAGCCACACTCTTATTGAGCTCCTGTGGCCTGGGCCTGTGTGTATCCAGCGACAACTGCTTCGCAGACGGATCAGTCATCCCAGCGGAACTGGTTTGGTCGAACAATGAAACGGTCTTTGGACGAGTGGCGTTTGGCGGAAGCCAGTCAACGGTCGTTGTGCTTTCCAATGTGGGATCGATTGCAGCAACCGATATTTCCTCCCTCAATCTGCCGTCTCCCTATTCTTTCGTGGGCGGTTCGTTTCCCGGAACGGGAGGGACTTGCTCTGCAACTCTCGTCTCGGGAGCATCTTGCACCCTTGCGATCGCTTTTGCCGCTCCTCAACCTCCGGCGGGAGACTTCGATGCGGAGGCCACGCTATCCTACTTCGATGGGGTGGCTCAACGGGAGGTCTCGCTGGCGCTTTCCGCCAGGTCCGACAATGGCGCTTTCAATCTGAACCGCGGAGCCAACGGTTCAATCCACACTATTTCAGTGCTCCCCGATCGGATGATCGTCGGGGGCAACTTACGGTCCTTCGGCAAAGCGTCAACCCCTTACGTGGCAGTGGTAGAAACGGAAACTTATGGTCCAGACCCAAGCGTCACGATGGGCTCTACGAGTGGAACTGTCGTGGAGATCTTTCCGGCGGAAGATGGGGCTGGCGATTTTTACGTCGCAAGTGCGGGGGGAATCAAACGCTTCAACTCCAATGGTGCCATTGACTCTGCTTTCAACTCTGGCGGACTCAGTACCACATTCGCCGCGGCCCCGACCCGAGACGGTTCTGGCGCTATCTATGTCGGCGGTTTTTTTACAGACTATTTGGGTACTGCAGCCTCGAATATTGTTCGGATCCTCCCCGACGGAGCCTATGACCCGAGCTTCATCATGGGTGCTGGGTTCGATGGCCCAGTCTATAAAATCTTACCGACAACTGACGGAAACGCCCTCTACGTCGGGGGACTTTTCCAGAACTACCAAGGCGTTTCTGCTAATAGGATTGTTAAGCTTTTGGCCAACGGCACGCGCGATGCCAGCTTTGTGGTCGGAACGGGATTCGATTCAAATGTATATGCTCTCGCGCTCGACAGCTTAGGTAATCTCTATGTCGGCGGCTACTTCGGCTCGTACCGAGGGAGCGGAGCAAATCGAGTCGTTCGCATTCTCCCCAACGGCACAGCAGATGTTACGTTTGCGATAGGAGCGGGCTTTGATGCGATCGGTAGCGTCTATGCTATCTCAGTTGCGACGGACGGCAGCGGCGACGTTTATCTGGGCGGGACCTTCAACACTTATCAAGGCGTCACAGCAAATCGGCTAATCAAACTCCAGTCCAACGGCACCCGAATCGCAAGCTTCGCGGTCGTGGGTGGTTTTGATGGGTTTGGCGTGCGCGCCATTGCCCCTGTGTTCGGAAGCAGCGACATCTACGTCGGGGGCTATTTCAATAGTTACCAAGGAACCGGTGCGAGTTATCTCACGCGGCTAAAGGTCGATGGATCCATCAACACCTCAATGCCGACGGGTTCTGGATTTAACGAGGATGTAAACACCCTCTTGGAAGTTTCAGGTACCTCCGGGGAGCTTTACGTCGGCGGTTACTTCACTTCTTATAACGGCACACCCGCCAACTACCTCATTCGGCTAGATCGAAACGGAGCAGCCGCCACTTCGTTCAATATTGGAACGGGCTTCGATGAACGCGTCCTGGCGATTGCTCCTGCTCCCGACACCTCGGGCGATATCTACGTCGCGGGCTGGTTTCAGAACTACCAAGGGGTTGCGGCAAATCGCATCATCCGGCTCAACTCCGATGGCACGCGCGATACCGCGTTTGCGATTGGTACGGGACTCAATAGCAACGCCACCGCGGTCGCTGGGGCGGCCGATGCTTCGCAGCGGGTCTATATTGGCGGCGATTTCACGGCCTACAAAGGAGTTGCAGCGAACTACTTCGTCTGCGTCGACAACTTCGCCACTCGAGTGGCGGGCTTCGTGATGGGCGCGGGATTCAACGGCCCGGTGAAGACTATTACGCCTTTGGCGAGCGGACAAGTTTATGTGGGGGGGCAGTTCACCGCTTATGATGGGACGGCTTCCGCTTCGATCGTCCGACTCAATGCAAACGGCAGTGTCGATTCGACGTTCGCAATTGGAACGGGATTCAATAGCAATGTTATGGCTATCGTCCCTCTCGAGGATGGTTCGGGAAAGATTTATGTGGGAGGACTCTTTGGCACCTACCAGGGAGTGACGCAAAGAGGGATTGTGCGCCTTAATTCGGACGGAAGTCAGGATACTGCGTTTAGTGTTGGGTCTGGGCTGAATATGTTCCCATTCGTCAATGGGGTCTGCCTGGCGAAGGACGGTTCTGGCGACATTTTCATTGGCGGTGCTTTTAGCAGCTATCAAGGCACGGGAGCCTATAATCTGCTTCGGTTGAACTCGGATGGCTCGCGCGACACATCTTTGACTATTAAAAACACCAACACAACCTCGGATCCGATTGGCGCATTGAAGGTAAGTGACGATGGCTCAGGCGATCTTTATTTGGGTGGAATGTTCATTGGCTTCAATGGCGTCTCAACCGGTGGCCTTGCTCGAATCAACGCTGACGGAACGGTCGAATAGCTAGCCTTTGTTGATGCTTCGTATTCCCGCTCTTCGACCTCTGCTAGCTTCACGTAGTTGTCGGCTGCCTCTTCGGCGCAAAAGAAACTCCGATCATTGAGGAGCCCGTTGCCGATCTCTAACCCTCTTTTACTTGAATCTTTTTTAGCTCGAGCAACTTGTCGCGCATCTCCGCTGCCTTTTCGAATTCGAGATCCTTCGCGGCCTTTTTCATGAGCTTCTCCAGTTTACCGATTTCCTTCGGTAGATTTTTCATGTCGATGCTGTAGCCAATTTTTCGCTCGGCTACTTTGACTTCGTAGTAGTCCATGTTTTCGAGCTTGTAGAGAGGATCCTGGATGTTCTTGCGTACCGACTCCGGCGTGATGCCGTGTTTGGTGTTGTAGGCTTCCTGGATGGCGCGCCGCCTATCCGTTTCCTTAATCGCAAAATCAATCGATTTGGTAATGGTATCCGCGTAGAGAATAACCATTCCATCTAAGTTACGGGCCGCGCGGCCAATCGTTTGAATGAGCGAGGTTTGGCTGCGCAAGAAACCTTCCTTGTCGGCATCCAATATGGCAACGAGCCCACACTCAGGAATATCCAAACCTTCGCGCAGCAGGTTGATACCGATGAGGACATCGATATTGCCCATGCGTAGCTGTCGGATGATTTCCACCCGCTCGATGGCGTCGATGTCCGAGTGCAGATACTGCACCTTCAAATTGAGCTTCTCGTAATATTCGGCCAGGTCTTCAGCGCTGCGCTTGGTGAGCGTTGTCACTAGAACGCGCTGCCCCTTATCCACGCGCTTACGGATTTCCCCGTAAAGATCATCCACACTGCCGCGCGCGGGACGAATCGAGATGACAGGGTCAATCAGTCCCGTCGGACGAATGATTTGTTGAATGATGTCGCCCTTGCCATGTTCCAGTTCATATTTGCCGGGAGTCGCCGACACATAGATCACTTGGCGCATGAAGGCTTCGAACTCGGAAAAGTTCAAGGGACGGTTGTCTAGAGCAGAGGGCAAGCGGAATCCGTGCTCTACCAAAACTTCCTTGCGCGCCCTATCTCCTCGGAACATGCCGCCCACTTGGGGGACCGTGACGTGGCTTTCATCGATGAACAACAAAAAGTCTTTCGGGAAATACTCAAGCAGAGTCGGAGGGGGATCCCCTCCGTTACGGCCGGTGAGGTGGCGGCTGTAGTTTTCGATGCCATTGCAGTAGCCCATCTCCTCCATCATTTCGATGTCGTAGTAAGTCCGACTCTCCAACCGTTGCGCTTCCACGAGCTTGTTGAGCGACTTGAGCTGGATTAAGCGCTCACCCAATTCCGCTTGTATGGTCTTAATGGCGCGCTTCATCTGATCGCGCTCGGTCACATAGTGACTTCCTGGAAAAATCGTCAGGGTCTCTAACTTATCGACCGTTTTGCCCGTGATGGGATCGATCTTACTGATCTTCTCTAGCTGGTCGCCCCAGAATTCAATTCGGTAAGCGTATTGCTCTTCCGACGCGGGAAAGACTTCAATCACATCGCCGCGTACCCGAAAGGTTCCGCGATGAAAGTCGATGTCGTTTCGTTCGTATTGAATCTCGACCAGGTGAAGCAGGAGGTTGTCGCGCCGGTATTCCTTGCCAACTTCAATGTCGAGCAACATCTCTCGATACATTTCTGGAGAGCCCAAGCCGTAAATGCACGAAACGCTCGCCACGATGATGAGATCGCGACGTGATAGTAAAGACGCGGTCGCGGAGTGGCGAAGCTGATCGATCTGGTCGTTGATCGACGAGTCCTTCTCAATAAAAGTATCACTCGAAGGGATGTACGCTTCGGGCTGATAGTAGTCGTAGTAGCTCACGAAATACTCAACCGCGTTCTGAGGGAAAAGTTGCTTGAATTCCGAATACAGCTGCGCGGCCAGTGTCTTATTCGGCGCCATGACCAGCGCGGGTCGGTTGAGCTGGGCAATCGTGTGCGCCATCGTAAAAGTCTTGCCGCTTCCGGTGACTCCAAGAAGGACATTGTGCCGCTTACCTTCGTTAAGGTTAGCGACCAACTTTTCAATCGCCTGAGGCTGGTCGCCTCGAGGCTGGAACTCACTGGTTAGTTTGAACAAGGACATCGACCTCCCAGTGTCCCACTCCCTGGGGCTACTTTGCAATATGAGGCGGAAAACCGTATGCATAGGAAATGGATATTCGTTCACAAACGGTCGCCATCCTGGGCTACGGCAATCAGGGAAGGGCCCAGGCTTTGAATCTTCGGGACTTCGGGGTTTGTGTAAAGGTAGGCGCTCGGCCAGAGGGCAAGGCTTGGCAAGCTGCCTTAAGCGACGGTTTCTCGCCAGAGTCCTTTGCCAGCGCTGCCGCAGGTAGTTCGGTCGTGATGTTTCTGCTCCCCGATCCGCTCATCGGGCCCGCTTTTCGAGATTTGAGCGCGCTTTTCGAAAGTGGTGAGCGGACAGCCGGATTTGCGCATGGATTTGCTTTCCATTTCGGTTTGGTTCCCAAGCTGGAGGGCTGTTCTTACTTCCTGTTCGCTCCAAAAGGGGCGGGAGCGCTTTTGCGAAGTCGTTTTGAGTCTGGGGCAGGGTTACCTGCACTGTACGCCGTGAACGAAGGGGCTCCTGAGGCAGCTCGACATCTGGCCCGAAGTTATGCGGAAGCGGTAGCTGGTAATACTCGCTTTTTGCGGGAGACCACCTTCGCGTTAGAGACCGAGGGCGACTTGTTTGGCGAGCAAGTGGTTCTCGTGGGTGGGGTCATGGAACTCATGCGCCACGCTTTCGATACTTTGACAGCCAACGGGCATCCTCCCGAGCTTGCGTTCTTCGATGTTTGCCAAGAGCTGCAGGCCACGCTCGACCTATTTCTTAAGAATGGTCCCAAGGGAATGCTGGAACGGATTTCTCCCACTGCGCTTTACGGTGCTATTAGCCGCGGTCCTCGCATTATCACGCAAGAAACCCGCAAAGAGATGGACCGAGTGTTTGCCGAGGTGCGCAGCGGAGCCTTCGCAAAGGAGCTGATGGATGCGATGACTTCAGGCGGTGAGAAGCTCCAGGCCGCCCGTAGCGTTTATGACGGCACTGAGTGGGAAAAGACCTACCAGACCCTCAAGCCTGTCCTCTAAAAGGTGCACGGGCACCTTTTGGGATCAGTGGTCTTCTGGATAGCCGAGTTCGCGCCAAAGACGGATGCCACCCTCCATAGAAATCACCTTGGTGTAGCCCATCTTTAAGAGTGCTTCGGCAGCAATCGCCGAACGAAACCCGCCTCCGCAGTAAAGAATGATCTCTTCGTCCTTATTCGGAATGGCGGTCTCAATGTCTCGCTCAATCACGCCTTTGCCGACGTGGATACTCCCCTGGGCCCGGCCGGCGGCCCACTCGGTATCCTCACGCACGTCCACCAAGTGAAACTTATCGCCCGCCGCCTGACGCTTTTGAACCTCCTGAGGCGTGGTTTCCTGAATGCGCTTCTTGGCGTCGTTCACCATTTGTAGAAATCCTGGATTGTGTGCCACGGGGCCTCCGACGAAACTAATATCCCCGACAGGAATCGAACCTGTAATTAGCGATTAGGAATCGCTCGTTATATCCATTTAACTACGGGGACTTGAAGGGTCCGAATGTAACGACTCACTTCCAGAGGAGCAAGGGAGATGACACTTTGTTTAAGGTTTAGGTAGGGATCCCCCAACAATGCCCCCGACCTATTCAAATTCAACGGGTTACGCGGGGGTTTAGCTTTTCTGCCGCCGGTGTCTAAAGACTAGGTGGTTTTTCCCTGCGTAATTAGGCACTTTAGCCGGTGGCGAAAAAAGACGTCGAAAAAATCGCCAGCTGTCGAGGGTTTCAGCGGGTGTTAAGGGAGTCGACAAAACGCGAAAAACGGCACTCGTTTCGAAGGGTTCCGCGCTTGCGCATTCTTTGGTCTTACGCTTGCAAATTAAGAAAGTCGTTACGGTTTCGGGGTAGGTGACGGACTTCTCGGTCCTCACCGTTTAGAACTCTCGGCAAATTCTGTACGTGGTTGGTGTCGCTTCCGGCGGCGCTTCGTTGCCTTCACGTCGAGAGATCAACATTAGAAATTCTATGTTCAGGGGGAATCTCCATGATGCACGTCGGTCGTCTTTTGCTTTCCACATTCTTGCTCGCAGCCGCTCTTCTCTCTGTGGGTTGCGCACGCGAAAACTTCTCTGAAGATGTGATTCCTGCAGCAGCGGGTCGGTTCGGTGCCATCACGAATGAATATCCAGGTGTGGTGATGGTTATCGCCCCCGCGAGTTCAGGGCTGTGCACGGGCGCCATCGTGAGCGAAAACGCGGTTCTTACTGCCGCTCACTGCGTCGACTCCGCAGGAATCTACACGGTCCGCACGAAGAATGGCGACTTCAAAACTTCCAAGCGCGTTTGGGCGGGTACGGGACATGTGGACGACACCAATGACATCGCGTTCCTGATCTTCAACGAGACATTAACTACGAAACAGGAAGAAATCTTCTCCTTCGCCAATCGTGCCGATGTGGGTGATGCCGTTGCGGTCGTAGGATTTGGCTGCAACAGCGTTGAAAAGCGTACGGGTTCGGGTGTGAAGCGCTCGGGTACGAACCGCATTGCTCAGAAAAACAGCTACCTCACGTTGCTAACGCCCAAAACATCGAACTTCCGTGGTGTGATTGGTGACGCCAACCAAGCCGGCACTTGCTTCGGTGATAGCGGAGGCCCGCTGCTGCGTCAGAGCGGTGGCCGTCTAGAAATTGCTGGAGTGGTGCACGCCGGAGGCACTTATGGGAATTACTACGTCAGCGAGTTCACGAACGTGGCTGACAACCAAGCCAACCGCAACTTCTTGGCTGATGTAGATGCAGATTTTCGATTGAACTTAAGCGGTATCTAAGACCGGTAATCGGACTTGGGTAAGTCCGGAAATTGAATTGATTTAGAAAAGTCAGGCCCATTAGCAGCGGCCTCACGATTGCTAAGAAGGTAGTCGTGATGTGGTTAGTTTCATTGGTCCTGACTTTTCAAAACGGTTTGGCGGCGGACCTCCCCCGGACCTCGCCAAATGTCCCGATAGAGCGCGTCGTGTTACCCCTCGGCGCCAACCGTACACTGAACATAAAAGGTCTGCGCCGGGCGGCTTTAGTTAACCCCAAAGTCGCCCGGGCGCGGACCGCCCCGCCCCACCAACTCCTCATCACAGCAAAAGCCAAAGGCAAGACCTGGCTACGAACCTGGTCTCACGACGGTTCTGAGCGGGTCTACTCCATAGAAGTCGTCCCTGCGCATCTTGCGGAGGGAGTCGAAAGTTCCGCCGTCAAAGTGGCTTTACAATTTCTGGAGCTCGATGCTTCGGGACGCAGGGAGACGGGCGTTCGTTGGCCGGAACTGCTCTCTGCGACCGGAAGTGGGGTGCTAGCCGGTACAGGGTCAGGCGCCGCGCTGTCTTATACGGTCGGTTTGGCGAGCACGCGCGGCTGGCTCCAACAACTCGTGCGGGAAGGGCATGCGAAGCTGCTAGCGAATCCTGAGCTCTATGTTCGTCTGGGCGAAGAAGCGAGCTTCAGTTCGGGAGGCGAGCTACCCGTTCCCACCACTTCTGAAAACTTCGGTCGGACTCAAAAACATGTGGAGTGGAAACCTTTCGGCATGCTGGTGAAAGTTAAACCGGAGAGCGCGGATACGTACCATTTGCACTCCGACGTGTTCGCCGAGCTCTCTGAGGTCAATGCGAGCAATGCCATTGACGGGATTCCTGCTCTGAATCGTCGCAAACTGACAACGAAAGTGAACTCTCTCGATGGCGAAACCGTTTTGCTATCGGGATTGGTGCGCCAGCTTCAGTCTTTTCAGGACGAAGGAATGCCAGTGTTAAAGGATATTCCCATTTTGGGAGGTCTGTTCTCGAGTCGGACTCGAACCCATGAGTCGCAGGAAATTCTGATGGCTATGACCCTCTCTGTGGTGACGAGGAGCGATTCGCTCGACCGGTGGGAATCGTTTGAGGAGCGGTTTAAACACGAGGTAGTCCCGTGAGCGTCAGTACACTCCTCAGTCGGCAGTTTCTGGGTCCCGCCTCTGAGTTGCTGGCCTGGATGAGTGAGGAGGCGGTGACTGATGTTTTGGTGAATGGGACCCAAAGTCTTTATGTCGAGCGCTCGGGAACGCTCGTTCGCGAACCCAGTCCGTTTGAGCGTCGCCAGGACCTGATGGATTTTCTGGAGCGTATCCTAGTTCCCATCGGCCGAAGGATGGATGCGACTAGGCCTTACTTGGACGGTCGGCTCGCTGACGGGAGTCGTTTTCATCTCATCCTTCCGCCGCTTGCTCCCTACGGCCCCGTGCTTTCCATTCGCAAGGGGAGTTCCGGACCCCAAGCGCCTCTGTCATCTTTTGGCGAGGCACCGCTCTTGGAGTGGTTGGTGAGTGAGTTTCGTGCGGGAAAGAACCTGCTCATTTCAGGTGGCACGGGAAGCGGCAAGACGACGCTTCTTACTCGCCTTTTGGAAACGATCCGAACAGAGGAACGTTTGCTAGTCGTCGAAGAGACAGGAGAAATTCGACTCGACCATCCCCATGTCGTTTTTCTCGAGGCCCGGCCATCGACTCCGGAAGGCATCGGAGAAGTCACGCTTCGCACGCTGATTCGCAATGCGCTGAGGATGCGACCCACTCGCCTCATATTAGGGGAGTGTCGCGGAAGTGAAGCTTGGGATTTACTTCAGGCAATGAACACAGGCCATGCCGGGAGCGCCTGTACGTTGCATGCGAACGCTCCCCTAGATGCCCTTCGCCGCTTGGAGACACTCATCCTCGTGTCCGGAGTTTCAGCTCCCTTGGTAGCGGTGAGAGAGTGGATCGCCTCTGCAATCCATATTGTTGTTCAGATGAAGCGAACGGGAGCTCAAAGGAGAATTCACGAAGTCGTGAGCTTGAGTGGCTTAGAAGGCGATCGCTACCGATACCGACCGATTAGCGTGGGTTCTGCATTGGGGAGATAACAGCCCCCAAAAGTACGCCATACAGGACATTGAAGATCGAGGAGGCGAGCAGCACCAGCCCTGGCGTGGGTGCTCCCGTTGAAAAACCACCAAAAGCGAGAAGCGGCAGACTCAACGATACAGACAGTAGCGCTAGGAGGACTCCGAATAGCAGCCCTTGAATCACGCGAACCTTGCCCAGGAGAGGCGCAACGGATTCGAAAGCCAAAGGCAAGATGAACGATCCCGCCAAAAAGTGGACAAGAAGGGCGATCCAGAAGACCGGACTGCGCTCCGTTCCACCCGTCGTTGCTTTCAAAAAGGCAGCAAGTGCCGGGTAGGCCATGGCGGTGACAACGAACGTAGCGATGAAACCTGATAGGAAAAGTCCGAGTTTAGGGCGTTTAGACATACCGTATGGCTAACGGTTGCCACCCTGACCGTCAAGGTACCGGCTTGCTAGGGGCCAGGTTTTGTGCCAGATTACCGGCCATGAAAACCGGAATTCACCCCGAATATTTCGAGACGACTATTCGCTGCGCTTGCGGCAATGAGATTCATACGCGTGCCACTAAGAAGGACATTCGTATTGAAATCTGCTCCGCATGCCATCCCCTCTTCACTGGCAAAGCCAAGATGATGGATACGGAAGGCCGCGTTCAGCGCTTCATGAAGAAGTACGGGAACACTAAAGACAACAAGCGTCCTTACTAAACTAAAAGGCGCCCATGTTCGCGAAATTGGATGAGGTAGCGGCGCACTTTGAGGACATTGAGGTCCGTCTCACTTCCCCTGAAGTCACAGGGCAACCCCAGCTTTTTCAGAAACTCAGCAAAGAACACAGCAGCCTCCAACCGCTGGTTCTGAAGTACCGCGAGTACAAGCAGCTCAAATCGCATCACGCGCAGAATCTGCAAGTCATTGCAGAAGAGAGCGGCGAGCTCAAACATATGGCCCTTGAGGAAAACAAGGAGCTGGAAGTTTCGCTCGGCAAAATCGAGCAAGATCTCAAAGTATTGCTGCTCCCTAAAGATCCCAATGACGAACGCAATATCATTTTGGAGATTCGAGCTGGCGCAGGCGGTGACGAAGCGGGTATTTTCGCGGGCGATCTTTTCAAGATGTATTCAAAATTTGCCGACGTGCAGGGCTGGCGCATTGAGATTCTAAGTTCCAGCTCGAATGATGTCGGTGGCATGAAAGAAATCATCGCCCTCATCACGGGCAGCTACGTTTACAGCAAGTTGAAACACGAAAGTGGCGTGCACCGTGTGCAACGCGTTCCTAAAACGGAAACGCAAGGGCGAGTGCACACGAGCACCGTAACTGTGGCGGTGCTTCCCGAGGCAGACGAAGTCGAAGTGCACATTGATCCGAATGATTTGCGCATCGATGTGTTTCGAAGTTCGGGTCCGGGTGGTCAAAGTGTGAACACAACCGATTCCGCAGTACGTGTGACGCATTTGCCAACGAATATGGTCGTTGTTTGCCGTGATGAGAAATCGCAACATAAGAACAAGTCTAAAGCGCTGAAGGTACTTACGTCTCGGTTGCTGGAGAAAAAGCAACAGGAACAGCACGACCGCATTTCGGCTGACCGTTTGGGGCAAGTCGGCAGCGGCGATCGCAGCGAAAAAATCCGCACTTATAATTTCCCACAAGGTCGAGTGACCGATCACCGAGTCGGTGTCACGGTCCATCAAATTGACGCGTTCATGAGCGGTGACATCGGAGAAATGATTGCAGCGCTGACTGCCTTCTATCAGGCGGAGCAGCTCAAAGGCGCGGTATGACCCGTTATAAAGTAAGACCCTTGGAAGAGCGCGATTTTGCGTTTGTGGCTGGCTATTGGCGCGACTGTACTCCCGAAGATTTAGACCGCATGGGGGTCGACCCTGCAAAGGTTCCAAACTACCCGGATTTTTTGGATCGACTGCGTAGGGGCCAGACCCCTGAGCGTCAGGAGACCGGCATGACGCTGGTATGGGAAGTGGATGGAACGCCGATTGGCTCATCGAGCCTTAAAGACGCCGTGCGGGGAGGACAGGGCAATATGCACCTGCATATGTGGGCAAAACCCGCGCGCGGCAAGGGCCATGGTGCGAAGCTTTTCTGCCTTTCTGCTCTGGAGTTTTACGGTCGGTACGAACTAGCCGAAGTCTTTTGCGAACCCCGGTCATCGAACCCAATGCCCAATCAGATGTTGCAGAAAATTGGATTTCCGCTAGTGAAGACTTATACGGCTGCATCGTCAGATTTGAGCATCGTATGTGAACTAAATCGCTACGCCATTTTGAAGGATCTTGCGCAGGCGTATGTCAGGGGGCTTGGGGAATGATGACTCTACGCGAATACTTGAACGATGGGAAAAAACGCATTGAGGCGGCTTCGCTCGAATGCGCGGACCCGCTCCTGCATATGAAACAAATTGCAGAGGCGGCCCTCGATTTGCCGACATCGGGACTCATCTCTCGATGGGAAGACCCGCTCTCTCCCCCAGAACGCGCCCGGATTGAAACGGTGCTGACTCGACGCCTACGCGGGGAGCCCTTTCAGTACATTGTGGGTTATGAGTGGTTTTGGGACTGTCGCTTTGCGGTCGGTCCGGGAGCGTTGATTCCTCGTCGAGAAACTGAGTGCTTGGTTGAAGCAGCGCTCGAGCATATTCCTACAACGGCCCGCGTTGCGGAGCTCGGAGCGGGTACCGGGGTCTTGGGCATCACGTGCCTACGTGAGCGCCCGGAATGGACGTGGGTTGCATGGGAAAACAACCCAGCTTCGTTGCCGTACATTCAGATCAACCAAGACCTCCTTCCTCCGTTCGCAGACTATAAGCTGTGCAAAACCGACTTCTTCGAAGGGGTCGTCAATGAAGTGCGTTTTGATTGGGTGGTCGCCAACCCTCCTTACGTCCGTCGGTCCGAACTACCTAAACTTTCGAAGGAAGTTCGCCATGAGCCAGCCCAGGCCCTGGATGGGGGCGAGTCAGGTTTGGACATCCTAGAAAAGATGATCGCACTAGCTCCTAGATTTTTAACCTCAGGAGGCGGACTTTTGCTAGAGATTGGGTCCGATCAAGGCCCTGCGGCGTTCGAGTTGATGCAAGCAGCAAAGCTGCGCGATGCAGCTATCCTAAAGGATTACGCCGGTTTGGATCGAGTAGCTTTCGCCAGAATGCCCTAGCTTTGGAGTGACTGTTGGATGCATTAGTAGTCAAAGGACCGAGTCGATTGAGCGGAGAGGTCCGTATCAGCGGCTCAAAAAACGCTGCCTTGCCCCTGCTCTTTAGCAGCCTCTTGTTTGACCGGGAAGTTCGGTTCGAGAACGTCCCCCGTCTTTTCGATATCCAGACCACTTTGAAGTTGCTCCAAGAAATTGGCGCAGAATCCCAGTGGGACAAAGAAGCGGGAACGGTTTCTGTCTATCCCAAGATTGTAAAGGCGGTGGCGCCTTACGAACTCGTCCGTCAAATGCGTGCAGGGATCTTGGCCTTGGGTCCGCTGGTTGCTAAGTATGGAAAGGCTGAAGTCAGCTTGCCTGGGGGCTGCGCCATTGGAGCGCGCCCCGTGGACTATCATTTGAAGGCGCTTGAAAAGATGGGCGTGCGAGTTCGCGTGGAGTCGGGTTACATCCACGCGGAAGTAGTCAGTCGTTTGCATGCGGCTGAGATTGCGTTTCCCCAGGTTTCGGTCACGGGCACTGAGAACATTTTAATTGTCGCGAGTCGCGCAGAAGGTACGACGGTCATTCGCAACGCGGCTCGAGAGCCAGAAGTCGTTGCGTTGGGAGAGTTTCTGCAGGCGGCGGGTGCACGGATTGAAGGACTCGGAACGGACACGATTCGAATCACTGGTGCCGAACTGTCCGTGCCGGCAGCGCCGATTCGTATTCGCCCGGATCGTATTGAGACGGGGACTTGGGTTGCGATTGCGGCTGCCACTCGCAGCGAGATTGATATCGTCGATACGGATGCGAGTCAGTTGCCTTCAGTCCTCGATACGTTTCGCCAGATGGGGCTGGGTATCGATGTGAGTGCCGATCAAACGCGCCTGCGCATCACGCCGCGCGACCAGTACCAGGCGGTCGATTTTGAAACGCAGCCGTACCCCGGTTTTGCGACCGACATGCAAGCGCAGCTCATGGCAGCGCTTTGCGCGGCGACGGGAACGAGTCGCATTCGTGAAAACATTTTTGAGAACCGCTTCATGCACGTGGCAGAACTGAGGCGACTGGGTGCGCGCATTGATATTGAAGGCAACCAGGCGCTCATTCACGGACCGACGCCTTTGCGTGGTGCTCCGATTATGGCCACGGACTTGCGAGCCAGCGCTTCTCTTGTCATTGCGGCGCTGAGCGCCGAAGGCGAATCCAAAATCAGCCGCATCTACCATCTGGATCGTGGCTACCAAAAGCTCGACCTCAAACTGACCGCCCTGGGCGCGCAGATTCATCGCATCAACGAATAGCTCAGCCCGCCTTGAAAGGGGTCAATCGACTTTCAAGGAAAAAACCAAGGCTCATCCATTCCTTGAAAGTCGATTGACCCCTTTCAAGGCAGGCGCGACTGAGTGCTTGCCTTGACCCCTTTCAAGGCAGGCGCGACTGAGTGCTTGCCGACGCGGCGTACCAGCGCTATTCCTGGGGAATGCACAGGGTATGGGTTGGGATTCTGGGGTCAATTCTTTGGGTTCAGGGCGCTGGCGCTCACACAGCGGTTCACCTCGCGAATGTGGAACGAGCAAAAGCCGCACAAGCCGAATGGCAGGCCGTTCTGTCTAAGCTCTGCGACGCCTACGATAAGACCACTAAAAAACTCGAGGCCGCGCAGGTCCAGTATGTGGCTTCCGACTTCGAACACATTAAGAAGAAGATTTGTGATCAAGCAAAGCTCAAGAACCGGCCTATGGTGGTGATGACGCTTGCCACCCACAACACCGGCAAGTCGACTCTCACCAACAACTTACTCGGCGTGACCGGCGACAACCGTGTCGTGAAAACCAGCGCAGTCGGTGGGAGTACGAAAATTCCGACTGTGCTTTTGCCCGAATCCTTTGCCGATGCCGACCGCTCCACTCTTTTTCCCGGGTTTGATCTGCGCGATTTTAGGAAAGCCCGAGAGGCAACCCTGTTTGCAGAAAGCGGCAAGCCGACCCTTCTGGTTAGAAAACACGGGGCGGTACCGGCCAACCTTGCCATTGTCGATAATCCGGACGTCGATTCGTACCACTTGGAAAATGGATTCCAAGCTCGATCGGTGATCGATGTTGCCGATGTCGTAGTCGCCATGGTTACCACTTCCGGATACGCGAACCGCGATTTTGTGTCGGCACTCATGGAAGTGGGCAAATCAGGAAAGCCCGTAATGCTCGTACATAGCCGAACCGATTTTCTAAAGCATAGGAAAATTTGGGCGCATAACACCGAGGAGCTCAGACGCGTTGCGGGCATCAACCTGATTGGCACCTACGTTTTTGCTGACGAACCGGATTTGGCAGAACGGGGAGAGATGATTCCGTTCGCTTCCATCGGGCTAGACGGTACGCAACCTCCCAAGGAAATTACACCGATCGAAGCTCTGTACGAACTCGATGTCCCGCATATTCGCATTCAGTCCGAGTGGGGCGCCCTAAAGAATGCTTTAGGAGCCGAGCATGGATTGGAAGCTTTGGTCGGTAGTCTTGAGGCAATGAATGTTTCCCTCACCAAGATGCGAACGCTCATCGATGACCCCAAGAGCACACATGAGGCGAAGTGGCCTGATATGCCATCCGGGGTTATCGGTCGAGCCCTTGTGGAAGAGTGGGCAAAAAAATACCGGGGCTGGGTGTCGACGAGCTTTCGATACCTTCCTAAGATGATGAAGAGCTGGGGCGGGCGATGGTTCACGAGTGCTTCAAAACTGAAGCAGGATGAACGTGAGAAAGAATATCGCAACGCCGAATTCACGTTCCTGCACGATCACATCTTGCTTACCGTGCTTCGTGCACTCGAGAAGCTTTCTAAGTCGGGAAAAGTCTCGGGCCCGCTGTCTGAACGACTCGCGGAAATCACAAGTGGTGTCTCCGTATCGGAGATGGAACTTAAGCTCAAAGCGGCGCACGACAGCCTAAACCTGGTCGATAAGGAAATGAAGGGCGCCATTATTTCGGAAATGGAACATTTCGCTGCGGAGCACCCTTGGATTCAAGAATTCATTAAGAACATGGACAGTACGCTTTCCGTCATGGAGTTTGTTGCGGGTCCCATGATTGGATTGGTTCCCAGTTACTTCCTGGCAGGGCCGATGGCTTCGACTACGCTGACTGCCATTCTCTCGGGGCCTATCCAGGGCACGGCGTGGACTGCGACGACGGTTGCTGCCGCGCCCTTCATGCCAGTGGTGGGAGATGAAGCTCGGCTGCACCTTCTCTCAGGTGCGTTTCAGAGAATTTTGAAACGTTATGCCAAGACTCGAGAGCTCTGGCTAATGGACTGGCTGAAGAAGAACTACTTAGCAGAATTTTACGAGGAGCTTGAGGCAACGGCTGATGCGACGAGCGACGAAAGCATCGCGGTTCTTAAAGAATCGATTTCTTGCGCCAAAGAGCTCGTTCAGCGTCTCGGAAAATAGGGGCTAGGGAGCCGCGCAGCTGGTGGAAGGCTCGGTTCCGGATACGAAGTATTCTAGCTGGGGCTCCATGCAGCCGGACGGGGCTCCCGATCTGTCGATCAGGACGGGCGTGAGGCCCGACGGAGCGGCGAAAGTATCATTGCCGATAAAGGGGCGGGCCTTTTTCATAAAGCTGGTCCACATAGGAACCGCGGCCGAACTGCCCGTCATTCCCAGCTTCTCCTGCTCGTCGTAACCCATCCACACCAAAACGAGGAGTGAGGGGGAAAACCCAACAAACCAAGTATCGCGTCCCTCGTTGGTTGTTCCTGTTTTGCCTGCAAAATCGCGTTGGGGCAGTCCGGCGGCCACGGCGCTGCGTGCCGTTCCGTGAGTAAAGGTCCCTCGCATCAAGTGCACCGTTTCAAAAACAGGTTCGGGCGGGAGTGCTTCACTGGTCGTCTTTTCTGTCTTGAGCAACTGATTGCCATTTTGATCGTACACTTCGAGCAGGGCTCGCACTTCGCAGCGTTGCCCCATGTTGGCGAGCGTCGTAAAGGCTTGAGCCAGTTCCATCGGGGTCACATCCACCCCTCCGAGAGAGAGAGAAGGTACGGCCGGTAAGGGGGAGTTCACGCCCGCTGCGGCAATCACTTCCCGAATCTTATCCAAACCAATTTGCTGGGCTAGTCGCGCCGTCGGAACGTTGATCGATTTTTCCAAAACTTCGCGTGCTCGTATGGGGCCACGAAAATCGCCATCATAATTCTTGGGGGCCCAGAGCTGCTTGTCGTAAGCCCACTCAAAAGGGGAGTCATCCAGCACCGTCAACGCGGTCAGGGGAGGATCCATCGGTTTGGCGAAGCCCGCTAGAAAAACGAAAGGTTTAAAGAGGGATCCCGGTTGGCGTTTTCCTTGAGTCACTCGATTGAACTGGGTCTGCTTGTAACTGCGGCCGCCTTGAAGTGCGAGCAAGGTGCAGTTTTTTACATCGATTGCGATCATCGCCCCTTGAAGGTGAACGCCTTGCTTCTCTTTCTCGGCAACCTCCGGGGCAACGCTCTTCAAGCGTTCAATGTTGGCGGTCAGTACGTCTGAGGCAGCGGACTGAAGGTAGGGATTGAGCGACACATAGAGTGTCAATACTTCAGAATCCAACCGGGAGCGTATCTCAGGAGGCATCCGACTCAGGACCAAATCGATAGCATAGTCCACATCGGAGAGAGACCCCGCAGCTGTCACGCCCAGGGGTTCTTCGCGTGCTACTTCGTATTCGTCAGGCAGGATGAACTCCGCATCCATCATCTTTTTCAAGACGAGGTTACGTCGAGCTAAGCACTTGTCGGGGTGGCGACGCGGGTCATGCGCATTCGGTGCCTGCACAATCGCGGCGAGTGTCGCGCTTTGTGCCAGAGAAAGACGCGTCACGGGGCGGTTAAAATAGTATTGCGCGCCTTCTGAAATGCCGTGGATTTCATGAGGCCCCCATTGGCCCATATACACTTCGTTGAGATACGCCTCCAGAATAGCTTCCTTGGAGTGCCGTGCTTCGGTGATGAGCGCAAAGATCAATTCCTTCAACTTGCGCGATACTGCTTTCTCATTTGAGAAAAACAGGTTCTTCATCAGCTGTTGGGTGATGGTGCTCCCCCCTTCGACAAACTTGCGAGCAAGGACGTCGCGATACAATGCGCGGACGGTGCTGCGCAGACTGACACCGACATGTTCAAGGAATCGCACGTCTTCAATCGCTATAGCAGCGGTGCGCATCGACACCGGCATCTCGGAAAGGGGAACGGCATTCTGGGTTCGCAATCGACCGGCAAAGTAGCTAGCCACTTTTTTCGGGGGCACTTCCCATTGGGTTAGACTCTCCCCTGTGTTCGTATCCACAATGGCGCGGACTACCAGGTTTTCCGGTGGGCCCTCTAAAGTCAGTTTGGCTTGAGTCTGGGGCAGGGCGTGTCCCGCCCCGCTGAAGGGACCGCGGGAAATCGAGAGCTCGGCGCCTGTTGAGTTTAATCGAAGGTGAAACTCTCCGGGGATCAGTGACTCTGCATTATTTCGAGGAAGGAGCCCTTGGCTCTGCAATAGTGTGGAGATTTCCGACGAGGAGAGTTGCTGTCCCACCTCAAACGGAGGGTAAAATCCGTAGAAAGTGCTGGCTTGCGATGAGCGCAGCTGTGCGATGCGATTGTCGATGCGGTGGGTGATGACGCCGACATAGGTGGCAAGAACGGCAAGCCCCGCCGCCGCAAGGGCTGCAAGGCCCCCAAAGGTCCAAAACAATCTTTTCTTCCAAACAGGCGATATCACTGATTACCCATTGATTTCGGAAATTTCGCTGGCTACTCTCTCGCCATGCGCCTTAAGCCTTTTCAGGTCAAAATGGTCACCCAAAAGATCCTTCAGAATCTCAAGACGCAGCAGCTGGTTATTCTAAGAAAGTCTGAGCCAGAAGTCCTGAAGAAAATGGAGGAGATTTTTATCGCCGATCTGAGGGTCGAGGACGACATCAATCGCGAGGCCGAGAAACTCCTAGAGACGTATACTGCGCAAATGGGTGACAAGATCGATCGCCAAAAGATGTTTCAGATGATCAAAAAGCAACTTATCAAAGACAAGAATGTGATCGTGTGACGCTATGATTTCTGAAGAAAAGATGATCCACATTGTTCACCTGCTGATCGATGGTCTGGACAAGGTTGACTACGTTCGCTTTACAGACAAAACCGCTGCCATGCGCGAAGCAAAACGCACGGCTTTGGGTTATCAGAAAAGCATGGAACATTGCGCAGACGTTGCGCGCGCGCGAATCCTTTCTCAGAAGAACCATCCGCAGGAAAACTCGAGACAATGGGACACGCTTTACGAGAAGTATTACGAGGAAGAACTGGCCAAAAAGGGAGGGTGACTACTCTGGGAGGCTCGGATATGAAATTAGGCACAATGAGAACATGCAGACTCGTGACTTTGGGCCTTGTAGCCTTCTGTGGAATCGCTCACTCGGCTACCGTTAATTTTTCTGGGCATTTTCGTGGGGAGGCGACTTCTTACAACCACCTTGGCCTGGGACTAGGTGGAAATCAGTCCAAAACTTTCTTAGGGTCACGCGCCCTTCTGAATCCCAACTTGGTTATCGACGATCATTTCAGCATCAAGTCTCAATGGTCTTTGCTGACGTCCCCCTTTCTTACGCCGAATGCCACTCAACCCTTGGGTGGCGGACAGGGCGCCTGGATTATGGGTGACCCTCGTACGGCTGGTTTGGTCTTGGGTCGCGCCTGGATGGAATGGACGTCTGACGTAGGGGTCTTCCGCTTGGGCAGGATGCCCGTTTCCTGGGGTTACGGCGTGGTTTATGACGCCGGTGATGGCATTTGGGACGACTTCCAGTCGACCCTGGACCGCCTCGAATACCGACTCCATCTGGGATATGTGGTCGGTGCGTTGGCCTACTCAAAGGGCCGGAAGATGTCCGTGCTCGGTAATGACGACGACCAAGAGTTTTATGCGGCGTACCTTCGCTACGATAATCCCGAAGTAGAAGTAGAAGCGGGTCTTCTTTTTGAAAAGCAAAAACGTGCCCCGGGTCAGGGTGCTGGACTGCTCATTAACTCTCCCTATACGCAACCCTCTACCGTCGCTGCGGGCGCACCCGCTTTGAACTACCCCCTGGCCATCAAAACGCCATGGCCTGTGGATAACAACCTGCTGGATCTGTACATCAAGAAAACCACCGGCGGATTCACTTACGGCGGTGAGGTCGCATGGATCAACGGCAATTCGACCGATTTTGACGGCGATGGCGCGTTCGATAAGCTCAACGCCTTTGGAATCCTGTTGAATGGGTCTTACAGCTTCCGTAAAGTGAAAGCGTTCCTCGAGTTCATTTATGCGACGGGCGACGCAAATCTTTCTGATCAGGAGCTCGGTGGTTTTGTGCTGATGCATCGCAACCGTCGTCCTGGATTGATACTCGGACGCGAACTTCTCGGGCCGGCCTATGGCAATAACGTAGGTCAAGGAACTCCTTTCGCTTACGGCGCCAATGGCAGCTTCTCGGGAATGATGTACTTTCGTCCCGGTGTGAAAATCGACTGGACCTCCACTATCAGTTCAGCCGTTGAGCTGGTGGTCGCTCGTAAAGCTGTCGTCGCAGGGGGCGAGTCCTCCGATCTGGGAATCGAATTGGACGTAAGCGGCGAGTACGCAGTCTATAAGAACTTCCGATTGGGCATCGACTTTGGAGTGCTCGCTCCAGGGGCGGGACTGGGAGGGGCGGCCGGAGCCGGCGCGCCGTTCGCTATCCGTTCCACCGCGAGTTTGAGCTTCTAACCGTGAAAGCGGGAGCCCTCGCACTGACTTTGGTCGGTTTGCTTCTGGGGCCTACGCTTTTTGCCAAGGAAAATCCGAGCACCGTTTCCACTGCGGAATATTACTATCGCCAAGGGGATTATCGACAGGCTTACCCCCTTTGGGTCAACGTCCTAGAGCGCTCACCCGAAAACCTCAATGCTTTCATTCGAGTCGCTGAACTGATGCTCTGGCAAGAAGGCAGAGCGAAGATTCCCGATCGATTTAGGTTACGGCTGGAGAGCCCGGGCCTGAATAGGGAGGAGCGCCAGCTGCTTAAGGCCAAGTTCTGGCAGATCCAGATCGCCTTTCTCACGGACGCTGCACAAAACCTCTATTTCCAAGGGAAGCACCGCTTGGAACGGGGGGATTTTGCGGGGGCTCTAGAAAATCTGCAAAGAGCATCGGAGGCCGACAAGGGCCAATTCCTGATTCTGCGAGATCGGGCGCACGTTGAGTTTCAATTGGGCCAGTGGGGCCCGTACTACGAAACCTTGAAGCTTGCGCAAAGGAGCTACCCTTACGATCCACAGGTCCGGTACTTGCTCGCGGAAGCCCACTTGCTGAATCGGGATACGACGTCGACTTTGGAGCTGCTGAAATCTTCAGACCCAGTGATCGATCCGAAAGAAAAAACTCTGCTGGCTGTAGCGCTATCGGATTCAGGAGCTCGCACTCAAGCTTTACCTGTTTTGAGAGGCCTTGCGACCAGTTTAAGGGAAAAAGTCTCCCCCGTGATTTTCTACTTATTGGGAGATGTACTCTTTGCGAATACAGCGACACGATCGGAAGGGCGGCGGTATTTGGAAAAATTCGTTGCTGCGCAAAGCATTCCCGCACCGTGGGATCCCTTTCACCTCTCAGAACGCTTGAGTGAAGCAAAACGATTGCTCGCGCTGCCCTGAATTGTCACTTTCTCCACTCACTCACCCTTGAGGCCTGCGTAGACCGCACTGAGATCGCTGGCGGCTGTTTTGCAATTATTAGCCTGCGGAGTGTCTTCCATGACGTGGTCGAAAGCAAAACTAGTTACCTTGTTCTGTATACTTGCAGTGTCGCCAAGCTGCTCGAATCAAGAGCGGTTTGTCGAGCTCAAGACAACTGAAACGTTTGTGCAGGAGTACAACCCTCACTATCTCGATGTACTTTGGGTGCTGGATAATCGCTCTCCTATGCGCAACCACAAGGACGCGCTCACGCTCGAGGCGAAAGAACTCTTTAGCCGCATCGGCAATTCCCTGGGCGAGTATGGCCAGTACCGGATGTCCGTGACATCGACGGACGGACGGCCTGCCTCTATTGGGAACCTTTTGCCTTCTGGCCAAATCCTTGTGGGCGGCCTCGGAACTTTGGATGAGCGGGTTGCCTACTTCGGAAATATGTTCGCACCACTGCTTAACCTAGCAACCGATGCCTACAACAAAGGTTTTGCGGCTTCTCTGAAGGCGCTTCAGACCACATTCGTCAGCGACGCTCGAGTCCCACTAGTTCTTGTGTTCCTGTCTTACGCCGATGATGAATCGGCTGCGCCGGCAACCGAGCCCGATGTCGTTGAGTATTACGCAAAAGAATTGTTGAAGTTGAAAAACGACAACGCGGACTTGCTCCGCGTTTATGCAGCTAATTACATGCCGGTGGCTCCCGGCGCGACAAACGCTTCCAATCGTTGTGCTCAGGCAACCAACAATGAAATTGATATTTCGCCCGCTACTTATGAAGATCGTTACTTCCGTTTAGCGAATCGGTTGAACGGTGAGACGGCAGATATTTGTGAGTCTGGTTTTGCTTCGAATTTCAATCTGGGAGGGTTGCAGTTGCGCGAACTTCCCAAGCGGTTTGCTTTGATGGGTAGCCCGGACCCTTCCACCCTGTTGGTAGAAATTTTGAAGAACGGCGAAGCTGTTACCGGATTCCCTTGGACGTTTGACCCCGCAACGCGTGAAATCGTGTTTCAGGACACGCCGCCTCAGGGAACTTCAATCATCGCCCGCTACTTACCTCGGGGCAATTAGGTTCATTCAGGCATTTGAGTAGAAGCTTTTCTGAAGCTGTGTGAGCGCGCGGCTCCAGCTATGGAAGCAGTGGAGGAGTTCATACTCCACTTTATCCGCCAGCCCTTCGAAGTCGCTGCGTTCCTGACAATCCATAATCCCTTGGAGGATACTGGACAGGTCGCTTTCTAGGCGGGCGAGCGAGATACCGTCTACAGCAATACGCTCGAAGTCTAGCTTCATCGCGAGGCGAGTGAGTACGATGGTATCGAGAAAGCGTTCGAGGCCTTCTACACAACGCAAAAAGATGCGATTGCCATCCACAAACCTTGAGTCCCGGAAAAATTCAGCAGCAAGCAGGAGGCTTTGTTGTAGTCGGTCGATGTCCGAGACGGCGCGATCGAGCCCGTTGGAAGCCCAAACTTGTGCGTCCGCCGTGCGAATCTGCAGTTCCCGAATGACTTCGAGTCGACTTTTAAGCGCATCGCAGCTTTGCTGTCGTTGGAGCGGCTGCCCATCCACGGAGATGTGCGTGACAATCCGGTTGGGCGGAAGTTCCGAGAGAACGAGGTTCACTGCGTCCTCTACACTCACGGCGTACTCCAACCCAAGGTTTTCGGCGACACTATCATCCACTGAGATTCGGATCATGGTGACTTCCCTCTATATGACTGCGCTATTTCGTTACTAAAGACGTGAGATCGGAACGAAGCTTCATCGCCCGTGCGTGCCTCGGATCAATTTCCAGAGCTCGTGCGGCATGCATTTCACAAAGTTTCCAGGAACCTTCTTTGAACAGAAGCACGGCGAGCGCGTAGTGCGAGTCGGCGTGGTTGGGTTCCTTCTCAAGGAAAGAGCGAAGTCTACCCTTGATAGCAGTGAGTTCATCACTGCTGCTGGTCAACTCGAGTAGCTGATGAAGCGCTACGAGGTTCTGACAGTCTAGGTCGAGTGAGCGATTAAAATGCTTCTTGGCCCGCGTGGTGTCATTTTGCGCAAGCGAGGTAAGGCCCAAGCCACATTCGGCTTTGCCGCTATTTGGGTTGAGTTCCAGCGCCCGTGTGAAGCGCGCAGCCGCTTGCTGCCACTCATGGCGTTGAATCAGTAGGGTGCCTAGATTGACGTGAATCGTGTCGGAGGTAGGGACCAGCTCCAGTGCTTTCAAGTACTGGGCTTGTGCTCGGTCCAAGAGCCCTAGTCGGGTCAGGCAGTTCCCGTAGTTCTTGTGGAAGTCGAAGCGGATATCGACTTTCAAGGTCTCGGGGTTTCCGATTTTGTCGAAGTGGCTTGCTGCGATGGGATCTTTGCCTTCGGCAAGATAGCCAATCGCCATCCAGTATTCCGCTTCTTGTGATTTGAAAAGTTCTGTCAGCGCACGGAAGCATTTTCGAGAGGAAACCACTTCCCCCAGGCGAAAAAGACAGATTCCCAAACCACGCAGGGCGGCTGCATCCCGGAGGTTTTGTTGGAGCAGGTAGGAGTAGACATTGCGTGCGAGCAAGTAATCTGAATTCTCCAGAAGCAGCTCAGCACTTTGGAGGAGGTGATCCGATTCGTACGGCGTCTTTTCCGTGGCGGCAGGCTTCGGCGCAGGGGGGGGCGTCTTGATATGGACGTAAAAAGTTCGGAGCTCTTTCGGATCTTTATCCGTCGACACTTCGCGGATCTGCACTTCGTCCGCGTCGGCGAGCAGGTTGAAGAACGGAGACTCCGTCGTTGGGCGCTGAACGGTTTTCTGCATCGCCTAAAAGAAGAGCAAGTAGCGTGCCACGGCTTGCAGAGATTTCTCCTGCAATTTCTCTCGATAACGCGGTGCCGTCAGTCAATCGCCGAACTGGCCGACAAACTTTTGACGTTAGACTTCCGAGGGCAGCTTCTTTTTGGGGGGCAGGGGGGCTGCAAAGGAGTGGAGCTTTTGCCCTGTTTCCTGGGTTTTCTTCAGTTCTTTGATTGTATCAATGCGCACGTCATCGACTTTCCCGATGAGAGAAAGGTCTTGTTCCATGATTTTCTTGCCCAGCACCTCACGGCGCTCCAACAACTCCTTCACCCTCCCAGAGTAGGTGGCTAACCGAGCTTGCGAAACATCGACCTGATGAAACAGGTCTGCGATCTTAAAGTCGTAGGAGCGAATGATGTTGAGGATGCGCTCCCGATTGTCGACGAAGTATTCGACGTTATCCCAGCGATCTTGCTGGATCTGTTGCAGAAACTTCTCCGATACGGAGAGGAACTTTTCATAATACTTGTTCTTGAGTTCCAGATAGTAAATGACCTCTTCCATGATGCTACCCCGTTTAGATTGCGTTTTCATTTTTCCGCCGCTGCCTTTTCTTTTTTCAGTGAAGCGATAGCCTGTTCCCAAGCCTCGTTCAGGGTGGTCAAGACGTTTAGTGCCTCATTCAAAGGCTGCGTCTGATTCTGCAGGTTCCCTTGCATGAGTCTTTCCGCGATAAAGTCATAGAGTTGCTCGAGATATCTCGCTACCTCGCCGTTACCTTCTTGAAAGTTCAGGCCCGCGCGAAGCTCGGAGACAATTTCGTGGGTGCGGAGCAGGTACTTGGCTTTGTCGGCGATCTTCTTGTTCTCCAATGCCTCAATAGCCTGCTTTAGGAAGCGTATCGCGCCTGAGTAGAGCATCAGCAGAACGGTTTCCTTATTTGCCGTCAAAACGCTGTTTTGCTGGTAGGCGTTAGCGCCTGCTTTTCGTTTGGGGTCATTCATTGTTTAGTTAACCTGGTTCCTATTTTCCGGGCATGGGAGGCGCGCCCGCGCCTATTCCGCCAATTGCGCCTTGTTGACTTTGAAGCTGGTTCATCGCTCCCTGAGCTTTTGCGAGCTTGTCTTTCAAAACGTCTGCTTTGCGTTCCAGCGCCTTTTCCTTGCGGGCAATGTCATCATTCATGCGCTGGACTTTTTCCTGATAGGTCGTCTTTTGGTTCGCCAACAAACCTGTTTGTGGAGTGGTGAAAGAGGCGAGCACGTTCGACAACTGGCCGATAAATCCCGCACGACCATCACCCGTTAAAACGCTCACCACTTCATCGAAGTTTGCGTCCAGTGCGGCGGCAAATTTCTTTTCATCGAAACTCAGCTGCCCGGTCTTCTGAAATTCAATGCCCATATCGGCCATGATCTTGACGCGATTGGGTCCCTCGTAACTGCCGGTGAAGTTTTGTTGGATAACACTCCGGAGGCGGCTCTCCGCCATCCGAATTCCATAGTCCCCGCCGAGTGTGCGCTTGCCGGGGGTATCTTTATCCATTTTGTTCTGGTCTTGGATAAAACCCAAAACCCCATTCACGGCCGTGACGATATCCTTCATCTTCACGGTTGTTTTCGGAATGTCTTGCTCGACGGCGATTCCGATAGGGGAGCCGTCGCGGGTGGTTCCCTTCAGGTTTAGACTCACTCCCGCGATAAGCTCATTGAGCTGGTTGCTGGGGCTTTCGAGTTCGAACCCTTGGTACCGAATCTTTGCGTTAGTCGCCCCACGCTCTTCTTCGATGAAGAAGTCTTCCTCGCCATCGATAAAATAGAACTCGGGGTATTCAATGTCTTGTTCGACGCCGTAGCCATTGGCAGAAAGAATCAAGCGGTAGGGAGCGTCGGAATCGGCTTGGTCATTGACGACGCTCGCTGACATTCCCACACCCGAGCTGTTGATGATGCGCGCAATGCCTTCCAAGGTGGAGTTCTCATTGTCGACGAAAACTTCCTTCGTCTCGCCATTGGGACCGTAGAATGTAAAGTAGCCCGTTCCAATCTTCGTCTCATTCTTGTCCGGAAATCGGTTGCTCAGGGCGGTGGCGTTCGACGCTAGCTGCAAAACTTCTAGGGAATGTTCCCCTTCCACGGCAAGGTTCTTGTCGGCAGTGCCGGTAGCTACTTTCTCATCGGTGCTATTAAGATTGAATTCACGGATAGCAAGGGGAGTGCCCATGTTGGGGAGAAGTTTTCGAACCTCATCCACCTTTCCCAATACATTCGTGAGCAGCTTCAGGCGCTCCTCAACGTGCGACTTCCGCTCTTCTGCAGCTTCAATAGGCTTTGCTTCGGCTTTGATAGAAGCCGTGAAGATACGCTGAAGCTCAGGCGACAGGTTCTGAATCGTGTCGAAGTTGATAGGCATGGGATTAGTCAGATTGATTAGAAGGTTCTTGAGAAACGGGGAGTACCCTCTACTTTTATTATCCCAGTAGCCAATCGAAGAGTGAAGTCTAGAACCGAAGTTCGACGAATTCTTAGGCCGTACGGTTCAATTTTTTGACGGGTTCGGGGCCGCCGCTGGCCTTGGGATGTGTCGGAAAACCGGCGCGAGGGGGAGTGGGGTTCTCGGGCCTTTCGGAGAGCAATTCTACTACGGACTCGCTGCTAGTGGGCTGGGTTGCGGCGAGTTGGGCATCGGAGTCCTCCGGTGACAATTCATCTTCCTCCGTAGTCGCTTCACGCTTTCTCGATTTGCGTTTGGAGGTCTTGGGATCGCCTGCCCCCTCTGTCGAACGGCCACCACGTTGCTCGTCGGGAGTTTCTTTGATGGTACCGATGCTGGCCAATGTGGGGATCGACTTGATATTCATCTGAAGTGCCTCATTTCTTTATCGGCAGGTCATGGTAGACCCCTTTATATGCAGCGCTCCGAGAACAAACATCGCCCCGTGCTCCTCAAGGAATGCATGGACTGCCTGGTTACCCGGCCTGGGTTGTTACTGGGCGATATGACGTTTGGTGAGGGGGGGCACTCAGGTGCGATGTTGAAGCTGGGAGCGGCGCGCGTGGTGGCAATAGATCGTGATTCAGAGGCCTTGGACGCCTACCGAGAAGCCGGCGAGTTTCGAAAGGACCCTCGTCTGGAGCTGCACCACGATACTTATCTGAACTTTGCCGAGTCCTACAGTGGACAGGGTTTTGACGGTATCCTCGTCGACTTGGGCGTTAGCACGATGCAGCTTTTGACGCCGGAGCGCGGGTTTTCTCTCCAGGCGGATGGGCCGTTGGATATGAGGATGGATCGCACTTCCGAAGCGAGTGTGCATGAATACCTCCAAAACGTTCCAGAGGAAGAACTCGCAAACCAGCTTTACAAGGTCGCAGACCTCAAGCAGTCACGCAGTCTAGCCCGTAAGATGAAGAAGGCCATGGAATCCGGCACCCTCAATCGCACCACCGATTTGGCTCGGGTTGCCGGGGGTGCCTGGGCCAAAACGCACCCTGCCACGCCCGTCTTCATGGCGCTGCGGATGATTGTGAATGACGAGTACGGGCAGGTGGAGCGAGGACTGCCTGCTCTGCTGAATAGAATTGTCGATGGCGGTCGTCTTGCGGTCATCACCTTCCATTCCACCGAAGACCGATTGGTCAAAAGACTCTTCGGCCGACTGGCGGGGAGGTGTGTCTGCGAGTCCCAACCCTGTGAGTGTCCTCGCCAAGAACGCGTGCGGCTTCTCAATACAAAACCGATCGTCGCGTCAGAGGGTGAACTCGAGGCCAATCCCCGTGCCAGGAGTGCCAAGCTTCGTTGCGTTGAAAAGCTTCCCGCCGAAGCGTAGAATAAGAGTCATCTCCTCTTTATGATCTCCAAACATAGCAAAATGGAAACGCTGACGTGGTTTGCTGCGCTCTTTGCGCTTTGTGGCGCCGTGGTATGGGTGCGCACTTCAACAGTCAAAGCGACCTATCACTACGTCCAGCAGGAAAAGGAATTGGGTGATATCGGCCGACAGATTCAAGACTATCGGATCCGCTGGCTGAAGCTCACCTCACCGAAGCGCCTTGAGGCGCTTGCTCTGAAGCTGGAGTTGGTGCCTGCGGATCCCAGTCAACGGGTGCAGTACTTGCCCAAGAGCGCGACACAATAAGATGGCACCCCTCGGCGAAAAAACGATCCGCGTGCGTGCGGGTTTCGTTTACATGGGCTACATCTGCTTTCTTTCTCTCGTCGGTGCTCGCCTAGTTCAATTGCAGATCGCTCCCAACGCCGCCCTTCGAAACCTCGCCGAGAAACAACTCCACCGAACGGGAAAAAACGCTCCTTATCGTCTTCCGATATTGGACAGAAATGGCGAGGAGCTTGCGATCAGTGTGCCGGCCAGTTCCGTCTTTGTTCGACCCAGAATGGTACGTAATCGTAAGCGAACGGCCAGGACACTCGCTTCCTTGCTCGGCGGCAGCGCCGAAAAATGGATGAAGAAGCTAAAGTCCGACAAGCCCTTTGTCTGGCTGTATCGGCAGGTGACACCCGAAACTGCGAAGAAGGTCGCCCAGAAAAACCTGCCTGGAGTGTTCATTGAGGCAGAGGCGAGAAGGGTTTATCCCAACGGAGAACTCGCGGCCCACGTGCTTGGATTCACCGATATCGACGGAAATGGCATTTCTGGAATCGAAATGCGACTTAACGAGGATCTGCTGGCGGCAGCCCCCCCTAAGGGTCTTCTGAGAGACGGTCGGGGCAAACCTTCTTACGTCGGTCGACAAGTGCTCGCTGAACAAACCGAAAGGAAGGGCATTTACCTCACGATTGATCGCCGCATTCAGAATTTGCTAGAGGAGGAACTCGAGCGGTCCATGGAAGAGACCCATGCCCAAGCCGCGTTGGGAATTGTTCTGCATCCGACGACAGGTGAAGTCCTTGCGATGGCGCAACGGCCTACCTTTGATCCAGGATTTGCCAATCGCTTTCCTGTCGAAGCGCTCGCGAATCGCATTACCGGACATCTTTTGGAGCCCGGCTCTACTTTGAAAGTCCTGTTTGCGGCACAAGCGCTGGAGCTAGGACTCTTGAAGAAAGATTCCCTCATCAATTGTGAGGGGGGCAAGTTTCGACTGGCCGATAAAACGTTCTCAGAAGCGCACACACAGGGATTCAATTCCATTTCGTTGGAAAAGGTGATTCGGGTTTCGAGCAACATCGGAGCCATTAAGGTGGCACAGCTTTTGGGTTCACAAGGAGTTGCATCGACGCTCGACAAATTCGGAATCACCTCTCGGACTGGTATCGACTTGCCGGGTGAAACCACTTCAGCCTCGAAACCAGACAAGTTCTGGACCCCTATTCATTTGGCGACTGTCGGTTTTGGACAGGGAATATCGGCGACCCCACTCCAAGTGGTTTCTTCCTTTCTACCGTTCGCTAATGGAGGTTACCTAGTTCGCCCTCGTCTGGTTCTAGAGCGTGATTTGGATACCGAGAAAGTCTCTCTGAAGCGCGTTCTGTCTCCCAAAACCGCGGCGACGATGCGCGATATTCTGGTGGGCGTAACCGAGGAAAAGGGCGGCACGGGTCTAAAAGCGAAACTCGCTTCCGTCCGAGTCGCAGGAAAAACCGGTACCGCTCAAAAGTATGAGAAAGAGGGCGGTTACCAGAGTGGAAAATACTACTCCTCCTTTATCGGATTTCTACCAGCCGATCGGCCAGAAATGGTGGTCGGTATTATGCTCGATGAGCCGTCCAAGGAGTTTTATGCGGGCGAAGTAGCGGCCCCTGTTTTTCGCCGAGTCGGGGAGCGCACTTTACCGCTGCTTAAAGGGCTACCCGGTCAAACGGCCACGGCATTTGGCAATTTTGCCCCCTCGGCTCCCTTGCCACAGCTTTCCCACGCAACGGAAGGGGAATGGCTCATGCCGGATCTCCGGGGCGTGAGCGTTCGAGATGCTATACGCATCCTAGGTCCTCACTTTGATCGGATTCGCCTTACGGGAACGGGCTACCTCGCTGAGCAAGAACCAGCGGCGGGGGCGCCCCTCACGCCTCAATCAACGGTCCGTCTGGAGTTCCGGCCTGCCGGGGGATTGAACTCCGGTAGCTAAAAGTGCTAGTTTCGGCCTGTTGAAACGGCTTTCAGACCTCATAGACGCTTCCCAATTAGTGGACAGTAAAGTGCCCTTGGAAGCCTCCCCGCTCCGTTTGACTCAGTCGAGTACGGAAGCGGTCTCGGGCGCGTTGTTTTTCGCGATCAAGGGCACGCGTGTCGACGGACACCAAAAGGTGCCTGAAGCGGTGGCGAGTGGTGCTCTGGGTGCTGTCGTCGAATCCCCCGAAACGTTTGCCGCCTGCCATCGAGGTATCTTGGTCCGCTCGACGCGGGAAGCTTTGGGCCAGGCCGCCAGTCGATGGCACGGAGAGCCTTCGCATCACATGAAAGTGGTCGGAATTACCGGCACGAACGGCAAAACAACGCTTACCTATTTGTTGCGTGGAATTTGGAAAGCGTTGGGTTGGAAGACCGGCATTGTTGGCACCGTTCAGACCCTGATTGGCGAAGAAGTCGAACCCTCCCCGCTTACCACCCCGGATGCACTCACCCTTCAATCGGTTTTGGCTCGTATGTGCGATGCGGACGTTGAAGCAGTCGCAATGGAAGTTTCTTCGATCGCGCTGGACCAAAAGCGGGTCGCCGGTACTCAGTTTGAAGTAGCTGTCTTTACCTGTTTGACGCAGGACCACCTCGACTATCACGAAACCATGGAGCGGTATTTCGAAGCGAAGCGGCGCCTGTTCGCAGACTGCAATCCAAAGAAAACCGTTTTCAATGTGGATGATCCGACAGGCCAGCGACTGGCTGCCGAGTTTACGGCATTGCGGCCTTGTACCTATTCGCTGCAAGAGAGCGGCGCGGATTTCGTGGTGCTCTCTCGTGAGTTTTCTGCGCTGGGCATTCAGGCAGAAATTGGAACTCCGTTGGGCCCTCTTTCGCTTACCACTCCACTGCTGGGTGAGCACAATCTTTCCAACTGCCTCGGCGCCTTAGCGACTGTCTATCAAATGGGTGGAGACCTTCAGGTGGCGGTAGCGTCACTAGCGGAAAATGTCGGCGCTCCAGGCCGTTTGGAACGAGTGTCCACGCCAGGTCCTCACGTTTTTGTCGACTATGCGCATACGGAAGACGCACTGAGAAATGTGCTCACGAGTGTTCGAAACATACGTGGTAGCGAGCCGGGGAAGATTTTCACCGTGTTTGGCTGTGGCGGCGATCGAGATCGCTCAAAACGTCCGAAGATGGGAAAGGTCGCATCCGAGTTGAGTGATGTGGTTATTGTTACTTCGGATAACCCACGGTCGGAAGACCCAGCAGGAATTATCCAGGAGATTATTCAAGGTATTCCACCCGGATCTACCTTTACCAGTGAGATTGACCGCCGACGCGGTATTGAACGCGCGCTTGAATCTGCAGTCGAGGGTGATTTCATTGTCGTCGCGGGTAAGGGGCACGAGACCTACCAGATTCAAGGCGACACCAAACACCCCTTTGACGACCGCCAAATTGTTCGCGACTACTTCGCTTGAGAAGCTAAGTGGCTTGTCAGACGAGCGCGTATTAGGCACCATCTGCTCTAGATGCTCTCCTGGATCAAACTCGAACACTTAGAAAAATGGACCGGCGGAAAACTAACCGGTCCTGAAGGTCGTTTGATCTCTGTTCCTTCTATTTCCACGGATTCTCGTTCCGTAAAACCCGGTGAAGTCTTTGTTGCGTTAAAGGGCGAAAATTTCGACGGCAACGAGTACGTCTTTGACGTCGCAAAAAGAGGCGCAGCGGCCGCGATTGTTTCAGTCCTCTCGAAGGCTCCTATTCCACAAATCCTCGTTTCAGATACCAACAAAGCGCTGGTTGCGATCGGGGAAGCGATTCGTGATGCCTTTAAGGGGCCTGTTTTTGCAGTGACTGGCAGTGCGGGGAAGTCTTCCACTAAGGAGATGATCGCAGACCTAATGGGCGAATCGACGGTGCGATCTCCAAAAAGCTTCAACAATCTTTGGGGTGTTCCTCGTACGCTTTTTCTCGTGGAAGACCGTACCCAGAATCTGGTTCTGGAAATGGGAATGAATGCACTGGGAGAAATACGAGAGATCTGCAAGCACTTTAAGCCCACAGCGGGGCTAATCACTAATATCGGCGATGCGCACATCGGTAAATTGGGAGGGCAGGAGAAAATTTATGAGGCAAAGAAGGAGCTCTTCGATGCCTTGGCGCAGCGAAACGATCCGGGTTCGCAAGTGGCTCTCAATCTAGATGACCCTTTGATTGTTAAGGCGTACGAAGCTGCGTTTAAAAACAAACCTCAGACAGTGACCTATTCAGTCAATGGAACGAAAGCAGATGTCCAGGTTCACTCGCGCTCCATGGATCCACAGACCGGTGCCCTTTCCTTAGAGATGGAACTGCGGGGCAACCGCGCCAAGTTGGATTTCCCCCTCTTTGGGTTACATCAGGCCGACAATATCGCTGCGGCAAGTGCTGCGGCTTTGTTGCTTGGATTGCCCTCTAAGGACATTCTGGCCCGCTTGCCTGGTTTAAAGTCGACGTCTCAGCGGGGCGAGTTGATTGGATTGCCAGAAGGACGCACTTTGATCGACGAGTCCTATAACTCCAACCCTTCCGCGCTCATTGCTTCTTTGAGCAGCGTTGCAGAACTCGATCCTTCTCGCCGGCGAGTACTGGTCTTGGGAGAGATGCGCGAATTGGGCGACTTTTCAGATGAGCAGCACACGCGTGCGGGAAAGGCGCTTGTGAATCTTTACTTGAAGCGGAAGTTTCCTTTCGTCTTGGTCGGCGTAGGCAACGGATTTCTGCCGTTTCTTACCGCGGTAGAGCGGGAGCTTCCGGGCGTTCCCTGTGTGGGTGTCCCGGATACCGCCCACGCGATTGAGCGACTCAGAGCCCTTGTGCTTCCCAGTGACATCGTTCTCGTAAAAGGGTCACGGGGGGTCGCTCTCGAAGCCGTCGTGCAATGGCTAAAGGGCTGAATCTTCCTCACAATTGTACCGGAATGGTTCAGATTAAGCTTGCTACGCAGTGCGTAAAAAAGCTAAACCCGCTAGCGGGAGAAGGCCTGTGCTCTATCATCTACTGTATCCGCTACATGTTGAATTCACTGCTTTCAACGTCTTCCGTTATTTAACTTTTCGATCGCTTTGTGCTGGACTCACTGCGTTGGTTCTCAGTCTTGCATTGGGCCCTGTTTTCATCCGCTTAATGAGCAAATTCCAATTGCGGCAAATGGTTCGCGACGACGGTCCCCAGTCGCATTTGAAAAAGCAGGGCACCCCCACGATGGGTGGCATTCTGATTTTGGCGACTGTCGTGATCTCCACTTTGCTCTGGGCCGATCTTTCCAATCAGTACATTTGGTTGGTTTTGGCAGTGATGGTGGCGTTTGGATTCATAGGATGGTTGGACGACTATCTCAAAATCAGCAAAGCGAACTCGAAGGGCCTTTCGGAAAAGGCCAAAATGACACTGCAAACCGGGTTCGCGATTGCAGCGATCTGGTTTTTGTTTGTTGAGTTTGGCTTGAGTACGCGGCTCTACGTTCCTTTTTTTCGCGACGTAACACCTGAGCTTACGTGGATTTATTTTTTCCTCGCTTGGTTCATTATTGTCGGTACTTCCAATTCGGTAAATCTGACGGATGGGTTGGATGGCCTCGCTATTGGCCCCGTAATTACAACGGCTTTTACCTTTGGAATTTTCGCCTATTTGGCGGGTCACGCAAAGCTCGCCGACTATCTTTTTATTCCGTACGTGAAAGACGCAGGGGAGCTTGCGATCTTGTGCTCAAGTATTGTATGCGCGGGGATGGGATTTTTGTGGTTTAACACTTATCCCGCTCAAGTCTTCATGGGAGACGTGGGCGCTCTGGCTTTAGGGGCGGCCTTAGGCACCGTAGCGCTCGTTACAAAAAACGAGTTGGTACTTGCCCTGGTTGGCGGCGTTTTTGTGATGGAAGCAGTCTCTGTAATCACTCAGAGAATTTCCTATAAAACGCGGAAGAAGCGAGTTTTTCGGATGGCTCCGATACACCACCACTTCGAATTATCGGGGTGGGCGGAGCCTCAAGTGACAGTCCGATTTTGGATACTGTCTGTAGTATTGGCGATGCTTGGGCTTGCGACACTGAAGCTCAGGTAATTGGCCGCTGGGAGAAGAGAAAATGGCGAAGGTTACCACTGCGAAGAAGCGCCAACGCGCGCTTGTCGTTGGTTTAGGAAGAAGCGGCGTTGCCGCTACAAAGTTGCTCGTGAAGAAAGGTTACAAGGTTACGGTAACTGACGAGCTCAACAAAACAGATTTGAAGGACCAGTTGGATGCTTTGGAATCCGTCGATTTCAAGGCGGAACTAGGTAAGCACGTCCTCAAGACGTTCTCTGAACAGGATTTGATTGTCGTCAGTCCGGGGGTGCGGCTGGACATCAAGCCCTTGCAGCATGCTGAAAAAGCCGGTGTGCCCATTCTGAGCGAAATTGAATTGGCTGCGCAGTATATCTCGGAGCCCATCATTGCGGTGACGGGAACAAATGGCAAAAGCACCACCGCATCGCTGATTGCTGAGATGATTAAGGCCGGCGGGAAAACGGTTTTCTTGGGTGGCAATATTGGAACGCCGCTTTCTGAGTACCCGCTACGTCGTGAAAAAGCCGACTGGGTGGTCGTAGAGGTTAGTAGCTTCCAGCTCGATAGTTGCCGCGCCTTTAAGCCTCATGTGGCAGTCGTTTTGAACGTGGCTCCCGATCACCTGGATCGCTACCCGTCCTTCGACGAATATGCGCTGTCCAAAGCGCGTGTGCAGCTGAACATGACGGAAGAAGATTATCTGATTACGAATCTGCGGGATGCAAAGCTGGGCGTTTTGCTTGCACAGACCAAGGCGAAGGTCCTTCATTTTACCTCCGACAGCATCACCAAGTTGGATCCTGCTGCGTTGGAGAAATTTCAGGGCATGCATCTGGAAGGCAAGAATACCCTCCAGCTAAAATCGGCGCGTTGGAAGGAACATGCTTTTCCGGTTCAAGAAAGTATGCTGCGAGGCATTCACAATCGCGAAAATATGATGGCTTCCATCCTTGCGGCAAAGCTGGCAGGCGCTTCGAATGAAGCGATTCAGCGGACGTTGGCTTCTTTCAAGCCATTGCCCCATCGCATGGAGTATATCGGCCGCAAGAATCAGGTTTTCTTCTACAACGATTCCAAGGGCACGAATGTGCACTCTTTGATGCGCTCGCTGGAGAGCTTCCAAGAGCCTGTGATTCTCATCGCAGGCGGACGCGATAAAGGCGAAGACTATGGTCCTTTGGCTCCCTCCATTCGACGTCATGTGAAGAACTTGATTCTCGTGGGCGAAGCCAAAGAAAAACTGAATCGTGCCATCGGCGATTACAGTGAGACCTTCCTGGTGGGGACTTTTGAAGAAGCAGTTTATCTGGCTTATCAGAAGTCTCGCTCGGGCGATGTCATCTTGCTATCCCCCGGATGCGCCAGTCAGGACATGTTCAAGAACTTCGAAGAGCGCGGCGATTACTTCAAACGCATCGTTTCGACCTTCTAGGATTTTTTCAGCAGTCGGTCGATAATCTTTTCAAATTCTTCAGGCGGAAGTGCTCCACGCACGGGCACCCCATTGACTAAAAAGGCAGGCGTTCCTCGGAAGCCAAAAGTCCGGGCTTCGTCTGTGTCGGCTTTAATCTTCGCGTCGACTTGCGCGGATTTGAGGTCTTTCTTCAGTTTTTCGACTTTGGCACCTACCGCTTTGGCCGCTTCTTCTAAGTACTTCTCGCCATCTTGTCGCAGCTTGCCTTGATTCGCAAAAAGCTCATCGTGAAACTTCAGTGCTGCCTGCGGATTCTGAAGGCGAATAGCTTCATAGTAGCGTGCCGCCGGCATCGCGTTTTGGTGAAAGGGCAGTGGCAAGTGCTTCACCGTCACTCGAACCTTGTCTCCGTACTTTTTTAGCAGTGCTTTCATGGAGTCGGCGCCTTTGGAGCAATAGGGGCATTCGAAATCCGTGTACTCCACGATCGTGATTTTGGCGGTATCCGGGCCCTTGAAAACCTGGTCATTGGCGAGAGTGGGCTTCAGTGGATCCGCAAAGCGCTTCTCCTGTTCCTTGGCTGCCTCTTCTTGCTGGTCTCTCATCTGCGACTTCTGAAGCATTTCTCGAGCAGCTAGCAGGGCTGGTTTGAAGGCTTCAGGGTCCTTCTTTATCGCATTCGCAAGGAGTGTCGGATTGTCCTTGAGCGCCTGAGCAATCTGCTCGTTCGAATACTTTGTACACGCCGTGGCGGAAAAGAGAACGGTGGCAGCGAAAAACGTAAAGCTTCGAAACGACAATGCTTTCACAGGGGCTCCTTGTTGAGGGAAATGGTAACTGGTGGGGGGGACTTGACCAACAAAAAACTGTTCCCAGATTTTCTCTTGTAAGCCAAGGACCAGAGTCCTTGAGAAAAAGGAGAGATGAAAATGAGATATGCATTCAACACTTTCAATACCTGGGGTAATCCGTGGTTTCCCGAGGAGCCATTAGCCAATGTGCCTGAGGTGGAGCTCGAAGAGCGAAAAGATCATTTTCTAATTTCTGTAGATCTCCCTGGAGTTAGTAAAGAAGACATCCAGGTGCATGCCGACAACGGCAAGCTCGTTATCTCGGCTCAGAGAAAGGAAAAAGCGAGTGATTCAGAAACGCGGTTCTTTTCAGAGCGTCGCTACGGGAAATTTGAACGGTCGTTCGATCTCGGCGATACCGTCAATACCGACAAGATAGACGCGGCGTACCGGGATGGTGTCCTCCAGGTAACACTGGGCAAGATCGAGAAAGCTAAACCGCGTTTGATTGAAGTGCGCGAAGCGTTGGCTTCTCAGGAAAAGCCCCTCAACTAAACAGTGAGCGGTCCCGCAAGGGACCGCTTTCTTTAATACATGGCTTCGAGCTGTTCCGCGTATTTCTGATTGATGACTTTGCGCTTGAGCTTAAGGGAAGGGGTCATTTCCCCTGCTTCAAGCGTGAAATCATTCGGTAGTATGGAGAAGCGCTTGATCGATTCCCAGCTAGGTAGCACAGCGTTAATGCCTTTCACCCCGTCCTCAATATGCTTTTGAACGGGTTCACTTAACGCAACTTCAGCGAACTCAGCTCCCTCTACTCCCCGTTCTCGTGCCCATTTGCGAGTTTCCACTTCGGCAAGCGTGATGAGAGCGACAATGTATTTCTGCTTGTCGCCATATACCAACACATTGCTTACGAGCGGGATCTGTTTCAAAAGATTTTCCAATTTCTGAGGGGCGATGTTCTTGCCGCCGGAGGTAACAATCAGTTCCTTTTTTCGGTCGGTAATTTTTAGAAATCCACGGTCATCAAACTCACCGATATCGCCGGTTCGAAACCAACCATCTGACGTAAAGGCCTGCTTTGTCGAAGCTTCATCCTTGAAATAGCCCGTAAAGAGCGCAGGTCCCTTCACGAGGATTTCGCCATCCTCTGCGATGCGGTATTGCGTCCACGCCAGCGGGCGTCCCACGGTTCCAAACCGGTAATCACCGGGCAAATTGACGGCGATGGCGGCTATGGTTTCCGTGAGGCCATACCCTTCCATGATGAGAATCCCACACGCGTGAAAGAACTCGCACAGCTCACGCGAAAAGGGTGCGCCACCGGACACGGAGTAGCGAATACGCCCACCCATTCGGTTGCGTACTTTTGAGAAAACCAACCGGTCTGCGACCTCGTACTTACCTAGCAGCACCAGTGGCACGGGTTGTTTCTCGGATCGCAAGCGAACGACTTCTCGACCGATATCTACCGACCACTTGAAAAGTTTCTTCTTGAATGAGGGGCTGGAGTCGACGTCCGAGAGAATCTTGGCGTAAATCTTTTCGTAAATGCGAGGCACACTGAAAAGCAGCGTGGGTTTTACTTCGCCGAGGTTGTTTACCACCTGGCTGACGCTCTCCGCAAAGGCGAGGGTGATGCCGCCCATGTAGGGAACGAAACTTTCGATACGCCCGAGCACATGCGCAAACGGCAAGAAGGCCAGTGTGATGTCTTCGGAAGTCAGCTCAATCGCTTGGCAAATGGCGCGAATCTCCGCGGCGAGCGCCGAGTGCGGAAGGCAGACACCTTTGGATTGGCCGGTGGTTCCAGAAGTGTAAACGATAGTCGCTAGGTCCGACGGCAAAAGTGCCGCAACCGATACTTGTTGCTCCGCGGCGGCGGAGGCGGGATCGGAACACTTGCTGAAGAGCGCATAGTCTGTTGCAGCGTAGCCCGGCTCTACCCCGGCTTCGAAAAACACGACAGGCAGGGGCTTCCCATTTTCCGCAAAAAAAGCTTTGAGCTTCTCTCCTTGTGCCGCATCTTCCGCAAAAACCAGCTTTGCGCCGCAGTTCTTTAGAATGAACGCGACTTCGTCGGCAGTATTTGACTGATAAATGGGAACGGTGACTGCGCCGAGTGTTTGGATCGTGATATCGGCAATACACCACTCGGGGCGCGTGTTGCTAAGGATGGCAACCCTGTCGCCCTTACCGATTCCATGCGAGCGCAGCGAAGCGTAAACGCCGAGCGACTTTTCGTGAAACTCGGCCCAGGAAGTCGGGCGATACTGACCGTCCACTTTTGAAAGCAGCGCGCGACTCTGGGGCGCCAAAGCGACACGCTTTAAAAAAACTTCCGGCAGGGTTTTTCCATCGAGAACGGCTGATAGCACTCTCCAACCGATAGCATCGTTCAGCTAGCTTGGACAGTGGGTATTGGACTTGCACTGGTCGGAATCATGGCCTGGGCGCTCCAGCTTTTAACCTGCTTTCTCTTGGTCACGTCTGTAGCCCGTCTATCCCTGCTTTGGCTGGCTTTTTTCGGTCGATGGGAGCTCAAACGCAGGCTGCCTATGCACCCACGGCATCAGGCCTACGAGTATAGAGTCATTGCTTTGCGCACTTTGGGGCTTGGGGTCGTAACGAGTGCATTGGTTTTCGGGGGGCCTCTTTGGGGACTCGGGTGTCTGGTTTCTGTCCCTATTTCATTTGAGATATGGCGCTACGTGGGTCGCGATCGAATGCTTCGGGATTGGGACGTTGCTGCTATCGGTTACTTCTATGCCCTCTCGGGTTTGGTGCAGGCGGGGTATGGCCTGAGTACGGCTCTGTTTCGCCTTGCGGACGCTTTGAAAAGTCCTTTTGCTTCCGCCATGGCAAAAGCGCTCTCAGAGTACGACTCAGGTACGCCGCTAGACCGGTGTTTGGAGAGAATCGAGCGCAGATCCAGTGGGCTAACCGCTCTCGTTTTGCGCAGTCTTTATTGCGCTTACCGAGAGGGTCTTTCCGTGGGGGAACTTCTGCGAGAGTGGATCCCTCTTTTGGAAGGCGAAAGCGCACGACAAGCGAAGCTTCGCTCATTGCGTCTATCTACTTTAGGGCAAGCCGCGGTCGCATCGGTGATTCCGTGGATCCTCTTGCTCGTACTGGCGGGGACACAACCGGATCTCTTGCGGGAGTTTTTCTACTCCCATCACGGCACGGCCTTATCGGGAGCCGCCCTGGTATGGGAAGGTCTTGGCACCTGGAGTATTTGGCGATGCAGTCGTTTTCGATAGAGGAAAGAAGAGCGCGCCACGAGTTGTCGCTCTTTCTCGAAGCGACGGCAATGTGCCTGAAAGGGGGATTCGATCTGGCGCATGCGTGGCCTCAAACCTTGAGGGAGTTGTCGAGTCGTATGGGGATCTTAAGCAACTTACTCACTCCCTCCAGCGGCGAGAGCTTTTCGGTCTTCTTGCTCCGAATCAGCCAGAGCTACCCTCAACCAGACCATCGCCTTTGGTTTGCGACGATCGCTGAGGTTTATGGAAGTGGGGGTGCTCTTGCACCGCTGCTCAAAGCCATTGCGACCAACTTGAGGGAGGAAGAGGAGAGGGAATGGCAGCAGCATGTGAAAAATCTACCCCTTCGAATGAGTCTGATACTTGCCCTTTTTTTCTTGCCTGCGGCCTTGCTACTCGTCTTTAGCCCGCTGCTGGGAGCATTCTCGTTACCTTCGGAGTAAGCACGCAAGCAAACTACTTTACGTTGCCGCTCGTAGACAGGCGAACCAGGCCTTGAGTGGTAGAAGTCTTGAAGGAGGTGAAATCTCCGACGGCGATCAGGTCCTGTGATCCGTCTTGGACGATCGAAGTGCCCAGTACGGTGAGGTTCGGACCAAGTCCAATGGCAAAAGTGGTATCGAGCGACCCGTCGTTACTAAGTCGGACGAGTGCGGTTTGAGCCGTACCTTTGTAGCTGGCGAATTGGCCGCCCACATAGATCTTCTCGCTCGTACCTGTCAGCACGGAGACGGATTCTGTAGTGAAGTTGAATCCCGACCCCACATTGAAAGTGGTATCCCGGCTTCCATCCGCATTGAGCCGAACGATATGAGCGCTGGCTGCTCCCTGATAGGTGAGAAAGATACCTCCGGCGTAGATGTCTCCACTTCCATCTTGAGCGGGAGCAATCGTAAGGGGAGCCGCGTTAAAGCCTGCGCCGGGGTTGAAAGAAGTGTTCACGCTTCCGTCAGCAGCTAGCCGGACAATGCGATTGTACGCCGACCCTTGATACGTCGTAAAGGCGCCGCCAACCCACAAATCGCCAGAACCGTCCGCTGCTTGGGCCATATCGAATACTTCCCCATTGAAACCACTTCCGTAGGCGAAGCTGGTATCGATAGCCCCTGTGGGAAGTAAGCGAATAATCCGATTGGCGCCCGTTGCGTCAAAAGTCGTAAAGAGGCCGGCAACATAAATGGTTCCGGAAGGTGTGACCTCGAGATCATTCACCACGTTGTCGAAGCCCGACCCCAAAGCGAAGCTGGAGTCGCGGGAACCGTCCCCGTTCAATCCAATCAAGTAGTTTGCCGTGACCCCCTGAAACAAACTAAAGAAGCCGCCTGCATAGAGGCGGGTTCCTGCGGGTGAAGTAGCAACTCGGTTAATGAAGGAGTTAAAGCCCGTGCCCGTCGAGAAGGCGTCGTCTGGCGTTCCGTCGGAGTTCAGCCGAGCAAGACGCACCCAGGAGCTGCCGTTGAATGAAGTAAAATGACCTCCGACTAAGGTATCGGCCGTTCCATCGGGGATGGTGATCGTAGAATAAGGAGAACCCTGAAAACCATTTCCGGAGGGATTGCCGGGGAGTAAGCCTCCTTGGACATCGAGCCAACAGACAAATTTGATGGGTGTGCCATTGTAGTTGTAATACGCCCCAACGGTAACGAGATCGTCTCCGGAGTAGGCAATGTCTCTGACCCCGGCATCAAAGCCTGTGCCCGAATTAAAACTCGCGTCCACCGTGCCGTCGTTGTTCAAGCGAATCAGGCGTCCAATCGGAGCACCTTGGTAGTTGGGAGATTCGGACCCCACAAAGATATCGCCACTTCCATCTTTAGCGGGAAGCACCGCTCTCGTATCCACGCTAAAGCCAGTTCCTGCGGCGAACCCCGCATCGAAGGAACCATCTGCATTGAGTCTTGCAACTCGGCGGGCGTTATTACCGGCGTAATTCACGAAGGCTCCGACGACGTAAAGGTCGTTGGAGCCATCGACCGCAACCGCCATTTCATTAACCGTGCTATCGAACCCCGGGTTGGAATTCCAGCCTGCGGCGATGGCACCTGACGCAGTGAGGCGGACGATGCGCTGCACTGTAGTAGCACCGTAGAGTGTGAATTGGCCGCCGACGTAAATATCACCTGTTCCATCCGTTGCTTCGGCCAGACTGGTAGCAGGAAAGTTCAGTGTTGCGACCACGAAAGTCGTATCGATGCTGCCATCAGGAAGCAATCGAGCAAGGTAGGGTTGGGCCGTGCCGTCGTAAGTGGCGAACGACCCTGCTATGTAGATTCTCCCGCTGGCATCGCCCATGGGAACAACCGACTGAACGGTGCTGCTCGGTCCCAGGCCAGGGTCGAACGTGGTGTCTAGCGAACCATCGGAGCGGATGCGCGCGATTCGGGTGACGGCTGTTCCGTCGTAGGTTGTAAAAGTGCCCGCCGCGTAGAAATCGTCGTCAGGCAGGCCCGATGGGCTCAGCTGGAGCGTGTTCGTAATGGGTGAGAAGCCAGTTCCAACTTCGAAAGTAGAATCGACTGAGTAGTCGGCATTCAGCCGAATAAGATGGGGCGCAGTTTGGTGACCATAGGTCGTGAAATCTCCCGAAAGATAGATGCCCTGCGGGGTCACCAACGCACGGCTGGCAATCGCATTGGGTCCCCGCTCTTGGCTGAATGTGGTGACTTCCGAACTGCCATCGAGTGCCAGGGTGGCGGCTCGATTGGAAACACCATCGTGATAGGTAATCGCGAGCGTCGCGCCGTACGACGCGGTGGATCCTGGGGTGGTGAACGAGAGCACAATCAAGCAGCTCTCGCCCGGCCCAATGGTCGAACCGCAATCTCCTCCAGCGCCCGGGTAAAGGCCTCCGCTAAAAGCGAAGGGGGTGGACAGTGCAGTTGCTACCACTTCCCTGGCGTCCATAAACCCTGAGTTATGCAGAATGAAAGTGGCTTCCGTGGATGTTGCAGGAGCCCGAGGTCCGAAGGAAAAAGTTGGACCGCTTTCTATGCTCAGCAGGGCGACCGTCGTGCTAGTGAACCCACATCTCGCCTCGGTCAGACAAAGGCCCGAGCCGCACCCTGCGGTCAGAAGACTCGTAAAAAACACGGTGTAGAGTAGCGATTTAGGCACCTTTCATCCCAGAGACCATAGGTACTTATCGGAAAGTGTGAGTCCGCACCCAAGCGATCTGAACGTAACACCGCGCTATGATTGGATTATATTCCCCTGGGCACCAAAGCTGAGCGGTTTCAATGTCTTACAAAATCAGGTACTTCCAGCATGACGTTTGGGAAAGCTTTGGTCTAGGATACCGGCTTTCGCACTGAAAAGGATTCTAGACCGGTGAGCGCAAAATCAACCGACCAGAAAAAGATGGAAGCGGTCGTTTCCCTCTGTCGCCGTCGGGCATTTATTTTCCAATCCAGTGAAATTTACGGCGGGCTGAACGGCTGCTGGGATTACGGGCCGCTGGGTGTTGAACTCAAGCGCAACATCAAAGAGGCTTGGTGGCGAGACAACGTTACCTTGCGGGATGACATGGTGGGAGTGGATTGCTCCATTCTGATGAATCCTCGAGTTTGGGAAGCCTCAGGACACGCCACGTCTTTTTCGGATCCGATGGTCGACTGCAAGCAGTGCCGCGGCCGATTCCGTGCGGATCATATCGCTAACAATCAGTGTCCCACGTGCGGTTCGAAGGACAAGTTCACTGAAGTCCAACAATTCAATTTGATGTTCAAGACCTTCGTGGGTGCTTCGGAAGACAGTGCTTCGCAGGCCTACCTTCGCCCCGAAACGGCCCAGGGAATTTTCGTGAACTTTCTCAACGTCACGAGCACGAGCCGCGTGAAAGTGCCTTTTGGCATTGCGCAGATAGGTAAGGCGTTTCGCAACGAGATCAATCCTCGCAATTTTACCTTTCGATCGCGTGAATTCGAGCAGATGGAAATCGAGTTTTTCGTGAAGCCCGATCTGGCTGAAGCCGATACTTGGTACAAGTATTGGCGGGATGAGCGCTACGCTTGGTACACGCGCTACGGCATTAAGAAAGATCGCCTTCACTTGCGTGAGCATGACAAGAATGAACTTGCGCACTATGCAGCCGGCTGTGCCGACATTGAATACGATTTCCCCTTTGGTCGTGCCGAACTCGAAGGCATTGCAAACCGTACGGATTACGATTTGAAAAAGCACTCCGAGTTTAGCAAAAAGGACTTGAGTTACTTCGATGCCCAGACGCAGACAAAGTTTGTTCCTTATGTGATCGAACCTTCTGCAGGAGCGGATCGCGCAACGCTTGCGTTTTTAGTCGATGCTTATGAGGAGGAGGGTGAGCGTACAGTGCTGCGCTTCGATCCTCGTCTTGCTCCGGTTAAAGCGGCGATTCTGCCTTTGGTGAACAAAGATGGAATGCCGGAGATTGCGGAGAAAATTTATCGGGACTTGAAACGTCGTTGGAATGTGTTCTTCGATGATAAAGGTGCGATCGGTCGTCGCTACCGGCGGCAGGATGAGGCGGGAACGCCATTCTGCATAACCATCGATGGCGATAGCACGGCTAAGCAGACCGTAACGGTTCGTGAACGCGACACCATGTCGCAGCAAACGATCGGAATGGACAAACTTTCCGAGTTCATTACTAAAGCGATATTGAAGGAGTAGGGCAGAAGTATGGCGAAGCACGTCTATTTCTTCGGTGGAGGACAAGCCGATGGGAGCGGCGATCAGAAGGTCCTCCTCGGTGGTAAGGGAGCCAGCTTACACGAAATGACCCGACTGAAGCTGCCCGTTCCCGCGGGGTTTACGCTCACCACGGAAGTTTGCAGTCACTTTTACGCAAATCAGGGCAAGTTCAATGCAGGGCTTGAAGACGAGGTTCAGACTGCACTCGCGCGTTTGGAGAAGGAACTTGGCGCGCAGTTCGGCGATGCGAACAATCCGCTTTTGGTTTCTGTACGATCGGGCGCTCCTGCCAGCATGCCGGGCATGATGGACACCATCCTAAATTTGGGCCTGAATAACACAACCGTGGAAGGCCTGGCGCGGCAAACAGGGAATCCGCGTTTTGCTTTTGATTCCTATCGACGGTTCATTCAGATGTACGGCGAAGTCGTGCAAGGGATCGCGCCGCATGCGTTTGAAGGACTCCTTACGACCATGAAGGCGAGTCGGCGTGTTGAGCAGGACTCGGACCTTGCGGAAGGGGACTTGCGATCCTTGGTAAATCAGTTTTTGGAAGTTGTGCAACGCGAAACCGGCAAGCCCTTTCCTGCGGACCCACACGAGCAGCTATGGGGGGCGATCTCGGCTGTGTTCAAATCTTGGATGGCGCCCCGAGCTGTCAGCTACCGACGCATTCAAAGAATTCCTGAAGGCTGGGGGACGGCCGTCAATGTGCAGGCCATGGTCTTTGGAAACATGGGTGATGATTGTGCCACGGGCGTGGCTTTCACACGCGATCCCTCAACAGGTGAGAAGAAGTTCTTTGGCGAGTTTCTGCCCAACGCGCAAGGCGAGGATGTGGTGGCGGGGATCCGTACTCCTATCGCGATCTCCGAGATGAAGGGTCGCTTTGGGCGAGAGTACGACGAGTTGGTGAAGCTCCACGAGAAGCTCGAAGGCCATTACCACGACATGCAAGACATTGAGTTCACCATTCAAAAGGGAAAGCTGTTTTTGCTTCAAACCCGTGGGGGTAAGCGAACCGCCTCGGCGGCCGTTCGGATTGCCGTCGACATGGTGGATGAGAAGCTGATTTCTGAAGAAGTGGCTATCTCGCGCGTGACGCCAGCGCAAGTTGAGCAGCTCCTTCACCCCCGGCTGGATCCGCGGGCCGAGAAGAACGTCATTGCACGTGGCCTGCCTGCTTCGCCTGGTGCGGCTTCCGGGGAAGTGGTTTTTACATCCGAGGAAGCGGAGACGTTCAAAAAGAACCAAAAGCCCGTTATTCTTGTTCGCCACGAAACGTCCCCGGAGGACATTGTGGGGATGGATTCTTCGGTCGGAATTTTGACCGCTCTCGGAGGGATGACATCCCATGCCGCTGTGGTGGCGCGTGGAATGGGTAAGCCCTGCGTTGCGGGCTGTGGAGCGATCTCCATCGACTATCGCGCGCAACAATTCAAAGTAGACGATAAGGTAGTTAAGCGCGGCGATTGGATTACGATTGATGGCGCCACTGGGGAAGTGATGCTGGGGCAAGTCCCCACCATTAATAGTCAGCTGGACAAGTACTTTACCCGTTTCATGAGCTGGGTAGATAAACGTCGGACCCTTTCGATTCGCGCCAACGCTGATACGCCTCAAGACGCTAAGGTGGCCCGGCAGTTTGGGGCGGAAGGCGTCGGTCTTTGTCGAACGGAGCACATGTTTTTTGAGAGCTCGCGCATTCAGGCCGTGCGGGAGATGATCTTAGCCAACACCACGGAAGATCGTGCCCGAGCGATTACCCGGGTTTTCCCCATGCAGAAAGACGACTTCGTCGGCATTTTCCGCGAGATGGCGGGAAGCCCAGTCACCATCCGGCTGCTCGATCCGCCGCTGCATGAGTTCTTGCCAAAAAATGAAGAAGAAATCCGATCCACCGCGATGGCTATGGGTATTAACCCGGAGACGATTCGTTCTAAAGTGAAGAGCCTTCATGAATATAATCCCATGTTGGGGCATCGAGGGTGTCGCCTGGGAGTCTCGTATCCGGAGATATACGATATGCAGACCCGGGCCATCATGGAAGCGGCCGTCCAGATCAAGGCGGAGTCTGGGGTCGGCTGTGAGCCAGAAATTCTCATTCCGTTTGTCAGTACGGTCGAGGAACTGACCTTGCTCAAAGACCGCATCGACAAGGTGTGCAAAGAGACGTTGGAGCGCAATCGAGTGGAAGTGCCCTATAAGGTAGGCGTCATGATAGAAATTCCTCGCGCTGCCTTTATTTCCGAGGAGTTGGCGAAGCAAGTCAGCTTCTTCTCCTTTGGTACCAACGATCTCACTCAAATGACGCTCGGACTTTCTCGCGATGATTCGGGGTCGTTTTTGCCGACTTATATCGAAAGAGGTCTCTTTAAAGAGGATCCTTTCGTTACTTTGGACGAGCAAGGCGTGGGCGAATTGATGAAAATCTCCTGTGAACGCGGTCGAAAAGGTCGTGACGCACTGAAGCTAGGTATTTGCGGAGAACACGGCGGAGATGCCGCTACCGTTGAATTCTGCCACCGACTCGGATTTAATTACGTCAGTTGCTCGCCGTTTCGGGTGCCCGTGGCCCGGCTCGCGGCGGCTCAAGCCACTTTGCGTAAATAGAGGAAATGGATGCGGCTAAAACGCCTTGAGCTACAAGGATTCAAATCCTTTTTGGACCGTACCATTCTAAACTTCGAGCCCGGCATCACCGGCGTGGTGGGTCCAAACGGTTGCGGAAAAAGTAATATCGTCGATGCGATCCTGTGGGTGATGGGCGAACAAAGTCCCAAGCACTTGCGTGGCGACACGATGACCGACGTTATTTTCGCCGGCTCGGATACCAAGGCAGCCACTTCCTTTGCGGAAGTGAGTCTGGTTCTCGACCGCGAAAGTGTCGCACTCGCTCCTACCTTTGCCGCTTTTGATAAGGGCGAAGAGATCATGATCACGCGCCGCCTCTACAGAGATGGCGCAGGCGAGTTTCTGATTAACCGTACCCCCTGTCGGTTGAAGGACATTCACGAGCTGTTCATGGATACGGGCGTGGGACGTCGCGCGTACTCCATCATTGAGCAGGGTCAAATTGATCGCATGATCAACGTGAAACCCGAAGAGCGACGCTATCTGTTCGAAGAAGTTGCGGGGATCACCAAGTACAAAGCGAAGCGCAAAGAAGCCGAGCGAAAGCTCGATGCAACTCGGCTCAATCTGGTGCGCTTACAGGACATCGTCACCGAACTAGAGAAGCAGATCCGAAGCCTAAAGATTCAGGCAACAAGAGCCCGCAAGTATAAAGAGCTCAAGACCGAGCTCGAAGCAGCAGATTTGTTCATTTTGGGGCGCGAACTCTATGAGTTTCAGCTTACCCAGTCGACTTTGCGGACCAAGGTCGAAGGGCTCCAAGATACACGGTCCAAGTCCGATGCGGATTTTTCCCAGGCGGATGCCCAAGCGACAGAGCTGGAGATTACTCGCATTGATTTGGAAAAACGGGTTCAGGCGCTTTCTGACCAGGAGCGCAATCTATCTTTGCTCGTTCAAAAATTGGAAAGCGATGCCCAGTTGCTAGAGCAGCGTCGGGAGCATTTGACGCAGTCCCGCGCTCAGTCTTTAGAGGAGCAACAAGAGCTAGAAAATGCTTTGCGTGAGGCTGAAGAAGCCCAAGGGGCCTTACAAAAGGAGCAACTCGAACTTTCCGAGCGCATTGAAGGGACCCTTGAAGTAGAGATTCAGGATCTGGAAATCCAGCTTCGCAGCCACCAGGACGAAGTCAATCGCAAGCAGCGAGAGCGCACAGGGCTGCTCGCTCGCCGTTCTGGTTTGGCCGAACGTCGGGTGGAACTGCAGAATCAGGTGCAGTTTGCCGAAGGACGAGAACGCGAAAGCCGTGCAAAACAACAAGAGCTGAACGACAAGCTCACGGCGGCCGTGGTTGACATTGAAAGCCGCAAAGCCCGCATTGGCGAAGCCGACAAGACAGTGGCGGACACGACCGCTCGAACGCAATCGGCAAGCGAAGAAGCCGCTCGCATCCACTCAGAGTGTCAGGGGCTATCGTCGGATTTGTCAGACCTTGAAGAGCGAATCTTCCTCGAACGAGAGAGATTCCATGGAGAGCGCTCTCGTTTGCGTTCCCTTGAGGAGCTGCAAGAGAATCTTGAAGGATACTCGCCGACGGCAAAAGAGATTTTGACGAAGTTGGGAAGTGAAAAAGCAGCAGTGCCATTTGCTGAAACCTTCCAACCTGATTCCACGATTGAAGATCATCTTGAGGCTTTACTAGGCAGCGAGATGAATACGTTGGTCGCTCAGACAGCCGAGGACGCAGAACGTATTACGCGTCTGATTCAAGATCAGGGCTTGGAGCGCGTGCGCGTGGTAGCTCTCGAAGAGCTGGTCACGATGAGTGCAAACCAGGGCTCCTATCCGGGAGCGGTGCCTCTAGAAACCTTGCTCAAAGTTCAGCCAGGGTATGAAGCGGCTGTTCACTGGCGATTGGGGAATACTTTTGTTTGCGACACCTTCGACTCTTTGTTTGCTCTGCGGCAACAGTATCCCGGGGTCACTTTTTTAGCGCGAGATAGCAAGGCAGTGGCGCACGGCGATCGTTCGCTCTCCAGCGGAAATCCACCGACTAAGGTAGGAGTTTTTGCGCGTCGTCGTGAAATCGATACCCTTACAGAAACTTCGGCCACTATCGAGAAGACCCTGGCTGCGTTGGACGAAGAGCGCCAGGGAATGCTTGCGCGTCTTGAAGCGCAGGAAAAACTCCAGGGCGAGTTCAAAGAAAAACTTTCTTCATTGCATATCGAAGCGGTTGAGCAGCGCAAAGAGCGAGAGCGGATGCAGCACGAACTCAATCGTGCCGATCGCGACTACTCCGATTTGGCCTCAGACTCCCAACGCAATATCGAACGGTTGGATACCGCGACGCAGCAGCGTGCGGCGGCGGCCGATGAACTCTCCGGTGTTTCCGAACAAGAATCGGCCGCAGCAACCGAGTTGGAAGCCGCCGAAGCCTTTCTTGCCGGTTCCAATGCGCGGTATGAGGGGCTGACCGAACAAGTTCACGAACTTCGCATTCAGCGTTCGCGCCTGGAAGAAAAGCGCACGGCGATTACCGAGAAGCTTCAGGCGTTGGCTGACGAGCTCCACGATGCGGGCCGTCGCCTCAAGCACTTGCTGGAACAAAAGCAATCAGAAGACCTGGAGCTTGCAGGTATCGATGAGAAGGTTTTGGAGTGCAGGTCCCAGCGGGAGTCCAAGTCACAGGAACTCAATGAGGTCCGCGTTCAGTCTTCCGATACGAAACTTGGCTTTAACGAAGCCTGCGAGCGATTGCTGAACTTGCGAGCGTCTTTGAGCGAACTCCAGTCTCGCCGCGATACGGTTGCGCGCGAGTTGCAGGATACGGAAATCGCTCTGGCGCAAAGCGAATCGAACCTGACGCGATTGAAAGAGATTGCGGAAGAACGTTACCAAGCATTGCCCTCGGCTCTGGACGAGACAGCGCTTATCGACTTGGAAAAGCTTCCGCTGTTTGCAGAGAGCCTCGATATTTCGTGGGACGCTCTGTCGGGAACAGACCGTGAGAAACTTTTGACCGAGCACTTGAAATCGGTACGCGAGAAGATTTCTCGCTATGGTGAAGTGAATCTGACAGCGATTCAAGAATTTGAGGAAGTGGAGAAACGCTACGCCTTTTTGCAGGAGCAAAAGGCGGATTTGGAGAACTCTATCAAGATTCTTGAGGAAGCGATTCAGAAGCTCGATCATTCGACGATTTCACGCTTCACGGAGACCTTTGAAGCGGTCAGCAAGAAGTTCAACGAGATCTTCCCGATTCTATTTAACGGCGGCAAGGCCGAGTTGATCCTCACGAATTCTGAGAATCCACTCGAAGCCGGGGTAGACATCATGGTTCAGCCGCCGGGTAAGCGCTTGCAGAGCATCACCTTGCTATCAGGCGGAGAGAAAGCTCTCACAGCGGTGAGTTTGGTGCTTGCAATCTTTGCGCGCAAACCCAGCCCGTTCTGCTTGTTGGATGAGGTGGACGCGCCCCTGGATGATGCGAACGTTTCGCGTTTCAACACTGTTGTGCGCAAGATGGCCGAAAAAACGCAGTTCATCGTTATTACTCACAATAAGAAAACGATGGAAATCGCAGAAGCCCTTTATGGGGTAACGATGGAGCGCGCTGGTATCTCCAAGATGGCCTCCGTTCGACTGCACTAGAGCCTGCCTTGAAAGGGGTCAATCGACTTTCAAGGAAAAAACCAAGGAAAGCCCTTCCTTCCTACCTTTACAGGGCCTTCACGAAAGTTCAGCATGTCGGGCTATGAAACGTCCCCATTGCATCCGGCATTTTTCGGAGATCCAACACTCTGACGATAGTTCTTACGAAAGGGATCCCGAGCGACTCTCGATCTACTCTCCTTTGGGAAGGGAAACTGGCCTTCAACGAATCGCGGTAAACCATGAGATTCTTAAGCCGGGGCGACGAACTTCCTGGCCACATGCCCATAGTCTCGAAGAAGAATTCGTCTATGTTGTTCAGGGCGAGCCCGAAGTCTGGATAGATGGCATCGTCTATCCATTGAAGCCAGGCGACGGTGTTGGGTTTCCCGCTGGCACCGGCACCGCACACGTTCTTAAATAATTCGGCATCGGATGTTGTTTTGCTAGTGATCGGTGAGCAGGGGCTTGTGGGTAAAGACAAAGTGTTTTACCCAGTTGATCCCCGAGGAAATGAAATTAAGAGAGGTCAGGGCCGCTTTTGGCAGGATCATCCGGTGCGACAGATCGGTAGCCACAGTGGGAAACCGAGTTGCTAGGCACGTCCAGCTTACCCCTCTGTCTTGGTTTTTTCCTTGAAAGTCGACTGACCCCTTTCAAGGCAGGCGAGACGTGGATAAAATTGGGAATGGTTCGGAATGCGATATTGGCCGTGGCAGTTTTGGTGACCCTAGCTGGATATGGTGCAAAGGAAAGAGCTCCGAAAGCGCTACCGGCTTGTTGGGACGAGATCAAACAATACGGGGACAAAGCAGTGCCATACTCAGTTCGCCTCCAAGGCGATTCGGTCCTCAAGCAGGTTGCGGAAGAAGTGCCTCTTGACCTGATCAAGACTCCTGAATTTCAAGCTTGGTTGGATAAGCTCACGGCCACTTTTATCCAGTCCGGTGGGGTGGGTATCGCCGCTCCCCAAGCGGGGTTTCCCTTGCGCGTTTTTCTCGTCGAGGTCGCGGATCGGAATCAGGCGCGTTACCCCGATATGCCGCCGCAGGAGTTTACGGTTCTGATCAATCCCACGATTGAAATCGTCGATAAAACCCTCCACCCCTACGAAGAGGGATGTTTGTCGGTGCCAGATACGAGGCTCCCCATTCAGCGCCCTCGGCACATCAAAGTGCGTTATCGCAATCGCAAGGGGGAGCCGCGCCGCATCGAAGTCGTGGGACTCGCTTCCGTGATCTACCAGCATGAGATGGATCATCTCAATGGTGTGCTCATCACCGATCCCAGGTAATATTGCCTCATGCAATGGGTCTATCGAGGATTACTGAAAGTACGGCCCGCACCTCTTGGCAGTGCTCTAAAAAAAGCACTGTTTATCAAACGCAAAATCATTCCCGCTTCGGGTATGCAGTTTTGGGCGGATCCCGCCTCTCACTTTGGTTTTGAGCTGCTCACGACCGGTCAATATGAGCCGCCACTGAGTGAAGTGCTTCGTCGCTTACTGCGTCCGGGCGACCGCTTTTTGGATCTCGGCGCCAATGAAGGCTATTTCACGGTGCTAGCGAGCCGGCTCGTCGGATCGCGCGGTAAAGTGTACTGCGTGGAACCGCAGTCGAGATTGCAGCAAGTGATTGGCCGGAATCTTGAAATTAACAAATGCCGAAACGTGGACGTTCACCGCGTGGCGATCTGTAACTCAGCGGAACCTGTGACGCTCCACCTTTCCAGCGATGCCAATACAGGTGGCACCAGTTTTTATCGTCATTGGCGTGTGGGGAGTGGGAGCGAGATCGTTCCGGCAAAACCATTGGATGAGATGCTTCCTCGCGCCGAGTCGCGCAGTATTCGGCTGCTTAAAATTGATTGCGAAGGCGCAGAATCTGAGATTATCCCCAGTGCCGAAAGGTTGCTCGCCAAGCATGCTTTTCAGTTTATAAGCCTGGAGTACCACCCCCAGTTGATTGGGGAGTCGGGAGTAGCCGTTATTGATCACTGCTTGCGCGACGCAGGTTACGAGCTCGTTCGGACAGCGGTGGGATGTTGGGTGTACTACCTGCCCGAACTACTACCAGAACTTGAAGCGTGGGGCCCTGTGCGCGCGATTGATCGCTTCAAGAGCGTCGGGTTGTGAGTTAGGCTCAGTCTATGAAATCGAAAGCACTCCACGGAAAAAGTATTCTCATTACCGGTGCAAGCCGAGGCATTGGTCGCGAGATAGCGCTTCGCTGCGCGCGAGATGGCGCCAACTTGATTTTGGGCGCCAAAACTATGGACTCCGATCCCAAACTTCCCGGTAGCCTTCAAAGTGTCGCGAAGGAAGTCGAAGAGGCGGGCGGTCGGGCGGTGACCGTGAAAGTGGACGTGAGGGATGAGGCACAGGTTCACGAACTGGTGGAGACTGGAGCACGTGAGTTTGGTGGCATTGACGCCTTGATCAATAATGCTGGGGCGATTTTCTTGGCGAGTACGGCAGAAACGCCCATGAAACGCTTTGATCTCATGCATCAGGTGAATGTGCGGGCGGTTTTCTTGTGCACCCAGGCCTGCTTGCCTTACTTGAAGCAATCCGAGAATCCACACGTCATTAATTTATCGCCCCCCTTTTCCACCGATCCGAAGTGGTATGCGCCCCATGTGGGTTACTCCCTTTCCAAGTATGGAATGACGCTTTGCACGCTGGGAATGGCGGCCGAATTCCAGGCGCTGGGCATTTCTGTCAACTCACTGTGGCCTCGCAAGATTATCGGCACAGCGGCCACCAAAATGTTGTTGGGGGAAAAGGGAATGGTTGCTGCGCGCAAACCGGCCATCATGGCGGATGCCGCTTATGAGATTCTTATTACTCCGGCGAAACAGCTCACGGGACAGACGCTGATTGATGAAGATTTCCTGAAAACCCGTGGCGTGAAAGATTTCGCCCAATACGATTCGGCGCCCGGTGTGAAGCCCTTACCTGACTTATTTGTCGACTAGCCCCAGGCACTGTTCCTGGGAACAGTGCGTAGAGCTGGAGCTCGTAAATGTCCACCCGACCGTCACAAAGTCGGACGAGAACGCGCCAAGGCCTTAAAGTCCTCTTCGATTCTGCTTTGCCTATCGAAAAGCGTTTTCAACCCATCCATGACAATCCTGTCCTCATTGCGCTGTTCTTCCATGAGCACTTCCACTCGATGAATCGATCCTCGTAGGCCATAGAGTTCAGACTTTACGCTTCCTATTTCGGTTTTGAGCTCGGTCTGGACTTTGCCGAGTTCTCCTTTGAGTGAACCCATCTCGGCTTTCAACGAGGTGTCCACTGCACCGAGTTCGCCTCTCAGGGCTCCTATTTCGGCTTTCAGCGAGGTGTCCACTACACCTAGTTCGCTTCTCAATGACCCCATTTCGCCTTTGAGTTCGGTCTTTACCTCGGTGCTCGCTGTCCGAATCTCTGCTCTGAGCTCGTCCCGCACGGCCTTGACCAGTCCGACGGATGAAGGCAAGTCGTCATGTGGGCTTCTCTTTTTCGCGGCTGGAAGTTTCTTGTGTGGCATAGGAAACCAAGTAAACGCGAAGGCTTTGAATTGGCAATATGCAGTAGGATGCGTTGGTAGTGAGCCCAGAACCCCGCTATCTTGCCTTAATTCCACCTCCCTTAACTCACATTTCCCACACATTTGATTGGTAGAGTTCACTATCACTCAAAATTCTGAGGCTTTCGTGAATAAACTCATTCTGATTCTCGCCCTAGGCTTTTCTCCTCTAGCAACTGCCGGCACCACCATCACGGGCGGGGTTTTCGACTTTAAAACGCGGGCACCTATCGTCGGAGCGACAATCCGAATGAATGGTCCAAGAGGTTCCAGTCCCAGTAATCGGCGCTCATTTGCTCGGGCCACGGTGATGACAGATGAAAGTGGATCATTCTCATACGAATACGAAGGCGATGGCGGTTATGACGGAGAAATGAAAGTAACGGCTGTCCACAAGGGCACCCATGCCCCCATGACTCAAACCATCAGCGTGAGGGCAGGCGGCCCCCAAAGTATTCGACTAATGTTCTACCTAAGAGCGGAACAGTGGATGGTGGTGGAGCTTGGAGCTGCAGGGCCCTCTCCCGATCGAACCGAATACTTATTTCGATCAATATCCAACTCCGGACTTTGCCTCAATCCGTTGCGTAGTCAAAGCAACTGGGACAACGCTGACTGCAATAGTAATGGAATGGTCGTAGGACGCATCAAAAGTTTGACTACGGGCAGACTCGTTCCTTTACTTTGGGATGGCTCGCGGGTCGTAGAGTTACCCCAGCTAGATGGTTTTGTAAGCGGATTGGGGTGGGCGAAGGCCGTTAACGAAAATGGCGAGGTTGTCGGATTTGGGGGAATGCAAATCGACGGACAGAACAGAACCGGTCCGATTCGATGGGTGGACGGCGTCCCATTTAAGCTCCCTCTACCTCCGGGGGCTGTTTCGGGTTACGCAAACGACATCAACGATCAGGGTGACGCGACTGGCACTATTTCATTGGGTGGCAAAACCCGTTCCGTTCTCTGGAAAGCAGATGGTTCTGTCGTCCAACTGGAGGGGAGTTATGCGGCGACTCCGGGGTTTCGGTACGCACAAGCCGAAGTAGTGAACGACTCGCGCACGGTCGCAGGGACCATTAGTATGCTTCCTCCGGGAATTACGTTAGACGGAACTGCAGAGGAGCACGTGTTTGTGTGGACAGCGGCAAAAGGAATGACCAATGTCGGAACGCTTCCTGGCCATAGCTACACGAAGATATTTCAGATGAATGGCCTAGGTGAAATCGTGGGTACATCGGAACTAGCTGACGGCACAGCGGCGAAAGAACTTGGAACGGTCTCCGCAATCCTTTATTCCCAAAAGCAGTTCATTGACCTGAACGACCTCATTGACACCGACTATCCCTACATCCTTACCGAGGCACATTCGATAAATGACAAACGTGAAATGGTTGGCTTTGGCATCAAGAACACGGGTACGGGCCTCTTTGGTCAAGGCTTCTACATGAAACAAATCTGTCCTGGAGATGTGGATGGTGATGGCATTGTCGGAGGAAAAGACTTTCTTACCCTCCAGAGAAACATGGGAACCGGCAGTCACGTGCCGGGTAGTGGGGACCTCAACGGTGACAACCGCATCGATTCTCAGGATCTTGCGATATACCAGGCCAACTTTGGCAAGAAATATGGCGCTCGTTGCGTAGTGCAATGGCAGCAGCAGCAGCAGCAGCAGCAGCAGCAGCAGCAGCAGCTGAAGTAATTGGGTTGTCAGCTAAGCAAGTGCGCGTTCGGAAGCGGCTTTTGGACAATCAGTTCATAACAGGGCTGTCCGCTTTCCAGGAATGATCGTTCAAACTTCGTGCGTCCGCCTTGAAACTGATCCAAGTGATTGTGTCGATTGGCTTTAATGGGACCGTGGTTCAGCGTGGTGAGGCCATAGATCGATTCGCAAACCCACTTTGCTTCATCAATGTAGAACTGCTGGTCGCTCGCCCATAGGATAAGGCCACCGGGTTCCAAAGTCCGAACGAGGTGCGGCATGATCGGGTGCATGTACCAGCGATGCTTGCGTTGAGAGTTCTTCGGCCAGGGGCAGGGGTACATGACGTAGATACGTTCCAGACGTTCGGACGGGACTCCATGGATCAAAGCCGGAATCGCGTTGCCTCTTAATCCCACCCAATTGCGCGCTTCGGTCTTCGCTGCTTTTCGTACGAGTCGTTGTCCCCGCAACTTGCATCGCTCAATCGCAATGAGAAACCTATCGGGGTGTAAGGTCGCTAAATCCGAAAAGAACGTTCCGCTTCCCGCGCCGATATCGAGCCAGATCTTGTTCGGGTGTGCAAACAGCTCGGGTGTGAGCAAGTGGTGCTTCACGCCCGACCAGCCTTGTTCGCGTTTGCGATCTTGGATTTGGCTGCAATCGTATTTCAGCCGAGTCAGGTTGTACTCCGCCCGGTAATTCATGTGCTCAAAAAATGGCATAGTTTAGGTAGTAGGCACGTCGAAGCAGCGTCGGCAGCGCGCCTCGTAGACTTCCGAAGCGCCCACAAGAATCTGGCTACTCTCGTTAGTCATCTCCAGGCGCTGCGAGCGACTGGCAGGGTTTCCACAGGAAGTACAGATGGCCGACATCTTCGTCACATATTCTGCGGTGGCCATCAGATCCGGCATGGGCCCAAAGGGAAAGCCTCTGTAATCGAGGTCGAGGCCCGCAACGATAACGCGCAGACCACGGTTTGCCATGCGATGGCAGATCTCAATCACCAAAGGTTTAAAAAATTGTGCTTCATCGATACCGACCACACGCGTGTTGTCTTCCAACAGCCCCAATATCTCCTCAGGGTTGGAAATCGGTTTCGCGTCCAATCTCAACTCGGAATGGCTTGCCACTTGGTCTGAAGAATAGCGGTTGTCCACTTCCGGTTTGAAAATCTGGACTTTCTGCCGAGCGATCTGAGCGCGCTTAATACGCCGAATCAGCTCCTCGGTCTTGCCGCTGAACATGCCGCCGCAAATGACTTCAATCCATCCGGCATTCCATATCGGGGGGGTCTGTATGCTCATAAGCGTCTGGAATATACCGAGGAGGGGGGAGTCTCTCAAGGGATTGCTTCAGCCCGCAGGCTGTGTTTACTTTAGGTGAATGGACTCCGTTTCAACACTCCCCCTAAGGGTACAGGCCGGCCGCTGGTGGTTCCAGTGGCGCGGTATCTCGCCGCTTCCCGTTGTTTTTCTCTGTTTGGTGGTTCCCCCCCTTTCTGTGCTGTCCACGGCCCAGCTGGGAATGGTGCTTTTCGGAATTTTGGTCGCCGAAGGGGTCCGAATTTGGGCGGTGGGCTACGCCGGCAGTGCCACGCGGACTCGAGGCGACACGGTTCCTATTCTGGTGCATGCAGGCCCTTTTCGCTACGTCCGCAATCCTCTTTATTTGGCCAACATCCTTCTTTACACTTTGGCGGGGGTTGCCTTCGGATTGGGTTGGTACAGTCTTTTTATCGCGGCCTATTTCGCGGTTCAGTACTCGCTCATTGTCTCCTATGAAGAAGATGTGCTGACTCGGGAGTTTGGAGTGGCATACCAGTTCTACGCAGCCCGAGTGCCTCGTTGGATCCCCTCCTTTAGTGTTCGCGTTGAGTCGAGCGCGCACCGTTTTGATTTGCGAAAAGCACTTCGGAGCGAGCGAGCGACGTTCATCGCGCTTCTGGTTCTGATCCCGCTCTATTTCATTAAAGAAGCGCTACAGTAGGAATGAAAATCCGCCTGCGAATCCAATGGTGGACCTTTGCTGGATGTAGGTGCGCAATGTGAAGGAAAGTTCAAAATCCCTGCCCATCATGAGCGACACTCCTAGCCCCACGGTAGCCCCCAGATTTCTTCGAAGGGCTCCCGCTTCGATGGCGTAGTAAAGGAAGTGAGCACCGGCGAGTACAAAAGTACTGAAGTAGGGGGTGGGTAATTCCAATCGATACGTCGTTTCCAATAGGTAAAGTGACAGCGGGCTTTGCTGACCCGTTCCCCCTTGTAGTTGAATGGTACCGCCTAAAACGGGGACGCCTAGGACGGCTCCCAAAACCACCACAGGCGAGTTAATATCGGGGAGTCCGCTGGGGATGAGGGACTGGTAAACGAAACCGATTTCGAATTCATTTCCCCGTGAAGCAAACGGCTCGGGACATGCCTTCGCAGTGGTTGCAGCTTGCAAAGTGCTGCAAAGCAGCAAACCCAGAAACCCAAGTCGTAAAGCCCTTTGCCGCATCATCGTAAAGGTGACTCTAGCGTGTTATCATTTTGAAATCGATGGTCAAAATCCTCTGCATAGTTCTATCTTTTGCTGCGTTTTCTGCTCGAGCAGAGAAGCCCGCACAGATAGTTGAACTCAAAGATCGAACAGCGGTACTGATTTCTCACCCGCCCGGCGGAAATTGGAAAATCGAAGACTTTGTCTGCGCTGAGCGAGAAGGCCGCTCACTAGCTTGCGGAGTAGTTACTGTATCCACGTCAGATCATGCCATCTTACAACTCGACTTTACGAACGAAGACGTGAAGGTCGGCGATTCGATTGTAAGGCCCAAGGCAAAAAAGACCCAAACTGCGGATCCATTGCGAGAGTCGCCGAATATTCACTTCCTGGGAAACTACCACCCTCGAAACTGGTTTCGTGGTGCGATGCTGTGGGATGTAAACCATTGGTTTATGACCGCCGCCTATGAGCGTGCAACATCTTCTCATGTGGCATGGGGTGCAAAACTCGACATTTTCGACGTGTTCAATGTGAACAAGAACCTCGATGGGTTCGGGCTCTTGCTATCTCGCACCTATTTTACTCGGCCGAATTTCAGTGGTGTATCCGGCCAAATCTCTGCCGGTCCCTACTTCTTTACCGGAACTGATCCTTTGGGCCTTCAGGCTAAGTCGGTGAGTTTTATCCTGGAAGTGAGCGCAAGCCTGCGATTTCAGGTGCTTCGCTTTGCCTCCGTTGGTTTCAACTTCGGAATTCGTTACCTCACTAAACCCACAATGCCTATCTCCTACGGAGTGTTTCATCCGTTGAGAGCCGCTCTGGGTCTGGAGATTGCATTCCGAATCTAGGCCCACTAAGATCGGTTCGGGTGGGTGAAAGGGGTGCGCTGTGTCTGGTCTTTTTACCGAAATTCTAAAAAATCTAGTGGCCCGAGATTCCGAGGAACGCACGGTTTTGCAGTCCGTTATCCAGTTCGCGCAATCTCCCAATTCAGGCATTAACCAGGAAATTCCTCAGATGCTGACTGCGTTGTCTGAAGAATCGCGCACGCACTTCTTCGGACTTGTGGAGGCCATTGAGATCTACCAATCCATCCACGGAACCGCCTCCGCGCTGCTTAGCCTCAATGATGCTGCGGTCGCTGAGCTGCGCAAGATAAGAGATATCTGCCTTTCCGGCGGGGCCCAGGCCTACTATTGACGCCCCTAGGGTGTAACAGATAACAGTACCAGATCATGCCAATTGCCCCCGTGCGCCTGGGAGTAATCCCAGCCCGAGCCCAATCCACCCGGTTTCCCTATAAGGTACTAGCCCCCATCGCAGGGGTGCCTCTCGTTCAGCGTGTGTGGGAGGCGGCGCGGCAATCACGCTTGCTGTACAAGGTAGTGATTGCGACCGACTGTGAGCGCATCGCCCAGACGGTGAGCGGCTTCGGAGGTGAGGTCATCATGACGCCCTCATCCTTGCCGAGCGGTACCGATAGGGTCTTTTATGCAATTCAAGCGCTTCAGGCAGATATCGTGGTGAACCTACAGGGTGATGAGCCCTTGTTGGAGCCCGCCTCGATTGATGCACTGATAGAAGGCTTCGAAAACGATTTCACTTTCGATATAGCGACCTTAGCAGTTCCGGGCGATGAGCCTAGCGAGCTACAAAGCCCCCATGTCGTTAAAGTGCGAGCGGACAGGAACGGTCGGGCGGAAGATTTTTCGCGCAGCGCTTTCGATTCGGACCAGCCCTTTTTGAAGCACTTAGGTATATATGCCTTCCGGCGAGCAGCGTTGGAGCGGTTTTGTCAGTTGCCGCCTTCTCCGAGAGAGCAGGGAGAAAGGCTAGAACAGCTCCGAGCTCTTGAAAACGGCATGACCATAAAAGTAGTGACTTGGCCGCGAGGAACGATAGCGGTCGATATTCCAGAGGATGTGGCGCGAGTGGAAGCAGTGTTGAGGGAGCGAACGTGAGAGCGTCCAAGCAAGGTAAATACATTTTTGTCACCGGCGGAGTGCTGTCCTCATTGGGGAAGGGGCTGACTTCCGCTTCTATTGGTGCGCTTCTTGAAAGTCGGGGCATTAAAGTCACTCTCATGAAGATGGATCCGTATTTGAATGTGGATCCCGGCACGATGAATCCGTTCCAACACGGAGAAGTCTTTGTGACTGAAGATGGTGCTGAAACCGACTTGGATCTAGGCCACTACGAACGCTTCACCGCGATTAATCTGCGCCGCGAAAATAGCGTCAGCGCTGGCCAAGTTTACGAATCCGTCATCGCCCGTGAACGTCAGGGTGGGTACCTCGGCGGGACCGTTCAGGTGATTCCGCACATTACGGACGAAATCAAAGAGCGCATCAAGAAAGTTTCTGCTGGTCACGAAGTCACTATTGTCGAAATCGGGGGTACGGTCGGTGATATTGAGTCGCTTCCCTTTTTGGAAGCGATTCGGCAATTCCGATACGATATCGGTGAGGAAAATGTCTTATTCCTCCATCTCACCTTGGTCCCTTATCTCGGTGTGAGCGGAGAACTCAAAACCAAGCCGACGCAGCACAGTGTCCAGAAGCTGCGAGAAATTGGGATTCAGCCTGACTTCTTACTCTGTCGCACCGACAGAATTTTGCCACAAGACATTCGTTCGAAGATCGCTTTGTTTTGTAACTTGAAAGCCGACAACGTGATCACCGCGAAAGATGTGGGCAATATTTACGAAGTGCCCCTTGTGTTTTCCGAGCAGGGATTGGACGAGAAGATTTGCAAGCGCTTGGGGCTGAAAACGCGCACGCGCGGATTAGAGAAGTGGTCCAACATCATTCAAACGATGGCAGCGCCCAAGAACGGGCCTGTCGAAATCGGTATCGTTGGCAAGTATGTCGATCTGACCGAGAGCTACAAAAGTATTAGCGAAGCACTTACCCATGGTTCCATCGCCAATAAATGCAAAGTTCAATTGCGCTACATCGAGTCTGAAAAGATCGATGGCAGAGATGCGGACCGCTTACTCTCGGGCCTTTCAGGAATCTTGGTTCCCGGGGGATTCGGCAATCGGGGAGTCGAAGGAAAGATTCGCGCTATCCGCTATGCCCGCGAGAACAGCATCCCGTATTTTGGAATTTGTATTGGCTTGCAGCTCGCCGTTATTGAGTTTGCTCGCAACGTCTGTGGGCTGGCCAAAGCCACCAGCCGAGAGTTCTCCAACACCGGCGAATTCGTCATCGACCTCATGGAAGATCAAAGACGCGTAAAGCGTGTGGGCGGCAGCATGCGCCTGGGGTCCTACGATTGTAAGTTGCGTCCGGGATCTTTGGCTGCTGACGTCTATGGGAAGAAACTAATCAAAGAGCGACACCGCCATCGCTACGAAGTAAATAATCACTACCGCCGCATTCTTGAGGACAAGGGTTTGATCTTTTCAGGCGAGAACCCTGAAATGAATTTAGTCGAGATGATGGAGCTTAAAGCGCACCCTTGGTTCTTAAGCTGCCAATTCCACCCGGAGTTCAACTCCAAGCCTTTCTCACCCCACCCCATGTTTATTGGATTTGTGAGAGCGGCTCTGGGTTATAGGAACACACGAGAAAAGGCTGTAAAGCCGACTCCAACGCTAGGCCGTCGTTCAGGCGAGCGTCTTTCTCGGCCCTCTCAGCACGCGTAAAGTTGCCCCGCACTGACCTAAATCAGTGCGGGCTACAATCTCTATGAACCGCTCAATGCCTTGTCGATTTTCACTTTGAATTTGTCGTAACCTTCGGCGCCTTGAATCAGCTGGCCGTTGATGACAAACGAAGGCGTCGCCTGAATACCTAGGCTCTCCGCTTCGCGTTTACTTTTGTTGACCGTTTCCATGTGGCGCTTGGAATCGAAGCACTCGTTGAACTTCGCTGCGTCGAGTTTGAGCGTCGTGGCGACAGCTTTCAAGTCAGTATCGGAAAGTTTTCCCTGATCGCTAAAAAGCGCATCATGGAATTCCCAAAACTTGCCTTGCTCGTTTGCGCAATGGGAAGCCAAGGCAGCCGGGACAGCGCGATCATGCGAAGGAAGCGGCATATCGCGGAAAACGATACGGACTTTGTCTGGACCGTAATCTTTCTTAACTTGGGCGAGCACGGGTAGCGCGCGTGAGCAGAACGGGCATTGGAAGTCCGAAAACTCCACAATCGTGACGGGGGCCTTTGGATTTCCCCAAGAAGGGTATCCGTCGGTGGTTACTTCCAGTTTGGGCGCCGAGGGCTCTTTTACCTTGATAACGACGCTGGCGTTCTTCTTCAAGTCTGCGACAAAACCTTGGCGCTTTTCAAAACGCTGCCGATACTTCAAGTACTCGCGAACATCGTCTTTCTTGATGCGCGGGTCATCGAGCTTTAAGTTCTTAGATGCCAAGAAGGTGGAAATCTCTTCATCGGTCACTTCTGCGACCGGTCCGCCCGTCATCTTCTCTAAGAGTTGGTCGACTGAAACATTTTGTTTGCGGGCTTCGGCATCAATCAAACGTTGTTCGACGGTGTCATTGATGGCCTGCTCTTTCGTTCGATAGACTTCATCTTCGAGTTGGAACAACCGTGACTTTACCGGTGCGAATGCTTCTGAAGCTCGCAAATTCTTGCCGTTGTAGGTGGCAACCACAGGATCTCCGCCGGATAAGCCATCACCGCCAAACAAGGCCATTCCCCCTGCGCCAACCAGCAGGCCGATGACGCCTCCAATTGCATAGTTTTTGAAGTGGGGCGGTAAGTTAAGTTTTCCAGCCATTGTGTCTCCTAAATTTTGAACCTGAGAAAGGTTATCAGTTTTTTGAAACTTGGAAACTTCTTTCGATATAACCGCTTAGCTCTCTTGCTGCATCGATCCAATCCATATCGATACCGCATTCCTGCAGCGACGTGATCCGTGTTTGTGACTGTCCGCACGGGACGATTCCCTGGAAATAGGGAGTCTGAGGTTTTAGATAGAAAGCCACTCCGTGCGACGTGATTCCCGCGCTCACTCTGACGCCGAACGAGGCGATTTTTCCCAGGGGCGTATAGACGCCGAACGGGCAGCTTCCCAAAGTCGCTGAGATAGAGTGAGAGTGGAGGAAGGATTGAATGCCTTGGGCCAAATCTTCCAAATAGCGACGGACTCCCCGCTTCGGGTAGCCCAGCTGCGAAAGTGAGGCGATGGGATAGACAACGATTTGTCCGGGGCCGTGATAAGTCCATTTGCCGCCGCGTTGGACCGAATGTACCGCTACTCCCGCTTCGGCTGGGTCTTTCCAAAGCAAGTCGGCTGGGTTGCTGCTGGGGCCAAAAGTGAAAGTGGATTGGGGCTCGGATATCAGTAAGAACGCTTTTTCGGGAGAGTTTGTGACTTGATCCACAAGTCGCGACTCATGGGTTTCTAGATCTTTCCAGGATATGCCGCGATGAATAAGGACTTCCACGGGTCGTAGCAATAGCAGGCCTAGGGATGAAAGGCGAGGGCGCGAAACCAGAAGACCAGAGAGCGTCTCATGCGGAAAAAATCGTGCGCCAGTTGAAGGATCACCAGCGCTGCAAGAAACGAATAGCCTGCTAAGTGGAAAGTGGCGCTCAATCGAAAGTTGTTGGGGAAAGTTTGAATGAGGGTGAGGTCGACCAGGAAGATGCCCAGGACAAGTCCTTGCGCCGCCGCTTTCCAAAGGCCGATCTCAGGCAGGGAGGGTACGCCCATCCGAGATGGCCGGACGAAAAAGTAGCCGGTCCACTGCATCAGCGTCGCAGCACAAAGCAATCCGACAAACCAGGTGGGGCAAGATCCCAGGGCATTCAAAGTGGTGAGCACAATAAGGAAAAAAATGCGGCGAGAGGCGACTTGAACAGGCACGGTCGGATCGCTGGCCCCCCAAGGCAGGGGTTTCGAGTGGGTGAGCGCATGCATAGCGAGGGCGAGTGCATACAGTCCCGTTGCCTGCATGAGTAGCCCGCGCATGGCTAACGCAGCGATGCAAAAGCCCGCCGGAATTAACAGAACAGAAAAGAAGACAGCGACGCAGGTTTTCTTGTTCATTAGGTATTGTCCGGATTGTGGATCTCGACGCGGTCATCTTCCCGAAAGCCTGCCCCCGTATGGAGCACGGCGACCGAAGCGTCCGGTCCGAAAGTTTGCGTGACTTTTAAAAGGCCCTTGAATCGACCGGGAGCAAGTCCCATGGCGTTGCCAGTGGCTGGGTCGGTGACCGTCGATCCTGATTCATAAACGCGCAGAAGTTGTCCGGTTCGCAAGCCCGTCTGTTCCCCGCCCGTCACGTAGAAGCGATTCAAGTCGACTCGCGCAATGCGTCCCTGCCAGGCAAGCTTTCGGGCGATAGAGGGGAAGCGATCCAGAATCTTTTTAAGAGCTCGAGCGACGGCTTCTTTACCCTCTTCCGGCTCGGAGTTGGGGGATCGAACATCAAGCCAGGGCATCCGCTCTTGTTTGACGTCAGCCGAAGCAGTTCGAGCGAAAACTTCCTTCTCGGTCCCGACGTCGAAGAGCTGAAAATGGACGCGTGCAGTCGCCGAGCGTTCCTTCGCGCCGAGCACGCCCGTATCCTCGTCGGGTTCTAGAATGGAGATTTCCTCGATGCGGCCCACAATGACGCCCGTAGCAGCGGCGCGTTTAGCTTGTTCGAAAACCTTGCGGTAATGGTATTCGCCGCCAGCCGAATACAAAGACTCCGGGTCTTCCAGTTCCGACTCTTTTACTAATAACAACTCGGGTGAGTTGGCGACGGCCTGCTGAACATTAAACAAAGCCGTGCGGATCAGGGATTCATCCTGATGGTCACTTCGGTTGATAAAGGGAAGTACGAGAATGCGTTTGCGCAATACGGGGTCGATGGAGCTCAGGTGCGTTGCGCCGTCTTCGGCCTTCTTCTCCGCAGTAACGTCCTTGGGTTCAGTGAGGATGTTGGGACCACTCGAACATCCCGAAAGCGAGAGAAGGATTCCCAGGGAAATGGCGAAGTGAACGCGCATGGAAGAGTCCTTCGGTAGTAATGCGTTGCGTCGATAGAATCGAAAAACGGCGTGCCATTAGGCCCTGCGCGCTTAGTTCAAATATCTCACAGTGATGGTCTGAGAATCAATGCTCACTGGCTTGAGGGTAAGTCCGGGGAACTGTGCCACTGAGAACCGCTGATAGAGTTCTCTGGGCTGCAATGGACTTAGAATCTTAAATTCGGCCGTCCCATTCTGAGCGCGCGAAAGTGTCGACTGCAAAACGAAGTCCTGTTTCGCAAGGGCTGCATCAATCAACTTGTAGGTTTTGTAGGCATCCACTCGCTCGACAACCACTTTGTATTCAGTGGCGAAAAGTATTCCGCTAGAGACGCTTTCCTCGAAAGCAGCCGCAAAATCCTTAAACAACTTTCCCAGAGCCTTGTTCAGTTTCTTCGGGTCACCTAAATCGCTCATCGCGTAATCGATGTCCGTGCTGGAAGAATGCACTTTTCTCGCTTGCGTCAGGTTGTACAAGCTGATGTCCACGCGTGTACCGCACTGCATGCAAGCCGAGAAGTGGACCCAGACCACGCTATTGGACCCCGCAGCCAGTCCGTAGTTTTTCAATGTCCGAATTTCTGCTTCACGGGCGGGTGGGTGGGTGAGGCCTAGAGTCGCGTCTGCCGAAGCCGTCGTCAAAACGGCATTGAATTTTGCAAATCCATCGTTGAGCGCTTTGAGCACGCCTTGCGCAACGGGGTTCTGGCTTACCTGACTGCCCGTCTGTCTGGGATCAATCGAGTAGCCTGGCAGGCTAGCGGAAAGGAGAAACAGAGGTTTGAGAATGTTGGAACCGGTGGCTTTTGTTTCGTTGACGCGTACCCACTGTTTCAAGGCGTCTACATCTAAACGCCCAGAAATCTCCATCTGCGTGGAGTCCGTTGATTGGCGATTCACTTGGTAGTCGAGAATATAGCGCTCCGCAAAGTCGCTAGTGACCGAACTATCGTAGCGTTCGTAGCGGGGCCCTAAGATCCTCTGAAGGTATTCCCGGACGGCCTGTTGTTTCAGGCGGTTTAGTACGGAAGTCGTTTCGGCGCCTTCTGAAGGCGGCGCGAGAGATTCCGACGCAATGGTGAACGGCATCCCCGTGGGCCACGCCACGCCTGGAACCACTAGGAGTAATAAAAACAAGTATTTAGCGCTTAAATGTCTCATCGGAATTCAATAGTAACCCTATCCGGCCCAAAAGCCGAACGGATCGAATGCACCATTTCTCGGCGCAAGGGAACAGAGCCTTTGACCCGTAAAATGGTGTCGGCTCGCTTCTCTGTTTGAATGTGAAGGTACACAGGGACCCCGGGCTGATCTTTTTGGGCGTCGACGAGGCTGCGAAAACGGGTGAGGCACTCCTCAGGAAGGGTATTGTCCTGAGCACCCAGGTGAATGTGAATTTCCCGCCCCAGGCTTTCGTACGCGTAGCGCAGGGCTAAAACTTTGGCGTTCCCCTTCTTAGATAGGATGATTTTTGAGGTGTTGTCCTGACGTTCCAGCTGACCCTTGATCCAAATGGGTTCATCCGACTTAAGGACCGCTTCAGACTCCAGATAAACATCGGAAAAAATTACGGCATCAATCTCATCGCCGCGATCTGAAAGTGTGGCAAAGGCCATGCGATCCCCTTTGCGAGTGATGAATTCGCGAAGGCCCGAGATGGTGACGCCCAGAAGTACTTCCCGCGATCTTTGTGATTGGATGCACTCGCCAATGGTGACCGTCGTGTAGCGCTCCAACTCGCGTTCAAAATCATCGAGCGGGTGACCGCTCACAAAAAATCCGATGGTGTCTTTCTCGTACTTCAATTCTTGCAAGCGCTCCCAAGGCTCGGAATCGGGGTAGGAAATGGTACGGGAGGTAAACGAAGTGTCGGAGTCCCCCAGGAAGTCGAGGAAACTTTCCTGGTTGTTGTCTTTGAGTTTCTGCAAAGACGCACCGGCTTCGAGTGCGGAATCGATTGCTTTGAACATGGATGCTCGGTGAACTTTAAAGCCATCCAGTGCACCCGCTTTTACAAAAGCTTCAATCACGCGTTTGTTCACGGTGCGTGTGTTTGCGCGCGCACAAAGATCAAAGAGATCTTTGAAGGGGCCATGGGCTTTGCGAGTTTCCAAAATCGCGTCGATGGCAATTTGGCCCACTCCCTTAATGGCGCCTAAGCCAAATCGGATGCCATTGTCGGAAAGCACGGTGAAGTCGGTCTCTGATTCGTTGATATCCGGGGGCAATATCTCGATGCCATGCCGATTTGCATCGGCAATGTACTTCGTAATTTTGTCCGTGTTCTCACGCTCGATAGACAGCAGTGCGGCGTAAAACTCCACCGTATAATGCGCTTTGATGTAAGCAGTCTGGCAAGTGACGAGCGAATAAGCGGCAGCATGAGATTTGTTGAATCCGTAGCCGGCAAACTTGGCCATGAGTTCGAAAATCGCTTCGACTTTGCCTAAGTCAAACTTGTTCGCGATGGCGCCCTGAATGAAGCGTTGCTTTTGCTTCGCCATTTCCTCGGGCTTTTTCTTCCCCATGGCTCGACGCAGTAAGTCCGCGGAGCCAGCCGTGTAGCTCGCAAGCCGCATGGCCACTTGTTGCACTTGTTCTTGATAAACGATGACGCCGTACGTTTCCTGTAAAACAGGGATGAGTTCATCAAAATCGTACTGGACCTGTGTGTGGCCGTGTTTGCGATTGATGAAATCATCGACCATGCCGCTTTCCAGAGGCCCCGGACGATAAAGTGCGTTGCTCGCGACGATGTCGCCGAAGCAGTCGGGTTTAACCTTTTTCATCAGGTCCTGCATCCCGCTGCTTTCAAGCTGGAACACGCCTAGGGTGTCGCCGCGAGTGAGCATTTCGTACATCTTCTTGTCGGTGATATCGATGCCGCCCAGACTGAAACTGGAGTGGGGATGGCGCTTATGAATGAGTTCTTCTGCGCGTTGTAAGAAGGTCAATGTTTTCAGGCCTAAGAAGTCGAACTTGATCAGGCCGATGGCGTCGGCGTTATTCATGTCGAGCTGAATCACTAGCTCGTTGTTCTTCCCGCGAGTGAGCGCGCAATGCTCCACCATCGGGCGGTTCGATATCACTAGGCCGGCCGCGTGAATCGAAGCGTGGCGTGGCAAACCTTCCAGTGTGCGGCAGACATTGAATAGTTGGGCGAGCTTTGGATTGGATTCGACGAGAGCTCGAAGTCGAGGCTCTTGCTCGAAAGCTTCTGCCAACGTGATGTTGACAGTTTCAGGAACTAGCTTTGCGATGGGATCGACTTCAAAGGGTGGAATACCGAAGACACGACCCACGTCGCGAATCACGCCTCGCGCCTGAAGTTTCCCAAACGTGATGATCTGAGCGACGCAGTCTTTTCCGTACTTATCAGAAACGTACTTAATGACTTGGTCGCGCTTATCCATGCAGAAATCGACGTCAAAATCGGGAAGTGAAATGCGCTCTGGGTTAAGAAAGCGTTCGAAAATAAGTCCATGCTCTAGAGGATCGAGATCGGTGATTCCCAGCGAATAAGCAACGAGACTTCCTGCTCCCGAACCACGGCCTGGCCCAACCGGTACGCCGTGCGTTTTGGCGTAATTAATAAAGTCTGCAACGATAAGGAAGTAGCCCGTAAAACCCATCTCGATGATGACGCCGAGTTCTCTATCGAGCCTATTGAAATAGGGTTTGGCTTTTTCAGGGGACAGCAGTCCGGCATCTGTAGAGGCAAATGCGGCAAGGCGATCCCCGAGGCCTTTCTTCGACAGCTCACGCAGGTGCTCTTCCGGAGTGAGTCCGCCGGGCGGTTCAAAATTGGGGAAGTGGTAAATCTTCTTCCCCTTCGCATCTTCAAACTTGAATTCGAAGTGGACGCTATTGGCGATCTTCATCGTGTTTTCGATCGCTTCCGGGCACTGCTGAAATTCCGCTTTCATCGTCGCTTGCGATTTGAAGTAGAACTCGTCGCTCTTCATCCCGGAACTGCCCTCATCGATGGTGCGCCCGGTTTGAATTGCCATGAGCACTTCCTGCATCGGTGCATGCTCTTTTTTGAGGTAGTGGCAGTCGGCAGTAGCGATGAGTGGAATGCCCAGGTCCTTAGAAAGTTGCTGGAAGCGGTCGTTTACGACCATCTGCTGAGGCAGTCCATTTTGCTGCAGTTCGAGATAAAAGCGGCCTTGAAAAACATCGCGGTACCATTTGGCTGCTTCACGCGCGCGGTCCATGTCGCCCAAGAGGGCGAGGTTGGTGACCTCTCCTTTGAGGCAGGCCGAAGTCGCAATGAGTCCTTCGCAATGTTCAGCCAAAATCTGTTTATCGATACGGGGCTTGTAATAAAAACCTTCGAGGAAAGCCGAGCTGACGAGTTTGCAGAGGTTGAGATACCCGACTTCATTTTGAACGAGCAAAATTAAATGGCTCATCCCCGAGCGAGCCGTCGCATAAGGCGCCAACTCATCATCCCCGTTGCCGTGGGTGGCTTTCATTAAGCGGCTCTGCGGAGCCATGTACATTTCACAGCCCAAGATCGGCTTGAGCCCGTGTTTTTTGGCGGCGTTATAAAAATCGAGGGCGCCGAACATATTGCCGTGATCGGTCAAAGCAACCGCTTCCATTTTGTCAGCGGCCGCAGCCTCGCACAGGTCATCTAAGCGCAGGGTGCTGTCTAGTAGACTGAAAGGAGAATGAACGTGAAGATGGGTAAAGTAGCCGTTCATCGTGCTATCTGATCAGAGTGCCTATTCGCTCCGTACGAATGTGCCAGGTTCTGAAACTCTCCAATGAAAAGAAGGGTCCCTCGCTCCAGCTGGAGTACCAGATGAACATGGCCTGTCCCTTCAAATTCTCGATGGGTACAAATCCCCAGCCCCGACTGTCATAGCTCTGGTCTCGATTGTCACCCATGGCGAAAATATGCCCTGGCGGCACGGTTACGATGCCGTCATCGGTTTGAAACGTCCCTTCGTGCAGAGGGATGGTTCGATATCTTGGGTCGTAGTTGTGAAGAATTACGTGGTGGCGCACACCGCCCATGGTTTCAGTGAGCAGGGACTTGCTCGCTTCTTCATCAATGTCATACATGATTTGGCGTTGATTATAGGGCTCGAGCACATGCTCTTCGCCATTGACCACGACAGCGCCATTGCGCACTTCGATTCTGTCGCCTTCGATGCCGACCGCTCGCTTGACGTAAATCTTGTCTGGCTCACGAGGCGCGACGAATAAAATCACATCGCCTCGCTTTACGGGCTTGAATCGCCACAGAACCCAATTGGTGAACGGAAACCTTAGGTCATAGGCTGCCTTATTCGCGTAGAGCCGATCTCCCTTCTTGAGAGTGGGTTCCATAGAAGGGGTGGGAACAACGTAAGGCTCAATCAGCGAGTAGCGCAGGGCAAAAAGCGCGATGATGAGATAGATCAGCGGCAGCGCGTCTTGCACCGACGAAGGGAGCTTTGCGATCTGATCCCGATAAAATTTCACAATCTTTTTCATATCCACCCCTCACGCAGCCGCTAAAATCTCACGGACACCACGAATCACTGTTTCAATATCTTTGTTGCTGACCCCTAAGTGCGTGACGGCTCGGAAACGGTCAGGTCCAAACACGGAAAAACGAAAGCCTCTTTGCGCGCACTGCTCAGTCCAGGAATCAACGGAAAGTCGGGGATGCGTCAAACGATAGAAGACCATATTAGAGTCCGGTTCAGGGTTTTCAATCGTCAATCCCTCCAAACCTTCGAGCCCTTCTGCAAGCTTGCGAGCGTGGGCATGATCTTCGTGCAGGCGCGGAAGGTTGTTTTCCAGCCCAAATAGCGCGCCCGCCGAGAGGATGCCGCTTTGACGAAAGGATCCTCCCATCGCTTGTTTCCAACGACGAATAGTATCCCAATGCCGTGACTCAAAAGCGAGCGCTGCTCCCGCGGCGCAGCCTAGGCCCTTTGAGAAGCAAAGGGTGACCGTATCGAAGCCAGCCACCATTGCAGATGGCTTTTCGCCCGCTGCTGTGGCCGCGTTGAAAAGGCGTGAGCCGTCCAGATGGCAGGCCAAATTCAATTCATCGCAAGTCGACCAAACATCCTGGAGTTGCGAAAGCTGCCACACGCGGCCACCGCCCCAGTTGGTGGTGTTTTCCAGCGCCACGGCGCGTGTAATGGGCGAGTTGTAACTCAATCTAACCGAAGCCTTGGCGCGTACTTGGGCGCCGGTGAAAATGCCCGTCGGGGTTTCGATAGGTCGGGCAAGAACCCCTGCCCACAGCGCCGGGCCCCCCGCTTCAGCGAAAAAGATGTGTGCATTTTCGGCGGCGATGAGTTCTTCCCCGCGGTTGCAATGAAGCAACAGAGCAATTTGATTGGCCATGGTGGCCGAAGGGAGAAAAAGCGCACACTCTTTGCCGAGCAGCGCTGCGACTCTGTGTTCGAGCTCCCGCGTCGTCGGATCTTCGCCGATTTGCTCGTCGCCGAGAGGCGCCTGGAACATGGCGCGCTTCATCGCTTCGCTGGGCCGAGTCATAGTGTCGCTATAGAGGTCGATTCCCTGGAACATGAGAGGCAGAAGGATAGCCCCGGGGTAGGGTGAATTCAACGGCTTCTTCCTTGAATTCATTCGACGCCTTAGCTAGCTTTTTCAACATGAGCAATGAGCACCGGTCCGAAAAAGACTCCATGGGCGAAATGCGCCTTCCTTCTCAATCTCTTTATGGCGCCACCACCCAACGAGCGGTGGAAAACTTCCCTGTGAGCGGTCTGCGGTTCAGCCGCGACTTTATTAGGATGTTGGCCATCATTAAGGCCAGTTGCGCCGAAGTGAATCAGAAACTGGGAAAGCTGGATGGGAAACTCGCGACCGCTATTGTTCAGTCAGCGAAGGAAATTGAGCAAGGAAAGTATGACGATCACTTCGTTCTAGATATTTTCCAAACGGGGTCGGGAACCAGCACCAATATGAATTTCAACGAGGTAGCAAGCAATGTGGCTAACCTCGCGTTGGGTTCTGCTGTCGGTACCAAGAAGCCGGTGCATCCCAATGATCATGTGAACATGGGGCAGTCGAGTAACGACATCATTCCCACAGCGATTCATGTTGCGGCGGCGGTTATGGCGAGCGAGAAACTTCTGCCCGGGCTGAGGAACCTGGAAAAGACCCTCGGCAAGAAGACCAAGGCGTTTGAAGGCATCGTGAAAACGGGCCGTACGCACTTACAAGATGCGACTCCCATCACGCTCGGCCAGGAGTTCTCTGGATACGGGTACCAGGTGAAAATGGGGGTTAAGCGCATCGAAACGGCACTGAAATCCCTCTATGAACTGCCTGTGGGTGGCACGGCCGTAGGCACCGGAATCAATACCGATGCGGAGTTCGGTAAGCACGTTTCCGAGCTGCTTGCGAAGAAGCTGAAGCTGCCGTTTGTGGAAGCCGAGAACCATTTTGAAGCTCAAGCCACCAAGGATGCTTGTGTCGAGTTTAGCGGTGCGCTTCGAACGGTTGCGGTTTCATTGACCAAAATCGCAAACGATATTCGATGGCTTTCCAGTGGCCCACGTTGTGGATTTGCTGAAATTAATCTTCCTGCGGTGCAGCCCGGAAGTAGCATCATGCCGGGCAAAGTGAATCCGGTGATCCCAGAGGCCCTGCTTCAGGTTTGCGCGCAAGTGCAAGGCAATGATCTCGCGATTGCCTTAGGTGGGCAGAGCGGAAGTTTTGAGTTGAATGTGATGATGCCGCTGATTGCGCACAACCTCTTGCAGTCGATTGAAATTCTGGCCGGCGGCGTGAAGATCTTCGACGAGAAGTGCATTCAGGGCATCGAAGCAAATGTTGCGCGGATCAATGAAACCGTGGAGCGCAGTCTCATGCTCGCCACCCCGCTCGCCCCCGTGGTCGGGTATGACAAAGCGGCGGAGATCTCGAAAATCGCCTTTAAAGAAAACAAAACCGTGCGTCAGGTAGCGCTGGAAAAGCTGGATCTTTCCAAAGAGAAGCTCAATGAAATCTTAGATCCTTCCAAGATGGTGATTCCCGGCTCAGGCTCCGGCGGCGAAGGCGGATAGCAAACCCGCGCCTTAGAACGAGTAGGCACCGCGGGCTTAGTGCGCGCGTTTTCAAGGTGAATTGATAAACGCTGATCGGGGACAGCCACATCCCTCGAGGGAGGTAAAACCTGATGAAGCCTTCCTATGAACTGTCCCCAGGGACAGTTCACTTTTGGCACCACTCCTTGATTTTCTCCTTGAAAGTCGACTGACCCCTTTCAAGGAGATTATTCGACGATGAGGAATTCGACGCGGCGGTTGAGGGCGCGGCCGGACTCGGTGGCGTTACTGGCGCGGGGTTTACGCTTTCCATACCCTTGAGTCATGAGGACATCGGGGGATACGCCCTTGGATACCAGATAGGTCTTCACAGCGGCGGCGCGGTCCTGGGAAAGCTTCAAATTGAAATCCTCATTGTGAGAAGAATCAGTGTGACCGACGATGAGGAGTTTGCGCACTTCGTTCTTCAAAATCACATCAGCAATCTGATTGAGCAGCGGAAGACTGGACCCTTCGAGAATCGCGCTTCCCACTTTGAAATTGATATTCTTCTTAATGATGAATTTGCGATTCACCACGTTCACGTCTTTGGTCGTGAAGTAGTGCTTGCGCTCCGATTGGGTGAGTCCCGTGGTGTAGCTCACTTGCGCGATGACTTGTGCGGGCGGCGTGTAGGGCACACCCGAGGCGATGGCACGACCGGTACCAATATCCATGCCCACGAGCAATGCCAGCGCCTTATTCGAAAGAGGCGTGATGCGGGTACCAATGCTGACTTTTGAAGGAGCACTAAAATAATTCACCGAAGCGCTAAACGGATACGTGTTCACATATTCCACAAAGGGAATGAAAATATCGCCTAAGTGCAGTTCGGCGCCTACGCCTAAAGCCACCGTGTTGAAGCGTGTGAAGTTATAAAACGCTTCGGTAGCGGAACCTGCGCCACTGCGCACTTGGGGTGAGTGGTAGATCAGGTTTGCATGCAGGTACAAAGGCACGTTTAGGGTTTTGGCCAAGCTCACCGTCACGGCAGCGCCGAGGCCTCCGCTTACCGTGAGCCCGGAGGGAACGAGGGCATTGAACTCCGAAGCAATCATCAGATTCGCGATGGGTGCAATCGTGAGCAGCTCGCTCACTGCAAAGGAGTAGCTTACGCCAAACGTGAAATCGCCTAAGGAAGAAATGAGCTGAGGGGCCGTGCCGACCGTATTGAAAGTAGTCGATGAGTTCCGACGCATCACCGATAGAGTGAGATTGTCGTAAGGCGAGTAGCCGACGAAAAGGCTTTCAGCGATCGTGCTAGCTTGAAAAGCGCCTAGCGTCGTTTGCGCGTTTCCTAGCGAATAGAATTCTCCGCCGATACCAAAAGCCAGTGCTCCTTGGGGAAGGGATTCGCCCGATCGCACGCGGAACAAGCCCACTTGCCCAGACACCGTGGGATGTAGGAGTTCTTGCCGCACAATCGTCTCTTCACCCGTGACCACTTCCTTACCTTCGGTGGTGGTCGTTGTGGAAACGGCGATTTGAGCAGGGCGGGGTTGGGCCGCGGGTTCCCGCTCTTCGTCTTCCGCCAAGGCAAAAGGTGGCCTTGCGATTGTGAGAAAAAGGACACAAACAGCCAGGCGAATTGCGAAGATCATAGGTGGTTTTGGTCTTCAGTTTAGCATGTAAGTCGTTAGATTATCGAGTTTTCAGCACGATCCCACGCTGAGTAACGCAACACGTTATAATGAACGAACGGCAGAGGACCTGCTGCACTATGCGAAGTACTGTAGTGAAAACCTTAGTTTTCGGAATCGGCGCCATGAATTTGGTCGTCAGCGCGTACGTGTCTTCTCAAGCTTGGAATTCAGTATCGTCGATTGCTGTTCCGCACCGAGATCCCGCGTCTGTCGCAGAGCATGCCACGGATGGACACGGCGCTTCCGTGGATGCCCATGGTGCTCCGGCTTCTGGCGGTCACGGTGCCCCGGCTGCGGGCGGACATGGCGCAGCGCCGAGTGCGGCAACAGCGGGGAGCAGTCCCTTGCGTTCCTGGGTCACGCTAGAAGAAATGTATGTCAATGTAACGAGTCAGGACGATGACGTTCATACACTCGCCTTCAAACTCGAAGTGGAGCTTTTTGAAGAAACGGCTCGCCACCAGATGGAAGACCGGCAAGCGATCATCAAGAACGCGATCATCGAAATCGCTCGCCTTCAGCCATACGAATCCTTGAAGAGTCTAGCCGGTAAGCTTTATTTCAAAGAAGCGCTGGTCTCCCAAGTCAATCAAACGGTCGCTTTCCCACTCATTCGAGACGTTCACTTATCTACATTCTCTCTTCGCTAGGCGACCCTTCTCCCTTCGATAGAAGGATTTGCTTCCCCTCTCGCCTTGCTGCATTATGCCGCCATGAAAAGGCGCACCAAAATCGTTTGTACTTTAGGACCGGCCGTCAATTCGCGTGAACGCCTGCTTGCCCTGGCTCAAAACGGAATGGACGTCGCCCGCCTCAATTTCAGCCATGGAAAGTACGAAGATTTCGCCCGAGTGATAGCGGACCTACGCTCCATTGAGGGTGAAGTGGGCAAGCCCATCGGCATTCTGGCCGATCTTCAGGGCCCTAAAATTCGCGTTGCTAAGCTCCCGGGCGGGTCGATGGAACTTAAGCCCGGACAAGAAGTTTGGATGGAGTTTGAGCCTGCTTCTTTAGAAAAGGCGGGCAAAGCCGTCATTCCTGTCGGCTACAAAGAATTCGTCAAAGACGTTTCCCCAGGAAATACGGTCCTATTAGACGATGGGCTAATGGACCTGAGGGCAAAGCACCGCGAGGGGGATGCCCTGCTCTGTGAAGTCATCAATGGGGGGCTGCTCAAGGACAATAAAGGTATCAACGTTCCGGAAGCCTCCTTTTCCGCCCCTGCCATCACGGATAAAGATTACTCCGATGTGCTGTTTGCTATTGAGCAGGGTGTGGACTTCATCGCCATGTCCTTTGTTCGCACCGCCCAGGAAGTCCGCCATCTTAAACATTTCGTGGACTCGCGTGGCAAACGCACACAAGTCATCGCCAAGATAGAAAAGCGCGACGCCTTGACCAACTTAGAATCCATCATCGATGCAGCCGACGGCATCCTGGTGGCGCGCGGCGATCTCGCGGTGGAAGTGGGAAATGAAAAAGTTCCTGTCATGCAAAAACGCATGGTTCGCGAATGCAACTTGCGAGGCAAAACGGCCATCATCGCCACTCAGATGTTGATGTCGATGGTGGATAATCCCAGGCCGTCTCGCGCAGAAGCCTCGGACGTTGCGAATGCGACCTTAGATGGCGCAGATGCCTTGATGCTTTCTAATGAAACGGCAGTGGGTAAATACCCTATGGAGTCGGTCCAGATGATGTGCAAAATCATCGAGCAAACCGAGGAGATGCCGTATGAGCAGCCGGTTTTGTGGAATGAATGGAAGCTGCCGATCGAAGGGCAGACGGCGATTGCGCTTTTGCAAAGTGCTGTCCGTCTGGGTTCCATACTTCAGGCCAAACTCATTGCCGTACTGACTCAATCCGGCAATTCAGCCTTGCTGATTTCGAAGTGTCGTCCCTGGACTCGCGTAGTGGCACTTACTTCCAGTCGCGAGACGTACCGACAACTCTCCTTGAAGTGGGGTGTCGAAGCTTACTTCATGGACGAAATTAGCGATCTGGTGACGCAGACCGTCATTTTCGATGAAGTAGGTCAGAAGTTGAGGTCGTTGAAACTCTGCGCCGGTGGGGATAAAATAGTTATTACAGCCGGACTTCCTCGTTTGGCCCACGGTTCTACCAATACCATCAAAATTCATACCATCTAGTTAGGTAATCCTTCCTATGAGTCGCTACTTTCTATGCGTGCGTCTTCCCTTCGCATTCTCTATCGCTGCATTGCTCGTGATGGGCGTTTTCGCCAAGCGGGGCTGGTTGGACTGGCGACGCATGGTAGAACACAACCAAGAAGTGACGAAGCAAATCGAAGGGGCTTGCAATCAGCGTGATGATCTTCAGCGACAGATTCGGGCGCTGGAGTCGAGTCCCTTTGCTCAGGAGCAGGCCGTGCGGCAGCACTTGGGTTACCTGCGCCGTAATGAGATAGTAGTGGAACAACCCTAAGGAGCTTTCGGTGGAAGGTAGATTTACAGTTTCTTCTCCAACCCGAGTGGATTTGGCCGGTGGCACTTTGGATCTGTGGCCACTTTACTGTCTGACCGAAAGTGCGAAGACCATTAACCTGGGCCTCGACCTTTTCGCCGAAGGGCGATTCGACTTCGTCGCCGCTGATAAATTTAGCGTGGAAGTAAAAAGTCCGACCGGCGCTTCCAGAGAGTTTGCTTCTCCGCTCTACATTGAAGAGTGTCGAGAACTCGAACCCACCTTGCGTTTTCCGGCGTACGTCATCAGTAGCTACCTTGCTACTCGAAAAGATTTCCCCCGAATTCAGATCCGCGTTTCATGGAAAACGAGCGTTCCGATAGGTAGCGGTTTGGGCGGCTCGTCTTCGCTGGGGGTTGCACTCTTGCGAGGTATCAGCCGCATTTTCGGCGACTACTCCGACATGGGCTGGCAGTGGCGCATGCTTTCCACCATTCGTGATGTGGAAGCCGCCTTCTTGCAGGCTCCCACCGGAACACAGGACTACCTGGCCTCTCTCTGGGGTGGGTTAAGCTGCTTTCAAAGTAGAGCAGGTGAAGTAACGCACACCCCCTACCGCTCGCAGGTTTTTGAAGCGATTTCCGATCGCGTTCTGGTTCTGTTTTCGGGAGAGCAGCACCACAGCGGCAAGAGTAACTGGGAAGTCTACAAGGGCGCGATTGAGAAAGATCCCGCCGTCATCAAAGGGATCTTTGCGATCCGCGATTTGAGTGAACGCCTAGATACCGAGCTACGTGCGCAAGAGGTTAACTGGCACGCGGTTGGCGAAATGATTTCGCAAGAGTGGCAGTATCGTCGACAACTCTTTGGAGTAAGCACCCCGATTCTGGATAAAATTCTTGAATCCCTTGCTAAAAAGAAAGTGCTCGGAGCCAAAGTCTGCGGCGCCGCCGCAGGGGGGAGCATTCTTGCCCTCGTGGATCCCGGCCAGCGCAACGCCATTGCGCTAGAGCTGGAAAGAGAAGGTATCCAGGTTCTCAAAACCAAGCCTGTCCCCCGTGGCGTTAGCATCGCTTGAGCGCGCCGACATACCAACTTGGCAAAAGGTTGCCTGCACTCGATGGCCTGCGCGCGTGCGCGGTTCTTGCCGTCATGGCGTATCACTTTCTGCATTGGGGAATTCCCCGACCTGCCGATACTTTCGAACTCATTCTCTGGAAAGCCACGCAAGGCGGCTGGATGGGTGTGAACCTGTTTTTCGTACTGTCCGGGTTTCTCATCACGGGCCTTCTCATAGATCGCGAAAAGGAAGCACACTACTATCGCAACTTCTACGTACGACGCGCCTGCCGAATTTTGCCGGCCTATCTAGTCACCCTGGTCGCCATTCTTCTATTGCTTCCGGGATCGGCCGCCTATGTGGGGCTGAGTGCTCTTTTCATCTCGAATTTTGCTGACCTGCTAGGGGTTGCGATTATTTATTCCTCCCTATGGTCACTCTGTGTGGAAGAGCACTTCTACCTGGTGTGGCCGTGGATCACGCGCAAGTTCTCCAAACTTTCTATGGAGCGTTTTTGTTTAGCACTTTGTGTGGCGGTACCCCTGCTGAGGGCGGCCCGAGTCGCGCTGGATTGGCCGGAGGGATTCTATACGTGGTTCTGGCTCGATAGTCTTGCGTGGGGTGCTTGGTTGGCGCTGGTTTGCCGCAGGTTGGAAACGGACGCTCTGGACCGTCGAGCCTTTCAGGGGATTTTGTTCGTTGCGGGTTTGATCGCGGTGGCTGGAGCCGAACTGTTTAGCCGTAAAACGCTCGTCGGGTCCGCGCTGGGGTCGACGGTCATCGCTTTAGTTAGTGGACTTATTGTTTACTGGGTCGTTTCCCGCCCTCGCAGCTGGGCAGCTCGTGCGCTTTCGCTTCGTCCGTTGCAAGTCACGGGCTCATTGAGTTACGGCTTGTATCTCTACCACAGCTTCTTTGTTCTGGGCGCGTTCCACTTCGTCCGCGGACTGTCGCTTTCCAGCCCCGCTACCACTTGTCTGCGGTTACTTTTAGGGGGAGCGGGAACGTTTGTGGTTGCCGCGTTTTCCTATCGCTACCTAGAGCGTCCCTTTCTTCAAATCAAAGATCGGTTTACCCACCCTTAGATCGTCGTCAAAGCCCTACCTGCACTCTTCAGTTAACACCGCGTCATAAGCGACATGCGCGATGTGTTAACACGATGCGTTGTGAATTCATCAGTCTTCGGGATTACGTATTGAGCAGGCGTTTAGCGTGTTTTGGACGTGACGAATTGCACAGTGCGTTCTAAAAGATGAGGCGTGCTATGGGAAGGGGGGAGAATGCGAATCATTCTTATCGGCATTGGACTGCTGTTTTGCGCGGCAAATGCTTATTCGCAACCACCAGTTTTAACCAGTACAGATTTTTTGTTCATGGCTCCGCCGGGCAAGCGAGGCGTATGGCAGCTATCTAAGCGCCTAGGAAACCCCGCCGCCGGAGTGAAGTGGAGGTTTGCAGATCCCTTGCCTTCGTGGATTTCGTTCGATTCAAGCCAAGCCATTTTAGAGATGGGCAATAGGTCCCCGGCCCAATTCGTCACCAAATTAGAAGCAGTAAACGCAGACGGCAAAGCGACGGCTCGGCTGCTCGTGGTGGTGAGTAAAGACGCACAATGGAAGACGGCGTCGGTGGATCTCGGCACCGCTTTTGTCGGCCAGCGTTTCGAAGTAAATTTAAACAAGTTTATCCAGCCGCTGGATTTTGAACGGGTGGTTCGTTTCAAAGCCGAACGCCGGCCCGCTTGGCTTTCTGTGGATGAGCGCACGGGCCTATTGTCTGGTACTCCCACGGCCAGTGATGTCGGAACCCTAGCTCCGCTTGCGTTGACAGTCTCCAGTGTGTCGCCCTTTACAGCCGACGGACTCTTGAAAGTGAGTGCGGCGCCCACACCCGTCAGGGGTCGTCCCCCCCAGTTTCTTGCCAATCCGATTGATTTGCCGGTGGCAAGTTTAGGAGTCGACTACCAGTTTGATCTCAGCACCCAAGTGAAGGATCCGGAAGGAGACCCGATTTCGTATTCCATCGTTTTCGGGCCGAGTTGGCTCAAAGTCGGGGGAACGACCGGCCTGCTTTCGGGCAAACCCGACAAGGTGGGCAATTTCACCGCAGTGATTGAAGTCTCAGATGGTGTGGAGATCAATCAGGGGGGGGTGCAGGGAACCGTCAACCATGGGAATCAGGCGCCGATCCTCCAGCATGCCGCTTTGATGTTCAGCATGAAGGAACGCGAAGTTCTGAAGGTGGATCTGAATCAGCCCAAGTATGTGACGGACGACGGGTCGAACCTCACCTTCAGCTTTCCGGACAATCCTTCATGGGCCAACGTGACGGCGGGAGGCGCTCTCACGCTTTCTCCGAACGTGGCCCAAGTGGGCGACCAGGCTCTTAAACTCGAGGTAAGCGACGGAACGCTTGTTTCCACGGGACAAGTACGCGTGAAGGTTTACGCTGACGCACGCGCTCCCGAATGGAAGGTCGACCCAGTCAAGTTTGCGGCAAAAGCAGGCGTCACCGTTAACTTGGATATTTCGGATAAGGCGTTTGATCCGGATAACCGTCCGCTTACTTTCAAGAAGATGACGGGGCCAAGCTGGTTGGATGTGACACAAAAAGGGCAGCTCTTCGGAAAGCCACCGGCTAGCGCTTCGGGCGACCAAGCCTTCGTGATTCGAGTCTCCAACGGAATTCTCTCGGCAGATGGCGGCGTGATCATCAGTCTCGCGCCTGGGAATCAGCCTCCGAAGTGGAATGCCCAGGCGCCTGCGCTCAAGCCGGGTCGGTCCGGCGATAGATATCAAGAGGATCTCAATGCTTACGTCACGGAACCCGAAGGTGAGAAAGTCACTTTCTTTAAGGTGGGTGGTCCGGCCTGGGTGAAAGTCGCAGAAGACGGCACGGTTGCGGGCACTCCTCGGCCCGGGGACGTCGGTCCCAACGGCGTGCGGTTGCGGGCAACAGATGAAAGTGGGGCTTCCTCCGAAGTCACCGCGTTGATTCAGATTGCTAAACCCAATGGGTCGCCAAAATGGATTTCACAGACGATAGAACTGGGTCAGATTCCCGTCGGTAAGTCGCTTGCGCTGAGTTTGAAGAATAAGGTTACCGACGAAGAAGGGGATCCCATCACGTTTAGTCTCGTGTCGGGGCCCGGCTGGGTTCAGGTTGACAGTGCAACAGGTGAAGTGACCGGTGCGCCTACTACGAGCGACCTTGGAAACTTCGTCGTCGTGTTTGGCGCGTCGGACGGATCGAAAATCGCCGAAGCGGGTGGTGTCGGCAAAGTAGTTCCAAAGAACAATCCTCCCGTCATTGATCTTGCAGCGCTCGTCTTTAGTATTGAAGAGCGCAAAGTGCTGCGGACGAATTTAAGAACGATGGGGGCGGTGACGGATCCCGATGCGGGCGATTCGCTGAACTTTTCGCTGGGTACGGTTTCATGGGCGGAGCTCTCTGCGAGTGGCGATTTAGTTTTGCGGCCGACCTACCAGCAGATTGGCACACACAAACTAACTTTTGATGTCTCGGATGGAAAAGACGTTGTGCCTGGCGAAATCTTGGTGAGCGTCACTCGCAACCCTCGTCCCCCTCATTGGAAAACAGATTCCATTCAGGTCAATGCGATGGCCGACGTGAAGCTGACTCAGAGCATTGCGCAGTACGCAGAAGATTACGACGGCATTTCCCTGGTTTTCTCGAAAAAGATGGGGCCCAACTGGTTGACGGTCGGAATCGATGGCAAGATCACCGGTACGCCTACTGACGCAGAGGCTGGCGAGAATGTATTTGTCGTCGTGGCGAAGAACGACAAGCTCGAAGCGGAAACCGCTCTTGTCATCACCGTGGGTTCCGACAACAGCAAACCTCTGTGGAACAAAAATCCGGTGGTGCTGAAAACCGGGAAAGCCGGGACGATCTACCGAGACTCTCTTAAGCCTTTTGCAGTCGATCCCGATCCCGATGATGAGCTCACCTTCAAGAAGCTGAGCGGGCCCGCGTGGGCGTATGTTCTGACGTCGGGATTAGTTTTCGGGCCTCCTGAAGAAGTGGATGCGGGTCTCCAGGTTTTGACGGTGCAAGTGCGCGACTCGCGAGGGGCTACGGCTGATGCGAAAGTCCACTTTCAAATTGAATCGAAGAACAATCCACCTCGTTGGACTCAAGAAACCATTCCGCTTGGAAACGCCAAAGTCGGGATCGACTTTGCGTTCGACCTGACTCCTTTGGCTGAAGATGTGGATGGTGATCTGCTCTCCTTCCGAAAGGCAGAAGGGCCCGCATGGATGCTGGTGGGGACCGGTGGCAAAGTCGGCGGTAGACCTGGGCCTTCTGATGGCGGCCAGTTTGTCGCCAAGTTTGAGGTCACGGATGGGAAAGTTTACGTTCCCGTGGATGTTTTTGGAGAAGTGCTCGGCGGAAACAAGTCTCCCGTCATCAATGAGCAGGCTCTCACTTTCTCTATTTCTCCGAATCAAACCTTTGAGATCGAGTTGGATGACGAGCAATACGTGGCGGATCCGGAAGGCGACGCGATGACCTTCGAGCTGCTTTCTCGTCCACCGTGGGCAAAGGTCTCCGTGGATGGCCTACTTACTTTGACTCCCACGAGCTCTAACAAAGGGACGCACGAGCTGGACTTGCGAGTTACGGATATCGATGGCGCGATCGCTCAGGGAAAAATTAAAGTGACCATACAAGAGGGGGAAGTGCGTCCTCCTCAATGGCTGTTCAACCCCTGGGAAATGTCTGTGCAAGTCGATGTGCAGTTCACTAAGGATCTCACCGAGATTGTCAAAGACGTCCAAAAGTTTCCCATTGCTTTCAAGAAGCTCTCGGGACCCGCCTGGCTATCTATTCGCTCTGACGGTTTGGCATCCGGTCGTCCGACCAATGCGCAAGTGGCGGCCCTTCAGGTTTTTGAAGTCGAAACTTCGAACGGGGTGCAAACCAGCAAGGGGACGCTGGAAATCTCAGTCGCGGGCAGCACGTTCGGCAAACAGGATGTTTTCCCACTGGGTGTTGCGCAGAATAACCCGCCCGTAGAGATGCTCTTTCTGGTGGATCACAACGCCAATACGACGAATGGTTACTTTCGGCGCATGAAGGACGGAGCAGCGGCGTTTTTTGCAGATCTCGATCGATCCGGAATTCGCTATTCGTTGGCTGCGGCTAGCGTTCGAAAGTTTTCCCCAGAAACCGCCCGCGATTCGCGAGGCAATTGGAGAGTGACCAGTCGGGATCCGAATCTGGCGTTTGAGTTTGGTAAATTGTTGGATGGCACTTACTCGAACGACGCCTTCGCTTCGGCCATTTGGTCTATCAACTGGCTGCTAGTGGGCGGTAGGTCACAGCCCCAGCTTTATAGAAACGACTTCTATGAGCCCTACGTTCCCCTATTGGTTTTTGTGCATTCCTTTCAGAAAGACGACTTTCGAGTGCTACAAGAGGACACGATTGGCAAAGGAGCTTCGGCAAGCCGCTGGAGCACCAGCATCGCCACGTATGCGGGCAAACATTACTTAAAGCCGCTTCAGATTTTCGTGAATGACAGCAGCTGCAACAATGCCGCCTTCGCCGATTACCAAGAGCTTGTTTCGGCGACGAAGGGTATTGCGTTGCACACCAACCCTTGTGCCCCGCCGTTTAGCTCGTGGATGGACGGATTCGCACAGAAAGTCATTCACTCGGCTCATTTGTATGGCAATCCCAAATTCCGTCTCGGAACGCCCCCGGCTCAACCTTCGGACATCAAGGTAACGTTGCGTTTTCCGGACGGGGACATAGCACTTACGGGAAATACCGGGCAGGAGTCCGACAAGTGGCACTATGACTCTCGTACCCAAGAAGTGATTTTGCACTGGTGGAACATCTACACGCGTTTCGGAAGTGATCCGAAACACCTCATAGTCGACTACTAGGACAACGGTTTTAGAGCACGATGTTCGTGCTGAGGAACTTGGAAGTATCCTGCTCCAGGATCGATCGAAACAGCTTCTTGCCCGGTTCGTCTTGCTTGGCGGCCACCATCGAACGAATGCTAAAGCATCTGAGCGCATCCGTCACACTCAACGTGCCTTCTGCGGAGGCCTTACGACCCGTAAAGGGAAACACATCCGGACCACGCTGACACTGAGTGTTCAAATTGATGCGGCAAACGAGGTTCGAGAGAAGATCGATGAGCTCTCCCATTTCAGCGGTGTTTTTTCCGAAGACGCTGGCTTGCATTCCGTAAGGCGAATCCAGGAGATAGTTTTCCAAGTCCTGCAGCGAATCGTATTCGACAATCGGAACGACCGGACCAAACTGCTCTTCCGTCGCAATCCGAGAAGTGAGGGGCACTTTGGCGAGAACCGTAGGGAACAGCAAGTTAGCAACGGATTGGCCGCCGCGCTTGGAGTTTGCGATTTCAGCGCCCTCTCGACAAGCCAGGGCAATCATTTCTTTCAGTTCTGTGACCTTATTCGGGTGGGGCAAAGGGGTGATGGCCACGCCATTTTGCCAGGGCAATCCCGCTTTCAAGTTATCTACGGCCGCAGAAAATCGCTCGGTGAACTCCTTTGAGATCGTCCGGTGGACGAAAAGAATTTTCAGCGCTGTGCAACGCTGGCCATTAAACGATAGCGATCCCTTCACGCATTCAGAAACTGTCGCATTGAGGTCTGCATCGGGCAGGATAATGGCGGGATTCTTCGCATCCAAGCCGAGTACCGCCCGAAAACTATTGGGTCGTGGGTGGCTTTGCTTAATGACGTTGGCAGTCTTGCTGCTTCCAATCAACGCAAGGACATCAATCTTCCCCGTCTCCACACTGGGGCGAATGATATTTCGGCCCAAGCCGTTGACGATATTGATCACTCCGGGAGGAAAGGAATCGGAAAACGCTTCAAGCAACGTGTCCCAGAACAGCTGGCCGTACCGAGGGGTTTTCATCACGACCGTGTTGCCCATAATGAGGGCAGGAATCAACGTCGTGAAAGTTTCATTCAAAGGGTAGTTGAAGGGGCCAATACAGAGGGTAACCCCAAGTGGCACTCGTCGAATTTGGGCCAAAATGCCACCCGCAAAATGGATTCGGCTCCCGTCGCGGTCGAGCTGTTTTACGGCTTCTAAAGTGTCATTGATATAAGTAATGGTGCGGTCAAACTCGGCGAGCGAATCAGGATAAGGTTTCGCAATTTCCCATGTCAGGTAGCGCGCTATGGTTTCCCGATGGGGCAACATGCGATCACGAAAAGCCGTGACAGCAGCAATGCGTTGCTCCATTCGAGCCGCAGGCCACTCGCCTCGACCTTTTGCCCAGGCGGCCACCGCGGAGTCAACGGCTTGTCCAAACAGCTCGGGTCCAATATTGGGCGTTTCTCCCAGTGTTGGATAAAAGAGTGCCCCATTGTCATTTCGAAGCGGGCAAGGTGAGGCGACCTCTTTCATCGGAAAACCTTCCGATATAATCTTGCCGTTGAGGAGAATCCGCCCTTGGCGCTTCTCCGCCTGCATGGATTCAGGGATTTCAGATGGGTAAGGGAATAAGCTTAAATCTTCCACTGCACTTCAATATGCAATCGAGTCAGAGCGGTCAAGCAGAGCCTGGACAATGTCGATAACGCTAGAGGGAGTCTCGTTCCTTATCCGCTTATGATGCACCGCGCTATCATTTCGATTCTTTTGCTTGGCGTGCCGACCTTCGCGGATACGTTTGAAGGCAAGGTGACGGCGGTGCTTGAGGGTGACACGGTTCAAATTCGGGATACCACGGGGAAGCAGAGCATTTTTCGGCTTCTGGGTGCCGATGCTCCTGAGAAGCGACAAACTTTCTTCCCGGAATCGAAGCAAGCGCTTCAATCACACGTCAAAGGCCAGTCGGTGACGGTGGATTGGACACGCGCGCAGATCTGTCCTCCCTCCGGCGGGAGTTGTGCGCAGCTTGCGAAAGTGTTGTTTCGGGGGGAAGACCTCGGGCTGCGGCAAATCTCGCGAGGTTTTGCTTGGCACGACAAGCGACTGAAGCGCGAGCAGTCTACGGCTGACAAGGCCCTTTATAGGGAGGCTGAAGTGAACGCCCGTCAGAAACGCCGCGGCATATGGAAGGGGAAAAACCCCGTTCCTCCCTGGGAATTTGTATTCCGAGATATACCCACTGCGTCAACCTCCAAGAAAAAACGCAAACCTACTTCGATCCCTCGTCGGAAAAGCCGATAAGACTAGTGGGGGACCCTAGTGTCAGAAGATCAGGATTTCTTACGCGAGTTGCAGAAAGAGTTTCTGGATGAACTCCAGTTTCTATTGGAAGCGTGCGAAGAGTCCTACCTCAAAATCGAGCAGCCAGAAAATCGAGCCGATGAACTCGCAAAGATTTTTCGCCTCGCGCATTCCATAAAGGGTGCGGGTGCGGCTGTGGGCTTCAATGACCTCTCCGAGTTTGCCCACACGCTGGAAGATTGCCTCGTTATTCTGCGTTCGCGGCCGGAGCTTGTGGATACCGAGACGATTTCCATTCTCTTAAAGTCGGGCGATGCGATCAAAAAGCGCATCGAAGATCTCAGACAGATACCCCCTCCCGCGTGGGATATTTCTATTCTTAAAGCCGAACTGAAAGCCTTTACCCAACAACTGGATCTGCGAAGGCAGAGTCTTTCCGGCGATAGTTCCGAGGAAAGCGCGCTGCCCCCGGAATTCATTCCCATTCCGTTGGATGAGCCGCCAGTGCCTCGCGGCGAAACCGAGCCGATTCAGAAAGTAGAGTCCTACACCGTCAAGGTGGACAGCAATCGCGTTGATACGCTTCTCAATCTGGTAGGGGAGCTCGTCGTTTTGAAAAGCCAGATACTCAACGAGTCCCACAAAGTAGCAGGCAGCAAGCGATTGAATACCGTTGTCGGACTGCTGGATAAAACCATTCGCGAACTCCAGGACAAGACTCTGGGGATGCGCATGACTCCCTTGAAAAGTCTGTTCTTGAAAACTCAGCGAATCGCCCGCGACTTAAGTGTGCGCTTGCGAAAGCCCATTGATGTCGTGCTTGAGGGCGAGGACATTGAAATTGATAGGACCATGGTGGAGCAGATTTCTGATCCTTTGATGCACCTGGTACGCAACTGTGTGGACCATGGCATCGAATCACCCGAGAAGCGCCAAGCGGCTGGAAAACCCGAAAGAGGCCTCATCAAGATCACGGCTCAACAAGTGGGGGGGCGCGTCCTGCTGCGAATCGGTGATGACGGTGGAGGTATCCCGCGCGATCGAGTGATTCAAAAAGCCATAACCATGAAGTTGCTCGATGCCTCCGCGGATATCGACGCGCTGTCGGATGCGACGATCTTTGACCTTCTTTTCATGCCGGGTTTCTCGACTGCCGAGAAAGTCACCGACATCTCGGGTCGCGGCGTGGGGATGAACGTCGTAAGAGAGAATCTCGAGCACTTGAAAGGCCGAATCGAAGTGGAATCCACCCTGGGGAAAGGCACTGCTTTCAAGCTTTCCATTCCGCTGACGACTTCAATTACCGATGGCATGCTCATTTCCGTGGAGGGGCAGACCTACATTTTGCCCATCGACGGTATCCGTGAACTGGTGAACCTAGGCGACGGGAAAGTGGTGCGCATGCATTCAGGCGATCAGCTGCTCAACATGCGCGGAAAGTTTTACCCGTTCCTTCATCTAGCCGATTTCTTACGCAGCTCGTATCACACGCCAAACCCTGGCGAGGCACCGAAGCGGACCCCGAAAGATATGGTAGTTTTGTACGAAGTTGAAACGGGAATTGTAGCTTTGGAAGTAAACGCTGTTATAGGACAGACGCAAGTCGTGATGAAGCCTCTGGCTCAAGGCGTGCGGGATCGAGAGGGTATCGCCGGCGCTGCTATTCTGGGCGATGGGAAAGTGGCTTTGCTGTTGGATGTAAATGGCATCGTGACGGGCATGAACCGAACCCTTCCACTCCCGCCCGACCTCAGAGCCTAATCCAAAAGTGTCATCGCTCGTTGGCTGATGCTGTGCGCCGTGGTGGGCGCGTCCAAGCAATGTTGGATGCTCAGCAGCGTAATCATGCGCGTTCCCTCTTTTGCGATTCCGGAGATCAAACTGTGATCTTGAAGATGAATGCTATCCGGGGTGGGGAGGAGCATTTCCTCATCAATACTAATCACTCGAGCAACGCTATCTACTAGAAGGCCCACCGTACCTTCCATTCCTTCAACGACTAGAACGCAGGTCGCACGCGTGGTTTGGTTGCGAACCAAACCCAGACGTACATTCAAATCAATGACAGGAAGGACTTGGCCTCGCAGATTCATCAATCCACAAACGTGGGGACCGCTGTTGGGCAGCGGGGTGATATCTCCGAGTTGGTCAATCTTGCGCACGAGCTCCACCGGAACGGCATAAGCCTGTTCGTGGAGTCGAATCTCTAAGTAACTGCGTGTGCGTGAGTCCATATTATGCCGCTTGAGAATGGTTGTCTGGTTGCGCCAGAATGCGTTCCACGTCTACTAGGATCAGGACTGATTTTTCCGCTTTGCCCATCCCGGTCACAAAAGTGAGATTGGCATCGCCGCCCAAAGCCGGGCGCGGTTGAATTTGCTCGGCAGTGAGATTGGCGACGCCCTGAATGGAATCCACCAGTAGCCCTGCGGGTCCCCGGTCTGATTCGACAATGATGATACAGGTCTGTCGGGTATTCGCCGTGCCGTTCATGCCGAAACGTTTTCGAAGGTCGATAACAGGGATCACTTTTCCGCGTAAATTCATCACGCCTGCGATGTAGGCCGGAGTCTCAGGGATCGGGGTGATGCCGCCAACGCGGTTGATCTCCCGTACTGCGCCTATGGGCAGGGCGTAGGATAGCTCTGAAAGAGTGAAGGTGAGGTACTGACCTGGTTGTGCCTTTTCCATGGCTAGATCGTCCTTTGTCTAGAATCCAGAGGTGGAGCCTAAGTTGCCGTCATCATCGGATTCAAAGGGAATAACTTTCTCAACACCGCTTGTTTTGCCGCGCATCGGAATAATCTTCAGAGATTCGCTGGGGGAAGCCGTATGAGATTGCAGGGTCGCTTTGGCTAGTTGTGAAAGCTGTCGTGCTTTCCGCATGCCGTGAATCAATGCATTGAGCTGGCCCACTGTTTCCTGCATGATCATGCCTTGGCCCGCCATTTCTTCTGCGCTCGAGGCGACCACTTCAGCGTTTGCCGCGTTCGTTTGCGTGACCTGGTCCAACTGCGCCATGGCCTGGTTGATCTGCTCCAGACCATGTGACTGTTCGCGACTCGCGCTGGCGATCTCACTGTTCAAATCTGCCACTTTCCGCACGGAGGTAACGATGGTGCGAAGCGACTCGCCACCTCGACCTGCGATCTGCACGCCGGAGTCAATCTTGGTCACGTTATCTTTGATGAGCGACGTAATGTCTTTGGCGGCAGAGGAGCTACGCTGAGCTAAATTACGCACTTCCTCGGCAACCACCGCGAAGCCTTTGCCTTGCTCACCGGCTCGAGCGGCTTCTACGGCCGCATTGAGAGCGAGCAGATTGGTTTGAAAAGCGATATCGTCGATGACCGTGATGATGTCTTCAATCTTCTTTGAGCTACTATTGATTTCGTTCATCGCGTCGACGAGCTTTTTAATCTCAACTTCGCCGACGTCCGCTGATTCGCGGCTTGCGCGTGATAGGCGCTCGGCTTCGACGGCATGATCCGCATTGCGTTTCACCATGGAGGTCAGTTCCTCGATCGATGAGACAGTTTCCTCCAAAGAGCTAGCGGCTTCTGTGGAGGTGCTGGCCAGGCTTTGGCTCGCAGTCGACATTTGCTCGCTGCCGCTCAAGACCTGTGCACTGGTTTCAGAGATGCTGTTCGAGAGAATGCCCAATTTTCGCGAGACGGCGCCCGCAAAGAGGTACGCAATGCAGGAAAAAGCCGCCATCACCACTGAGGTAATGAGGAAGAAGTGGACCCGGGCACGGCTTACGGTGGCATAGGTTTCCGATTCATCGACTTGTACGATGACTCCCCACCCTAAGCCGTCTAGCACTTTGGGAACTCCCTTTACAGAAGCATAGCCTGTCGCCTGCTCGCCTCCGCGAGAGGGATGTGAGTCTACATTGGAACCCGATTGCCCGCCCATGACTTGGGTGGCGGATCGATAAGATGCAGTGGCGAGATTTTGTTTCAGGATGACGCCATTGAAATCGCGAACTACCTCAACATTTCCTCGGTTGCTTTGAGGGTGATAGTCGACCAGTGTCCATCCGGTTTTATTGATTAAGTTCAAGCCAGCCGTGCTGAATCCACGCTCTTTCCAGAAAACGAAGTGGCTCTTGAAGATCTCTTCTACCCACCCGAAGTTTGCCCGGCAGTTCAGAACCCCAATGGCTTGTCCCTTCTGGTTGCGAACCAGAGTGGAGAACGACATTCCCAGGCGATTGTCTTGATAGAGCGGGGAAGTGATGCCATCGACCGCCACATCTTCAACATAGCTTCCGGCAAGTTGCTTGGAAGGTTCGTCGTGCGTGCGCCCCCCGATCGTCTGTCGGAACCACTCGTAGGACCCGAAGGATTTGCTGCGCAAAGAAGTGACTGGGAGCGGGCGCCCGTCGGCAGAGACATTGCTACTTGCGACATAGCGGCCGGAGGCGTCGACGAAAACAATGAGATCGTATATTCCGTAAAGTCGAACGGCATCATTCAAGGCAGACGTAATTTGATCGGGAGCGGGTTTTGCTGATTTGAAAGCGTTGTTCAGTGCGAGCGTCTGCACATCGTAGTAGCGATCACGGAACTGGTTGCCAACGGAATGCATGAGAGTCTGTGCGTAGTCTTCAACTTGTCGGACCGCTAAGTGCTTCTGCTTCTCGAGAACGCGTTCAAATTGCACGTAGGTGGTGAGCGCGAGCAGGAGCGCCATTCCTGTGGTCAAGGCAAGCAAGCGAATTTTGAACGTCATCGACAGTCTCCCACGCAAAGTTCTCCAGAAGACTTATCGGCAAGCTCTGGCAATCACTTTAGAAGTTCACCGCTTCTGCCGATGAGAGTAGGACCTGGGCACTCTATGTCGATTTCAGAATTCAAATTTGGCGAGCAAACGGCGCATCAAGGGATGCGTGCGGATCTCAAGGGCTTCACGCTGCTGGCGGAGCGTCTGAGGGGCCTTGCGGGCGTCGATTTAGTCGTAAGCGAGAAGAATCTTACCCTCATGGCATGCCGTTTGGGACCGCTGCTGCGCAAGTATGGGACGCCTAACTACAGCGATTATGAAAAGCTCTTACGCGGCTCAGACGGAGGCGTGGTGAGGGAATTTATCTCCGTGATGACGACCCATACCACGGACTTCTATCGAGAAGCCCAGCACTTTGAGCTTTTCGGAAAGCTGATGGACCCGATTCTCAAGGGCAAGCGCAACGAGAGGAACCCAGAACTCCGTGTGTGGTGCGCCGCGGCAAGCAGTGGGCAGGAACCTTACAGCATGTTGTTCAAATTGCTAGAGGCCTGCCCGACGTTGGTCCACTGGACGTTGCGCTTTCTTGCCTCCGATATTGATAGGGGTTTGCTGCTCAAAGGAGCGGCAGGGATCTACACCGATCAGGAGATGGCGAAAGTCCCCCAAGCGGCGCGGGAGAAGTATTTCGACAAACGACTTCCCGGCCAAACGACTTATACCGTCCGCTCTCAATACCGGAAAAAGATTACATTCGCCGAGTTCAATCTCGCGGTTCCGCACTATCCCTTCCAGCATCCTTTTGAGATGGTTTTTTGTCGTAACGTTCTGATCTACTTTTCACAGGCAGACGGTGTTGCGGTAGTTGATAGGCTGGTTGAGACGATTGCACCGGGAGGGTATCTCTTCCTGGGGCATGCCGAGATGGGATTTGTAAAAACGAAGCTTTTGAAAGCAGTGGCACCGGCAGTGTTTCAGAAACAGATAGGTTAACGGGGCGCTATGTTCAAGACCGAAGGAAAAAAAATCCGGGTTCTTATCGTCGATGATTCATCGATGATGCGACACCTTTTAAAGGACTTGCTCACTACCGATCCTGAAATTGAGGTAGTGGGGGTTGCGGTCGATCCCTACGATGCTCGCGAGAAGCTGGTGAGCCTTCGCCCCGATGTGATGACTTTAGATGTGGAGATGCCGCGGATGGATGGCGTCACCTTTCTGGAAAAAGTGATGAAGCATTTTCCCACTCGAACGGTAATTATCAGTAGTCTCACTCCCGAAGGGTCTCAGCTTTCTTTAAGAGCGCTTGCCGCGGGCGCTATCGACGTCATAGCCAAGCCCAAGCTCGACATCCATCGCGGCATTCGCGATATGGCGGAGCAGATTACTTCTCGCGTGAAAGTGGCTGCCACTGCTCGGGTCATGGGCCCTTCACAGAAAGTGGCTCAAACGCTTTTTAAAGCAACCACGAGGGTTCTTGAAACCACGCATAAAGTGGTCGCAGTCGCCTCATCAACAGGTGGCACGGAGGCGCTGAAGACCTTCCTACTGGGAATGCCCAAAGAGTGCCCAGGCATTTTGATTGTTCAGCATATGCCGCCCCTATTCACGCGCGCTTATGCCGATCATTTGAAGTCGCTGACAGGATTCGATGTGCGTGAAGCGCAGCAAGGGGATCGAGTGGGGCCGGGATCGGTTTTGCTTGCGCCCGGCGGATCGCATATGGAGCTAGCGCGCACGGGTTCGTACTACACAGTTCAAATTCACCAACAGGAACCGCTCCATGGCGTACGGCCCGCGGCAGACTATCTCTTTAAGTCAGTTGCGCAAGCCGCAGGGAGCAATGCTATCGGCGTGGTGCTCACGGGCATGGGTAAAGATGGCGCTGAGGGTTTACTGGCGATGCGCCGATCGGGTGCCTTGACCCTTGCTCAAGATGAAGAGACCTGTGTGGTGTTTGGCATGCCCAAAGAAGCGATTCGGATTGAAGCCGTTGAAAAAGTGCTTCCCCTCCAAGCGATCGCCGGCGCCATTATCACCCACCTCGGCGGCCGCAGCGAAGACAAAGCGGCGTAGCTGCTGTTTCCTGAGGAAAGTCCTGGTGCTGTTTCAAATCCCATCCACACAAATGCGTTCTATCGACGTATTTTCTCTTGCCAACCACCCCTAAAGAACATACATCTGTATTCATTAGGAGGTCCGCATGAAATCCCACCAATCTCTCCATGAATCGGCCTTGCGGCTTGCTAGAGAGTATCTATTTACCGAAGGCGAACTTCTCAAAGTCCTTATCGAGATGGCTAAGAGTGGTAGCTTCCTCGCGCTGGGGTACAGGAATGTTTTCGACTATGTTCTACGTGGTCTAAAACTGAGTGAAGCGCAGTCTTACTACTTTTCGAAAGTAGCCCTGAAATCGATGGAGGTTCCCCAGTTGCAACACGCAATCGCAAGCGGTGAGCTATCTTTGTCACAAGCTCGAAGGATTGTCCCCGTAGTGACTTCACAGAATGTTTCGGAGTGGGTGGAGAAAGCGGCGTCGCTTCCGCAAAGGGCCCTTGAGTTCGAGGTAAAAAAGCATCACCCGGAACCCGAAGTGCGGGAAAGGATCCGACCGGTGGCGGACCAGCGGCTGGAGCTCAAGTGTGGAATTTCGGCAAGCCTGGAAAAGGAACTTTCGCATATTCGTGACTTGGTCTCTCAAATGAAAAGAGCCCCGGCGTCTATTGAGGACGCGCTGGAGTACATGAAAGAAGCTTTCCTGGAAAAGCACGATCCGGTGAGAAAAGCGCAAAGAGCGCAAGTAAGACTGGCAGGGAAGTTGGAAGGCTCTGGTACGAGGCCTCAAGAAGCAAAAAGGATTTCGCTTCGGTCCGTTCCCTATCCTAAGGAAACACGGGTGGCGGCGAGGTCGCAGGGGCGGAAAACTCGCAGCACCGCTCTGCCTGGCTCTATCAAGCATGCTGTGATTTCAAGGGATCAGCAGCGCTGTTGCTTTAGGGGAACGGATGGAACCCGTTGTGAGCAAAGCCGATGGACGGAGTTACACCACATTCGGCCGGTTTCTCTGGGTGGAGCGCATGTACCAACCAATCTGGCGACGCTTTGCTCTGAACACCATCGATATATCCACAGACTGAAAAAAAGAGCCTAAAACTCTTTGGGTTCGCCGCCAAACGATCGGACCCAGATCTTACCGGTTTGAGCGTCGATGGTTAGCTCGCGGCCGACGGTGCCGCCGAGATCCGTTCCAATGATCGTGATACCGAGCTGGGTGAGCAGGGCGGCGACCGCTTCGATGTTGTTCTCTCCGACATTCAATACATTCGGAACTTGAGGCAGGGGTTCAAACATGCTCGCCCCGCCGGCGAGCTTTGCTTTCAAGCGTTTGGTTTCCGTAAGGGGAGTGCCCATCTTTTGGAGTAGCGCAGGAATGGCCGTGTCAGCGTAGCGCCCGGGATGCGCAACGTCGTTGGGTCCGGAGGGAAGCATGACGTGCGCTAGGCCGAATACGTCCGTTTGGGGATCGTACAGCACCACCCCGACACAAGAACCCAGATTTGTTTTGAGCACGTCGGGTGAGCGAACCGTATCAAACTCACCCATGAAAATCGTTTTTTCCATACCGCTCCACTAGCTTTTCTACATCTAGTATCAATGCAATGGTGCCGGACGTCAGCACGGAAACCCCTTGGATACCGGGAATGTCTCCTACGAGAGTTCCGGGATGTTTAACCAAGATCTCTTCTTCGCCCATGATGTCGTCAACCAACAGCCCCACTTTTCGATCCCCGGCACGAGCAATGACTAGGTTGGATTGGACAGTGTCTACACTCGAATCAGTGAAGCGCTCGTCTTTGAAAAAATGTTTGATGCGGAATACGGGAATGAGGTCTTCCCGGATGCGGAGGAACTTTCCAAATCCCATTTCCACGAGTTCGTCGTGCTGACAGCGCAAAATCTCCGCCACGTTGTGAATAGGGAAAGCAAAGGTGACGGCTTGGATGCTAAACAGGAGACAGTTCTGAGAAACGACCGTAAGAGGGAGGGAAATTCGAAAAGTGCACCCGGCGCCCAAGTTGGACGAGATGTCGATGGTTCCCTTTATTTCTTCTATGCGCTTTCGGACAATATCCATTCCCACGCCGCGCCCTGAGATGTTGGTGACATTGCGGGCAGTCGAAAGACCGGGATGAAAGATGAAGGGGAGTAGTTCTTTTTCTGAAAGCAGGCCAGCATTCTCGCGAGTCAGCAACCCGAGTTGCATGCTTTTTTTGCGAACGTCTTCGAAGTTGATGCCTCGTCCATCATCTGAAAGGGTGATCACGATACGGCCGCCTTCGCGTTCGGCATGGATCGCAATTTTTCCTTGGGCTGGTTTGCCAAGCGCCATGCGTTCCGCCGGAGTCTCAATCCCATGATCAATCGCGTTGCGGACCATGTGATTGAGCGGGTCGCTGAGGTGATCCACAATCTTCCTATCTAGAGTCGTGTCCGCACCCTGAATGGTGATCTCAATATCCTTTTGAAGTTCAGTAGATAGATCTCGCACCACGCGTCTACAGCGCTCGAAGACAGGGGAGATGGGGACCATCCGCATCTCAAGAACGAGATTTTGAATGCCGGACACTAGCTGCGAGAGTTGCTGGATGGCTTCATCTAACGCCATTCCAGTTTTCTGGGAAATCATCGTATGGATTTGTTTGGAAACGGCAGTAAAGCTGTTTTTGGTGATGGATAGCTCGCCCGACAAGTTCATGAGTTCGTCGAGCGTTCCCACGGAAACACGGATGCCTGAAAGCGGAACGAGTGGGGTGGCCGCCCGAGTGGCATCGTCGGATTCGGGACCGCCACCGATGGGAATCAGCGTTTCATTCTGATTGGTCGGTGCCGGAACGGGAGCCGCATCTAAGAACCACATCAGAGCGGCTCGAATACTTAAGAGATCCGCCGAGGGGACATTGCCTGCCTTCGCCGTTTCAATTTCGGTTCGGATATTGTCGACTGCCACCAATAAAGTAGAGGCAATCTCGGGGGTGAGGCGAAGCTTTCCGTTTCGCATGCGATCGAGCACAGTCTCCATGCTGTGCGTGGTTTCGCTCAAAGCGTGAAAACCCATGGCACCCGCGGAGGCTTTGAGCTTGTGAGCATGCCGGAAGAGTTCGTCCACTTGGTTTGAGGGGGGGACGAAGCCATTCTTTTTCGCTCCGGCTTCCATTTCTAGAAGGGATCGTTGCATTGCTTCGACGCCTTCCTCCGTCTCCTCGACAAAAAGCGGCAGGTATTTGGCAATGTCCGCCATGATGGGCTTTTGCGCCGGCGAGGCCGAAGCAGACTTGATGAGCCCTTCAATCCCCAGCGATCGCAAGATGGACTCAAGTTCGCCATCGATGCCACAGGCCTTAAGTTCGTCGCGCAGGGTTTTCCACTTTCGCAACGCGCGTGCAATTTGTTTTAGTGATTGAGAGGACAGGTCGACCATGCCGTCTTTAACGGGTTTAAGCGTGTCGGCGATGCCTTGGTTTAAACCCGATAGGACGGACAGGCTGAGTTCATCGGCGGCATGTTGAGTGTGAGTGAGCGCGGTGAAGAGATCTTCCCACCAGCTTGCGTCTTTGAGTGACGCGCCGCTCTTTGCATTCTCTAAGGCTTCTGCGGCTTGAATGACTGTCTCGGACCAATCTTTCGATATCAAAGCAGCGAGATCAGAAGCGTCCATTGTCTAAAGTGTACCATGCACTCAAGGCGTGAGTCGCACGGCTGTGAAGTCGGTTTCACCGGCGGTCGTGCTTGCGCCAGCAAGGACCCAGCCACCGTCGTTCTGCAGGGCCGACGCATTGAGGTCCGCGCTATCCACTCCAAGGGAGAGGGCTTCAGCCCCGTTCGTTCCGTAGGAAGTGTTGATAGTCCCCGCATTGCTGATTCGTACAATCGTCATGGAGGAGGAAGTGAGCCCCACCGCCGTCGCTCCCAACAAGTAAGACGAGGTTCCGGTCGTTGCAACCGTGGTGGCATTGCCGGTTAAATCCGTGAGCGCACCGGTCGCCGCACTGGTTTGAATGGGAATGAGAAGCCCACCCGAAGCTGCGAAAGTCGTATCCAGGGCGCCGCTTTCACTCAGTCGGACAAGACCCGCTTTTACGGTGGTGCCGTCGGAGACCGTGCCGGTCAGGACGAGGGCCCCGCCTGAACTAGAAGCTGCGGTCACTGAGTCATCGCTCGCCGTCATGGTAGGACTGATAGACATGAAATCAAAAGTAGTGGTGCCGCTGGTTCCATAACTAGTGTCCACTGCGCCGGCATGGGTAAATCCCATCGCTGCGAAATTCCCCGTTCCCGTGCTCGCAGACACTTGTTGCGTTCCCGCAACGACAATCCGTGCCGTTGAAACAGAAAGCGCGCGAGCGGTGTCGGCAAACGTTCCGGGCGTGTCGACAGCAAGGCCAGACGTTCCAAACCCAGAATCGAGTGCACCCGCCGTAGTTAACCGCGCTAGAACGAACCGCGTTCTCCCAGTAACCATGGCAGATCCCGCGGTGAGAATGCGTGCGCTGGAATCCAATGCGAGGGTGCGAAAATCGGCAAAACCAGAACTAATGACGGCAGTAAATGTGCCACCCGTTCCAAACCCGGTGTCCAACTCACCGCTTGTCGTCAGTCGAGCCACAGCAAGTTTTGCACTGGCTCCCGTTCCAGATCTGCCCACAACGACAATCTTCCCATCTGCCTGCACCGTGATCGCATAGGCAACATCTTCGGCACCCGAGAAATCGACGGTGGTTTTGCCATCCGAGCTAAAAGTAGTGTCCAGCACGCCGGCAGGAGTGAGCCGCGCTATCGCAAAATCGGAGGTCGTTCCTACGCTGTAGCCCGCAAGCAAAATGTTCTTCGAGGCATCCAGCGCCACGGCATTTGCCCCTTCCGCGCCGGTGCCAAAGTCGATGGTTGCAACTCCCACCGTTCCGAAGTTCGGATCGAGTCCCAGTCCGGAGCCACCCGCCCCGCAACGCAGTAACGTCAAACAAAGAGCGAGGGCGGTACTGCCAATGGCAGCTTTCATAACGATCGGTTTCATGGTCAGAGCCCTCGCTGGTTTTTAAGCCAACCCAGTTTATCAAACTGTCGGTGCATGCTCCATTCGCGCGATAGGCCATATGCGTCACGGAGCGCTACCCAGCGCAAGTCTTTGGACTCGGGTGTAATGACAAGCGACTCGGATTGATCCGCGATGACGAGGAAGCGAACGTCGAAGTGCAGATGCTCCGGGTCCTGTTTGCGAGCAGGGATGGAATGCAGGTCTAGGTCGAAAATGAGTGGCTCTAGGGGAAAAAGCAGAAGCTTGGTGAGTCCAGATTCTTCCTCGCATTCCTTCAGTGCGACTGAAGCGAGGTCGGAGTTCCCGTCCGCGTGCCCACCCAGTTGCAACCAAAGCCCGAGTTTAGCGTGAAGCGTGAGCAGCACTCGGTCCATGGCATTGTTTGAAACGAGAGCAGAAGCGGTAAAGTGGCCGGCAACCGTGGTTCGTTCAAAGGCGGAAGGGCCAGTCTCTAGGTGTCGTAGGAAACGATCGGCAAGTAGTACTTGGACCTCATCATCGGGTCCCTCTGCGCGTTCACAGCGCCTGCGATAGTCGCTCAACGCTCTAGAAAGTTCCATCATGTGTAGACATCGGGCAGAGACGGGGAGGGTGCGGCGTGTCGCAACCGAGATACCAATTCCAAGCAGAGCATTTGAACGCGCTCTCGGTTGTGAGTCTGTTGCAGTTCTTTCAGTCGCGCATCCTGCCCGGTAAGAACGGCGTCTACGGCGCCTGGGTTTTCAAGCACCGCATGGAGCGATTCTGCCATGGCATGGGGTTGGCGATTGGCCCAACGTACGCCGGCCTTGCCGAGAGTCTCTCTGAGCCCACTCATCGGGAGAGCGAAAACGGGTACATCTCGTTGCATGGCTTCGACTAGTGGGATGCAAAAGCCCTCGTGGAGGCTAGTGCAAACCAGTGCAGCCGCCGAAGCGTAGAGTGTTTCCAGCTTTGCAGGAGTGACAGGGCCTGTGAATTCGACGTATGGCTCAAGTCCCAGCGCTTTGGTGAGCAGTCGCAAGTACCGGGTATAAACCGGATCTTGTCTTCCAGCGAGTGTGAGACGATAGCGCCCTGGAAACGCCAATTGAAGATAAAACTGCATTTGAATGAGCAGGGCCTGATTCTTGTGAGGCGTAACTTTGCCAACGAAAAGGAGGCGACGTTCTGCCTCCGCCTTCGACGGTGCAGTGGCTTTGGCGAATTCGCCGGCTTTGAGATCCAACAACGGAAAAACGGTTGCCCCTTTAAAGCCCGCGAGTTCCAGTTCTGCACAGTTGTAGCGTGAATCACCAAACGCAGCGACCGTCTGACCGGCAAACGAGAATATCTGTTCTCGCCCTTTCTCGGAATAGCGAGCTAGGTGAGCGTCATGCCCAAAGTACTGGGCGGGTGTGATGTTGTGGTAGATGAGCGCTTTCGGCACTTCAACGCGTAGCAACTGCCGTAAAGCAGGATTCCCATGCGAGTGGTGAACCAAAACCAGATCCGCGTTCCACAGCCGAGCAGGAAGGAAGGGTTCAATCTCATAACTGCGAGGCGCTTTGTTCTCGACCGAAAAAATCTCCCCACCGATTCCGGCATCGTTCAGGGCGCTGCGGACGAAAAGCATTTGCGAAGTGATTGCATCGCCCGCCGAGGCGGCATAGTGAAACTGGTGGATCGTGACGTTCTGAGATCCTTGCATTAGGAAACGCCTCGCAGTCGATTCCAGTTGCGCAAGATGAAACGGCCGAAATAGACCGCAGTAGCAAGGCCAGGAACCGGCGCCTTCACAAACTGGTAGTGCAGCAGGCCCAACGCAAGGCGCTCTTGCCTGGAAAGTGAGGGGGATTCACGCTGCGCGTTTTCCAGCAAATTTTGCAAGTGCCGATGTTGCTTTCTGCGCTCGCGTAAGTTGTCTGAAAGGGTTTGGCGCAACTTCGCTTCCAACGCGGGGTCGCTCGGAATTCGAATCAAAGGACCTCCACCAGAACAGCGGAAGCTTCGCCGCCACCAATGCAAATCGCTGCGACGCCAAGCCGCTTCTTCTCGGCTATGAGTGTGTGCACCAAGGTGGTGAGGATGCGTGCGCCACTTGCGCCGATTGGGTGCCCCAGCGCGACCGCTCCTCCGCGGATATTCACTTTTTCTTCCGGCAGACGAAGACCTTGCATGCATGCGAGGGCGACCACGGCAAAGGCTTCGTTTATTTCAAACAGATCGATGTCACCCATTGAAATGCCTGCTTTTTTTACCAGCTTCTCTACCGCGCCAATAGGTGCGGTCGTGAACCACTCCGGAGCTTGAGCATGGCTTGCTTGCGCTAGGATACGAGCAAGGGGTTTAAGCCCTGCAGCTTTGGCTGCCTTTGCGGAACTTAAAATCAAAGCAGCCGCGCCATCGTTTAAACTGCTAGCGTTAGCCGCCGTCACAGTGCCCTCTTTATCGAATGAAGGCCGAAGTTCGCTGAACCGGTCTAGTTTCCCGCGGCCTGGCTCTTCATCGGTGTCGACGGTAACGGTTTGCTTGCCCGCCGTGGTCTGAACCGGTGCGATTTCGGATTTAAACAGCCCGCTTCTAATGCTCTCCAGTGCTCGCGTGTAACTCAAAGTGGCAAACCGATCTTGGTCGCTGCGCGACACCTGCTTTTCTCGCGCGCAGAGCTCAGCGCAACTCCCCATGTGTCTATCGCCGTAAACGTCCCAAAGGCCATCCGTGATGAGGGCATCCACCAGTTTTCCGTGGCCCATGCGGTAGCCTTCGCGGCCCTTGTCTAAAAGAAAGGGGACGCGGCTCATGTTCTCCATTCCGCCAGCTGCTACGAAATGGGCATCGCCTGTTTGAATCATTTGGCTTCCCAGCATCACGGCTTTTAGGCCGCTGCCGCACACTCGATTGATCGTAGTCGCCCGTACTGACGCCGGCATGCCTGAATAAAGAGCGGCTTGGCGAGCAGGCGCCTGACCTAACCCCGCAGGAAGGACGCATCCCATCAGGCACTCATCGATTTTTTCTGCGGGCACCCCACTGCGTTTCAAAGCTTCCGAAAGGGCCGCCGCACCTAACCGGGGGGCAGGGACGTCTTTAAGCGCCCCGAGATAGGAACCAATGGGGGTGCGCGCCGCTGATAGAATGACGACTTCTTCCACGTTTCGTATCCTTTCTGCTAAGGTGCTGGGAAAGATGCTTTCGAACTATAATCAGGGGTTTAGCCAAATCAAGGTGCTTGTTCTACTACTCGTCTGTCTGACGGGTTGCGGGTACTCCCTAAGACACCGCTTGAAGGATGGATTTAACAATCCCAAAGGGCTTTATGTCCCTGTTTTTAGCAATGTAACCGACGAAACCGGGGCGGAACGTGTTTTCACCAATGCTCTGATTCGGGAGCTCCAGAGTCGGGGTGAAATGATCATTACTGAGCGTCGCCCAGGGGCCTTCGAGGTGGTTGGAACGGTGTCCAGTATCAACTACGGGGCGACGACGCTGACCCCCACACCCTTCGGGGGTCTGGAAGACTTCAGACGTCTTCCTACTGAAATTTCAGTGGATGTGGTTGTGACTTTGGAGCTCGTTGACCCTAAAGATGGCAAGAGTCTTTGGAGTGGAAGTTTCAATGGTTTCCGTCGCGTACCTGCGGTTCTCTCGCGTACCCACGACTATGAAGCGCCCAGTTCAATGGCGCTCGCGCAGCAATCATTGATTGAGTCTCAGTATGGCGGTATTGCTCGAGACATCATGCGCGATGCTTACGATGCTATGGTGGAGTTGTTCTAATGGCGGTTGCTCTTGCGCAAGCCATGCGAGATTTGAACGCCGGCAAGGTGCGCCCTCTCTATGTACTTTCGGGCGACGAACCTTTTCAAGCTTCCGAGTTTAGTGAAAAGCTTCGAAGTCAGCTTCTCAAGGACCAAGAGTCGGGAAGTTTTAACTACGACGTATTCGACGCCGAGACCGTAGCGCCCGTAGATTTACTTGCCTCGCTAGATACCTTGCCCGGTCTTTTCGATGCAGCGGATTCCATTCGATTAGTTATTTGCCGACGTTTTGAAAAGGCTTCTGCCGCCTTGCTGGAGCGCTTAGAAAGCTATGTAAAAAACCCGAACCCTCAAACTTGTTTCCTGATTCTGAGTGAGAAGATTGATAAGCGGAAAGCTTGGTTAAAGGACATCGATAAATTGGGGTGTCTGATTGAGGTTGCTGAGCCTTACGATCGCGATTGGCCTAAGTGGCGTGGTTTTTTTGAATCCCGATGCGCAAAGACGATTGAACCGCTTGCTTGGGAAGTTTTGGTAGAAGCTTCCAATCGAACGCTTGCGCTAGTGGCCACGGAAGTGGAAAAGGCTGCGCTGTATGTCGGTGACCGAGCTCAGATCGAAAGCGAAGATGCGCGCGCCGTAGCGGGCACGGGAACCACCGAAGATATTTTTCAGCTCAGTGAAGATGTGGTGAATCGCCGTCCCTTGGCTGCAATGTTAAAACTTCAAAAAGTGTTGGCCAATGGCGAGAGTGAAATCAAACTGCTCTCCATTTTCTTGCGCCACTTCCGGCAGGTGAGTCAGGCGCTGATGCTTGCTGATAAAGGGATTCGTGACCCCAAAATTCTGGCGCCTCAGATTGGGGTACCCCCTTTCTTTGTTCCAAAAATCCTGAATCAGGCACGGCTTTACACGCGAGCGAGTGTGGACAAAGTTTTGGCTCGACTTGCTGACTGCGACTACCACCTGAAGCGAGGCGAGGGCACCCTTTGGGGGGATTTTCTCGTTCCGCACTTTTCCACGGAAAGTCCTGGTGCTGTTTCCTGAGGAAAGTCCTGGTGCTGTTTCCTGAGGAAAGTCCTGGTGCTGTTTCCTGAGGAAAGTCCTGGTGCTGTTTCCTTTTCGAGCGCCAATTAAAGTTATAACGCGCAGCGCCGATAAGAGGGTGTGACTTTTCAACGCTATTTTACTTTGAGCGCTCTACTCGGCGGCATGCTCGTTCTAATCGTTCTCGGCATCTAAAGCCGGCACGACTTTGAGCTTTCTGGGCTTTTTCTCGCCATGCGGGAGCACGGCTCTCACGTCGGAAGCCAATTTAGCGGCTTTGGGACGAGCCACCTGATGGGCTGTGTTGTGCCCCTTGTGCTTCTCGCGTTCCTTCTTCAGCTGTTTTTCGATTTTCTCTGAGGCAAGATCAATCGATTCGTAAAGGTTCTCTGTTTTTGCCACTGCAACGAGCACTTTGTGTTCTGCATGGCAGGTGATCTCGGCTACGTGAAGACGCTTCTCCAGTCCCAGCATCACGTGGATTTCCATCGGGTAGGTAACGAAGCGTCGAAACTTCTCAACGCGTTTTTCAATTTTGGATTTGAGTGCTTCAGTGGCGTCAATTTTGCGGAACGATAGTTTCAAACTCATCTACAAGGCCCTCGGGTTTGACTCTCTCGTCAGGAATACCCCGAACGCGTATGGCTTAAAAGGTTAAAACATCTTTTTGCGTTTTGACGAAGGTAAAATGCCCAGCATTTCGCGATACTTTGCAACCGTCCGCCGCGCGATGTTGATATTCTCTTTTAACAAAAGTTCTACGATTTTCTGATCGCTGTACGGGTGACCAGGGTCTTCCGTGGAAACAATCGCCTTCACTTTTTCTTTTACAGTCTCGCTCGCAACATCCGCTCCGTGCACACGGCTGATGCCGCTATTGAAGAAGAATTTCAGCTCGAAAATACCCCGAGGGGTATGCACGTACTTATTCGTAGTCACGCGGCTAATTGTAGACTCGTGCATGCCAATGTCATTGGCGACATCGCGCAGCACCATCGGTTTCAAGAACGCGATACCTTTGTCGAAGAAGTCTTTTTGCTGACGTACGATGCTCTCAGTGACGCGATAGATAGTGCGTTGCCGCTGGTGAATACTTCGGATGAGCCACACAGCCGATCGCAGCTTGCCTTGAATGTATTCTTTCGTCTCGGCTTGCTTGTTTGCGCCTTCTTCGAGCAGATTCTTGTAAAAACCGGAAATTTTTAGCTTGGGCAAGCCGTCTTCGTTCAGCATCACCACGTATTCATCGCCACGTTTGACGACGTAAATATCGGGGATGATGTAATGCGCCGGGGTGCCGCCGAATGCCCGACCTGGTTTGGGTTCGAGCTCGCCGATAATCTTTACGCGCTCGATGACGTCTTCCATCGAGATTCCCAAAGTCTTGGCGATGTTCTGGTAATTCTTTTTCTCAAGATCAGGAAGGTGGTTCTCCACCATGCGTTCCAACGATTCATCGTTGTACTTCATGTCGTAAATTTGAACGAGCAAGCACTCTTTCAAATCTCGTGAAGCAACCCCAATCGGATCATAGTTTTGAATCTGGTAGAGCACGGCTTCCATCTCTTCGAGATCGAAGCTCTCTCGGCCTGCCATTTCCTCGAGCGACGCTTGAAGATAACCATCCTCGTTGATGTTTCCGATGATGACTTCGCCCATCGCCTTTTGCTTCTCGGTGAGGTCACTCATCTTCAGTTGCCACATGACGTGGTCTGCCAGGTTGGCCGGTTGGGTTAGCGTGTTCTCATACGTCGGCAAATCATCTTCACCGCCTCGGTGAACGGGGAGGTTGGGCGTCGAGCGCGCGTTTTCTAAGTAGTTCTCCCAATTAAAGTCTTCAGAAGCTTGCGGGTTTTCTTCGGCAGCCTTTTTCTCAGGCATGGCCTCCGCTTCTTCCATCCCTTGGACGATGCCTTCGGAATCCGCTGATTCCTCGAGGATGGGGTTTTCTACCAACTCCGTGTTGATGAGATTCTCTAGTTCCATGCGAGACAGTTGCAGGAGCTTGATCGCCTGCTGAAGCTGGGGGGTCATCACCAGCTGCTGACTCATGTTAAGCGATTGTTTTAGTCCGATTGCCATAGCTATAACCTGAAGCCTTCTCCTAGATAGAACTTCCGAGCCGACTCGTTATTTACGATTTCGTTCGGTGTTCCATGTACCCAGATTTTACCTTCTTTGATCAAGTACGCTTCGTCACAGCTACTTAGCGTCTCTCGAACGTTGTGATCGGTGATCACAATGCCGATGCCTCGGTCTCGAAGATTTTTAATAATCTGCTGAATTTCCTGTACCGCCAGAGGGTCAATTCCGGCGTAAGGTTCATCCAGCAACAAAAACTTGGGTTCCAAAGTGAGTGCGCGTGCAATTTCTAAGCGGCGTCTTTCCCCGCCGCTCAGTGTCATGGCCTTCTGCTTCGCTAAGTGTGCGATACCTAAGTCGGCCAGCGCGCGTTCCGCTTTCACTCTCTTCTCTTTACGGCTTATTTTCAAATTATCCAAAACGACAAATAGGTTTTCTTCGACGCTGAGCTTCCTAAAAACGGACGCATCTTGAGGCAGGTAGCCCAGGCCCATTCGCGCGCGTTCGTAAATCGGACGCTGAGATAGATCCTCGTCGCCTAGCGTCACGGAACCTGAGTCCGGCTTAACAAGGCCCACCATCATGTAAAAGGTGGTGGTTTTGCCAGCGCCGTTGGGACCGAGCAAACCCACGGCCTTCCCACTGGAGATGGACAACGATACGCCCTTTACGACGGCGCGCCCTTTGAAGCTCTTGGCGAGTTCAATCGTCTTTAAAGTCATTGGAGGCTCCCCTCCGCTTGTTCGACTTCGATGCTGTCTTCGTCGGTATGAAGGGTAATCCGGCTTCCTTTGAGATCATTGTCCCCACCGCTGATTTCGGCATCACCCGACAGAACGATCTTGTCGTTGCCGATTTCGATGTCCGCTTTCTTGGCGCGCCCCTTTCGATCTTTGTGAACGAGCCGTACGCGCCCATCGGCCTTCAAGATCTCATTGGCGGGATCACCGACATTCATCTCCAGTCGTTCGCTTTCGATAGTCAGGTTGGGCAGTTGGGCGCGTACCTTTCCGGTAAAGACTGCACGTTGAGTTTCCGGATGAAACTCGCCCCTGGCAGACTGAATGCGAATCCAATCGTTTTTCCCCATGCGACGCCGGGATCGCGTATTACGTTTGACGACGAAAGTTTCATCGGCCATGTCCGCATCCAGACCTGTGCCTGTCAGAAACATATCGGGTTTGTCGGGGTTGGGACCTGTCATGGAAACTTCGTCGTTCGATTTGAAACGGTGCGTAGCCCCATCGTAGTCCAAGGTATTCATGAGGAAGCGATAACCTTTTGCAGAGTTCACGATCACATTGCCTTCGAGTTCCACCATGCGCTTGCCGAAGTAGGAGCGGCCGTAATCGCTTTTCGTGTGGACGATATTTCCTGAATTCAGGGCAAAGAAGTCCGCATCGACTGTCTTCATGAAGGCATAATTTTTGTCCTGACGATGCAGCTCGGCAAATTCCGATCGAATATTCCAGCTTCGGCGGGTCCCTGAAGACTCATAGAAACGCACACCGAGCAGGCCAAAGTTCGCTTCTGTAAGCTCCGACTTATAAAGTCCTTCGCCCGTGGATGCGGTATCTCGTTCACCGTCCGACGATCCAACATTCGAAGGTACGGGCCAGAGAATGAGCGACAGCCCCCAGAACGCAGCCAAAACCTGCGCTACCATTCGAGAACGGGATGGGGGGGTGGACTTCATTGCTTTCACTCTAACAAGCGTTTCAACAATCGCCAACAGGTCTGGCACAGTCTATGCAAGCGGGCAACTCGTTTTCCCGCAAGAATGCAAGTGCTCCTTTGTGCAGACTCGTGAGTAAGAAATGATAAGATCGAGCGCATGAGAACTCGTTCTTGGGTAGTGGTCGTGGCCGTCACCTGTGGTGCAGTGCTTCACGCATCTCCAGAAATGGACAACCGATTTAGTTTCAAATCGGTTTTGGCCGCGGTGGTGGATCTGGGAAAAGACGATGTGCATGGGCAACATGTGCAGGCTGAGATGGAGAGGTTTTTTCAAACTCGGCCCCGATTCGTTTTGTCGACGAGAGCTCAGGAAGCGTTCGCCCAATCTCAGGCCGGAAAGACTCCGCTACTTTTAGATAAAGTCACGGCAACCGAACTAGAAGATCGCCTAGCGTCTGCCCGAGTCCAAGGCGCCGACTCCGCATTTCTCATTCAATTGCAGCGCACGGAAGAAGGTTATGCGTTAGCGGTGCTTGCTGCAGCCTTTGCCCCCACGGAGATCTTATTCCAGAAAACTTTCCCTGTGTCCGACCACTTCTCATTGAAGAGCTTTGGTTCGGCCACCATCGAAGCGCTGACAAATGCCACTTTTGCGTTGCCGTTCGATGCTTCGGTTTTGTCACGTGAAGGGTATCGTGTCGTGATTGATAGGGGCGCGCCCAGTTTTCGTCAGGGCACTCGCATCGCGGTTTTTACTCTGGAGAAGGGGGAAGGCTCTGTTGCTCTTCAAGAGACGGGAATCATTTTGCTGAACCGAGTCGACAAGAATCTGTCCTTCGGGACGATTTTGGTTGAGAACAAGCCACTGGAAATCACCAAGGGCAACAAAGTCCGCTTCCAAAGCTTGGGAAATCTCGCTGGCGCTTCGCCTGCGCCGACATTTTTCCAACCGCAAGGCGTTTCGCGAGACGTTGCAAGTGTTGCCGAAGGTTCTAGTGCGGATACGATCGTGCCTCATGAAACCACCGGTTCGGTCGATGTTCACTTTAGCGGCAACCTCGTGAGTTGGAACCGCACGGCAGCCTCGACGGGCGCCTTTCGTTCGGATACGGGATTCTACCCAGGGGCTTCCATTCGGGCACAAGTCAAAATGACCCACAATGTCTTCGCCGAATTTGGCGGCATGTTCGGTATGTCCACTTTGAACACGACGGCGACGGGCTCCCAAGTCGGATTGGGATCGCAGACCAATCAAGTAAGGGCGCAAATAGGCTATCGAGCGACCTTGGGGCCTGCTTCGATGGGGCCCACCGTGTTTTTGCGGGCTGGCTATTCGCGTTCCCAGTTTCAGGTCGATGAACTTCCCAACTACTTGGCTCCCTCGAGCGCGATCTTCAGTGGGATGCTTCTAGGCGGTGGGTGCCTCATTCCACTCACCGGGAAAATGGGCGCTGGCCTGGAGATGAATGGCCTCGCCTTTTCATCTTTGTCGGAAGGCGGAGGGACTTCGGGCGCGGCAGATTCGGGATTGGCGGGTTGGGATTTCACCATTCGTGGCTATTACAGTTTGAATGAGAAACTCAGCTTCGAGACACGCCTGCTTTTTCAAACGCATACGGCCGGGTTTAGCGGGCAGGGCACTCGTCCTGTCGCGCTCTCGTCCTTATCTCAAACCACGCGCGCACTTCAGGCGGGCGTTTCTTACCTGTTTTAAGTACTACTGACATTGGAGCGGGGTCCGATAGCGCAGGCAAAGGGCGCGGTAGTGACCTGCGACCTCGGCATCGGTGAACTGGCGGCTATAGACCGCGGCGTGTGCCAGGTCGCCATCGAAGGAGAAGGTGGCAGTGGTGGTTCCCGCGTTCGCTGCTCCAAGGAAGAGCGCAGTGTCTTGGCTGCTGATTTTCGTAGTCGTATTGTCCAGCCGCTTCACACCGTCGACATAAAGGTGCGTTCCTCCCGTGCCGGTGGCACGATTTACCCAAACCATTGCGACGTGGTGCCAGAGCCCATCGACGAGATCGACTCGGGTACTGCGTTGCTCTGAATTGCCATAATCGTAAGCGCCAAATAAACCATCTTGGAGGTTGATTCCCCAAGCACCCAGTTTTACGAGCACTCCGGCGAAGCCAGCGATCCGAACGTTCGTTTTGATCCACGCCATAAGCGACCCTTGAGTCAGATTCTTCAAGCGATCATCGTTTGCTAAACGAGCGTGGTCATTTTCCCAGCCAAGACGCAGGACATGGGGGGTGTTGGAGCCATCGCCTTGCCATCCTTTAGTCCTAGTTGCGCATTCGAACCCGCCAAGGGTTGCGTTTAGAGGCTGTCCTGAACGGTACAGAGGCGCTAGATCATTCCAAGTTCCGGAATCGCAGCTGCTGCTGGGTCCTGTGCCTTGCGAACGAGGGGCATCAAAGAGGACCGAAATGCCTGTCACAGGGTAGGGGTTTGAAATAGTAATGGTTGCCTGCGAGGGGCTTGATGTGCCGCCTGCTCCCGTGCAGGTGATCGAATAGACCGTGGTTTCATTGAGAACCGGAGTCAACCAAGTTGCCATAGAGGTCCCGGAGGGATTGTATGCCGACAAGACGGGAGTCGCTGCGGGGAGCGTTTGGCAGCTTTGCGCGCCGGTGGCATCCACTCGAAGGAGCACAGAGCTAAAAGCTGCTACGCTTTTTGCATTTGCCGCACCATCGACCTGAACGCTCAAAATGGCGGGAGGGGGCGCAATCGGATTGGTCGGGGGAGGCAATATGGTGAGATCTACCCTCACTGGCACGGAGCATTCGGCGGTGCTCGCCGGGTTTCCGATTTCTTGAATCTGAATGGTCAGGACGTTTAAAAGGTTCAGGCTATCGATGAGCACATCGACATTGTGACGGGTTAGATTCGGGGTTGGTGGCTGATTGAAACCGGCAATGCCGTAATAGCTAGTTGCACTGATCACTGTCGCACTTCGGTTCGAGTCCAATGCAATCGAAAACCTCGGCAGTTCAGACACCAAAGCTCCTAGATGGCTTAAAGTCGCGGAACTTCGGTAGGTGCCTGGAACGACTGTGCAGTTCAAGACTGAGGGATCTTGAGTGACTACCTTGAAGGGAGCCGATTGGGCGGTTACGGAAGGACCACTGACCACTCCATTGAGCAATTCTCTCACTCGCACCGACTCGGTCATGGAGTCGTCGGCGGAGTAAGCGGCGTCAAATTGAACCTTGGGCGCTCGGAAAACTTTGGTTCCGCTTCCCGTCGTGAGTTGAAGCGATCCCTCACAGCCGGAGACGTTCACTTCCCAAACTACCGGCTGTCCTGCGATGGCATCGCCGCTGACCGGGAAGAGACGGGTGATGGAAGCGGTGTAACCAGGAGCGCAACTGGAGCTGCCCGTTTCTGCGTTTAGAATGACCCGCTTTCCTGAGCATCCTGCGACGAGCAGCATACTGGAGATGCACAAGAGGAATTGTGTGTTTTTTTTCATGGAGTTCCCTGAAGATTCGTTCCTTAAAGGCTGCAAAGTTTTTGCCGCACCACCAGGCACTCCTGCGGAGTGTGAGATGGCTAATGATTCGTCAGTGTGAGGGGAGACCCGCTCGGAGCAGGCAAATCTTCCCCTGAGTTCAGGGGTTTGCATTATGTCCAACTTTTGGACGAAATTGAGAAGTTGAACAGGGTGGCACCCTCGCTTGTTCCCGAAGTCTCTGTACACGAGGCACCCCATCTCCCTCCCATCGTTTCAAGCACTTACCCGTGTGTTGCTTGCGCTGCCTATGGGCTCGACGCATTTCACGTTTGCCCGTGCGGGAAAAGTGCGCAGCGCTTTTGCATTCTTAGGGAGCAGGAGCCAAGGCTAAATGGGCATGAACGCCAAACAATATAGGGAGCAGCTTTACCGGCTGCGCAATCACCCTGCGCGCGACAATTTGGACTTCTACGATCAGCGCGATTCGTTTCTCATGGTTTATGCGTCTGTCATTCCCTTCGCGGTTGCCGAATACATTGCCGAACTCCAGTTTCAATTCATGCCGGGTGGGCTTGTTTTCCCCGTCGGCTTCCTGCTTTTTTGGGCTTTCTACTACACCTTTTACAAGCCGGGCTTTCTTGAAGAGCGACTCTCGTCCTCGGCCGAGTGGAATCTCGCGCGAGTTCCTGCTCTGCTCCTGGGTGTGATGATCTGGTTTGTGAAAGTGAGTTTTGTAGAACTGGGTCAACTTGTGGTGTCTCAATGGGTGCCAGTGAAAAAGCCACAAGCCAAATCAAAACAAGCGCCTCGTCCAGCAGCCGCTTCGCAGAGTGCCCCGGTAAAGCCACCGCCTTTGATGTCAGTCGACTTACTCGAGGCCCTACAGATTCTTGGTTTGAAACCGGGTTGTACTTGGCGAGACATCCATCGCAACTACCGCACGCTTGCCAAACAATTCCATCCCGATCTCAATCCGGAGATTACGGACTTCGGCCACCGGTTCATGAAAGTGGACCAGGCCTACCACAAGCTCGAGAAAGTTCGAGCGAAGTACTTCGCTTAGGAGCTAGGTAAGGACCCCGTTGTGGAAGTTGTTCCGCCATCAGGGCCCGGCACCCGAAACGATTCTTTCCGCCCAGGGAATTCTAAGCCCTGCAATGACAATGTAACTTCCTGCGCTTTCGATATCGTTCGATGTCAGTATTGCCCCGTCCGATCGCAGAAATAGCCAATAGGGATCAATAAAATCGATGCTTTGAATCTTGGGATCTGAGTTGACGGTCGTGAGATCCGATCTGCGAATAATGCTTCCAGAGGAAGAAAGGTAGTAGGCTTGTCCGGTGTCGGTTTCCGCGGCGTCCTGGAAAGTACCGTTCAGGCAGGCCCCGTAAAGACAAAGATCCTTCGGGAAATAATCTCTGCGAGCGGTAGGTAAGTTTTTGATCGTTGTTGCAGCTGGAGCAGGTACATCCCCTCGACTGGTCACTGTTAGGGCTAGGGTCGTGGTATCAAACTCGATGTCTTGAAGAACGCCCCCCGCACTAGCCAGAATCGTTAGCTGAATATTGCGCTTGGGAACGAGACAGACCCGGTGTTCTGCACTCGAAGGTCCAAAGCCAGCGCTCCCACAATACCTTCCGTCTACCGTCACCTGTTGTAACAACCGGTCAGATTGAAAACGCCTAAAAAGGGCATCGCTGTTATCCGCTATTTTGGTTTGGGTGTAGGACTTGGGGCATTGAGATGCTCCCTCGCACGATCGCGGCGCGCTTGCGATTGAGCGCGCCGGATTATAGCCGGTTGGGGTCAATTCGTCGCTTGCTTGAAGCAGCGAAGCTTTGTGCGCGAAGTAAGCTCCGACGGCCGCGGTTTCCCCTTGGTTCATTCCCTCAAAGTAGTTGATGGCGTTGATGAGAACCCGATTGGACTCGCGGGTGCGGCTTTGAAGGTTGAAGCTAAAGAGAAGGGCCAGCGTGAGCACACCCAAACCCAGCAGGATATCCACGAAACCTGAGGAATTCGTTTTCATCATCGAGTGACCCGAGTCATCTGGTAGGTGTAGAGCGGATCCACTCCAGGATTTCGGACGAAGACCGCGCTCTGATAATGGTAAAGGTGGCCGCTGGGCAGCTCTACGTTAGCTCGAAAATTAAAGACTTGATTGCTGGTGGCTACCGCATTCCATTGTGGAGAAGCCAGCAGGCATGTTCCTGCCGCGCGTTCATAGCCGTCACAAATTTCAATGCGGAAAGGGCCTTTGGTCTCGGCTAAATTCCTCCAATTCGATCCATCCCAGTTCTGTTTTTTGACACCAAACTCTCGATCGGAAAGGTCAACCGACCACACAAATCGAATTCGCGTCAAGACGCCCGCCGCATATTGGCCCTCACATTCCAACCATTGCAACGGGGCCGCTGTTTTTTTCTCGCACTTGTTTGCAGTTCTGACAGTCGCAACCATGTCTATCAGAGTCTGTACCGCCGCTTCGGATGCCTCAGCATCTTCAGAAATACGTTTTGCCATTTTCGGGGTAATAGCCGCCAAAGCACCTACCAACCAGAAGGTGATGGACAAGATGGCACCCGACGTTGCGAGTTCAATTAGCGTCAACCCATTCAGCTTCTTTTTCATAGAATTGGTGCACTCATCGCGACGCGGTGAAGCTGGGAATTCCGATTCTTCCAAGTTACGCCAACCGTCACAAAAAACTTTTCATTTGGCCCCAACACAATAGCGGGCGGAGCGAGATTACAATGAACAGTATTAACGGCCAGCGTGGTCATATCCATCACATGGACCTGATAGAACCGGTTGGGCGTGTCAGCGCTGCTGGCTACCACGCCGAAACCTTCATCAGGTGCTAAGTTGGCCAAGAGGTCCGGATTCATTATTGGGCCGCCGGGAGACATCCTGTCCTGAATGTTGATATGGGCGCAAAGAGCATAAAGTTCGTTTGCGTCGGTGGAACCCGAAATGGGATTCCGGGCTAAATAGGTCTTCAGTCCCGACTCCCTCATTGACTGGAAACCTTCTAAGAGCTCCAAGGCGTAGAGTTCCGCCTTGAGGGTCTCCATTCTATCTCGGGTCGCTTGCTTAGCTTGGGCAGCGCTGCGCACGAAGATGACCGTTGCAAATCCTACTAAGGCTGACGCAATCACTGCGGTCAGTAGGGTGACTCCGCGATTGGTTGATTTAAAAGGGACGGCCGCCATTGATCGGTATTTCCATTGGGTGGTTGGTTGCATCATCAAAATTCACCACTTTGCCGTCCAGGAAGCCGTCTGACTCAGCGATGTGGATATGCACCGTTACTCCGCTCAGAGGGTTGCCGCTAAGCGTTTCGACTGCCAAGCACCCTCTAGGCACGGCCCCTGCGCAATGAGAAGTGGTACCGGCAAATGCATGGCCCGTTCCATTGCCTAGGTGCGAACCAAAACCCATTCGGACAAGGCCTCCCGGAGGAATAACTCGGTATGTCGGGCTTAGTGTGCAGGTCCGAAATCCTGTGCAGGTGGAAGCGTTGTGCCCTGCTCCCGGGTGTACCCAATCACAATTGCCGGGTACTGCGTTCCAAAGGCAAACACCAAAACGCCAATCGATATGCCGATTGTGGATCTCATTTGCTCCCGTCGCCGTTGCAGTAATGTCCACCGTTTGGGGAATCGCAGAAGGGTTATAAAGTTGAATGGAGTGCGAAGTTGTTGGCGAAAGTGAGAAATAGATATCCCTGCCAGATCCGAAAGACAGCGAACAAAAAAGAAGTGTCATTCCCGCTATTTTCTTCATGAGGCTTAATCGGAAATTTTGATGGGTATCTTTATACGCAATGCGTGATTTGCTCCGACTCAACAAAGCTGAAGGACGTACTACGGGTCGCAGGGCGACATACCCCAGGCCTTCATCGCCGAGGTTACCCAGCAAATCCATTCGTTGCGCGCAAGCGGGGTAATCTTCTCCCATGCAGCGCCAATCGCAGAGGATCCTTCGATGGCTTTGCGCAAGTCCATCGGCATTCTGTGCACGGGTCCAGGGAGTTTCTTTTTATTCATGGCAGTTTCAGTTTCGCGTAAGGTCCATTTGGATCCAGCTCGAGACTTTTCGCTAGAAATTCTTTCGAGGGTTTCGATTGGCCGAGTGCTTTGAGGTTGGATGCCAAAAAAAAGTAAACTTCCGCGAGATCGGGTCGGGCGCCTGAGGGCGAATACTGAAGGGCCGCAATCAGTTTATCGAGTGATTCCTTAGGTTGTTTAATCCGGTTTAAGTACATGCCTTCAAGGAGCGGCAAGTAGAAACCGAGGTACAGACTTCTATCGGGGGTGAGCTCTACATCAGGGTTAACGCGCAGACTTTCTCGGGCAGCACCTATGCGTTTGAAAGCCTCTTCCACATTCACGTTTCTATAGAGCGAGGAGTACGCAAAGCCGTAGTTTGCAGGAAAATCGGAAGGATTGGATTCAAGAACGGCGAGGTATTCGCTGTCGGCTTGCGCGAAGCTTTTCTCTGCTTCTGTCTTTTTGCCTTGTCGCTGCTGCGAAAGGCCCAAATAAAAAAACGCCTCGGGCGAATGCGATTCGAATTCGACGGCGCGGCGAAGCGCGTCCTCTGCTTCCGCATTCTTGCCCAGCCATAAAAGCGCGAGCCCTACTTGTTGGTAGGACAAGGGGTTGTGGGGCTTCTCCCGTAAGTTCTGCTCTGCAAGGGTAAGCGCTTTCTTATTTTGCCCTGTGGAGAGGTAGCAGTAGTACAGCAAGGACGGTGTCCAATTGTCTGCGGCTTTGCCGGTGGCCAGCCAAATCGGCTCCCATTGTTGAATAGTGCCCATGAAATCCGATCGGCGGTAGCGTTCGTAACCACGTTCCACGAGTCGCTTCATTCCAGCTTCTAGTGGAGCGGCTTCGATATCCGTCTCGGTGGGCTCAGACGACACGACCTCGGCAAGAGAGCGGTCCCGGGGGGTGCTCGAACAGGCGGTTAGGGCAATTGCACCAAGAGGAACGAGGCTCAATAGCAGCTTTTTCACGTTGGTAATTTTCCCTGTCGTGCTGCGTGATGTCACGACGCCGTGCACTCGCCGCTCCCTACCGGTAGGTGACAGTTCTTCGGCGATCGCCTAGGTTCTTCCCCATGGCTAGCCACTCTAAATGGATCGACCACGGAGGCCTCGCAATCGCGACCGGGGCGTATGTTGGGTACTGGCCTCTGGGCCCCGGCACTTTGGGAACGCTCTGGGCATTGCCTCTGATCTGGTGGATGGGGGGATGGGCTGTCGGTTTTCAAATAGTCTTTGCCATCGCCTTATTTGGCGTGGGAATCTGGGCCTCGAAGCACGCGTTGCGCGTTTTCAAAAAACGCGACGCACAACAGATAATCGTGGATGAGGTTGTTGGGTACACCGTCGCCATGATTGCTGTCCCCGTGACTCCTTATTGGTTGATCTGCGGCTTTTGCCTCTTCCGACTATTTGACATTTTTAAGCCATTTCCCATTTCCTATTTGGATGAAAAGGTCCGGGGAGCTTGGGGCGTGATGCTGGATGACTTGGCAGCCGGCATTTTAGCGAATTTAGTAATGCATCTGATGATGCGAGCGTCGCTCTAAAAGAAGCGACATAAGGAGAAACATGGAAAACGGATTACGCCCCGAAGGCGCAGAGAATCGGCAGAAGGCTTTGAACGTCGCTCTTCTCTCCATTGAGAAGCAGTTCGGCAAGGGCTCCATCATGAAGTTGGGTGATGGCGGCAAGCTGAGTTTGGATCAAGGCTCTATCTCCACGGGATCGCTTTCTTTGGATTTAGCGACGGGAATTCGAGGGTTACCCCGCGGTCGTATCACTGAAATCTATGGGCCAGAATCTTCTGGGAAGACCACCATTGCTTTATACACCGTCGCTCAGGCGCAAAAAGCCGGTGGCGTGGCAGCCTTCGTGGATGCTGAGCACGCGCTCGATACCGAGTATGCGAAAACACTCGGTGTGAACGTAGATGACCTTTTGATTTCGCAACCGGACACCGGTGAGCAGGCCTTGGAGATCACCGAGATCCTGGTGCGAAGCGGTGGGATCGATATCATCGTTATTGATTCTGTGGCGGCATTGGTTCCTCGGGCTGAACTTGAAGGCGAGATGGGGGACTCTCACATGGGCCTTCAAGCGCGTTTAATGTCGCAGGCTTTGCGCAAACTCACGGGTTGCATCAGCAAGTCGAAGACCTCTGTCATTTTCATTAACCAGCTGCGCATGAAGCTCGGTGTGATGTTCGGTAACCCTGAAACCACGACCGGTGGTAATGCGCTGAAGTTCTACTCGTCGATGCGTTTAGACATCCGACGGGTTTCGGCTTTGAAAGATGGCGACAACGTGATTGGAAGTCGTACTCGTGTGAAAGTGGTGAAGAACAAACTCGCGCCACCCTTCAAGCAGGTGGAGTTCGATATCTTGTTTGGTGAAGGTATTTCGATGGAAGGCGATATCATCGATCTCGCTCAAACGCATGAAGTGCTCGAGAAGAGCGGTTCTTGGTTCTCCTATCAGGGTGAAAAGCTGGGGCAGGGCCGTGATAACACGCGTCTGTTCTTGAAGGAGCACCCGGAAATTACCGAGAAGATTCGGCAGCAGATTCTGGCAAAAACTGCCAAGCCTGCACCGGAAGCGAAGCCGGAAGAGGGCGCTTCGAAGGCGGCACCTGCGGGTATGGCAAATGCCCCAGCGAAGCTTTTGGAGAAGGCGCCTATGCCTGCTTCAGCGGCTGAGTTGGCAGCGCGGTCGCCTAAGACCCCGTTGATGCAGACGAAGAAGAAGCACGACTAAAAGAGCGAGACGCTGCGCGTTATCAAGGGGTTCTTTAAAGACTCCGATAAGATCGGGAATCTCCCTGAGATCCGATCATGACGCCGAAATCTCCCACATTAGTTACTTCTCGCGTGAATCGGGCGGAGCTGCGCGATTTTGAGGAGATCCTCAAGCGAGCGAGCGAGAAGAAAGCGTCTGATTTGCATTTGAAGGCAGGACTGCCACCTGTCGTTCGGGTGAATGGCGCTCTCTTTTACTTGGGCGACGAAACAGGCGACAACATTGTTCGTCTCACTGAAGCGCAACTGGAGCAGTGGGCTTTCTCGCTCATGAGCGTTCGTCAGCGCGACATCTACGATCGAGGTGAGGAAGTCGATCTGGGATACGAAGTTCCCGGCGGTGGCCGATTTCGTATCAACCTTTGCCAACAGCGCGGACGCCCGCGCATGGTGTGCCGATACATTCCTGATGTGATTCGCGGTCTGGACGAATTGGCTTTACCTCCTGCGGTTGCTGCCCTGTTAGGTGCAAAACGGGGCTTGATCCTCGTCACGGGAGCTACCGGTAGTGGTAAGTCGACCACGCTTGCTGCGATGATCGATTTTATTGCCCGCAATCGTTCGTGTCATATCATTACGATCGAAGATCCTATCGAGTTTACCTTCAAAGATCGTCGTAGCATCGTCACGCAACGCGAAGTGGGGATGGATACTTTCTCGTTCACGCGTGCGCTGAAGTACGCGCTTCGACAAGATCCTGACGTGATTCTGGTTGGTGAGATGCGCGATGAAGAGACGATTCACATGGCGCTGACCGCGGCCGAAACGGGTCACTTGGTATTAAGCACGTTGCACACGAATGATGCTACCGAGACGATCAATCGCATTCTTGCTACCGTTGATGGAGATGCGCAGATGGCGGTTCGGGCGCAGCTTGCGTCTGTCATGATCGGCGTGGTTTCCCAACGCTTGATTCCCAAAATCGACAAAAAGAGTCGAGTGCCTTCGGTCGAGATTCTTCTGAATAACGCTCGTGTGCGCGACATGATTGTCGATCCCACTCGTACTGCCGACATCCGCAAGGTGATGGAGGAGAGCGAGAACATGGGGATGCAAACGTTCGATAAGAGTTTGATGAACCTTCTCAAAGAAGGTCAGATTACCGAAGAAGAAGCGTTGGCCCAGTGCTCAAACCCCCGCGATTTCCGCTTACGCCTCCAAGGCGTTACGGGCGGCGATTGGGTGACGGGAGATGGGGGTCCTCCAGCAGCAGCAAGCAGTGGTCTTGGCGACATTAACTCGTTAGCCGAAGAGCGCATCGAGATCGAAGACCTCACCGGAACCCGAACCAAACGCACCAAGCGTTAGCCTCCCCAAAAGGTGCCCGTGCACTTCCTCAGAAAAGTGGACACCTAGGAGTTAGGCGTTATAACAGCCAACCCGGAGGTTGAAGGTGTCAGAGAAACGTCCTTATCGAGCGCATTCCGCTGAGTTCAAAGCGGAGGCAGTGAAGATG
>JBGTAN010000014.1:0-89588 GCA_041749855.1 Bdellovibrionota bacterium
CGTCAGAAGATGTTTGATTGGATTGAAGTTTTTTACAATCGGCAGAGACTGCATTCCACGATTGGATATAAAGCGCCAGCCGTGTATGAGCAGGAAAACAACGCCGCCTAGCGTGTCCACTTTATTGGGGGAAGATCACAGTCGACTTTCAAGGAGAAAACCAAGGAAGGTAGTGTCAGTTCGACACCTACCAAAGTCCCTGGTCGGCTAAGAATGCTTTTTCGATTCTCTTGGCCTGAAAACCGCCGTAAGGCTCGCCCTTGGTCGGTTTCTTGAGATCTCGGAAGACGACCACCGAAATATATTCCCGGTCACCTCTGGCTAAGTGCCCTATGAACCACCCAAGCCGGATTCTCCTATCGTCGCTATAGAAGTTGGAGCCCGTCTTGCCACTCAACCGAAACCCCTTTGGGGATGTTTCGAGGTAGGAAATCTTCTTAGTGAGATCCATCGCTCGTTTCGAAACCGGCAACTTGCTGTTCCATAGCGCCTGCATAAACTCGACTTGCTCGTAAGCCGAAATCTTGAGCGCCGGAGCGGTAGGGCGATTAATCCACGCATCGGTCAACCCTCCAGAAAGATCTTTGTTCCCGTAATTGAATTCATTGAGATACTTTTGAAACTTCGGTTCGCTCATTTTAAGGACCAGGCGCTGTGAGAACCAAACGACAGAGTCGCGCAACCAGGTTTTTGCATTGTGATCTTGATTAACTGCGGCGCGCTCGTCTTTTTTTCCATCCCATTTGAGGACTTCATTCTCGTCTCTCAGGACCCCCGAATCAAACGCCATCACAGCAAGGGGAATCTTGAAACTGGATGAAGCAGGGAATTGCTCGTTGCATACTTGCTCGCCGATGACCTTCTCGAACTTCCCCGACTTCAGATTGTAAAGCAGGATGCAGCCAGACATATCCCGGAAGTAGTCGGGTTCAGCCGCTTCCGTTGTCGAAAGCACTACAAAAAACAATAAAGCTAGGTGGAGCATTCGGGTGTTTTACCATTCAAATTGTTCCCGGAACAGTTTCTGGTGACTTTCTGGCACTACCCCTTGATTTTCTCCTTGAAAGTCGACTGACCCCTTTCAAGGGCGGTAGCGGCCGTAGATGCGGGTGAGGGTTTCGACTACTTCGCCCAAAGTGACGTGCGAACGCACGCAATCGAAAATAAAAGGCATCAGGTTGTTTTCATCACGTGCGGCTTTTTCGAGGGCGGTGCGCTTCGCAGTAACTTCGGCCATATTGCGCGCGGCTTTGAAGCGGCCGAGTCGGTCGTTCTGATCGACTTCGATTTTAGGATCAATGCGAAGCACGGACGGAGCGGGGCCGCCTGAATCCTTGTACTCGTTCATTCCCACAACGATGGCTTCCTTTTTCTCAATAGCGAGTTGGTAGGCGTAAGCTGCTTCCTGAATGAGTCCCTGCTGAAACCCATCCGTCAGACAAGCGACTACGCCACCGCGCGACTCGATTTCTTCAATGAGCTTCAACGAGTCTGTCTCAATTTGGTCGGTCATGGCCTCGATGGCGTGGCTGCCACCTAAAGGATCCACCACGCGCGTGATGCCGGTTTCGTGCGCGATGACTTGTTGCGTTCTGAGTGCGAGCTTTGCGGCTTCTTCCGTCGGTAAACCCAATGCTTCATCACGCGAATTGGTGTGAATGGACTGCGCACCGCCAAGAGCCGCAGCCAAACATTGCATAGATACGCGCACAACGTTCGTGTCGATTTGCTGAGCGATCAAAGTGCTGCCTGCGGTCTGGGCATGGAAGCGCAGAAGAGAGGATTTGGGATCCTTGGGCGAAAACCGTTTCTGGATGAGTTTCGCCCAGAGTCGACGGGCGGCTCGGAACTTCGCCACTTCCTCCAAGAAGTCGTTGTGCACGTTGAAAAAGAAAGACAAGCGTGGGGCGAACTCGTCGATCCCTAGTCCCCGAGAGAGGGCGGCTTCAACATAAGTCAGTCCATCTGCCAGAGTGAAGGCTACTTCCTGAACAGCCGTGCTACCCGCTTCTCGAATATGGTACCCGCTAATGGAAATCGTGTTCCACTGAGGGACTTCCTTTCTGCAAAATTCAAAAACATCGGCCGTCAGCTTAAGGCTGGGTCCTGGAGGAAACGCATACGTTCCGCGGGCAATGTACTCTTTCAGGATGTCGTTTTGGATAGTACCGCGAAGCAGTTTGCGATCGGTTTTGCGTCGGTCTGCGACCGCCAAATAAAAACACAGCAGAATCGAAGCAGTCGCATTGATGGTCATCGATGTGCTGATCTCAGTGAGCGGGAGATCTTTGAGTACGATCTCCATGTCTTCGAGAGAGCTAATCGCAACACCCACTCTGCCGACTTCCCCTTTAGCAAGGGGGTGGTCGGAGTCGTACCCCATCTGAGTAGGAAGATCGAACGCGATAGATAGGCCGGTTGTCCCCTGAGAGAGAAGGTACTTGTACCGAGCATTAGAAGCGGCTGCGTCTCCAAAACCCGCATACTGTCGCATCGTCCACACCTTCTTGGTGTACATGGAAGGATGGATGCCTCGGGTATAGGGGAACTCGCCGGGCCGCTCATTTATCGCAGGGTGATCGGAACCATCGTAGAGAGACTTTTTCATCGCTGGCCAGTGTAGCGTTTCCTTGGGCGCTTTGCGAGCCAGCCGAAACTTGAAGGGTGGCAACCTCCTTGATAAAGTCCCGTGACCATGGCGACGATGAGCAAGTTCTTTACCGGTGAGCACGAGCAAGTGGTTTTCTTCAACGACACGACCGTCGGTTTGAAGGCTATTGTTGCCATTCACAATACCCAACTTGGCCCCGCGCTGGGCGGTTGTCGGATGTGGAACTATGATTCGATGGATAGCGCTGTCGAAGACGCCCTTCGCCTCTCACGAGGGATGACCTACAAAGCGGCTGTGGCCGGCCTCAATCTAGGCGGCGGCAAGGCCGTCATTTTAGCCAACCCTAAGACGGATAAATCTGAAGCCTTTTTCCGGTCGTACGGTTCGTTCATCGAATCGCTCAATGGTCGATATATCACGGCCGAAGATGTGGGCACGGACGTCAATGACATGGAGTACATCTTCATGGAGACCACTTCGGTGGTGGGCGTTGCTCGGACGCACGGTGGCTCGGGCGATCCTTCGCCTTGGACCGCCAAAGGCGTATTGGAAGGCTTGCGCGCTTGCGTGGAGATGAAGCTTCAACGTTCTGATCTTAAGGGGCTGAAGGTTGCAGTCCAAGGGGCAGGTCACGTGGGTCAGGAACTCGTTGAGTTGTTCCTGATGAATGGAATGCACGTTTACCTAACCGACATTGATCGTTCGCGATGCGAGCCTTTCGCTGCGCGAGAGGGTGTGACCCTCGTCGGAACAGATGAAATTTACGATACAGATGCCGAAATTTTCTGTCCCTCAGCGCTTGGTGCGATTCTCAACGAAAAAACAATTCCGCGATTAAAATGCAAAATCGTGGCGGGCAGTGCGAATAACCAGCTGGCTTCACCCGAGTCCGGAGATGAGCTGTTCAAGCGCGGAATTCTCTATGCACCTGATTATGCAATCAACGCCGGCGGCCTGATGAACGTATCCATTGAGCTCGAAGGGTACGATGAGCTGCGAGCCAACCGCATGATTCGCAATATTTACTATGTGATGAAGTCGATTTTAGCCGAGTCGTCCAAGCAGGGTCTTGCCGAGTATAGGTGTGCGGATCGGGTTGCCGAGCGGAGAATTCAGGAAGTCAGTCGGTTGCGAGGTCGGTATCTCGGCAACGGCAAACCCGGTTTTCCAAACCGTTCGGTCCGTCGATAGCCATGGCCCAACAAGATCTCAGCAAGGCCCATATTCTGCAGCTGCTCAAGGATTCGAGTGAGGTGTTCACTCTTGCCACTCGTCGAGCCAAAATTCTTAGCTCCTTGGCTTGGGGGCGTGATGTGGCTTCCGAGTTCTTGAAGCACAAAGGGACCGTGCTTCCAAAACCCGTCTATACAGTTGACAAAAAATCCCTCACGGAGGCATTAGAGGCGCTGGCGGGTTTGCATGCGCGCTTGCAAGGAGAACACCCGGTACTTCAGTGGTTAATGCGAACCAAGGATTCCTTCAGCCAGGGCATTCGTCTTTTACTCTCGATTGAGTCTGAATCTTTTTTCGAAATTAGCAGTCAGCTCTACGGAAATTCTGGCAGTTCGCTAGCACGTGGCCAAACCACCAATTTGGATCTGGCGCGTTCTATCGGAGCTAGGATGGGTGTTTGCAGTCTGAACGACATCGGCGAATCCGGGGTTTTGATGAGTGCTTCCGAACTTGCCGCGGGCCTGGAAAAGCGTCTCAAACAGCGCCAGCCGCCGATGGCAGTGAGAGTGGAGCTGACCGAGGATATCGTCGCCAAAGTGGTCGCAGGCATGAGCCGCGTGCGCGTTCGAGCAGATGGCCGCTTTTCCGAGATGGAGATGGGGGCTTTCTGGAACCACGAAGTGGAATCACACTGCCTGACAGCCCAAAATGGACTGAAGCAGGAAAATTGTCCGTTTTTAGCGGCCGGAGGGCCCCGGACGACCCTGACCCAAGAGGGAATTGCCGTTTTTCATGAAATCTATCGCCACACGATGTCCCAATCGCGGTTTATCACCCTTTGCGATCGGGTGGAGGCAGTCCATATGGTGGAGCAAGGTGCCGATTTCATGGAGTGCTATCGCTGGTTTGTGGGCCGTTGTGCGAGCGAACTCGATGCCTTCTATGCCGCCCAGCGAGTCTTCCGCGGTGCTGCGCTCGGGGGCCGCTATCCGTTTACTAAAGATGTCGTTTACTTAGCTGGCTTGTTGGAGGTTTATCACTTCATTCAGGCAGCCACCAAAGTTCAGGACCGCATTCTGATCGAGTGTCTGCTCACCGGCCGCATCGCTTTGGAGGACGTAGGCACGATCGAATGGCTGCGTCTGCATGGGATCCTCGATCCTCCGCATTTTATCCCCGATTGGCTGAAAAATTGGGAAGCGTTGGTTAGCTTCTTTTCGTTCTTCGGTGTAGTACTGCACTCCGTAGATTTGAGTAGTTTTCAAAGCTACTTCGACGATTTTCGGGACGTGCGTGAATGGAAGAGACCTTCGTAACAGAACCTAAGCGGTACCAGCTCAAAAAAGAGGCGGCGGCTGCCGTTCGGCAAAACCATCCCTGGATTTTTCGCCAGGGCGTGAGCACGGCTGCTGAGCCGTTCTCTTCAGGCCAAGTTTTAAAATTGGTAGGAGCGGCAAACGATGTGCTGGGCTACGGCATCTATGAGCCGGAAGGCCTCATTGCCATTCGGGTGCTCAAGCAGGGAACGACGATTCCCGATGAAAACTGGGTGAAAGCCCGAATCGACAAAGCGCTCGAGAAGCGCGCTAATATTCGCAAGTTTACGAATGCCTTTCGCGCTTTGCATGGTGAGAACGATGGGATGCCGGGCATTGTGATCGACGTCTATGATCGCACGGGCGTGCTGCAAACGTATGCTGCGAGTGTCGACAAGCTTGGCGAATTCGCAGCCAAGTACATTGCCGAGAAGCTCGACCTGCGTAACGTGCTCTGGAAGTTCCCAGTAAAACGCAAAGTGGCTCGTGAAGATGTCGTGCTCAAAGGCGAAGCACCGGGCGAGGTGAAGATCAAAGAAGGAAAGCTCGAACTGACAATTCCCATTGAAGCGGGTCAGAAGAGTGGTGCCTTTTTGGATTTGCGCGGGCTTCGCAAATGGGTGACAAGCCAAAAGCTGGCAGGAAAACGCGTTCTCAATCTTTTCAGTTACACCGGATCATTAGGACTTGCTGCTGAAGTAGCAGGTGCTTCGGATATTTGGAATGTCGATGTGAGCCGAGGCGCGCTGGATGTGGCGAAACGTCTCCACACGAAGGATGCAAAGAAGCATCAGTTCATTGAAGCGGATATCTTCGAGTGGTTTGCTACTTTGAACCCCAAAGAAAAGTTTGATCTCATCATCATCGATCCCCCGCTCATGGCGAGCAAAACGCATCAGGTAGATGTGGCGCTACGAACCTATCGCAAGTTGTATGTGGAAGCGTTGAAGCACATTCGCCCCTTTGGAACGATTGTCGCTTGTTGCTGCACGTCCAGGATCAAACGGGGAAACTTCGAGCTTACGGCGGCCCAGGTATTGGGCCAGCGAGGCAAAAAGCTCGCATCGTTACCCCATGAAGACGATCATCCCATCGGTTTCCCCGAGGGTGACTACCTCAAAATTCTCGCGTTTCAGATTCGCGGCTAGTTGGGATTGAACCCAATCACGAGTTGCGCCAAGAACTGGCGCTGGTGGCGTTCCCAAAGTCGGCTGCCCAATTCGATGGCGTGAGTCGACAGATGCAACCGTGTGTGCGGCGGAAATTCTAGGCTAAATCCGCCGGTAGGATATCCCTGGCTCATTCCTGCACGCAGAGAGAAAAAGCCCATCTTCAGTTCCGCACCCAAATTGAGTTTCTTGATGAGTGGCGCATTGTCGAAGGCGTTTCGGAAGTCGAACGCGAGGTTGAAAGCGCGCTTACTCATTCCCAACTGGTACTCCAAAGCCGTTCCGAAGTGCACGGTGGAGGCGACAGGCGGTGGCGTTGTCCCGCTCAGGGTGCGAAACGTGGTGTTCCCCACATCCTGCATGGTTGCCGCAAAAGTCCATCGAGGGTAGCCAGCCGGCAAGGGAACCGATGCCATGGCGCCGATATCCACGCCGACACCCAATCCGAAGCCCATCAACTCGAACACCCGTTGGTACACCGCCGGTAACACATCGTTAACAGAAGGGACTCCCAGTTCTGTAATGAGGTCCAATGCGGTCAAAGACGTATCGACTCCTGTTCGCTGGAACAAACGAGTGGTAGCGCCGATGGAGAAATAGGGTCCGAGGGGAACGGCGAAAGCGGCAGCGAGTCCAATATCATTGAACGCAAAGAGATCGACCGCTGCGTCCAAGGAATCCAGGTTGTTCATCTCAATATAAGCATTGGCGTGCGAAAAGAGCGCCATGCTGAAAAATGGCATTACTAAAGTAGGGCGATAGTTAAACCGGAAGAACTGCAAATCGGGACGCATTAGGTTGTTGGTGTCGCCTTGGAATAGTGCGCCGCCTAGCCGAGTGAGCGTATCCGCGCTATCAACGCCCATCGAGAAATCGAAGACGTTCACGTGATAGCCCTTCACGCGTGCAAGGCCGGCGGGGTTGTACCACAGTGCGTTTGAATCATTCGACAGCGCAAGAAAAGCATTGCCCATGCCCAGCGCTCGCACACCCGGATAGGGGTGGCGCAAGATCTCACCCATCGCCGAAGGCGCTGCGACTAGTAAAGCGAGAATGAAGAAACGTTTCAGCATTCCTAAAATCCAATCGTGTATCTGAAGAAGAAGCGGCGGTCCGCTTCCAGCATCAGTGGCAACGCCACATCTTGCGCATAAGTTCCCAATTCAAAATCTCCGCCACGCATACGAAGTCCAACTCCACCCGTGGGGTACATTTGATTCAGCCCTAGCCAACAGAACAGGCTTTTACGAGCGATGAACTGGAAGCCAAAATGGAGGCGTTTGGTGAGCGGCAAATCGGTTCGCTCTATATGTCGGAACTCCGCTGAAAAGGAACCTCGAACATTCTTGGCCAAAGCGGGGTGCACGGACAACGCCACATTGAACGATTGGGGTATCGTTGCAGGGACTCCTGTTGCCTGAGCATTTAACAAACTAGAGGGAAGGAACTTTGTTCCCAGTGCATCTTTCCAAACAAATCCCAGAGTGAGCAAGTAGGAAACAGGGAGTGTAATGAGCATCCCTACGTCTGCTCCAATGCCAAGGCCGGACTGCATAAGGGCAGAAGTGGAAGCGCCGTCGGCAATCTGCGCGTGGGTGAAAGTACCCAATAGCTGATTCCGTAGGAGCATCTTTCCCGTCACGCCAATTTTTAGCATGTTGGCCGATAGGTTCGTTGACCCTCCAAGAAAAAACCCTACATCTTCTCCTGCGCGTACATCGGCGTTGGTGCCATCCGACCTGCCAGCGAGCTCCGACGCGCCGAGGATTGCAAAGGCAAAGTTCCGACGAGCGATCGAGGCCATTCCATTGCCCCGCAGATAGTTGTAGCTGTTCGGCGTCGTCTGCAGGGTGTCGAAAATCTTGCCCCTTGAAAGCGATCGGCCTGTGACGGCCGAGCCAGCAAAACCAGTACTGAAGCTCCCATCGATGGCGACCGGGGTGATTTCCCATGCCTTCAAAGTCGCTTTCGCGAGACCCGCAGGGTTGTGGAAGAGAGCTCCCACGCCGGTTGCGTCCGCTGTCCAGGCGTTTCCCATCGCCAATGCTTGGGGCGCGTTGTAAATTTCAAACAGCTCGTCGAGCGCGTGCAGATGGCCGCAGCTCAGGGCGAGAAAGATGAGTAAGAGAAATTTGGCGGTGTTCCGTGCCATGACGCAGCGTGGGTCTTTCTATCAACGAGTTCCCTTTCTTATCGGCCCGGATCACGGGTTTCCTTATCTATTTCGGTGCAATACGTGGTGAGGCGCGTCGATAATCGGGTGCTGCGCAGCAAGTTGCGTTTGACGGATCTTCCGTCTCCCCGCAAGTGGCAGTTTGTGATCCGCATGCTGAAGACGACGGAGATTCTCATCTTCCGTTTGGCGCAAACTTTTCGAATCTACAGGCCGCGCCGCAGCATTATTGGAATTCCTTCGCTCGCCACTCGCAATTACACTTCGCTCCAGGCCATTGTCTTCAACGGCACTCAAGACGAAGTTTTGGGGTTTCGTCCCAGGCGTTTGCTCCATCGATTGCTCAAAGGCCTACCCGACTTAGAAACTTTTGAGCGCATTCACTTTGAGCTACCGGTTTCGCAATATTCCAATCGCTCGGTGGATGCGAGCACGGAGATGCGAGGCTTTATCCATCTCCAAGTTCCCTGGCAGCTGCCTTGGCGAGCGCCCCGAGCAGCGAACTTGAAAATGTCGCCGATGGGAATCGAGACTTTGGTCGGTAGAATTCGATTGGGAGACTACGATGTCTACAGCTGCCCGGTTTTCTTTCTCACCGAACAGGTCAAGTGGGTTGTCGTGTCGGATATCGACGATACCATCAAGGAAAGCAACATAGCGAAGTCCACTTCGCTTTCCAACGTGCTTCGTGGGTTGTTTCGCGGAGGGTACTACACGTACGAAGCCATTGAAGGGATGGCCGAACTCTATCAATCCGTCGTCGCGAAAGGCGGCATGGTGATCTATCTCACCAGCACCCCCTATCAGCTCATTCCGTTTCTTTTAAAGTTCCTGCGCGACGCGGGTTTTCCTGAAGGCCCCGTGTATCCGCGATGGCTGGGAAACAAGCGATTCCCGCACAAGTGGCGGATGCTCCACCGCATCCTAAGCAACCTGGATGGGCAGAAAGTCTTTTTGATAGGGGACAGCGGTGAGCAGGACCTTCAGATCTATCGGCGCATCTGCGACAACGACGCTTTTCGCGAAAAAGTCGAAAAGATCCTCATTCGCCGAGTCCCGGGCACGGCACCGCCCCCGCTCGCTGATCGGCGTGAACTGCTTTATTCAAACCTCAGCGAGCTAAAAGCGCTTTTGGCGCCCGTTCTAGAAGAATGACGCTCCGCATTTTGGGTTCCGCGGTGATAAACTGAGTAAATGGTAAACAAAGCGCGCCTGCCAGCGACAGCGTTCAGCGTTCTTTTTCGACTAGGATTAGTTCTGCTTTTGGTCGCTGTCTTTGCCCCTACTTCTAGTTTCGGTGAAGGGAAGGGGGCAAGCTTAGACTGCTCCGGCGGATGTCCCGCATTCTATGTGGGACCGCGCGTGTCTTTTTCTCGTCTCTCTACTCAGAATCTCACGACTTCCAGCAATGTGGATTTCGTCTCCGATACCGGCTTAGGTTTTGAGACGAATATGGAGCTGCTCGGCGGAAGTGCGCTCTCCGTGTTTTTTTTTATTCGCTAGATAAGCTATCCCTCCTTCCTCCTCCCGCACGCATCTTAAGTCCTGCCGCCGCTCTCGTGAATGTCTTCAAAATGCTCGTGTACTACAAGGATTTGGGCGGAAGTTTCCATTTGGGAATCGGCGGCGAGTTTGGCCAAGAGTACTTCTTGGCGAGTTCAAGCTACCTTTCCTACTCGTTCAACACGGCATTTTTTCCCCGTGGTCTCTTTCAGGTGCTGACTAAGCTTTGGGGGGGCGGCAAGGGTGGTGGGATGTCGGCTTTCTTAGAGTTAGAAGCGGGTTACCGCCTTCCTACGACGGTGGGATCTCAATCCTTCGCTTCGTCGATAGATCTTGCGGGCAACCTTTTCACGACCGCTCGATTGGATGACATGGATCTGCGCATTGGAGTGCGAGGTTCGTTGGAAAGTCTGAACACGGCCACGCTGCAACAAAAAAATCTGACACTTTCTGCAGTCATTGCCGGCGCTTTCTGATGCTCCGCGGGCCGCGGGTGCGCAATCGCCATGCTATAATTCTTCTATGCCAAACCTCAAAATCGCTCTGCTTTTTGCCCTGTTAGCAACGCCTATTCTGGCGCTCAAAACAGCGTATGTTTCATTCGATCATCCCGACGGGTGGCGGTGTGAGCTTTCCCAGGGCGTTTGGATCTGTCAGAGCACTCTGGAAGGAGAGCGCCGCGAATCGGTGGTTCTTTCCATCGCAACTACCGCCGCTGAATGGGATACCGTCGACAACTACCTCGAGTATTTGAAGAAGCCCCGGACGATCACTGATGAGCAGGGCAAGCCGGTTGAATCCAAAGTCACCTATGCCCGCAAGCGCGACATCAATGGCGTGGTATGGGTCGATTCTCTTCAGGTGAATTCCGAGCTTCCCGGGTTTTGGTCACGCTACGTTGCAACCGTGCACAACAAGCTTGCGATCCTAATCACCTACGTAGTCTCCCAAGAACAGTACCAACGCCTAGCGCCTCAGTTCGAGCGCATGGTGGCTTCGCTCAAGCCCAATGCCGAATTTGACCTCAACATCGCTACGAAACAGGGTGAGACGCCTCTGCCAGGCGCGCAGAAGCTGGGACCTTCACAAGCCATGATCTTAAGAGATCGCTTGAAGCCCTCGGGTGGCCCAGTCACCAATACAGAACCTCCTGAAGAAGAAGGCGGTAGTGCTGTGGTGATTCTGATGACAACAGCAGTCGTCGCGGGTGGCGCATGGTGGTGGCTACGCCGTCGCAAAAGTGCGAAAAAGGCGCCGCCCAGCAATCTCGACGCGGCTTAGTAAACGAGTGTTGTAACTTCTTTGCCCACCGCTTTAGAAAGCTTCGCGAGCGCCGAGTTGTACTGATAGAGCGTCTGGATGTAGTTCATGCGCGACAACCCGTCGCCTTCCAGTGCTTCCATCATTTCCTTTGGCTGCGTCACTCCAATAGACCAGCCCATGGCGCTTCCCACAAACCACTTCCTACCCACCTTTTTGCGGCGAGTGGCAATTTCCAAGCCTTCAACCGCTTGCTCTAGCTCCCAATACGCGCGGCTCACTTCCACTTCAATTCCGGGGGCAGCCCAGCTCTCGGTCGCTTGAAGCTTCATCGCTTGGGCGCGCTCTTCGGCAGCTTCCGCAGCGTGACGCGCAAACTCAATGTCCAGACGCAATCCTAAAGCAACGCCCCCTTGAATGCGGTTGAACGGGTCCATCGCATAGAAAGAGTTCTGACGATTGCGCATAGGTGACCAATTCAGGTCAGCAAAGGCGCCAACAAAAAAAGTAGGGTAACTTTGCGCTTGTTTCGCATCTGCCAAGGCGTGGCGTGCCACTTGCCCGGCAGTGAGTGCTTTGAACTCCGGCCGATGGGCTTTGGCCATCTGGATGTACTCTTCAAGAGTTTTCTTTTCGAACGCTTGAGTGGCGAGTTCGCCGGCGGGAAGCGAAGTGTAAGCGCCGCCTGTCATCCACAAAACCGCTTTGCCCGCGGATTGTTTTCCCTGGCGCGCATACAGCTGCTTCTGAAGCAAGTCGTCGTACGCCACTTTCAGGCGATTTACGTCGTGAATTTTCACTCCACCCTTTTTGTCCGACTCGGCGCTTTTCGCTGCCTCTTCCACGGCGGAACCCAAAAACTCAGTGAGGTTGCCACAGAGGCGATCGAGATCCGACGCCATCTGGTAAGTGTAGAAAAAATCTTTGGTCGTTGCGACGACTTCGTTTGTTTTAGCTTTGGACAACTCACCCTGCGCAATGAGCTGATGGTCGGCTGCCTTGTTATAGCCTCCGATTTGTCCAAACGTATAAATCGGCTGAACGATAGTCGTTAAGCTGCTTAGGTAGGGACCCCATTTGGTTGTATCTCGAACGACATGGAGGGCATCGCCTCTTTCTTCGAACAACGGCGCCGCCAGCAAAGTAGTGGTACCCTTAGGCCACATGGCAGCCCTCGCGCGGTCCACTTGGGCTTGCGCGATAGCGACATCTTGAAGCGACTCTTGGATTTGCCCGTTGTTAGCCAGAGTGGCTTTCAAAATAGCTTCTAGGTTCGGGGCCTCGCCACCAGGGGTGAGTCCGAAAGAAGCTTTGCTTAACAAGCAGAGCGTAAAAAAGGTTAAGATAGCGGTAATTTTCAAATGCCAGCTCGCGACCATTTACTACAGATCCAAAAAGACCTTTACGACCGGTTTCGCTCGAATGCCCGCGATTCCATCGGAGAGCTGAACCCTGCTCTGCGCCGATACTTCAAGGAGTACCAGAAGGAATTCACCGAAATTAAAAGCGTTTCAAGTCGTTCCGAACTTGTAGAAGCCTTCCTGAAGGCCCCGGTTTTAATCGTCGGAGATTACCACACCCTTCCGCAGGCTCAAAGAACGGTGCTCCGCCTGTGGGAAGACGCGCTTTCAGAGCTCCAAAAGCTGGGTAAAACCCCCATTTTGGCGCTCGAAATGCTTCGGCCTAGTGACGTTGAGCTTGCTAAAAAATGGCTCGAAGGCTCGCTCAGCGAAGCTGCTTTTCTTGAAAAGATCCAGTTCGACAGTCGCTGGGGCTTTGCCTGGGAGAATTACCGACCCCTTTTCCAGTTTGCGCATGCCTATGGCATCCGTTTGATGGGTCTAAATGTAAGTGCGAAGGGTCGAAAGCCCACCTTGAACCAGCGCGATCGGCACGCGGCTCGCCTTCTCGCTAAGACGTGCGACCTCGAACCCAACGCTGCGATCGTTGCACTGATTGGCGATTTGCACCTCGCCAAAGCGCATTTGCCAGCGAGTCTGGAACGCGCCTTTAGAGAGACTGGAAAACCAAGGCGCATAGTGGTTGTGCACCAGAATGCCGAAAGGCTTTATTGGAAGCTCGCATCGAAAGGGATGGAGCACACGGCAGGGGTCGTAAAGTTGCGCAACAACGTCTTTTGCGTGATGAACACGCCCCCTTGGGTGAAGCTCCAGAGCTACCTCAAATGGATTGAGTGGACCGCCGAAGCGGATCAAGACGAAGGCGTCTCTGATTTCGCCGATGACTTTCAAGATTTGGTTTGCACGATTCAGAAGTTTGCCGGCATCCGGAAGTCGATAGACGAGGCATTTGACATTCGTTGGCGCGATACAGGGTCGCTGCCGGAGGAGACGCGTTCGGAGAAAGCTTTGAGACAAGAAGTTCTGCGCTTTTTTGGGAGTTACTTCAGCCCCCATCGCAACTCGGTTTTTCTTTCTTCCCGTAATGTAAACTCGGCGGCCACGCAGGCCGCCATTTACTTGCACGCTCGGGTGAGTGGCCGCTGGCGCCAGTTTCAATTCCCTAAACAGGACTTCTATTCGATCCTTTGGGTGGAAGCTTTGGGCTTCCTAGGTTCCAAGGTCATCAATCCCCACCGCAGATGTTATGGGCCGCGCGACTTTCAGATGGCCCGCCGGTCAGATCCCGTCGTTGCTTTGGTCTGCGAGCATCTGGATGCGGAAAAAAATCAGGGAGCCACACGGCGTTTTGCCGGGATCGCGCTTCCCGCGAAAGTCACGTCGGCAGAGCGCCTGTTTCTCTACTACCGAGCGGCTCGCGCCTTGGGGCAAATCGTGGGGCATGGACTGTATTCTGCTACCGTGTCGAACCGAGTTCGCACTTCCGAGCTTCAGAAGCTGTTTCGCGATCCGTTTTCGGACGGAAAAAAGGCCCGCGATTTATACCTTCAATGGGCAGCCCGTCTCGATCGAGAGGGCCTTCGCGAGAGTATCCGAAAAGATCATTGGTAGAAGAGAGCTAAGCTCCTTCCCTCTGGTTCACAGCCCCCACAATCTTGACACTTCCGGTCGCCGATGTTTCGATTCCCGACCTATGAATTTAGAAGAGAAGTTCCAGGATTTAGGCCGTCGCAACCAAGCAGCGGAACTGGGTGGGGGCGAAGCTCGCATCGAGGCCCAACACCAGCGTGGCAAGATGACTGCGAGAGAGCGTTTGGGATTTCTTCTCGATGAAGGTAGCTTCGTGGAGATCGGCAAATTCGTTACGCACCGCTGCACGGATTTCGGCATGGCCGAACAGAAGTATGCGGGCGATGGGGTGGTCACGGGATACGGGACGGTTTCGGGGCGAACGGTTTACGTCTACGCGCAAGACTTCACCGTTTTCGGTGGTTCTCTGTCTGGTGCCCAAGCAGCCAAGATCTGTAAAATTCTCGATCTCGCCATGAAGAACGGTGCCCCGGTGGTGGGTATCAACGATTCCGGCGGTGCCCGCATTCAAGAGGGTGTGGAATCCTTGGGTGGCTACGCCGAGATTTTTTGGCGCAACACCATGGCTTCAGGGGTCGTCCCTCAAATCACTGCCATTATGGGACCGAGCGCGGGTGGGGCGGTTTATAGTCCCGCACTGACGGACTTCATCTTCATGGTGAAGAAGTCGAGTTACATGTTTCTAACGGGTCCTGAAGTGATCAAGACCGTGACCCACGAAGATGTAACGATGGAAGAATTGGGCGGGGCGGCTACCCACAGTTCAAAAAGCGGCGTTTGCCACTTCGCCAGTGACGACGAAAAGAGCTGCTTGCTGCTCATTCGCGAGCTCTTGAGCTACCTTCCTTCTAACAATGTTGAAGATGTGCCGCTTGCTAAGAACGACGATGCGCCCCAGCGCCAGGAACAGAAACTTCGCACACTCATTCCGGAAAACTCTCGTCAGGCCTACGACATCAAAGAAGTGATCGAAGCCGTAGTGGATGGATCCTACTTCTTTGAGTCCCAGAAAGACTACGCCCAGAATATGGTCGTCGGTTTTGCGCGCTTGAATGGCCGCAGCGTAGGGATTGTCGCGAACCAGCCAAAAGTGTTGGCAGGGGTGCTTGATAACAACGCATCGGTCAAAGCCGCTAGGTTTATCCGTACCTGCGACGCCTTTAACATTCCAATTGTCTCTTTTGTGGATGTGCCGGGGTTCTTGCCCGGGACGGAGCAGGAGTTCAACGGAATCATCCGTCATGGCGCGAAGCTTCTTTACGCGTATGCCGAAGCGACCGTGCCGAAGATCACCGTCATTACGCGCAAGGCGTATGGTGGCGCGTATTGTGTGATGTCGTCGAAGCACTTAAGGTCCGACATCAACTTTGCGTATCCGACCGCCGAAATTGCAGTCATGGGTGCCGATGGGGCCGTTGCCATTATTCACCGTGCCGCCATTCAGAAGGCTTCCGCACCTGCCAAAGAAAAAGAGAAGCTGGTCGCCGAATACGCGGACACGTTTGCCACACCTTATAAAGCGGCTGAATTGGGTTTCGTGGACGAAGTGATTTTCCCCGAGCAGACTCGGTACAAACTCATTCAGGCGCTTGAGATGCTCAAGAACAAGAGGGACAAGCTTCCTCACAAAAAACACGGCAACATCCCGCTTTAAGAGGAACTAGATGGCCTTCACTCCCCGACGTATCTTAATTGCCAACCGAGGCGAAATCGCTCTGCGAGTCATCCGGGCTTGCCGAGAGATGGGGCACATTCCGCTCGCCATTTACTCGACCGCCGACCGCCTCTCTCGTCACGTTTCGAAAGCGGATCAGGCTTATTGCGTGGGCGAAGGCCCCTCGGTTCACAGTTACCTTGACGTTCAAAAGGTGATGAAGGCGGCCAAGGAAATGCGGGCCGATGCTATTCACCCCGGCTACGGCTTCCTCTCTGAGAAGGCGGACTTCGCAAAGGCGGTGACCGATGCTGGAATGGCTTTCGTAGGGCCAAACGCTGAATCCATTGCTTCGATGGGCGATAAAGTGATGGCTCGTAAAACCATGGAGCGCGTGGGCTTACCTCTCGTTCCAGGAACGAAGGAAGCGCTCACGGATGAAAACGAGGCGTTTCGGCAGGCCAAGGACATTGGCTATCCGATTATGATTAAGGCGCTCGCTGGCGGCGGTGGTCGCGGGATGCGTCTTGTTCCGAACGAGGGCGAGTTTCTGAACCTTTTCCGTCGGGCGCATTCGGAAGCCTCTAAAGCTTTTGGAGATGGGCGTTTGTATTTGGAACGCTACATCACCTCACCGCACCACATTGAAGTGCAAGTGATTGCCGACAAGTTTGGAAACGTCTGTCACTTGTTTGAGCGCGAGTGCTCCGTGCAGCGTCGCCATCAGAAAGTGATTGAAGAAAGCCCGAGCCCCTTTATTACTGAAGCGTCTCGCAAGAAGCTCTGTGACGCGGCGGTCATGGCCGTCAAGCAGCTTGGCTACATCAACGCAGGAACCATCGAATTCCTGATGGACGAGAACCAAGACTTTTATTTCATGGAAATGAATACTCGATTGCAAGTCGAGCACCCAGTTACGGAATGGGTGACAGGACAAGACCTGGTTCGAGAGCAGCTACGGGTGGCTTTCGGAGAGCGCTTATCGTTTTCACAGGAAGACTTGAAGCAGAGGGGACACTCTTTGGAGTTCCGTATTTGCGCGGAAGATCCGGAGAAGTTTTTGCCGCAAGCCGGAAGGATCAATGGCGTGACGATGCCTCACGGCATCGGCGTGCGCGTGGACACGCATATTTATCGTGGCTATGAAATTCCTGTCTTTTACGATTCGATGATTGCAAAAGTCTCCGTTTGGGGTCGCAATCGCGAGGAAGCTATCCAGCGAGGCAGAGCGGCTCTCAACGATACAGTACTCAACGGAATCAAAACCAACATCCCCCTCTTGTTGCAGTTACTCGACAATAAGAAATTCCAGAGTGGGGACTATACGACGCGTTTGATTGGCGAAGACTTTCATTACAAGGACAAAGGCGCGACCCAAGAGGAACTACGCATGGCAATGATTGCCACGGCGGTCAGTGCTTATCAGAAAGAATACAAAGGGGTTGCTTGGGGATCGGATGAGCATTCTCGTTGGCGTGGGCTTGGCCGAGAGGAGGCGCTGCGATGATTTTCTTTCTACGCTACGGAGAAGCGGAACATACAGTGCGCGTGGAGTCTCGCAATCAGCAGACCATGGTCAAGTTTGACGACGAGCCCGAGCGGCCGGTAGATTTGCAGTACTTCGGCAATGATTGTACTTATCTGGAAGACGGCAATGTGTTCTTTGCAAATGTCTCCGTAAACAAAAACGAAGCCACGGTATGGCGCCCCGAGGGAATGCTGAACCTCAATGTGGAAAGTGAGTACCGTCGTATTGTGGGAATGCTGCGCGGCCAGGATATGGCGAGCGAGAACAATGTCTACGCCAAGATGCCCGGCAAAATCGTGAAGATCGTGGCCAAGAACGGCGATCAGCTCGAAAAAGGTGCGCCGCTCCTCGTGATGGAAGCGATGAAGATGGAGAACGAGATTCGTGCCACTGCGGCCGGCAAAATTACGAACATCTGCGTCAAAGAAGGCCAGGCCGTTGAGACAGGCGCGCTGCTTATCGAACTCGAACTGGGCGAGGCTGCCGAGTAAACGAAGAGCTGTGTGCACACGCCGCACCAAGTCATGAGATCCTCGGTGGTACAATAGCGCCGAAGGGAAACCATGGCCGGCGCAACGCTTCGTAAGGCAGGTGTTCTCCCCTTATTTAATCCGTACACGCTTGTTGCGATATTGGTACTCGGTTACCTCGCGATGTCGGTATACATACGGATTCTATGGGGAGCTCGCACTGGCATCGAATATCTCTACTTGCTGATTCTGCTCCAGGCAGTGCCGGTATTCATTGCCTTCACCCGCCGACATTTTACGTACATCGCCTTTATTATGGTGTTCCACTTCTTCCAGCTTTCGTTGCCGAAGTGGTTCTTGTTTCAGGAAAACCCGCTACTGGTCCAAACCTTTCCTGAGGTTTTAACGGCCATTCAAGAACAGACCTTCTGCACGCTCATACTCATTTTGGTCTACTACGCCTGTCGTAATTTCCTTTTCAGTGCAGTCGCCGAGAAGGAGCGCTTTCAGCTGCTCACGCTCACCCGAGCCCAGGTGGTTGCTCTTTCTTGCTATGTTCTGTTTGTCCCTCTGTTGCTGCACCGGCTTCCTGCATGGTTTTTGAGTATCCACTTTCTTCTGCTGTCTGCAGATCTGATCCTGCTCTTTTCGGCTCAATCACCGGGCAATAGGGGCATCATCGTGTTTACGCAGATTGCGGCAGTCATCGGGGCCTTCAATTACTTTCTGGTGAGCGGCATGATGACCTTGATGGGTGCCCTCGTGTCGTTGGTGGTTCTCGTGCTTTGCCTGAAAAAGCGCTTTTCGGGATTGTTTCTTGTCGTCGCGGCAGTGATCTTGCTCTCGGCCATTCAGACGGTAAAGGGTGCCTACCGAATGGTGATCCGTGAGCCCAGTATTCAGCTAACTACCAGTGAACGCATTGGCGTGCTTTGGGAACTGCTCAGCGCGAAATACATTGAAGGGGAAGAAACCGAAGTCGACGAAGATGATGAGGAAGAAAGCGATAAGAAGGAAGACATCGGATCCAATTTGATTAGCGGTTTCATGAGAGCAGGGGATGATTCTCTGGAGCGAGTCCTCGCGGCAACACCGAACAAGGTCCCGTTTTGGGGTGGGGAAACCTACACCATTATTCCTTACATGTTTATTCCCCGGGCCTTCTGGGCGGATAAACCTTCACGCCACTTTTGGAACAAATACGGGCGACTCTACGGCGTACTTTCTCCCAACGATTATCAAACCAGCGTAGGGGTTTCCTTTTTGGCCGAAGCCTATATGAACTTCGGTCTACATGGGATGTACCTGGTCTCGGTGATCGTCGGCTTCCTTATTGCCTTTGTGGAGAGGTCTTCCTTCTATATATTGGGCGGCTATTTCTACTTTCCGTACATAGTCCTATTGACCCCTTTGCTTGCGCCTGGGTCGGATCTGGGTTCGATCCTGAACAGTCTTTGGGTGATTTACATCGTTTTTCTTATCGGGCGACCCTTGTTGCTTGGGATGGCGCAACGGGATGAGTATAGCGCTTAAGCGCGCCTTGGTAGCCCGCCGCCCGCAGCGCAGTTTGATGTCTTTCTAGCGCGGAAGCATGGACGAAGTAGAGCGACACGAAGTCCTCTCCGGCCCGCACCACAATGGGTGAGTAGCCCAATGCGAGGATGCGAGGGAGCCCACCATAGAGAGGATCCATCAACCCACCCAATTGCGTTTCCCAGCGCTCTAGTGCTTTGAAAAGAGTGGCGTCGTCTAGCTCGTACGCCCTCACCCCCGGCACTTGGTCGCGCAAAATGAAATCAAAGGTGTAGAGCACTTCGGGCAAAGTTTCGCCCAGGTGTTCGGGCTTTAGACGCCTAAAAATGAGGTAGGGCAACTCCGATCGGTACGGAAACCGTCGAAAGAGCGAAGGCATGTCTCGTAAGGGAGCCCGTGCAATGGCGGGGTTACTCACTCCCAAGAAGTCCACCGCCTCCCTGTCAGCGTAAAACATGATGGTCGCGAGTTCCGAAGACCCCACTCGGTCGGTAGGTAATGTCGTTTGCCTTAAGTGTTCACCCAATTGCGATAGATGCTGAATTCGGTAATGGCCTCGTGCAAGCGTGGGCTCGTGGATCATGGCCAGTGTTCTTCGGTGCGAAAAAACCAAATCGAAGAATTTCCACGTCGAGGAAATGGGCCACAGCGATGAGAAAAGAAAGAACACCGCCGGGATGGCAAGGCGAGCGGGGGCAGTCCCTTTTGTCAGGACGTTCCCCAGCGAACAAAGGGCGGCAATCCAGAGCAGCAGTGAGAGCGGGAGTAGGTAGCGTCCCCAGTAACTGGGGAACCAGTCGCCACCCGACAAATAGTACGGAATGCAGAAAAGTCCGACCGCAATCAGGGGTTGCTTCCAAAGTGAAGACTTATAGCCCGCGATGGCAAGGACCAGTCCTGCCGAAAGCGCATGGGTAGCGACTGCATCCGCAACCAGGTTTCGCATTCCCACGGCAAAGAAGAAGAGACTTCCTAGACTAGCTTTATATTGGACGGGAAGGGGTATCACCGATCCATACACGGCCAGGCGAAAGCCCGAGTGCACGAGAAAGGGGAGTGAGACAAACGCGAGGGCTTTGTAGTTCTTTCTCAAACCGGCAAAAAGCCAGGAGAGCAGAATCGCTTCCGGACGAAAAAGGGGAAGCAGTGCGATGAGGCACCAAGCCATTCGGTTGTGCGGAGTGAAGTAGAGCAAGTAGACGCTTCCCAGAATCGCCGCGGCAAAAGGTGCGGTAGCAAATCCATGTGCCGAATTGAAGATCAGCGGCGGGTAGAGACAAAGGGCAGCAATGCAAAAGGGGAGGGCTTTAGCGGGTACGCATCGACGCAAGATGAGCGCACCGATTCCCAGGCAAACGAGCCCTGAGAAAAGTCCTAGTAGAAAAATGCCTTCTGGTAAGGGCAGTCCGATCTTCGACAGCGCGGCGACAAGTGCGTACGGCAGGAAGTCTACCGACCCCTCCAGGAGCTGGTTTCGGTTGAATGAAAAGCGTCCTTGCTCCGCCAAGTGCTGCGCGTGCCTAAGGTTGATGAAAACTTCATCCCAGGGTTGAACCAGAAACATCCAGGCCAAGCAGAAGAGGAGTAGCGAGCAGGCAGCCGACCGCCGCCACCGCCCCTTCCAGCCCAACCACAGGGCCAAGGCGAACGCGATGATAAGGGCCTGCTGCCCGATGAGCGGAATCCCTTTCATCAAGAAGAACCCGCCCAGGAAACTATCGAAGAACCCCGGCAGGGGACGGGCACTTTCAAAAAAAAGTACGGATCGCAGCGTCATGCGATGTCTGGCGTAATGCAGTGCGCATCAAAAAATTCAGAGGAAAAGCCGATCAGAAGGGGACTGTTACTGGATCCTGGAAAGAGGGGCCGCACGCCCCGGAGCTTACCATGTTCGACTTGCTCCTTCATTGGTACGAGATGAGTGAAATTTACGCGATGCTGCTCGCGTGGATCGTCGTGCCCTTGGGGTTCACGGCTCTGTTCTTGTTTATGCGCAATCAGTTTGGAATGTTTCCGAGCGAATTAGTCCATTCACGTGAGGACGATGATGCCCAAGAAGATTGACGAAATCCTGTCTGAAGCAGTCGCCCGACGTTGCTCAGATATTCACTTCTCCGCAGAAGAGACCGTGTGGACTCGCCTGGACGGAGATCTGGTCAAGTACGACGATACAGTCTATTCCCATGCCGAATTGGAAACGTTGCTCACGGAGATTTTGGACCAGAATGAGCGCGAGAAACTAACGAAGCATAAGAATCTTGATAAGAGCTATTACATCGAGAATGTCGGCAACTTTCGTGTGAACATGTTCTATACCCGACGTGGTATTGGGTCGGTTATTCGCACACTGCCCTCCAAGATGCCGACCATTGCGCAATTGGGGCTACCCGAAGTCGTTCGGACGCTCGCTGAGTTGCCCAAGGGTTTGATTCTCGTCACGGGTCCGACAGGTAGCGGGAAGTCGACGACTCTTGCTGCGATTATCAATCACATGAACGAGAATTTCGGATACCACATCCTCACTGCCGAAGATCCGGTTGAGTTTATCCATCCCTGCAAAAAAAGTTTGATCAACCAAAGAGAAATTGGGCAATCGTGTCCGACGTTCGCCGATGCGCTCAAGTATGCTTTGCGCGAAGATCCCGACGTCATCCTCGTCGGCGAGATGCGTGACTTAGAAACGATTAGCCTTGCTTTGACCGCAGCTGAAACCGGTCACTTAGTTTTGGGAACCTTGCACACACGAGGTGCAGCTTCCACTATAGATCGCGTAATCGAATCCTTTCCAGCGATGCAGCAGCCGATGGTTCGCGCTATGCTCGCCGAGTCGCTCCAAGCCGTCATCAGTCAAACGCTGGTGAAAAAAGCCGGGGGGACCGGGCGAGTGGCTGCTTACGAAATCATGGTGATGAACTTCGCCATTTCGAACTTGGTTCGCGAAGGCAAGACCTTCCAGATTCCTTCTGCCATTCAGACGGGTCGCAAGGAAGGCATGCTTCTGATGGAAGGCCATTTGAAGGAATTGGCTGCAAGTGGCCAGATTACGCAAGAAGATTGCGATTCTATTGTCGCAAGTATCAGTCGTGGTTCGCACACACAAAAAGCCGGAGCCACCAGTGGTGGTGGCGGACAACCACCGGTACTAAGCGGATCTTCTGCTTCGGCGCCACCTCCCATGAAGAGCGCCATGCCGACGGCACCCGCTGCGCCAAAACCAATGCAGACTGCTCCTCCCGCAGGAGCCCCTCCGAAAGTAGCTGCGGCTCCACCCAAAGCGCCCGTTCCTGCGGCTGCCAATGCGCCGGCGAAGCCAGCAGAGAAGCCAGTTCAGAATCCCGACGCCGAGCAGATCTCAATGGGCGGTGAGAGCGAAGTTGTAGAGCTTATTTCCTTGAGTCAGTTGTCAGATACAGGCCTCACGGATTTGGCAAATATGGCATTTGAAGATCCTGCGGAGCCTCCCGTGCTTCGGCCCGCGATGGTGTTTAAGAAATTGGACGAAAAAACAACGCCAGGTGCGGCGGCTGCACCGGCAGCTACCGCATCCAGCCCAACGCCCGTAAAACCGTCGGCTCCCGCGGCACCTGCCGCTGCTGTTGCTTCCAAACCTGCTGCTCCGGTTGCCGCTAAACCTGCGCCCCCTGGCGTACCCGCCACTCCTGCAAAACCGCCGACACCCGGCATGCCGTCCGCTCCTGCAAAACCCGCAGTTCCAAAGCCCGCGGCATCGGCAGTGCCACCGCCAGCGGCTGCGAGACCTATTCCAAAGCCTTTAGGTTCCGCGCCGGCGAGACCCATACCGACCGCAGCCCCTTCTGCGGCCCCAAAACCAGCTGCACCGGCGAAACCCGCCACTCCAGATGCGCCCGAGGCGCCCAAGTCACAAGCGATGCCCCCGATACCTCCGGCTATTCCGAAGAAAAAGGCGGGCTAAGAGCCTTTGCGGGAAAATGCGGGGTCTTTCAATAGCGGTATCATCGGTTCTTTACCCATTTCGATCCACGGCCTTTGCCTACCCTGAATATTTCCTTACTGTCGCGTAGCTGTCTCAGAGCCATTCGAATGGTGTCTCGACTTACGCCGCGGCATTGGGCCTCGATATCTGAAATAGCGAATGGTCCCAGCTGCCTTTCGACTGCCTGGCGAACCTGAACGCTCTTCCATCCCCTAGTCCCAGACTTGATTTTTCCGACACGCTCTTCAAATTCCCGGTAGGCTCGAATGAGAACACCCCAGAAATAGTCTAGCCAAGGAAAGACATTGTGCGTTCCGTCATGCCATTGTTGTGAGCTCGCTTCGAGCGTCTCGTAATAGCTTTTCTTAGACTCTTCGAAGATGCGCTCCAGGCTGATGTACCGGCCCACTTGGTAATCGTGGTGATACAAGAGTTGGAGCGTAAGGAGTCGAGCGATACGGCCATTGCCGTCCCTAAAAGGGTGAATGCAAAGAAAATCCAAAATGGTGAGGGGGATTGCAATGAGAGGGTCCTGTTTACCGGTTTGAATCACGCGATGGTATTCAGAAATGAGTGTTTCGATTGCATCCGGCGTTAGGTGTGCTGGTGTTGCTTTGAACCGGACGCGTTTGATGGATCCGTCTCGGTTTTTTTCCACGATCTCGTTGTTCGTCATTTTCCACTTCCCTCCCTCACTGGGGAGGTAGCGATAAAGGGTTTTGTGAAGTTGGAGAACTACTCCAATAGAAAATGGAATATCTTTCGAGCTCTCATGAAGCAGGGCCAAGCCGTCGCGATATCCCGCGAGTTCTTGTTCTGATCGGTCCAGGGGTTTCGTGTTCTTCAACACAAGATCTTCAATCCGTTTGTGAGGAACTGTGATCCCTTCGAGTCGATTTGAAGATTCGCTGGACTCAATACTTGCGACTTGCTGCAGGCTTTTTAATACTTCGGGCGCTTGGGCGTAGTAGAGCGCCTGCTTGCCGCGAGACTCTCCGATTTGGCGAAGTGTAGCGAGCTGCGTCGCCGTGAAAGAGAGGTCGTTCAGGAATTTCGATTTGAGTGAATGCATGACGATACCGGTAGTATAGCCATTAAATAGGGTAATTTCGAGTTTAAAATACCCCATTTACCACCCCCTTTTCCCTGTTTTTCTGGGGGGTAAGCCCGATAAAGGCTCACAGGTATTTGTTTTTATTTAACTAAATGGCACTAGCATTTGCTCCATATTTGACGGCTAAAATCAAGACTTCTGGTCCGAGTATGTCCAAAATACCATTACAAATCGGGATTTTAGGTATCGCTCTGTTTGCCCTATCGGGTTGTGGCGTCGGTCTGTGCGCGGGCGAAAGCATTTGCGAATCGAACGGGCTTTTTGACAACGGGTCTTTTTCACCTCGTGGCATGTGGGGTGGGAAGCTTGGCTACCATCTGGGGAAAGCGTTGCTCGTAGGGGATCAAGTGCTGTTAACCGGGATGACTTCCTTTAACTCACAGGCTTTTCCCGGTGGCTTTGCCGGACTAAATACCGACGGCACGGTGGATACTGGGTTTCACCTTCCCGAGTTGAATGACGAACTCTATTCCGCATTCGTCGACCCCGCAGGCGGCTTCTTCTTGAGCGGGGATTTCACCCAAGTAGACGGCATTGCAAGAGCCGGTTTCGTGCGGCTTCACGCCAACGGAACGGTCGATACGGCTTTCGACCCAGGGACAGCCTTTAACGGGTCGCCGCTAGGCATTGCACACTGGGGAGAGAAACTTATCCCGGCTCCGGGAGGCAAGTTCTACATAATTCCGCCGACCAGTTTTTTTGGCTATCAGGGAAACCTCCAGCAGCTGTCGCGAATCAATGCGGATGGGTCTATCGATGGGAGTTTCCTTGTTCCGGGCGCAGGTTTCGAACCCTGGGGAACTGCTATGTTAAGTACCGTGGTTGTGACCGACGACGGAACCGGGGACATCATGGTTCTCGGTGATTTCAACGAGCTGGATTCGGTCTCCGTCGATCAGGGGATTGTTCGTTTGAATTCAAACGGGAGCCGAGACGCCGGATTTAATCCAGCTTCGGGGTTTGCGACGACTGCCGAAGTGAATTCAGCGCTGATGGTTCCAGGGACAAACACTTTTTACGTTTCTGGGAACTTGGATACCTACAACGGCACCGTCGTATCGAATCTGATCCGCCTTTTGGGGACTGGCGCTATCGATACGACGTTTAATGTCGGGACGGGTTTTTCCGATGGTGAAACTTCCTCTCTCTACTTTCCCATCTGGTCCATGATCTCTGCTTCGGATGGGTCGGACGATATTTATGTCGCTGGTGACTTCATAACGATCAACGGGACGGCCCAAGGCAGTATTGCACGGTTGAATTCAGATGGTTCCGTCGACACAGGCTTTCAATCCGGAACTGGCTTCGTTGGTTACCAAGTCAAGGCCATCGTCGAAGTGCCTGACGGCTCGCGCGACTTGTTCGTATCGGGGAATTTCACGAGCTACAACGGTACGAGCGTCGGGCCTTTTGTCCGCTTGAGCGCGGACGGGGCTTTGCGATCTGGTTTCGCAGCTCCGAGCCAGTTCCTGGGCAGTGCTAACGACATCGCCGCCATACCTGGCTCTACTGCCATCTATGCCGGGGGTTCTTTTACGGCCTACGCCGGAACTGAGGCCAAACAACTCGTGCGCCTGCGGATGGATGGAACGCTGGATTCGAGCTTTTCCATCGGAAGCGGTTTCAATCAAGGGCTTACGAGCCTTCTCTCCGATTCTTCCGGTGGCATATACGTGGGGGGGAGTTTCACTTCCTATCGAGGAACAATCAACGGCTCTCTCGTGCGCTTGGATGCGAGCGGCAATCTGGACCCGAGCTTCAATCCGGGGACCGGTTTTGGCACAGCGGTTTCTTCTCTGGCTAACAGCGCTCTGGGGGATGCTATTTGGGTGGGAGGCTATTTCACCACTTTCAATGGTTCGTCGATTGGAAGAGGCATCGCTCGCATTCTTCCTGCGGGCGCACTCGATCCGACTTTCAACCATTCCCTCGGGGGAGTTCTCGGTGGAAGTGTGAATGCTATTCTGCCGCTTGGCGACGGAACGGGGCGTGCGCTGTTGGGGGGCTCATTCACCCAGTACAACTCTGAAGCGAACGCAAATCTTGTGACGATTCAGAACGATGGAACGCGTGATACCAGTTTCACTTCTGGAGTTCCTTCCGGCAATGTCCAGGCCTTAGCAAAAGCGTCGAATGGTTTCATTGTGGCAGGTTCGTTTGCCACTTACGATGGTGTGAGCGTTGCTTGCCCAGTGGTTCGAATTGGCGTGGATGGTAGGTTGGATTCCAGTTTTTCTCCGACCGTCACTTGCTCATCTGTTTATGATATCGCCCCGCACCCCACGCTTTCGGATCATTTCTATGTTGCGACTTATAATTCCACTGCCAAAACATCCCAGGTGGTCTTAATCGGGCCCACCGGCGCCGCAGTAGAGACTTTTCCGTTCACTGGATCGGCTATCGACTTGGCAGTGGCCGTAGACGGTAGTCAAGACCTCTATGTCGTGGGTGGGCTTACGGCTTACAACGGCACGGCGCTCAACGGTATCGCTCGGCTTTCTCCGACAGGAGAACTGGATTGAAAAGTTGGGGCCAAATTCGAATCTGGTTTGTCTGCGTGGCACTACTCGCCCTATCGGGTTGTGGCCCGGGTCTGTGCGTGGCGAATAGTAACTGCTCCTTGACCGGCCTTTTTGATAACGGGTCGTTTTCCCCTCGGGGCATGTGGAGTGGGCCGACTCCGTCTTCGAGGAAGGTCGTTTTAGTGGGAGACCAAGTCCTGTTAACCGGGGCCAGTTCGTTTGGTTCACAAGCCTTCCCCAATGCTTTTGTCGGATTGAACACCGATGGATCCGTGGATTCGGGTTTTCACCTTCCCGAGTTGGATGGCGAAGTCTCTGGCGCTTTTGCAGACCCCGCAGGTGGCTTCTTCTTGAGCGGAGATTTTACCCAAGTAGATGGCATTGCGAGAGCGGGTTTCGTCCGGCTAAACGCCAATGGAACGGTCGATACGGCTTTCGATCCGGGTACTGCTTTTGGAGGCGTTCCCCTGGGGCAATACGAATTCGGGGATAGAGTTTTCGAGCCTGCCCCCGGAGGTAGGTTCTACGCGATCTCCCCCTCTATCTTAGGCTACCAAGGAGACGGTGAAGACCTGACTCGAATCAACGCGGATGGATCCATCGACCCCGGGTTTGCTCTTCCTGGGGTTGGCTTCTGGCCGCCCAATCAAATTGAACTGGTAGTCGTTACGGACGACGGTAGCGGGGATGTCATTGTGTTGGGGGGATTTGACGACCTGAACTTTGTAGCCGTGCCCCAGGGAATTGTACGCCTGAATTCAAACGGAACGCGCGACATGGCGCTCAATCCCGCTTCCGGCTTTCCCTTTGGCGGCATTCCTTCTCGAGCGATGATGATCCCGGGAACGAATACTTTCTACGTAGCGGGGTCTCTTGTTTCTTACAACGGAACGGCAGTTTCTGGGCTGATCCGCATTCTGGGAAACGGGGCTTTAGATCCGACCTTCAATACGGGCACTGGTTTTTCCGATCCAGCTTCAGGCTCTATCTCCAATCCGGTGTACTCCATGATCCCCGCTTCGGATGGGTCGAACGATATTTACGTGGGTGGAAATTTCAAACTGATCAATGGCACCGCGCAAAGCGGTATCGCACGGCTTAATTCAGATGGATCCGTGGACGCTGGTTTTCAATCGGGTTCGGGATTCAATGGGTATGTTCGTTCCATTGCTGAAGTCCAAGATGGCTCGCGCGACTTATTCATCGCTGGAGACTTTACAAGCTACGACGGCACGAGCGTGGGGCCTTTTGTCCGCTTGAGCGCGGATGGGGCTTTGCGATCTGGTTTCGAAGCCCCGAGCCAGTTTCTGGGCAGCGTTTACGACATCGCCCCGATACCCGGCTCACCTTCCCTTTATGCCGGCGGCGCGTTTACGGCCTATGCCGGAACAGTCGCAAAGCAACTGGTTCGCCTTCGAATGGATGGAACGCTGGATTCGACTTTTTCAATCGGAAGCGGATTTGACCAAAATCCCGTGTGCCTGCTCTCCGATGCTTCCGGTGGCCTTTTTGTGGGCGGGGGTTTCACTTCCTATCGCGGGATAAGCAAGGGAGGGCTAGTGCGGCTGGATGCGAGCGGCAATCTCGACTCCAGTTTCAACCCGGGTACCGGTTTTGGTGGAGGAGGGGGCAACGCCGTTTCCACTGTCGTGGAAAGCAGCTCTAAAGACGCTTTTTGGGTGGGTGGGGCTTTCACTACTTTAAATGGTTCCTCGATTGGAAAAGGCGTCGCCCGCATTCTTCCCTCGGGCGCCCTCGACCCTTCTTTCAACCATTCCCTTGGAGGCGTTCTCGGAGGGTCCGGAAGCGTAAGTGCTATTCTGCCGCTTGGCGACGGCACGGGACGCGCTTTGTTGGGAGGCACTTTCACCCAGTACAATTCCGAAGCTAACGCACGCCTTGTTCTGATCCAGAAGGATGGAACGCGCGATACCAGTTTCACTTCAGGAATTTTGTCTGGTTCTATCCAATCTTTGGCAAAGACGTCGAACGGCTTCATGGTGGCGGGTTCGTTTGCCACTTACGATGGAGTGAGCGTTTCTTGCGGGATTGTTCGCATCGGCGCCGATGGTCGATTGGACTCGAGCTTTTCTCCTACGCTTACCTGTAGCGGCATTTACGATATAGCTCCTCACCCGACCCACGTGGACCATTTCTATATCGCAATAACGGTTGCTAACGGCGAAAGGTATGTCGTCTTGCTCGGGCCGACCGGAGCTGAAGTGGATAGGAGCTTTCCGTTCACTGGAGGAGGTTACGGCTTGGCAGTGGCCGTAGACGGCAGCCAAGACCTCTATGTCGGCGGTTCTCATACTGCTTACAACGGCACGGCCATCAACGGCATCGCTCGTATTTCTCCGACGGGAGAATTGGATTGAAAAAGATGAGGGTGAGCAATCAATTCTCAATAACCTCTCCCGAGTGCAGTCTCTTTAGAAAAGACATCACCGGGAGTACCCACGTTTTGCCGGATTTAAGTTCCTTCTTACCTAGGTAGACGACAAAAGACCGTTTCAGCTTTCGCTTTTCGGCAAAGGAATGGATCCCGTTCAGGAATCTAGTCGAAAACTCTGAAGATGCTTTCACTTCAATGCCAACGAAATTCTCTCCGTACCACCATAGGAAGTCGATTTCGCTACCGGTGGGAGTAGCCCAATATCCGAGCGAACCCCTGACTTTTTCATAGTTTGAATAGGCGGAGAGCTCATGGAAAATCCAATGCTCCAGCAGAACACCCTTCCAGTCGCTCGGAATAGGCTGTTGAAACCCCCCATAGGCAGCGAAAAGGACCCCAGGATCGAACCAATAAAACTTGGGAAGGGCGACTTCCTTTACTTTCGCGCGGGGTCGATAAGCCGGAAGCCATGTGCCGATGAGTGTGTCCTCGAGAATTTCGAGATAGCTTCGGACGGTGTCTCTGCTTACTCCGGAATCACGAGACAGTCCTAAAACGTTGGTCTTCTGTCCGGCCACAAGTGAAGCCACTTCCAGAAATCTTGCAAAACTTCCTACTTCTCTGACCAAGCCTTCCGCTCTAATCTCTTCACTCAGGTACGTTTCGACATAACTCTTCAGGTACTCTTCCCTGTCCGCATCGTTACGTGCAATTACCGAAGTCGGAAGTAGACCAAAGCGTAGGATTTGGGAGGGAGGGATCGCATAGTTTGTCTCTTCGCTCGTGAGAGGAAACAAATGGCTTATGCCGGCGCGCCCCGCCAGAAGGTTGGTGCCACCCCGCCGTAGCTTTCGGGCGGAAGATCCCGTTAGGAGAAAGCGCTTATAGCCATCGTTTTCAATAAGCCCGTGCACTTCATCTAGGAGCTGAGGGACTTTTTGAATTTCATCAATCAGGATCCACTGGGACTTCGGAAGCGCTTGCACTTCCAATCTCAGCTGGGAGGGGTCCTTTTGTAGTCGCAACATTTCGTTGGAATGCAGCAAGTCTATTCGGTAGGCATCGGGAAACAAGGTTTTTGCCCAGGTGCTTTTGCCGGTTCCTCTAGGGCCTAAGAGTAAAGTCGCTCTTTTCGGAGCCTTTAGTGTGCGTGTATACATCACCCCCAATTTTACCGTAAAAATGGGGGTGGGGAAGCGGTTTTTATTCCATTAGAAAAAGCCGACCGAGCACTTGGAAATAAGTTCGAATCCGCCGGCCCGACCAACTCGATACGCCACTACTGCGCTTCAAAAAACTCACCGGATGCTCCACCACACGAAGGCCTACTTGTTTAGCGAGCTTCAGAACCGAAGCGTCCCAAGTGAAAGTGGTTTCCGTCGATTGCTTTGCTGCCTTTTGCATAAATGCCCGGGGTGCGATCTTGGGGAGTCCGTTCACGTCGCGTGCGTTGACGCCCAAGAGCCAGCGGACGAGTAAGCTATACGTTTCAGATACGAAGCGAGCCGTGAAACCATCGAAGCGCTCCACACGGTTTCCTTTGTGAAGAGCCGCGGGATCTTGGCGAGCGGCTTCCCACACTCGTAAGACCGCTTCGATGGGGATTTGTCCGTCGGCAGGAATCCACGCCACGTGGGTGCAGCTTGCATCCACATTCAGGATTCCCGCTTTCACTCCGCCACCGTAACCCTGATTCGTTTCAAGACTTACCAAGTGGGGCTCGTGCTGGAGCAACTGGTCAGACCCATCGGTGGAACCATTGTTGACCCACCAAATACCGGCAATCTGATGCTGCTCCAAATCCACGGATTTCCAGCTATCGATGAAGTGAGCCAATCCGGCCGCCTCATTGAAAACGGGAATCACAAGTCCCAGCTTCACCGGCGGATCTCAAAGGACTGAAGGGAAGGGTCAACGGGTGCGGACTCCGTCGTTACTTTGTCGACGCGTGAGGAGGGTGGGCCCTGGTGGCACCATTGGACGAGTTCCTCGAGTGTCCTAGGAGCGCCTTGAGCAAAGGCCTCCACGGATCCGTCCGGTAAGTTGCGCACCCAGCCCGATAGCCCTAAGATCTGTGCTTGTCTTTGTGTTGCGGCGCGGTAGCCAACCCCCTGCACCCGGCCCTGGACGTGGATTTTCAGCGCTTGGATTGCCATTGATTTGACTCAGGGTATGCCTAGCTCTAGAACGGCTGCATGAGCTCAAAGCACCCTAAATCCCTTTCCCCTAGTTCGCTTGCAAAATATATCGACCACACGCAGCTGCGTCCAGATGCGGTCGAAGCGGACGTGAAAAAAGCTTGCAGCGAAGCTCGGGAGTACGGGTTTTACTCGGTCTGTCTCTATCCGAAATGGATGGTCCAAGCGAGTGCTTGGCTAAAGGGAAGCGAGACCATTCCGATTACGGTTGTCGGGTTTCCGTCGGGTGAGCCGTCGACTGCAAGCAAAGTTTCTGAAACCCTCAAAGCCGTGCAAGAGGGAGCGAGGGAAATTGATATGGTTCTCAATCGCACGCTCTTAAAAAGCGGAGATCGAGAAGCAGTCCTGAACGATATCGAAAGTGTAGTCGAAGCGGCAGGTGGGTTACCGGTGAAAGTGATCTTGGAAACCAGCGAGCTTTCGATGGATGAAGTGAAAGAGGCTTGTCTGATTGCCAAAGAAGCCGGTGCGCATTTTGTAAAAACCTCCACCGGATTTTCTTCCAAAGGTGCTGAAGTGGAAAAAGTGAAACTCATGGCTGCAACCGTTCAAGGGACCATGGGCGTCAAAGCGAGTGGTGGCATTCGCGGATTTGAAACGGCACTTGAAATGATTGAGGCTGGAGCAACACGACTGGGGACTTCGGCGAGTATCGATATCGTCAAAGGGGTCGGCGCGAAGGGGCAGGGGTACTAAAAACATGGTTGGGAAAAAGCGACGGGTCGTCTGCCTCGTGGCAGATGGATTCGGTGTCGGAGCTGCTCCTGATGCCTCTACTTACGGGGATGAACACTCAGATACTTTGGGGAACACGGCGCGTGCGGTCGGCGGTCTTGCTTTACCCAATCTACAAAAATTAGGTATCGGCTGCCTCGGAAATTTCCCGGGCATTGCTTTAACCGATGCCCCTTTGGGACGTGTGACCCGATTGCAAGAACGCTCTGCGGGCAAAGACACAACGACGGGACATTGGGAACTGGCTGGCTTGGTGACGCGTGAAGGGTTTCCTCTCTTTCCAGAAGGTTTTCCTGCGGCACTCTTGGAAGCGTTCATTTCGGCTGCAAGAGTTCCGGGCATTCTAGGGAACTGCCCTGCAAGCGGGACAGAGATCATTAAGGAACACGGGGAAGAGCACGTGCGAACAGGCAAGCCTATCGTCTATACGTCCGGCGATAGCGTCTTTCAGATTGCGGCTCACGAAGAGGCGTTCGGTTTGGAACGCTTGATGAAAGTTTGTCAGTTGGCGCGAGAGCTAACCCTTCCCTATCGAATCGGGCGAGTCATTGCGCGCCCCTTTACGGGTGCTACGGCTGCGACCTTCACACGCACAGAGCACCGCCGAGATTTCTCCCTCGAACCGGGTCGCAACGTGCTCGATGTTTTGGTGGAGGGCGGAGTTCAGGTGTGCTCGGTCGGAAAGATTGACGACATTTTCAATCACCGATCCATTACCCGAGGCAATCACACGGGCAATAACCGAGACGGGCTCGAAGCAACACTGGGTTTTTTGAAACAGGCGCGAGGCGAGAACGCTTTCATCTTCGCGAACCTGGTGGATTTCGACATGCTCTTTGGGCACCGCCGGGATGCAAAAGGGTACGCAGGCGCTTTGCAGGAACTCGACGCGTTTTATCCACGCTTGATAGAGGAGCTGCAAGAGGACGACCTGCTTTTGCTGACTTCGGATCATGGTTGTGACCCCACCTTTCGAGGATCCGATCACACGCGGGAGTATGTTCCTTTAGTTGCCTATGGCCCCCAGTTGAAGGCGGGGCATTTTGCCGATCGCACTAGCATGGCCGACTTGGGCGCTACGGTGCTGGATGCCTTTTCGCTGTCTGCCAAGTCATTGCCCGATCTTGGGAAAAGTTTCCTTTTATGAAATTGCACCCCTCGGAAATCATCAAAAAGAAACGGGGAGGAGAGGCTCTCTCAGAAGCCGAGCTGAGTTTTCTGTTGGATGGATTTCTGCAAGGACAGATCAAGGATTACCAAATCGCCGCTTTTCTCATGGCCGTTTACTTTCAGGGTATGACGAGTGAGGAAACAGGGATTTGGGCGAGGTTGATGTGGCGCTCTGGAGTTTCTTTGCCTCGCAAGGACTCCGGCGAGTTCTGGGTGGACAAACACAGTACGGGCGGCGTGGGAGACAAGACTTCTTTCTTGCTCGTGCCTCTGGTCCACAACGTCTGTCGTCGGCTTTTTGGCGATGGCCAGGTGCGCATTCCCATGATTTCCGGACGCGGGCTGGATTTTACGGGAGGCACCCTCGATAAGCTCGAAGCGGTACCGGGTTTTACGTCTGACTTGGAAATGGAAACGGCCATGGGCTTGCTGGACCGGAACGGTTTTTTCATGATGGGACAGACCGCGGATCTGGCGCCGGCGGATCGTCTGCTCTACGCGCTACGCGATGTCACCGCCACGGTCGAGTGCGTGCCGCTCATCGTGTCCAGCATTCTAAGTAAGAAACTGGCGGAGAGCCTAGACGGAATAGTTTTGGATGTGAAGTTTGGTTCCGGCGCTTTTATGCCCGAGTTTAGTCGGGCCCAGACGCTCGCCCATGCGCTCACGCGCGTCGCGCGAGAGGAAAAAGTCGCCTCGGTAGCTTTGCTAACGAGGATGGACGAACCCCTCGGTTTCAAAGTGGGCCATCAATTGGAAATTGAAGAATGTGCGGATTTCCTAGCGGGGGAAGCGCGTGAGCCGGGCTTGCAGGAGGTAACTCTGGCCCTGGCGGGGCAGATGGTTTGTCTTGCGTCCCGTGGAAAACTCAGTCCGGAACAAGGCCGGGCGGAGTGTGAGCAGGAGCTTGAAAAGCGTGAGGTGCTCACCACGTTCATCCAGATGTTTGAGAGTCAGGGGGGGCGATGGAAGGAATTCAAAGCACAGCGCTACGCGCTGGGCGGTCGACCCCGGGTTTCTCTTATTTCGAAGCATTCGGGGTATCTTGCGAAGCTGGACGCTCGTTCCGTGGGTCGATTGGTCCGCAACCTCGGCGGAGGGCGACTGACGAAGGAATCGGGCATTGATTTAAATGTCGGGGTGGAAATTCGTCGAAAAGTCGGCGACAAGGTGCAAGCGGGAGAGAGCCTCTTGGATGTGGTACTAAGCGAGCCCCACCCCCAAGTAGCGACTTTACTCTCGCAAGTGATGTATGAAGTCCAACCAGCCGCAGTGATGCGTCCCCGCTGGGTAGAAGAGGTGATTGATGCTTGAGCAGCTAGAAGCCGCCAAGAAGTTTTTACTAAGCCGTTGCGGATCCTTTCCCAAAACCGTGATCGTCATGGGGAGTGGAATGAGCTCTGTCCTTTCCGAAGTGGTGACTGAAGTAGAAATTCCGTTCGCGGATATTCCGCACGTTCCCAAAGTCAGCGTGCAAGGGCATTCGGGTCGCATCAAGATCGGAACGATTGGAAAGACAAGGGTCGCCCTATCTCAAGGGCGGCTGCACTACTATGAAGGTCTCAGCATGTCCACGGTGGTGCTGCCGTTTCGGGCGATGGCGTTGGCGGGGGCGGATAACTTTATTCTGACGAATGCGGCGGGGGGGATGCGTCCTGATTTGAATCCCCCTTCGTTTATGCTGATTCGGGATCATATCAATCTCATGGGTTCGAATTCTCTGATGGGGCCCAATTTAGATTTCGGCCCGCGCTTTCCGGATCTTACAAACTTGTATGATCCCGTGGTGAACGAGGTGTTCAAAAAAGTGGCCCAGAAGAATGGGATAAAGCTCCACGAAGGTGTCTATGTGGCAACGCACGGGCCTTCGTACGAAACCCCAGCAGAAATTCGCATGTTCCGCCAGATGGGCGGCGACGTCGTGGGAATGTCCACGGTTCCAGAAGCCATTGCGCTCAAGCACATGGGTAAGCGAGTGAACGCGCTTTCGTGTGTTACCAATTTAGCTGCAGGCGTCTCAGATGAACCTTTGAATCATGAAGATGTTTTGAGTTACGCGCAGCAAGCCCATTCGACTCTCGGTATTTTACTCCGCGAAACGCTCTTGGCTTTGGAGAGCTTATGAAAAAGCAGGAACTCGCCCCTCATTGGAAGGCGCTGGCCGATTTAGCAGTGGCGGCACGTGAGCGTTCCTATTCACCTTACTCAAAATTCAAGGTGGGATGCGCGCTGGAAGACGATCAAGGTAGGCTATTCACTGGCTGCAACGTAGAGAATGCAAACTACTCGGAGTCGCTGTGTGCGGAGCGCACCGCGATTGTGAAAATGGTCTCTGAGGGGGGATCGCGCGTGATTCGGGTGGCGGTGGTGACTTCTTCCGAGGAACCGTGCTTTCCCTGTGGAAGTTGCCTGCAAGTCCTTCAGGAGTTTGGCTTACCGAAAGTACTTTCCTTCGACGTGCATGAGAAAGAATATAAGGAAGTCGCACTGGAGGCTCTCCTGCCGTACCGCTTTAATGGAGACCAGCTCCTAGAGAAATGAGTGAGCGCATGGACGCGAAGCTTTGGGTTTTAGGTGGTACTGCACTTCTTCCTGGACGGGTTTTGCCCGATGCCGCCATTGGAATCACCGGCGGCAAAATTTCTCACATCACCACGCGATCGCAGGCGCAGATTCCTGCAGGTGCACGCAAGATTGATGCGGTAGGCTGTTTGGTGATGCCGGGCCTCATCAACGGTCACACTCACACGGGAATGTCGTTGCTGCGCGGCATCGGTGACGACTTGCCACTGATGGCCTGGCTCAATGAACGCATCTTTCCGCTCGAGCGCAAGCACGCTTCCAAAGAATTTTCCTACTGGGGCACGATGCTCGCGTGCGCCGAAATGATTCGATCGGGTACCACTACTTTCAACGATATGTATTTCTTTGAAGATGAGTGCGCACGTGCTTCAGATGAAGCGGGAATGCGCATGGTCGCTGGCCAATCCCTTGTTGAAACGAGTGATGTGGATGGTAGCGGCAAGAATCTGGACGCGACCTTCGATCATTTTTTTGAGTCGATAGAACAGTACAAATTAGTCACGGGTACCCTTGCTCCGCATTCCATCTACAGTGTTTCGAAAGAGAACTGGAAGTGGATGATCGGATACGCCGAGACGAACAAGAAAGGGATTCACTTCCATCTGTCGGAAGTCATGTCGGAGATGGATGAATCGAAGCAGAAGTACGGTAAGACACCGACTCAGGTTTTGGCCGAGTTGGGCTTATGGGAACAGCGTGTAACGGTCGCCCATGCAGTCTGTGTGACGCCCGAAGATATTGCGATTCTGGGTAAGCACCGCGTCGGAGTTTCTCACAATCCTGAATCCAACATGAAGCTAGGAACCCTGGTCGCTCCGATTCAGGAACTGCGAAAAGCGGGGGCTCGCGTTGCCATCGGAACGGATAGTACCGCGAGCAACAACAACCTAGATTTGCTGCAGGAAGCTGACTTTGCTGCAAAGCTCCAAGCTTTCAAGTACGGAGCAGGCGCGATCAAGGTGGAAGAGATTTTTCAAATGCTGACCGCCGAAGGAGCCGAGGCAGTGGGTCTGGGTGAGGTCACCGGCTCGCTCGAAGTGGGCAAGGCGGCAGATATCATCGCGGTGGATATTACCGGCCCCCATGCCGTGCCGATGTACAACCCTTACTCCCACCTTGTTTACTCAGCCAGCGGAAGAGACGTGAAGCACAGTGTTATCAATGGCGCGATCGTCATGGAAGACCGCAACCTCATGACGCTGGATGAGCAAGAAATTGTTCGGGAGGCCGCAGCATGGGCAAAGCGGTTGACACAGTCGGTCAGTTGATTCCTAATCCTTGATTGAATTGACTAAATTCCGTTCCGGCGGGACAATGAACCATATCCGCGCATTCTTAGATTTCTGCCACGGCGACACCAAATTGCAACGAAGGAGATTCCATGTCGGCACTCGACGTTAAGGGTTTCATTGGAGGCCTACAGGACCTTAGCAAGCATAAGAAATTTAACTGGGAAGGCGGGTTTCAGGACTACATCGAGATGGTCCGCGAGAAACCGGAGATCACCCGAAATGCTTTCCAGCGCTTGCATGATTTGATCGTGAGCTTCGGTATCGAAGAGTACGTCGAATTCAAAAAGAACATCGTCTCCTACAACTTTTTCAAAGATCCGATCGACAACGGAAAAGATGCCGTTTTCGGTTTGGATGTTTCTTTGATGAAACTCGTAAACGTGCTGAAGGCAGCGGCGCAGGGCTACGGCCCTGAGAAGCGCGTGATTTTGCTCCACGGACCCGTCGGTAGCTCCAAGAGCACCATTGCTCGGCTGATCAAAAAGGGCGTTGAATGGTATTCACACACGGAAGAGGGTGCGCTCTTTACGTTCAAATGGAAGATCGATGATGCCGATTTGGCAAAGCGGATTCTGGGAGGCTCCAAGGAGTTTATCAGCCCCATGCACGAAGAGCCTCTGAAGCTCATTCCCATGGATTTCCGTAAAAAGTTTATTGAGGAGCTCAATCGGGGTCGCAAAGAAGGCCATCGCGTTCACATCGAAGGCGATCTCTGTCCTCCCACTCAATACATCTTCGACCAATTGATGCTCCACTACGGTGGCGATTGGACGAAGGTTATCGACCACGTCACGGTCACTCGCCTTTTGCTCTCCGAAAAAGGGCGCATTGGTATTGGAACCTTCCAGCCAAAAGACGAAAAGAATCAGGATTCGACGGAGCTCACGGGCGATATCAACTACCGCAAGATCGCGGAGTACGGTTCCGACTCCGATCCTCGCGCCTTCAACTTTGATGGCGAATTCAATATCGCGAACCGCGGGGTAGTTGAGTTCATTGAAGTCCTAAAGCTCGATGTCGCGTTCTTGTACGATTTGCTGGGCGCTTCTCAAGAGCACAAAGTGAAGCCCAAGAAGTTCCCGCAGACGGATATCGATGAAGTCATCATCGGTCACACGAACGAACCTGAGTACCGCAAGCTCCAGAACAATGAGTTCATGGAAGCCTTGCGCGATCGTACGGTGAAGATCGATGTCCCTTACATCACGAAACTCAACGAGGAAGTGAAGATCTACCGTAAGGATTTCAATCCTCGCAAGATAAAGGCAAGCATTGCTCCTCACACTATTGAAATGGCTTCCATGTGGGCCGTTTTGACGCGCTTGGAACCGCCGAAGAAGGCGAATCTGACGCTCCTGCAAAAGCTTAAGCTCTACAACGGAAAGACACTTCCCGGGTTTACCGAAGATAACGTCCGTGAGCTACGCAAAGAGACCACCCGAGAAGGGATGGAAGGCATTTCGCCTCGTTATATCCAGGATAAAATTTCCAATGCCCTCGTGAATTCTAAAGAAGGCAGTGTGGCTTGCTTAAACCCCTTCATGGTTCTGAACGAACTCGAAGGCGGCTTGCGCCATCACTCGCTGATTTCTTCTGAAGAAAAGCGAAAGCACTATCGTGACCTGCTCCAAGTGGTGAAGCAGGAGTATGAAGATATTGTGAAAAGCGAAGTCCAGCGCGCGATTTCAGCGGACGAAGAAGCGATGGCCCGCCTTTGCGCTAACTACATCGACAACGTCAAAGCCTTCACGCAGCGCGAAAAGGTAAAGAACAAGTTTACCGGCCAGGATGAGGAGCCAGACGAGCGTCTGATGCGTTCGGTGGAAGAAAAAATCGATATTCCGGACAGCCGGAAAGACGATTTCCGCCGTGAGGTCATGAACTACATTGGCGCCTTGGCCCTGGAAGGCCGTCAGTTCGATTACAAGACCAACGAACGTCTGCACAAAGCGTTAGAGCTTAAGCTCTTTGAAGACCAGAAAGACACCATCAAGCTCACGAGCCTCGTGTCTAGCGTTGTCGATGCTGCTACGCAGGAAAAAATCGACATCGTTAAGGGTCGCTTGATTAAGTACTACGGCTACGACGAAGTGAGTGCCACAGACGTATTGAATTACGTGGCGTCGATCTTCGCCCGTGGCGATGTAAAGCGAAAATAGTTCGTATTGTGAAAGCGCAATTGCCTAGCTGCCGTCACGCATGGGGCGTGTGCGAGCGACTTGGAACCGGAGCGAGCTCACGTCTCATGCGGGGCGGCGGCTAGTGAAATTATGATCTCAGGAATAAAAAGAGACCATCTTCGGTTCAAGCAGATCGTTAAGGGCAAGATTAAGCAAAACCTGAAGAAGTACATCACTCAGGGTGAGCTTATCGGACGCCAGGGTAAGGACTACGTGAGTATTCCTGTCCCACAAATCGATCTCCCGCGGTTTCGCTTTGGTTCAAAGCAACAAGGCGGGGTGGGTCAAGGCGAGGGTGCGCCCGGCACCCCACTCGGCCAAGGTGAGCAAGAGGGCCAGCAACCGCAGGCCGGAAACTCCGAAGGTCAGCACGCAATGGAAGTCGAAGTGACGCTGCAGGAGCTCGCTGCCATGCTCGGCGAGGAACTCGCGCTTCCGAATATCCAACCGCGTGGCAGTGGCATGGTACAGGCTCAGAAGAATAAGTATTCGGGCATCAACAACGTAGGACCGAACAGCCTTCGACACGTGAAGCGGACTTACAAGCAAGCTTTGCGTCGACAGATGCTCACAGGGACCTACAATCCCGACGATCCGGTGATCGTCCCCATCAAACACGATTTTCGATATCGCACTTCGAAGAGTGTGGTTAAGCCGGAGAACAACGCGGTCATTGTGTACATGATGGACGTCTCTGGCAGTATGGGCGACGAGCAAAAAGAGATCGTTCGTACCGAGTCTTTTTGGATCGATACTTGGCTGCGGTCTCAGTACAACGAGATCGCCATTCGTTACATCATTCACGATGCCAGTGCACGCGAAGTGGACCAGGCAACCTTTTATCACACGCGAGAAAGCGGCGGGACCCTCATCAGTTCTGCGTACAAGCTCTGTAACGACATCCTCGATAGAGAGTACCCCGCGTCGGATTGGAACATCTACGCATGGCACTTCTCCGACGGTGACAACTGGTCGGGGGAAGACACCAAGCTTTGCGTCGACTTGCTCAAGCAGCAGCTTTTGCCCAAGTGCAATCAGTTTAGCTACGGGCAGGTCGAGAGCCGCTACGGGAGCGGGCAGTTTATTAAGGATTTGACTGAGAATTTTAAGGATGAAGAGCGGTTGGTAACCTCGAAAATTGAAAGCAAAGAGGCCATTCACCGATCGCTCAAAGACTTCTTAGGGAAAGGTCGGTAGTCCATGAGGCACGTACTGCCCCCCAATCTGGAAGCCGCTCACAGCGACATCAAGGAGCTGGCGAAGCGCTACGGTTTGGATACCTTTGAAGTGGTCTTTGAACTCGTTGATTACGATGAGATCAACGAGATTGCTTCGCTCGGCGGGTTTCCCACGCGTTATCCACACTGGCGCTTCGGGATGGAGTACGACTACCTGCAGAAGTCTTACACCTACGGGCTCCAAAAAATTTACGAACTCGTTATTAATACGGACCCCTGCTACGCGTACTTGCAGATGGGGAACGAGATTGTCGACCAGAAGCTGGTCATGGCCCACGTGTACGGGCACTGCGACTTCTTTAAAAACAACATGTACTTCGGCAAAACGAACCGAAAGATGTTGGATCAGATGGCCAACCACGCCACACGCATCCGCGAGTACCAGGATCGGTTTGGCGTTGAAGTGGTCGAAGACTTTATCGACGTGTGCCACTCGCTCGATAACCTGATCGATTCTTATTCCCGATTCATCGCGCCCAAGGACACCAGGCAAGAGACGGGGCTTGAAAATGAAATCGAGTGGTCCGACGATGGACCTCGGAAACTTCTCTCCGGACCTGCTTACATGGATCGGTACATCAACCCGCAAGGGTATATGGACGATCAGAAGCGAAAGAGCGATGAGTCTGCCGAGAAGGCCAAGAAGTTTCCGATCAATGCAGAGCGAGATGTTTTGAAGTTCCTGATCGACTTCGCGCCCTTAGAGCGTTGGCAGCGGGAAGTCGTCTCGATGGTGCGCGAAGAGGCGTACTATTTCGCGCCCCAGGGCCAAACGAAGATTATGAACGAGGGCTGGGCGAGCTATTGGCACTCCTTCCTCATGACTCAGCATGTGCTCAATGACTCTGAAATCATCGATTTTGCGGATCACCACGCAGGCACCATGGGCAGCCGTCCGGGGCAAATCAATCCCTATAAACTAGGCATTGAGCTCTATCGCGACATTGAAGACCGCTGGAACAAGGGCAAATTTGGTCCTGAGTACGACAATTGTGACGATATCGTTGCTAAGAAGAACTGGGACAAGAAATTGGGTCTTGGCCGACAGAAGATTTTTGAAGTGCGCAAGCTTCACAATGACGTCACATTCATTGATAGCTTCATGAACGAAGAGTTCTGTGAGGCCCAGAAGCTGTTCACCTACGGATTCAATCGGCGCACTGGGCAGTACGAGATCGTCGACCGGGACTGGCGCAAAGTGAAGAAACAGCTTCTATTTGGACTGACCAACCATGGGCAGCCGGTCATCAAGGTCGAGAACGGGAATTTTGAGAACCGTGGTGAGCTCCTTTTGCAGCACCAGCATGAAGGCATGGACTTGGAATACGAGAAGGCCGTTGAGACGCTGAAGAACATCCAGATAATGTGGAAGAGGCCCGTTCACATCCTCACCAAGTACAATTCACAAAATAAATTGCTATCATTTGACGGCAAAGAGTTTCACGAAAAAGACGCTTAAAGCGAGCGTCGCTGAGGAGACATATGGCGGATACCCAGCCAACGACAGTTCAGGTACCCAAGAAAGTTCTTTTCGCCGACTTTGCCGTGGTGAAATACAGCGCAGTGATGGATCAGCTGCGCAAAGATGGGATGATGACGGATGCGGTCACGGACGAGAAGCGGTTTGTTGCGCGTCTTGCCGAGGAAGCTTTCGACATCTGTATTCTCAATCTACTCTTAGGCGGGATAGGTCCTTTCGAATTGATTCGGAATGTTCGGTCCGTTTCGCGCAATCCGGAAATCAAAATTATCGTTGTCTCCAAGCAGGTTCAGAAGCTCAACATTCAAAACACGCTCAAAGCGGGTGCGAATGATTTCGTCGCGGATCCCGTCGACAACGAGAACCTGCGAAACCGCATTCTTTACCATCTGACCCCCAAGAAGGTGATTGAAAACCTGGCGGGGGATCCCACGGTTCTGAGCAAAGAAGCTTGGCCCTTTTTGAATTGTTTACTGGAATCGACGGAAGCCCTGGCGCGCACCAACGCACAGACTATCTCCGGCGCCTTCTATCAAATCATGTGTCGGATCGCTCGATTGCTTAGCTCCAACCGCACCTCGATGATGATTTGCGACGAAGAAAGCAACACAGGGGTGGTCTTGGCTTCCAGTGACGATCCCAATTTCATCGATTTCCCGGTGGTGCTCAACAAGTATCCGGAAGTGCTCGACGTTATTCACTCGGGAAACTTCGTGCTGATCGATGATGTTTCGAAGAATCAGCTGACTCAGCAGATTGGTGAAACGGTTCGTTCCATTTCCATTGGCAGCATCATGGTATTCCCTGTGCGGTATGCCGGGGAAGTGGTGGGAGTTCTCCAGGTGCGCCGTCCCAAGGCGACCGACTTACCTTCCATGGATAACTTGCGAGTGCTGCAGTCGCTTGCGAACACTCTGGCTGCGCACGCGAACATCAAGGCAAGCTTACGACGCATTTACCGAGACTATAAGCCGGCAAAGTCTGCCTAATACGACCTTTGGGGAGCCTGCCAAGTCGCTTGCCTGCGACTCGCCGCAGGGATATTTTTAATCATTCAGGTGCGTATATCGCAGCACAACACGTCGCGTTATGCTGGAGGGGTTTATGTCTGTTGAAGTGCACGAAGAAGCGATTTGCGGGTGGGAAGATCACCCCATGTACAAGAACGTCCTGGAGATCATGGAGGGCGCGGCACAAGAGATCAATCTCGACTCGAACGTTTTCAACCGCCTAGCTAAACCCCGTCGCTGTCTGTACGTCTCCATTCCAGTGCGAATGGATGATGGCAGTATTCAAACCTTTGATGGATTTCGCGTTCACCACAACACGACGCTTGGGCCTGCCAAAGGCGGCATTCGCTACCATCCCGAGGTGAATCTCGCTGAAACTTCGGCGCTCGCGTTTTTGATGACTTTGAAAAACTCGCTCGTCCGTCTTCCCCTCGGTGGGGGTAAAGGCGGCATTCGCTGCGATCCTACGAAGCTCTCACGCCGAGAGAAACAGAGTTTAACCCGTCGCTACACTTCAGAGATCCATTTCTTCATCGGACCCGACAAGGATATTCCTGCGCCGGATGTGGGGACGGATCCCCAGACGATGGCTTGGGTCATGGATACCTTTAGTTCGCATTCCGGGCACGCGGTGCCGGGAGTGGTGACTGGCAAGCCCATCGAAATTGGCGGATCACTCGGTCGCTTAGATGCAACCGGTCGCGGCGTGGTTTACACCATCATGGAAGCCGCAAAGCGCATGAATATGGCGCTCGACACCAATACAACGGTGGCCGTTCAGGGTTTTGGGAACGTTGGTTTTTACTCAGCTAAGATCATTAATAGTATCGGGTGCAGAGTTGTCGCGGTCAGTGATGTTTCCGGAGGGATTCATAACTCAAAGGGCCTGGACCTTACGGAAATGCAGAATTGGATTTCGAGCCACGGCACCCTCAAGGGTTTTCCGGGTGGTGAGCCCATTACCAATGAAGAGCTCCTAGAGCTCAAAGTAGATATTCTCATTCCCGCTGCGATGGCCAACCAGATTACGGAAGCCAACGCTGATCGGATTCAGGCAAAGCTAGTCGCTGAAGGTGCCAACGGGCCGACCACGCGGGCGGCCAGTAAGATCCTGCACGACAAAGGTATTTTCGTGATTCCCGACATTCTTTGCAATGCCGGTGGCGTGATCGTGTCCTACTTCGAGTGGGTGCAGGGCATGCAGAACTTTTTCTGGAGTGAAAAGGAAGTAAATAACAAGCTCTGGGAAATCATCACGAACGCCTTCAATCGTGTTTATGAGATCCAAGAAGCCCGAAACATCGGCATGCGTCGAGCGGCCTTCGTGGTTTCTTTGGATCACTTATCCAAAGCAATGCTGCTTCGTGGCTTCTTTCCGTGATCGCCTCGACCTTGTGGACCAACGGAGCTACTCACTCCGGTTCCAAGTCGCTCGCAGCTCCGTTGGTCCAAGTCTCCCATGCTGACTGCCTTCGATTGATTCTGACTCAAGAGATCTTGCGCCCGTTTCAACAAGCCTTCCGTTTCGCCGTCTATCATGCATTGCAGTGAAAAGTACTGCTCACTCATGGGACGCACTCGATCCGGAATGGCTTCGTGAATCGCTTGCCATTCCATCGGTGCCTCCATATGAATACATGTGTATTCAAGGTGGGGCTACGTGGCAAGACTTATCGTCGATAAAAACATGAAACAAGGGGTGTGCACGTGCACACCCCGCAACGGGTTTCGTGGGGTTGGTGTCCTTCGGGGTTGGCGCTTGGGGCTGGTGCCCGTCTACTTTTGGGGGGTAGACCCCAATGGATGGCCGCACCGGTTGCAGAAGTTCATGTCCAACTCTGAGCGAACGATGCCGCGGCAGGTTTCGCACCAGAAGCGAAAGCGAGCTGTCTTCATCTGCTCTTTGCCGCACTGATTGCAAAACCTGAGATGTCGCCCTGAGATAGGCGCCTGCTGGCATTTCGGGCAGCGCGTTCGATAGCTTCGGTAACCGATAGCTATCCCCACACCCAAGAGCGCAACCCAAAACCATAGCAGGCCGCCATACGCGACAGCCACGATCGTCGCGACCACAAACAATACGAGAATGAACTCCACTTAGCGGCAGAGGCCTTCGGCTTTGAGCGAGACCAGCTCGTTCTTGGCATCTACATACTGTTGAAGCAGCACGGTCGCGGTTGCGCCCATGTAAATCTGGTAGCCGTTATAGTTTTGTACCACGGTGCAGATGGGCACTGTGCGCTTGTCGCTCGAGCAAAGTCCTTTTTTGACGAGGTCGATAGCTTCCGCTTTGGCATCCTTATACTGCTGAAACAAGGCGGCGGGCGCCGCTCCGATATAGACTCGAAAGCCTTGGTAGTTCCCAGCAATGTAGCATCCCGGAAGGGCGTCAAAGGCCCCATCACAAAACACGCGCGTAGGAACGCCCGCATCCACCAAATAGTCCTGACCCACACCCAATTTAATTTCCACGGGTGCGGAAGATGCCGTACCACAAATCAAAACGCTGAATACGAGAATAGCCCCTAGTAGATTTCTCATAATCCCTCCCCTTAGGAAGAGTGTAACTAGAAGGCGCGGTGAATGTCGATGACGGCCTCGCGGCCAGCTCCGGTGGAGATCAGATTCACTTGGCTTTGGGTGTGCTCTTCGATGTAACGCAAGTAGCCAAGAAGGTTCTTCGGCAAATCCGCCGCTGAGCGAATCTTCGAGAGATCCTCTTTCCACCCGGGGAGTGTGTGATACACGGGGGTCATCTTCTCAAGTAGCGCCGTATCTGCGGGGAAAGTGTCGTAAGTCTGATTGCCCATTTTGTAGTGGGTGCAAACTTTGAGTTCGTCCATGCCCGTCAACACATCGGCCTTGGTCACCGCCAAGTGCTTGATCCCGGACACTCGCAAAGCGTAGCGAACGGCGACCAAATCCAACCAACCGCATCGGCGAGGCCGCCCGGTCGTTGCGCCAAACTCACCGCCCGTTTCGCGTAGCTTATCGCCTTGCGCGTCTTTGAGTTCAGTAGGAAAGGGCCCTTCGCCCACTCGCGTTGTGTAGGCTTTTAAAATTCCGATGAACAAAGTGTCCTTGGGGAGCCGCGCACCAAGACCCAGAGCCGCTTGAGAGGGTAGGGTGTGGCTGGAGGTGACGTAAGGGTAAGTACCGTAGTCCATGTCCAACAGGATCCCTTGCGCGCCTTCAAATAGAATCTTCTTCCCGGCCGCAATCTCATCGAAAAGCATCGCCGAGACGTCGTGCACGAAGGGCTTCAAGCGCTCAGCAATCTTCTGGTACTTCTTCACATACTCTTCGACCGGAACGGCGTCGGTCTTGTAAAATTCTTTGAGCAGAAAGTTCTTTTCTTCGAGGTTCTCTGTCAGCTTTGCGTGAAAGGCTTCTTGGTTGTAGAGATCCGCAATGCGCAATCCACGGCGAGAAGCTCTGTCCTCATAGGCCGGCCCGATTCCACGTTTGGTCGTCCCGATCTTGGTCCCGGACTTTCGCCCTTCGCGTGCGGCGTCCAAGTGCTTGTGATAATCGACGATAAGATGCGCTCGATCGGAAATCGCGATGCGCTTCTCCAGATCGGGCACACCCGCCTTTTTCAAGATCTCAATTTCGTGCAAGAAAATGTCTGGGTCGACCACGACTCCTGATCCGATGAAGCACTTGGCATGGGGGCGCAACACACCGGAGGGGATCAAATGAAGGATCGTCTGCTGTCCTGCTACGACGAGTGTATGACCCGCATTATTGCCGCCCTGAAAGCGCGCGACGATCTCTGCTTCAGCGCTGTAATAGTCGACGATTTTGCCTTTACCCTCGTCGCCCCACTGCACACCGATGATCACTACGCCTTGAGGCATGAAAAGCTCCTAGAGTTTAACTTGCACGACCGAAGTCATACCCTTGATCTTGCGCATCGCTTCGATTGTCTCTGCGTTCAGTTCGGAATCGACACTGATCAAAGCAATGGCTTCTCCGCGTTCTTTGCCTCGGCCTAAGTGCATTCCTGCAATATTGATGTTCTTAGCACCGAGCGAACTTCCCATGGATCCGATGACTCCCGGGGTGTCGATATTCTTGGTGTAGAGCATGCAGCCTGTGAGAACGCCGTCGATAGTAAAACCATCGACGCGTACAATCCTGGGCTCTTTGCCGAACAGCGTGCCCGCCACGGTGAGTGTTTCCGTACCCTCAACCGTAATCTGCACGAGACTTGCGTAATCCTCGCAAGTGTCACTTTCAGATTCTTCGAGGCGGATGCCACGTTCTTTAAGCGTTTTGCGAGCGGTGACGAAATTCACGGGAGTACCAGAGAGCTTACTCAAAAAGCCCTGAAGCACGGATAGCGTGAGTACTTCTCGCTTAATCCCACTGCCCAAAGCCTCAAAGTGCACGCTAATGCGCTTCACATTCTGGTGGGGCGCGGCTTGAGCTGCAAAAGCCCCCAAGCGCTCGCACAAAGCCAAATGCGGACGCAAGAAGTCCATTTCGTCTTTGGTGACATTGGGAACGTTGATGGCGTTTTTCAAAGCACCACTGCGGACATACTCCGCCACTTGCTCTGCGACTTCGAGCCCTACCTGCGCCTGCGCTTCTTCGGTGCTTGCACCCAAGTGAGGGGTCATCAAAACATCCGTGCGTTTTAAGAAAGCGCTATCTGCGGGAAGCGGCTCCTTTTCGAAAACATCGAGAGCGGCCCCGCGAATCAGCTTCTTATCCAAAGCGTCAATCAGTGCCGCCTCGTCTACAATCCCGCCGCGCGCGCAATTGATAAGAAAGGCCGTTTTCTTCATTTTCGAAAACGCCTCTTTGCTGATGAGGTTTCGAGTCGCGTCCATCAAAGGCACGTGAATGGTGATGTAATCAGATTTAGCGAGCAATTCGTCCATCGAGCACAGTCTGACATTGTACTTTGCAGCTGCTTCCTGGCTTAGGTAGGGGTCGTAACCAATCACGTTCATCCGCAAGCCGTTGCCGCGTTCGGCGACCGCTTTGCCGATATTGCCCAATCCGACGACACCGAGTGTTTTGCCTCGGATCTCAAAACCTTGAAAACTCTTTTTGTCCCATTTGCCCTCGCGCATGCTCGCATCGGCACGGTGCACATGGCGGGAAATGGAGAAAAGCAAGGCGATCGCATGTTCCGCCGTCGTGACGATGTTGCCTGTGGGGGCGTTCATCACGACCACACCGAGCTCGGTAGCAGCGGCGACGTCGACGTTGTCCAGACCAATGCCTGCGCGAATGGCGAGTTTCAGGTTGCGAGCGCCTTCTAGTAAGTCTCTGTCGACTTGGGTACGCGATCGAACGATGAGAATATCCACCGTAGGAATTTTCTCTTTGAGCTCTGGCCGGGGAATATCTTTAAACTCAAGGACCTCGATGCCCGGAATCTGCTTAATTTTGGAAACCGCTTCTGAGGATAGGCCATCGGCAATCAGGAGTCGTGTCATGTCTGATTCTCACTTTCCAAAAAGGATTGCGCCGCAGCGCCTACGCCGGCTCCCAATTCCACATTCATTCCCAAAGTCTTCATCGACAGTTCCACTGCAGAGAGCACGGTGAGCATGTCCAATTCATCGAAGTAGCCTAGGTGTGCAATGCGGAACATCTTTCCTTTGTAGGCATCTTGGCCCTCCGCGATGGTGATGCCGAAGCGATCGCGCATATGCGAAATAAGTTTGTCGCCATTATCGGTGCCTTTGGGCATCAAAACTGCGGTGACAGAAGGCGCCGGGCTCTTTTTCGCAAGCAGTTCCAATCCCATGGCTTGCACGCCTTTGCGAGTGGCTTGCGCTAAACGGGCATGGTGCCGGAACACAGCGGGCAAACCCGCTTTCTTGACTTTGTCGAGCACCACGTCGAGGCCGCAAATCAGGCTGACAGCGGGAGTCCAAGCGGTTTGGCCAGAGGAGAGGCCTTTGCTTTCAGCTTTCAAGTCGAAGTAGAAATTCGGCAGGTTGGCGCGCTTGCCGGCATCGATGGCCCGAGGCGACAGAGCAATCGTAGCAAGTCCGGGTGGGAGCATCATGGCTTTCTGAGAGCCGCTCACCACAACGTCCAAGCCCCACTCGTCCATGGGTAAATTGCAAACTCCGAGAGCCGTAATGGCATCGCACAAAACCAAAGCATCGCTGTTTTGATGAACCACTTCAGCGATTTCTTTCACAGGATGCAAAGTGCCCGTTGAAGTTTCAGAGGCCTGGAACAAGACAGCGCGCACACCGGGGTTGGCGACAAGTAGCTTCTTGATCTCGTCGGGGTCCACCGCATGTCCCCACTCCACCTTGATTTCGTGGACTTTGAGACCGTACTTTTGTGAAATCTTCGTCCAGCGTTCTCCGAACTTGCCCCCATTGACCACGATCACTTCGTCGCCCGTGGCGAGGCAGTTCACAATGGCAGCTTCCATCGCGCCCGTGCCCGATGAGGCCAGAACGTAGCAGGGCTGCTTGGTCTGATGAAGAAACGCGAGGTTTTCCCAAACCCGCTTCAAAATTCCCGAAAATTCTTTCGTGCGGTGGTGCAGGGGTGCTTTGGCCATGGCGGAAAGTACTTCTTCCGGAACAGGCGTCGGCCCTGGCGCGAAAATGCGCAGTTTTTCAAACAAGGGGTGTGATTTCACTTTGTTGTCCTCTGTAGAGGTGAGTCCATTTGGCGAGGAAACTCTAATTTGCGGTCGAAGCGCCGTCAAAGTGAATTTCAGCGAAGTCGGGCAAGCAGGTTGAATGGCTGGCCTTCGCCACCGGGGGGAGGGAGCTCACACTGGTACCCCATGGCTGCAAGGTAATCTACCACCGACTGAGAGGAGAGGGTTCCATGGGGCCCCCAATGGGCTTCAAAAATAATCGCCTTCGGCGGCGTCTTCTTCAAAACAGACTCCAAGCCTTTGAGAACATCCCCTTCCGCTCCCTCAACATCTATCTTGATGAGGGTGGGCACAGGGACGCCCTCTTGGACGAGTCGGTCTCCCCGTACGCTTTTGACTTGCACCGGCTCAGCCGCCCAGTGGGGATAAAACCCGGCGACCCCCGTGTTGGCCTTGAGTCCCGTGTAGAAAATGCGCTGTGCATCGTGGGCTCCGAGCGCGAACGGATGTACCACCAAAGCAAGATGAGGATTCAATCGTCGATTGCGCTGCAGCTGTACGGCTACTTTCGGATTAGGTTCGAAGCAGTGGACTTCTCGTACGCATGCGTCGGTGGCGGCCAAAAAGCCAAACGATCCGATGTTGGCACCCACATCCCAGACCACTTCCTTTTCAGTAGCTACCGCTTTAAGTCTTGTCCAAACCTCGGGTTCGTACCCGCCGGTTTTGAGTACTTCAAACTGGATGAAGTCCCGCATATCGAGACTCAGCACACACTTGCCACCGGCGTAGCCGACTTTGAAGCGTGGAAAGCCCAGTAGTCTGTGGACCCAGGCCCAAAGTCGGATCTTCGCTCGGTGATCTTTTCCGAAGTAGTACCTGAGCAACAGGCGCGATAGAGGGACAGACAACGACCAGCTCAAGAGATTGACCTCATGAGCTTAGCCTAGCCTATGAAGTGGGCCTGCGCAGCTGCGTTGATCACAGAAGCGATTCGAATCGCTGACTGCACTCCCTCGCTCGAGATGCCCGCCTTTTTTACTTCGGCCATATGAGAGGTAATGCATTTGCCACATCCGGCGAGTGCGGAAACGGCCAGGCAATAGAGTTCAAAGTCCACTTTTTCAATTCCCGGTTTGCCTATGACGTTCATCCTCAAGCGGGCAGGGAGTTGAGAGAGTTCCGCGTCGCCTGCGAGGTGCTGGCTTCGGTAGTAGACGTTGTTCATTGCCATGATCGTGGCCGCCGCTTTGGCTGCCTCCCGATGGGCATCCGTGAGCGCACCACCCGCCGTCTCATCCACGGCCTGAACGAGCACGGCGAGTCGAGTGGCATAGCTGCTAGCGAGAGCAACTCCCAGAATTTGGCTTCGGGAGAGTCCCGGCGCCCCTTCGGGCGTCAGGACCGTTCCCAGATTAAGTTTAATGTCGCGAGCATAGTCGCGAAGGCTATCGGCAAATAGTTCTAGGTTCATTGCGGTCTCCTTTAGACTTTGATGGTTTCGTCGCCTTTTTCCCAGTTGCACGGACACAGTTCGTCCGTTTGCAGCGCATCCAGGGTGCGCAACACTTCGTTGGGATTACGGCCTACGTTTAGGTCGTGGACACTGACGAAGCGAATGATGCCTTGGGGATCGACGATGAAAGTAGCGCGTTGAGCGACTCCTTCTGCCTCATCCAAAATGCCGAGCGCAGCGGACAGTTCGCGTTTGATATCCGCTAGCATCGGGAAGGGGAGGTCTTTGAGTTTCTCCTCGTGCTGTCTCCACGCCAGATGCACGAATTCAGAATCCGTGCTGGCGGCTAGGACTTGAGCATCACGGTCTTTGAACTGTTTATTGAGCTGACCGAACGCTTGAATCTCCGTGGGGCAGACAAACGTGAAGTCTTTCGGATAGAAAAACACCACGAGCCATTTGCCCTGATGCGTTTCATTGGAAATGTCCGTGAATGCGTTTTTAACGTCCGTAGATACGGTCGCTTTGAGTTTGAAAGCGGGAAACTTTTTTCCGACTCCTAACATGGTGGCCTCCTTTTTCATGTGCCTGTTTATGTATCCAGCATACGGCGGTTTGACTGATAACGTCCAATCGATATATTTTATTAAGTGATAGAGTTTAGTCTATCTATGTAAGAGGTCGAAACCATGGTGACTCTCACGCAGTTGGAATACCTGGTGGCAGTGGATAAGCACCGCCACTTCGGTAAAGCGGCCAAAGCCAGTTTTATCACGCAGCCAGCACTGAGCATGCAGATCTTGCGTCTAGAGGAAGAGCTGGGGGTGCAAGTCTTTGATCGGAGCAAGCAGCCCATTCTGCCTACGGCCCTTGGCAAGCGAGTGATTGATCAGGCCCGAATCGCCATCAGCGAATTTAAGAAGCTCGCGGTGGTCGCAGAAGCGGCAAAGACGGATGTTTCGGGCAAGTACACGTTGGCGGTGATCCCCACGCTATCGCCGTACCTCATCCCTTTATTCATCGGCCCTTTCGCTGCCAAATACTCGGACGTCGAACTCACGATTGAAGAGATGCAGACTTCCCAGATTATCGCTGCACTCGAAGCGGAGACGATCGATGCAGGTCTGCTTGCGACGCCGCTGGGAGAGCCAGGACTCACCGAGGAGGTGCTGTTCTATGAACCCTTTTATCTTTATGTTTCTAAAGATCATGCCTTGGCGAAAAAGGCGAAAATCCGAGAAGACGATTTGGATGGGAACGATGTGTGGCTTCTGAAAGAAGGGCACTGTTTTCGCAACCAAGTGATTCGGGTGTGCGCAGCAAAAGACCAGCATTGCGTGCTTGCGAATGTGCGATTTGAAAGCGGCAACTTGGAAACCCTGATGGGGCTTGTCGACAAGAACGGCGGCTACACGCTCGTTCCGGCGCTTGCGGTGAAGCTGCAGCGCGAACGGGCCTCATCGCCTTTTCGATTGGCTCCCTTTGCAGATCCCATCCCTGCGAGAGAAGTGAGCCTTGTGCTGTCTCGGCGGAGTTTGAAGCGACCCGTTCATGAGGCGTTGAAGGCGACCATTCTATCCGTGGTTCCCGAGGAGATGGCGCGCAAGAAATCCAAGTCGTTAGAGGTGGTGAAAATCGACAAGTAGCCTCAGAATTGATGCCAGGCTGAGCCTGTGCTACCCCCTTGCGCTCGGTGAGTGGAGAGCTGGCTCGCCCAGGGTGACATTCCTCGGCACCTAAGTAGTCTGAAAAGCTTAGGAATTATAACGCTTAGCGTTGCAAGTCCCTCTGCTGTCTGGCATAATGCCGACTCACTTATTAAGCCAAATTCAATTTGTTTGCCGGGGGTTCGCTCGTGGGTCCAATAGCCGATCGTGATTCCAAACTCGAAATCAAGAAGTCGAAGAAGTCAGGGGAAACGCCTTCCATTCTGAAGATGATGGAAGACGACATCGAGTTGAAGGACTTCTTCAAGCTGATTAAGGAAAACGAGTTTCGCGAAAAAGCGGTGGCCCTGCTTCAAGAGCGTTTGGACGGCAAAAAGACCGTTCACTGATCAATTGCCAAGCTCGGTTTTTTCACTAGGATGAGGCGCTTGTTCCTTAAAGGAGTGCAAGTGCAGTCTCGTTCCAACCCTTTAATCATGGGCGTTTTAAATATCACGCCCGATTCCTTTTCTGATGGCGGCAAGTACTACTGCAAAGGCAGTGCATTGGCGCACGCAGAGAAATTGGTGGAAGAGGGGGCCGACATCATCGATGTCGGCGGTGAATCCACTCGACCGGGTGCGGCTCCTGTTTCACTTCAAGAAGAAATGGATCGCGTGCTTCCGGTGGTGGAAGCGATTCGCTCGACGCTCGCCGTTTCCATTTCGGTGGATACGCGCAAATACGAAGTGGCTAAAGAAGCCGTTCGGGCTGGGGCGAGCATCATCAATGATGTTTCTGGCGGCGCGGATATTCGTCTGCTGGAACTTCTGCGCGATACCAAAGTGAACCTCATCCTCATGCATATGAAGGGAACGCCGGAAACAATGCAAATCGAGCCGGACTATCCTAAAGGGGTGGTGTCCGAGGTGCGTTCTTTTCTAGCAGAGCGTGTGCGCGCCTTTAGAGAAGGCGGTGTTTCAAAGGATCGCCTCTGGGTAGACCCAGGGGTGGGTTTCGGAAAGACACTCCAACACAATCTTGAGCTGCTTCGCAGTCTCAAGGACCTAGCGTCGATAGGGGGACGCATGGTCGCCGCTACTTCCCGCAAGTCATTTCTGGCGGGAATTCTGGGCGATACCAAATTGGAAATGCCCTTACGAGAACAAGGTACGCTAGCGTCCAATCTTTGGGCCTATGCCAACGGAGCCAGTGTCTTTCGGGTTCATGAAGTAGCTTGCTTGCGCCGTGCGCTGCTTACGTGGCGCGGAATCGAAGGCACTGAGATCCACACCAACTAACCATGATGCAACTTACTCGTGTCGCCATTAGCCTCGGCAGTAACAAGGGCGATAGACTAGCTTACTTGAAAGCTGCCTATGCGATGCTCGCCGAAGATCTTCTGCAAGATCCAATCGCATCGAACGTGTACGAGACCCCACCCTGGGGTGGAGTGGCCACCACTCCCTTTCTCAACGCGGTCGTTGTGGGTAATACGGACTGGAAACCACCCGCGATTGTAACATTTCTTAAAGAGGCGGAAAAAGAACTCGGGCGAACGCCCGCGCCTCGCTACTCCGATAGAGAAATCGATATGGATCTCACGGCGTATGGGAGCCAGAAGTGGAACTCGGACGGCGTACTGCTTCCGCACCCTGGTCTCACGGAGCGGGATTTTGTATTGCTACCGTTGCAAGAAGTCTGGCCTGATTGGGTGCATCCAGATGGCGAGCCCCTCAGTAACCTCGTAATACGCCTTCACTTGCTTCGACCGCCGCAGACTAAGATTTTGCCTGAGTCAATCAAGTCAAACACCTAATTTCCTAGATCTTTTCACGTCCACAATTGCCCCACATTTAGTTGGTAACCTATTGAGACTGTCTCTTCCGAGGTAGCCCCTCCATGCGTTTTAGCCTTTTTAGTCGTGTGCTCTTTCTCGCGCCCTTCTTGATGCCCGCTTGTGGTATCGGGATTTGCTCCTCTGCGTCCGTCTGTTCAGGACCACCCAGCGCTCCTTCGTGGGTTTCTGTTGCGCATCGAAACGGTCGAAATATTGTTTCGTGGCCGGACGCAAGTGGCGCAACCCATTACAACTTGTACTGGAATACGACTGGAAATGTTTCCACGTCCGACAACGTTATTCAGGGCGTGACTTCACCCTATTCTCACGTGGGTCTCACCAACGATGTGCCTTACTACTATGTAGTTACTTCCGCCAACGACGTGCAACAAAGCGAGCCTTCAACCCAAGCAAGCAACGCGCCCACGTCGTCACGCTTCCTCCCCTTTCCACAGAGTGGACCGGGCTATATCGACTTTCCCTATAAGTCTGCAAACGACGTTTTGGAATTGGAAGGCCGCGCATTCATCGCAACCGATGCGGGGCTAGCGATAACAGATGACGCAAGCACCTACACCACGCGAACGACAGGCCACGGGTTGGATAGCAACCTGGTTCAAGCCGTTGTTTCAAGCCCCTCTCGCCTGTTCGTGGGAACCTCCAATGGACTATCGGTTTCCACCGACGGCGGGGTTACTTTCTCCAACCCCAATGGGATCACAGGATCGGTTCCAGCGGTAGCAGTGTCGGGGTCGGGAGTCTATCTAGCCCGTTCAAGCGGAATGCTGGAGGCCTCTTCTGATGAAGGTGCTACTTTTTCTTACCGGGGCGCGGGCGAAGGCATCCCCGGTTCTTTTGTCTGGGATGTCGCTGCTCATGGGGCAACGGTCATTGCAGCCACGGACGCGGGTGTCGCGATTTCCTCCGATGGAGGAACTTCGTTCATCGACCGAACCACTTCGGATGGCCTCGGGGATGACTTGGTGAATGGAGTATGGGCTACTGCGACGCGACTTTTTGCCGCTACGGACAACGGCCTTGGGATTTCCTCCGATGGAGGAGCAACGTTCGTAAATCGAACGGTGGCGAACGGGCTGGGGTCCAACGGAACGCTCGACGTCTTTGCGAACGATGAGATCCTTTTGGTATCGACTCTCAACGGACTCGCTATTTCGACCGACGGCGGGAACACATTTTCTAACCGAACTACCGCTCATGGGTTGGGCTCCAATACGGTTCGAAGGGCCTACGCTACCTCAAACAAGATCTGGGTAGCAACGGACGGGGGTATCTCCGTTTCAACGGATGGGGGAGCTACTTTTTCTAATAAGCGAACATCCAATGGAATGAACTTCGCTCAAAATTGGGCAGTCGCTCGGACCGAGTCGCTTCTGGTGGTTTCTGCGACACCTGGAGTGGCGATCTCTGAAGACGACGGACTCACCTTTACAAATAAAGGGGCTGAACACGGAATAGGAGTCACTACTACATGGGGGGTAGAGGCCATGGGGTCGCGAGTCTATGTTGCAGGTATCGGCGGTGTATCGATCTCGCAAGATGGCGGAGCTACTTTTGCTCATCGCACGACGACACATGGCCTCGGAGACAACTATTGCAGGGGCATTGAGGTTACTGATTCGCGTGTGTTTGTCGCCACATCGAATGGGGTCTCGGTCTCCAGTGACGGGGGTGCCTCTTTCATCAACCGCACCATGGCCCACGGACTGGGAAGCAACACCACGATCTCGGTCCATGCAACTGCAACACATGTTTTTGTGGGAAACAACGGAGGGCTATCTATTTCTAGCGATGGTGGAATGAACTTTGTGAATCGTACCACCGTGAATGGGCTACCTGACAATGTTGTGAGTGCCGTGTTTGTTCGAGGCAATCAGGTTTTCGCGGGGGGGAACTTGGGCCTATCCATTTCAAACGACTCAGGAAGTAGTTTCACGGTGCGCAACATAACCCATGGATTAGGGTCCAACTCTGTGTATGCCGTCTACGCAAACGCCAATGAAGTGCTGGTGGGAACTGGCGGTGGGTTATCCGTTTCAACCAATGGGGGCGCGAACTTCGCCACACTTTCTGGCAAAGATGCCTGCGGCGAAGTAGCCCTTGCTATCGCCGAAGGCCCCAGCGGAAAATTAATGATCGGCACTACCGCCGGGTTTTGTATTGAGCAGTAGGGGAGCTTACTTCGGGGGAGCGTTTATTCTTTCCCACTCGATCCTACTACCAGGATTAGAGCGCCAAATTTCTATCATCCAACGTCGATGGGCTTCGAGCCAAACAATCGTTTGCTCAGCCGACAAAGCTGGCGTGTTTCCCCAGTCATCATTAGGGGGCGAGTTTCTTGAGTTGTTTGATATCGAATTCATCTTTGTCTCGACCTGTTCCCTGCTTCATCGCAATGAGGTCTGCTTTGCTTACCAATCATAGGAAGTTAAGCTACCACAGATCTTAGAAGAGCGGCTCTTTCACTCCGGCAGGATGCCAGAGTTCTCGCACTTCGCCCACGAGGTAGAGCGAGCCCGTGATCAACAAAGTATCCTCCGGGTTACAAGATGCGAGTGATTGCTCGACCGCCGTTTTAGCATCGCCGACAAAAGGAGCTTGGAGGCCATAGTCGTCGGGCATTTGCGATTGGAGTCTTGCGATCTGCGTGAGCGTCAATGTGCTGCTCATTTCTTTCAGCCGATGGACCATTTCCTTGTAAGGTTTGTCGGGAGAGAATCCGCAAATCACTTTGGGCTTTGCCTGCATCCTCTCCAAGGTTTCGGCAAGGCAGCCAAGACCTGCAAGGTTGTGGTCCCCCGAAAGAACCACGCGAGGGTTCTTTTGAACGACTTCCATGCGTCCTGGATTGCGCGTTCCTGCAAAGGCTTTCTGGATCGTCTCGATACCAATCGCGGGAAAAAGCCCTCGTACCATCGAATAGGCAAGGGTCGCATTCTCTAAAGTGCCCACACTAGGGTTGGTCAGCGAGAAGCTATGTCCGCCGATACGCACGCGCTGTCCCAACCAATCCCCGGATAGCCATTCACTTGAATTTTTCCAGCCATAGGTAAGCGGCACATCCATTTGCCTGCAGCGGGCTTCCAATTGCGCCATGAGGGCAGGGAACCGAACATTAGAATAAAGTGGAGTGCCGGGACGAAGGATCCCCATCTTCTCCGTGAGTATTTTATCTCTTGTCATACCCAGCCACTTCTCATGATCCAGGTCGATGTTGGTGATGCAAGTGGCCAGTGGCGAAGTCACGTTGGTGGCGTCCAATCTGCCTCCCAGGCCTACTTCCAATACAAGGTAGTCGTGTCCGCACGCTTTGCTCCAGAGTAAGCACAGTAGCGTTTGAAACTCAAAGTAAGACAACCCGTACTGAGTGGAGAGGGTTTCCAAATCGGCGGCAATCGGTTCTAGCTGCTCTAGGCTCGCAGGCTTGCCGTTATGGAGATACCGCTCTGTGAAGTGCTGCAAGTGGGGGGAAAGGTACGTGCCAACCGTGAAGCCTGCGTGTTTGAGAGCGGCGGATAGCAGCAGCGAGACCGTTCCCTTCCCATTGGTGCCTCCGATGACGATCGACTTGACAGTTTTTTCAGGGTTGCCGAGCGCGTCGAGTGCCTTTTGGAATGCCTCTAGGCCGAAGTGGATGCGCGATTCGCTTCCCAAACGCTCGAGAAAATTTTCTAGCCTTGATTTCATCTTCACAATTATCGAACTGTCGACGGTGCATACAGGCGCAGAACTATGATTTCAACACCTTAAGTCTACGTGTCTGATTTGACTACACCTCGTTCAACGAACGTATGAAAGTTCTACACCACCTTCACAATTCGTAACTCGCTGAATCCATAAGAATTCATGGCCGCACACTCTCGGTGCTCCCTTGGCAGGGCCCTTGCTTAAGTAAGGGCCAGGGGAACACAAGTCGGTCTCAAAGTGTGAGATCGATGAAATTCGCGAGGGGGTTAAAGTGAACATCGCTTCTAATATCTATAATTTCTCGGACTACCGGGACTTCTTGAAGGACCGGTACCGCCAACTGAAAGCAGCGGATCCTGTATTTTCTTTCCGCCACTTTTCCAAGCAAGCTGGCTTCGGTTCGCCGAACTACTTGAAATTGGTAATGGACGGAAAACGTAATTTGAGCCAGGAAGCCATTGGCAAATTCGCCAAGGGCCTTCGTCTCGACAACCATGAGTCGGAATTTTTCCGATATATGGTCGAGTACAATCAATGCGAACACCCTTCTAAGAAGAAGGTTTTCGAAGCGAAGCTTCTGTATCTTCGTGAGTTGTTCAAAGTCAAAACGCTCATTCCAGAGCTTTATGACTACTACCACGAGTGGTACCACGCCGCGATCCGCGAGATGGTGAAAAAGGGTCCAGTCACTAACGACCCTAACGCTATCGGCCAGGGACTTGTCCCTGCAATCACGGCTGAAGAGGCTAAAGGCTCGGTCGACTTGCTGATGAAGCTCGGCTTCGTGGGACAGACGAACGACGGCACTCTGGTTTCGAAGGAATCGACTTCGGTCGACGAAAGCAGTGTCGCTCTCGCTCAGAAGATCCACTATGAGCAGATGGCAGAACTCGCAGCTCAGTCTCTCTACACCCAGGGTCCAGAGACCCAGGATTTCGAGAGCATCATTCTTAGCTTACCAGCTGACAAAGTCGGCGAACTTCGCACGAAGATCCGCGAACTCGTCGATGCCTTGAATGCGGCTAACACGCGCAATCCGGCAGATGCGGTGTTCCAGCTCAACGTTCAATTCTTCGCCCTGACGAAGTCGGGTTTGCAGAAGAACGAAGAGACAGTAGGCGAGATCACAGCGGCTTAATCAGTCGCAATTCGCGAATGAGTTTCCCAAGTAAGAGACCCGCTCCTCGCTTAAACGGGGGAGCGGGTTTTTCTTTTTACCCGCTTTTGAAGTTTGAAAAGGATCGCAAGTTTCGTGGTTGAACGGGGACGGACTGGTATCGAGAGTTCTCGCAAGTATCGGCGGACTTCTTTCTCGGCGACTGCCAGGTGATCCGTTTCTAGTTCCAGTTCGTAGAAGCGATGGCTTCCGACGCTCCACCGATCGAGCTCGCAGAGCCAGGCACCGATTCGTAAGTCAAACCGGTCGGTCTTGAGTTGGCCGAGAGGTCGTAAGCTTTTGAAATCAAGCCCGGGGAAGATCTTCCGCAAGGCGGAGATCGGGGCTGCCTTAAGCGACGCCCACTCCAGACGACCTGCCATGAGCGCTTTTGCTTTGGAAACGGGAAGTGCCGACTCCCATTCTTGACGCTGATGCCACCCCCGTTTGTGCTTTTCTCCAGACGGGGCTTTCACCGTGAGAAAAGCGCGCTTTCCATCTTCAAGCCGAATTCTTAGTCCAATGCCCCGTTTTTTGAGCGTGTTTCCAGGAGCTTCGAAGTACGCGTTGATCTGTTTGCGTCCGGGGCCCTTGGCGCGTCGGCGGAGTTTGTGGAAATGCTCCGGAAGAAGTCCAAATTTAAGCTCATTTTCCATGGCTACAGCGACGCAGGATCGACGGGAGAGGTAGCAAGCGCCATGGCTTTAGTGCGAGCCTCTTCGGCAAGTAGAGTCGATAAGTAGCGCTCCGTTCCGCTCGCTACAATAGCGACTATCAGCTTGTTGGCGTTTTCTGGTTGCGCCGCCACTTTCAGAGCGGCCTTAATGACAGCGCCGCTACTAATGCCCACCGGGATGCCTTCTGTTCGGATGACTTCGCGAGCGGTGGCGAGTGCTTCATCGCTGGAAATACGCTCGATCGTATCGATGAGCCGCGTATCCAGATTTTTCGGGATGAAGCCGGCCCCTATCCCTTGAATTTTGTGGGGTCCCGACGCCCCGCCGCTAATGACGGGGGACTCAGTGGGTTCAACCGCTACAATCTTCAGGGAAGACTTCTTGGACTTGAGAAGGCCGCCCACTCCTGTGAGCGTTCCCCCGGTTCCCACCCCGGTCACTAAAATGTCGACCTTGCCATCTGTATCTTCCCAAATCTCCATGGCGGTCGTTCTTCGATGTACTTCGGGGTTAGAAGGATTCTCAAACTGCCCTGGAATAAACGCATTGGGATCCAAGGCCGCAAGCTCTTTCGCTTTGGCGACCGCGCCCTTCATTCCCATTGGCCCTGGCGTGAGCACGACCGTCGCGCCCAGTAGGATCAAAAGGGTTCGGCGTTCCATGGACATGGTCTCAGGCATGACGAGCGTGCATGGGTAGCCGCGAGCCGCACAAATGAAGGCAAGAGCCACACCCGTATTTCCACTGGTCGGCTCAATGATCCTCATCCCTTTGCGAAGGGTGCCGGCCACTTCTGCGGCATCGATCATGCTCTGGCCAATGCGGTCCTTGACCGATCCCAGCGGATTGAAGAACTCGAGTTTGAGAACGATTTTCCCAGGAAGGCCCTGTCCTACCCGCTGCATTTTTACAAGGGGAGTGGAGCCGATGGTTTTCGTTATATCGTCAAAAATCTGCATTTAAGCTACACTTACCTTACTTTATGGAACCGTGGCACAGTTCTTCGCCCGGCGTTATGCCGCGAGGAATAACGCGCCCGGGGATACCTACCACAGTTGAAAAAGGGGGAACATTTTCAATGACGACTGAATTGGCGCCGATGCGCGAGCCTCGGCCAATCAAAATATTGCCCAAAACTTTTGCGCCCGCACCGATCACCACATTGCATTCAATGGTGGGGTGGCGCTTCACTTTGTCGAGGTTAGTGCCACCAAGGGTAACGCCCTGGTAGATGATGACGTTCTCTTGTACTTCTGCGGTCTCACCAATGACCGTACCCATCCCATGGTCGATAATGACGCCACTACCCAGGCGTGCTCCGGGGTGAATATCGATGCCGGTGATAAAACGGGAGGTTTCTGAAACCAAACGAGCGAGGAAGTAGAGTCGAATACGGTAAAGGCGGTGGGCGAGGCGATGGAGCAATAATGCTTTCACGCCGGGGTAAAGGAGCAAAATTTCTAGCCGGCTTTTGGCAGCCGGGTCATAGGCCCTAAACTCTTTCAGCACCTAAACAAAATACCATAGAACTCCCCAAAAAGTGCCCGTCTACTTTTGGGAGATTAATGAACTTTGGATTTGCGACGTCTAGGTTTCGAAGCAACCGCATCGGTCGAAGCAGTCGTATTCGCTTCAATGCGAGGCGATGCTGAAGGTGCGACGGGTTGATGAATCGCGGGAACTGAGACGCCCTGGCTTAAGGCACTCTGGCGGGCTGACTGAGCAAACGTGAGGCTCAGCACGGATAGTACAGTAGCTACCAAGCTCATACCAAAAGCCACCTTCGCAGCCGGTGATGGCTTTCCAGAGGATTGCTTCATCGCCTTCTGAATGACGGCAGCATAGTGCTCGGGAACTTCGCGCAAGAGCGTGTTTACCTTTTCGAGGCTTGCGACAATAGAGGCACTCGTTTGCTGAGCCGCGGCCCATTGTTTAGCCAGGTCGTCGTGTGCGGGAGCAGGAGCCGAAGCCGAAGCGGGTAACGCTTCTGGTGTGACTACCGGCGCGACTGCGGCGGCTGCAGGCAATTCAAACGCTTTTTCAATTTTCTCTTCGAGCTTGGTCGGTGTTTTGGACGGCTTTTCTTCAGCCGCGGCTTCAACCATCGCAGCCCGTTTGGGTTCTTTTTTGGGTGCGCGCTTGCGCGGTTTGCGCTGCTTGGGCGCCTCTTCCACTTCTTCGTCCTCTTCTTCCTCAGAAAAAGCGACCTCGCCTAGCTCTTCAGGTTCGGAAAGTTCGAGGTCTTCGTCGAGTTCCATTTCCTCTTCGTTCAAATCCAATTCGTCTTCTTTTTTCTTAACAGCCATCGGACGCATCCTCCTGCGCAGAGCGCAGTCGGGTAGTGAGCAAGCAATATGCCACCGGATTTGTGCCTGAGAGTCGACTTTCCGGTGACGCAAATCCGCCCCAAAAGGCTGTCTAATCGGCGAAAAATGTCTAAGAGAGCGACAGTGTAAGGGGCTTTAGCTTTTGCGGTTTTTGCCGAGTAGGCGAAACTGATTAAAAGTTCGACAGGTTTGCGCTTAAGCCACGCACGCAAAACTGGAAAGGGATGTGCACGTTAGAGGCTTCGAATAGGGGAAAACCGATATGCGCAAGTACCTCCCAATCACTTTGGTCTTTCTAACGCTCGTCGCCTGTAGTTCGCGACGCATTGTTGTGAATGGCTCCGTTCCAGACGGAACTGAAGTGCTTAGCACCGTTGCTCAGGAATCAGGTGCCTGCCTTGAGGCAAGCGGTGGAGTGAAACTCCTCCGTGTACAGCCCACGACAGCGACCGTGTCCGTCAATTCTCAGGTTGTTTGGCAAGTAACGGTTCCTTCGTCCTGCTTAGGCACCGTGCAACTCATACGAGACGGCGCGGGTGTTCAGACCTTTGTGGGCTCCGCCGTTTTCACGAAGACCTATTCTACCGCGGGAACGTTTAACGAATCGATTCGCGTGAGCGGTACGGCTAATTCGGTGGCTGTTCAAACGGCAATTACGGTGAATGCGGTGACAGATCCTGTAGATCCCGCTGCGCCGACCGCTTTAAGCTGCTCGCGATTCGATTTTGCTCCCTCGGTGGTCAGTATCGATGTAACGCCGTCGGGAGTGATCCTGTCGGATGCCGCACTTCAATTGTCATTGACCACAAATATTCCTGCCCAAGTGGTCAGTGCGTCCGTGTTTCCGTCTGGTGTGTATTTCAATGTTTTAGGCGGGTCGGCAAATAGCAACTCGACGCAGATTAATATCGATTCAAGAATCGCCGCTCCCGGCAACGTGGTGATAGGCTTTCTAATAGCGGATCTGGCAAACCCTTCAAACACGCAGTACTGCGCGCAGCTCATTCCGGTGGTCCCGCGGGTGATCTCCTATGCTGCCGCGACCTTAAATCTTAGAGTGAATGGCGAAGTGGGCGTTCAGGTGGCAGGCGGTCCGAGTATCGTGAGCCGTGCGAATATTGAAGATCCCGTAACGCTTGAGTGGAGCTCTGCCAACGCCGTGAGCTGCGCCATTGAAGGAGCAGGATCCTTGATTACGGGCCTCAGTGGCACCGCAGTGGTTCCAGGGTCCATCGCCGGTGCCGAAAGTACCTTTGCTTTGGTTTGTCGTGATGGAAATGGCACTGAGAGCCGCAAGTCCATTACCGCGCGTGCGGTTGTTCGATCGGGCTTGGCCCTTCTCTTGGATGCAGCAAACCCCGATGGATTGAACAACCGGCTTTGCACTTCAAAGTCATGGAAGGATCTGTCGGTAAACGCCAGCGCGGGCGCGCTTTCCGGACACGGAGATTGTGGCGCCATCTCCGGCTGGGGCGGCACAGGTTCACCGAGCGATCCCTATCGATTGGAATTTGATTCGCGTAGCCCCAACCCAGATTTTGTTTCCGTGCCCAATAGCTCGGCGCTTCAACCCGTAGCGGTGACTGCCTGCGTTTGGGTGAAAGGACGATCCCTCAACTCCAGTACCGCCGTAGGGGGTTCAGACCCAGCGAATCAGTACATTTTGTTTAAACGCAATCGCCGCACGCTCAATTTCGAGGGATTTGCACTTCAAAAGATCGGGAGCTCCGGTTACCTATTCCAAGTTACCGATTCAGCGGCCGCGCATCTGGGTGTGGTCGGCGCAGGCTCTGTGGACAGCTCGAAATATAACTATATTTGCGGAAGCTTTGAACGCCCATACTTAAAGATTTGGGTAAATGGCACCGAAAGAGCCTCTTCGAACCACGACTACCCATTAGATGTCTTCACCCGGCCCTTGGTCGTTGGCAGCAGCGGAGAAACCAACTATGACACTTACTTTGATGGTGCGATTTCTCAAGTGCAGGTCTACAACCGCGCGCTGAGTGCTACGGAAATCCGGCAAAACTGTAAGGCACACGCCCATCGCTTTGCCGGTGCAAGCTGTGACCCGTGACCGGGTTACTTAGACGTCCGAATCATTTTTTCCACATCTTCGATATGGGTCGTTTCCTCGAGAATCAGACCCCGGATCATTTCGTCCAAGGCGACGTCCGTGTCTACCAGAGCCAGGAGCTCGTGGTACAGCTTCAGCCCCTCATGCTCAAATTCGAGGGACTCCTTCAAAATATCCATAACGTTGTGATTATTGGTCTCTGGAACGGGTTTGACCTTAAGGGAAGGGTGGCCGCCCATGGCCGTAATCTTCTCGCCAATGGTCACTGCGTGCAGCATCCCCTCATTGGCGTGATCGCGAAACCACTTGGTGATCGGAATACGATTTGGGCCGAAGATCATGAAACTGTAGTGCAGGTAACGCACCACACCGGAAAGCTCTGCTTCCAGGATTTTGTCGAGTTGAACCAATACTTTTTGCTTATCAATCGCCACACGGCCTCCACAGATTACTAATGAACCCCATCATAGCCGCGGGCATAGCTTGAGGGAAGAGTCAGCAGAATGATATTCTTAAAGGACATGAACAAATACGTAGCGTCCGTTTCGCTGATAATCCTGGTTGGGGTTGCTTACCAGCGCCTCGCATTGGCGGAAGGGCAAGCGCCGCCACAGTACCAGCCGAACCCGGGCCAACCCCTAGCGCCGAGTGGGGGCAACAATATCAAGGTTTTCGACGATAAAGTCTTTGATATCGGGGGGGGCTCCAATGGCCCTGAAACCCGCACCAGCGCGGGCGGCAATACCCGTTACTTGGACAAGGAAAAAGAGTACAACACTAACACGGAGCAGCGAAACCGCTACATCCGGTCGTGCGAGAAGTACAAGGACATTAGCTCCGAACAGTTTCGTAATTGTGTTGCGGGCGAACAAGCCAAGGACACGAAGGATAAGGGCGTCTTCGGAGTACGCGAGCCTAGGTCGGGCTCGGACGGTTTGAACTCCCCGTCCAAAACGCCCGGAGGGTCTGCGGTCCCGTACAAGCCGTCGCTCATTGAACCTGAATCCGAGAGTGAGATGGAAGGTTCATCTGGCGACGATGAATAAGGAATCGATGCTAAAGCTGTCCCACATCGCCATAGCGACGCCCAAGATTGAAGACGTGATGAAGCAGCTGCACGTTTTGCACCTCAAAGTGGAACACACCCACGATGTCCCTTCGGAGAAGGTAAAGGCAGCGATGGTGCCCGTAGGTTTCTCGGATCATTTTCGAATTGAGCTTTTGGAGCCTACGCAGTCGGATTCGCCGATAGCAAAGTTTTTAGAGAAGAAACCGTCAGGTGGTTTACATCACCTTTGTTTTGAAGTGACCGACTTGGAACGCTGGAAGCAGGTCATCGAGAGTTCAGGTATGCAAGTTTTGCCACCGGGAATTCGCAAAGCGGCCCGAGGTAAGGCTCTGTTTATTCACCCCAAGAGTATCGGTGGAGTGCTCGTCGAGCTCGAAGAAATCAGCTCACACGTCTAAGGGAAACCATGCGATACGACGAAATCAGTCCCATTCCGCCTTTTACCAAAGCGGTCAAAACCTTCATCATCTCTTGTGTTGTCGTCTACCTCATTCAACGCCTTCCGCTGCAGCGGATGGGGTTTTTGGATGTACGGTTTGAAGAACTCTTTGGTCTCGTGCCCATGGCCATTGTGCAGCTGCACTGGTACTGGCAGTTCGTTACTTACATGTTCTTGCACGGGCCGCCGTTTCACCTGCTTTTTAATCTTGCGGTGTTTTGGTACTTCGGCGCCGAACTTGAAATGCGCTTGGGTACTTGGCGTTTTGTGCGTTTCTTTTTCTTCTGCGGCATTGGCGCTGGGATCTTCAATTTCGCCATCAGCGTTCTGACCGATTCGAGTGCGGTCATCATCGGCTCGAGTGGTGCGGTGTATGGGCTGCTCGCGGCTTACGGCTACTTTTACGCGGAGAGAACGTTCTTGCTCTTCTTCCTATTTCCGATGAAGGCCAAGTACTTCGTGCTGATTATTGCCGGCATGGAGCTCATCGGAGGTATCGATCGCTCGGACAACATCGCCCACTTTGCGCACCTCGGCGGTATGTTGTTCGGTTGGGCCTATGTTTGGTTCAACTTCATGCGTCCCAAAGGGGGTGGCGGCTCAGGGCAGGGTGGAAAGGCCAACTGGGAGCGCGACCGTCTAAAGAAAAAGTTTACCCTCATCGTAAACGAGGGCGAAGAGCAAGCGCCTCGCCGGAATGACGACGGCGGCGGACCGCCAAACTACTGGAACTAACTTCCCGAACAGCTCAGGCAAGTCATCCCGGTCAGCGCCAATGCGATTGCTGCCGGCAACGCCTGAACGTAGAAAATCTTCTTCGACACTGTGGTAGCGCCATAGACTCCCGCTACGATGGCACACCCCAGACAGAAAACCCGAAGCGTCATGGCTTTATCGCCTGAGAGCACAAAACTCAAAATCAGTCCTGCCGCTATAAACCCGTTGTAGAGCCCTTGGTTTTTCGCCAAGACTTGGCTCGCTTTTGCAAATTCCTCGGTCATCTTGAATCCCGCCCGAACCTTAGGTGTCGTCCATAGAAACATTTCAAGCACTAGAAAGTACAAATGGAGGAAGGCAGTGAGTGCGGTGAATCCAATCGCAAGACCAATGAGTGAGTTATTCATAGATTAGTTCTATCACACCACATGGATGAACTTGCTGTTTCCGCATCGTTGCAAACGGTTCTGGCCGGTGGTAGTCCGAGACAAAATGTGGATCAGTCGCTCGAGATTGAGGTCGGGGCTCTTCGCAGCCTCCATCCTCGCTAGCTACGGCCCTGCTTCCGGTGTTGTTGTTCCCCCTCACGGCAACCAGCCCAAGATCCTCGTCCTCAATTCCTATCATCCTGACTACACCTGGACGAGAGGGGAGATGGCTGGAATTAGTTCGGTCCTCCACGGCAAGGCGCAACTATTCGTCGAGTATTTAGATCTCAAACGGTATGAGCCGGAAGTCGCGCTCGACGCCATTACCGATGTACTCACCAAGAAGTATCGTGATACCCGTTTTGAAGTCGTCGTGACGACGGACGTCGCTGCCTTGAGATATGCTGCAAAACATCAAAGGGGATTGTTGGGGCATGCGCCCATTGTTTTCGCGGGCGTTGAAAGAAATCATTACGACGCTTTGACCATGGGAAGATTCTCGGGGGTGCTTGAGGACGATCACTGGCTAGAGACGACGGATCTGATTCTGAAGCTCCATCCCAATCCCGCCAAGGTTTTAGTGGTCGCTGATCCGCTTTCATTTTCCCTTCATGAAAGCGTTGATACCATTGCTGCGAGTATCAGGAATGCCGGAGTTGTGTGCGAAGTGATTTTTGTCGACGATCCAGAAGAACTTAGAAAGCGCTTGGTCCAGCAGCCACCGGGTACGGTCATTCTCGCAGGAGTCTTGGAAGCGGCACTTGCCACTGAGTGGTCGGGACGCGTCGGCTTGATGACCGTGCTCAATCAGTTTGGGCAATTTCCGGTTTACGTAGGGGATGAGGCCACATTTTCAGAAGGCGCTTTCGGTGGTGCAGTCAAATCCGCAGAGTTTCAGGGGCGCGAAGTGGCGAAGCTTGCCCTCAAAAGCATGGCGGGCGAATTAAAAACACCGATACTTCTCGATAGTCCCAATCAGGCGCTTCTTGATGCGAGACGCCTCGCAAAGTACGGGGTCGCTTTGGATAGCGTCCCCGCGAATGTGAAGCTCATGAATCTTCCCGATCCTGTTCAGACCCGCACGCGCTTTTTCATAAAATTTGAAGCTCTTCTGCTTGTCCTTTTATTGGGAGTGGTGGCGTGGCTCACCCGAAGTGTTCTGCGCAAGAAGCGGGCAAAAGAGATCGCCGAACTCGCCAATGTTACCAAGAGCCGATTTATCGCTTCCGTTTCTCACGAGCTGCGAACGCCGCTAACTGCCATCTTAGGTTTTTCAGAGCTGATGGAATCCGACCTCTCCAAGGACGATGAGTGGCGCGAGCAAATGCACATCATTCGATGTAATGCGCAGCTTCTGCTCGCGTTGGTGAATGATGTTTTGGATGTGTCTAAAGTCGAATCCGGAAAGTTGGATATCACCAAAACCGACGTGAATGTTCGAAACCTGGTGGATGAAGTTCTGACGTTGCAAAAGTTTGCCAACAAAAAGAAGGGACTTAGCATTGAGGGCGATTTAGCCCCCGCTGTTCCGGAAACGATTTTCACGGATCCCGTTCGACTCAAACAGATTCTAATCAACGTAGTCGGCAATGCCATCAAGTTCACTTCCCAAGGCGCCATCCGTCTAGACGTCCGTCCCGAAAAGCGCGATGGAAAAGAGGGCTTGGTGTTCGACGTTACCGACGAGGGGCTGGGTATTTCCGATGCGGATCGATCCAAACTGTTCGCTCCGTTTGTTCAGCTGAAAAGCGCTCCCGATAGAACCCAGTCAGGCACCGGTCTAGGCCTCTACTTAGCAAAGCGCCTAGCAACCGCTCTAGGAGGCGGACTCGATCTCGTTTGCAGCAAACCCGGACAAGGGTCCACTTTCCGGGTTTTCATCGCTTGACTGAAATCGGCATATTTTAGCGCAAGCATAAAGATCGTCCCTTTTGAGCGAAGGGTGCGATGTCGAAGTGTTGCTCCTATGCCTTGAACAGCTCGATTAACTTGAAACAGTCCAATTCCAGATCCTAGAGCTTTTCCTTTGGTTGCACCGAGCTGTCCTATTTGAGACGGAGCGAGGAGCATTCCTGGACCGTGGTCGCGAATGAAAATGCGGCACCCCCATTCTCCAAAAACGACATTTACTTCGACAGGTAGGTCTTCTGGAGTCGCATCAAGGGCATTTTGCAGCAAGTTTGCGAAAGCAGCGCAGAGGGATGTGGGCTCTGCCTGGACGATACGTTTGGTGCCCTTAATGGTGAGCCTGAACCGCTCGGCCCCTAACAGTAGACGTTTTTCAGCAATGACCGTGTGCACTACCGATTCGAGGTCGCAGTCAGAGCTAAGGGGTTTGCTTTTGTTTCGAATGGTCGCAAGGTAGCTGCCCACCATGTCCTCGAGTCGGACGACCACCATTTTCAACAGATCGTTGGCGGGGGTGTTTGCTTGGGTATTTTCTAGAAGCAAGGAAAGTGCTGCTAAAGGCGATCGGATGTCATGAGCGAAACAGAGACTTGACGATACCAAAGCGTTTTCATCGGTCTGGTGATGCCCTTGGGCTGAGTTGCCAAAATCCACAAAAGTCCTCCCGTTAAATCCCCGCCCATAGAGAATTCCTATCGATCAAGGGCTCCTGTAAGCAATCAATTAATACGTATTTTATGCATGTTACATATTCTGATTGATCTCCCTATATGCTTTATGCTTTTTAAGCCGCTTATGATCGATCGCAAATCTTATGAGAAGTGGCGCAATGCTCTACCAACGGACCGGCTCTCAGGAGTGCATCTGGAGCGTCCTTCGCTACGTTCGCTCGTTGCATTGGCGTTGTTGGAACGGGCGGGGGAGTCGTTATCTTATGCTGAACTCACCCAGACCATTGCGCAAAAGTGCCCTTTCGAGCAGGGGGTGAGTCCCAGAGCGGTTGAGAAGTTTCTAGACCGTGAAGGGCTTCGAGTGGCTCTGTCTACTTTGTCCCAAGCACTGAGTCGAAATCAGAGTGAGCTCGCGGTTCAGTCGACTAAGATTGGGCGTGAAGCGCGTTTTTCTTTAGAGAAGAACGAAAAGACGTTAGGGCCCCAGGTGTCGGGCGTTGACATTTTTCACCTGCAAACCAAATTGACGGACCCTCGAGAGATTGCGCGAGCCCTCTTGCGAGACGGGGGAGGGCTACCTTTTGCAAGTGCCTATGCACCCTATCGATCCGCGGCCAAGTGGTTGACTTACGCCAGTGGCTATTCGTCTAAGAAGGATCAATATGAGGCCGACTCTTTTGCGGCCTTCAAACTCGACGAAGTTTTCTTCCGACCCACAGTTTCAACGGTGTGTTTGGTCGGGTTGGCTACAGGTGAAGGGCTTGGTGAAATCGATCTGATTGCTCATCTTCTCGTTCAGGCAAAGCCTGGCAGGCAAGTAGTGCACTACTTGGGGATCGATAGCAGCGAGTTTCTTTTGGCTGCCCATGCTCAGTTGGTACGACAAAGGTTTGCCGAAGCTATTGCCCAGGGGAGACTCAAAGTGCGTTTTGCCGTTGGAGATGCTTACGATTTGGCCGGTATAGTCGAAGCGGTTAATCCCAATGGGGACGGGTTTCTTTCGCAAGGGCCCATAGCCTGTACATTCTTCGGAAACTGCCTGGGCAACAATGAGTACCATGAGTGGGATCTTTTCCGGTCTGTGCTCGAGGCATTTCCCAAGTCGCGAACCTGCGCGATCTTGACCGGCGTTTCACTCTTACGGCGAACGGCTGCCGGCAAACCCATCCAGGAAAAGTACACTTTAGATCCCTTTTGGCTGGAGACACCTAGGCACTTGTTGCATGAATTGAAGCTGCTTCAATCGCTGGACTCGAAGGGGACAGTGATCGCTCCGGAGCATAACAAAGAGTTTCAACCATCAGCGGACGAGTTGAAACAGTATATTCCTTTTGGGCACTATGAAACTGCTGCGGGTATTCGAGGCGTCGTCTACCGCTTCCACTATACGCTCAAGCAGGATCTTATCACTTCCGACTCTCAAGAACGCATGTCCAAGGGGCAGGCGATCCATGTTTACTCGATCATCAAGTACGATCTCCCCTCCCTGCTTCAGGCGGTAGCGAGGCGAAATCTTGTCGTGAAAGATCCTTCCAGTGAGTACAAAACCCTGATCATAAAAAGTGGCAAAGAAGAGTTTCACTATGCGGTTTTTGCTGCATTGCGAATGGGTACGAAACGCATATGAACAAGAACAGCCGTTTGACGTTTTTTCTAGTCGCAGCCAACTTCGCCGGAGGTCTCGCCGGGGCGGGGGTGATCGCAAAAGGTTTGCATTCGATTGGGACGGTACCGGGTTTTCGCGCCGACTCAATGTTGGCCTATTTGGTCGGAACGCTCATCTCATTGGGCGGAATTCTTTATCTCAAGAAGTTTATTATTCGCTTAGGTGGTTGGATCTCGCTTGCAGGGGTTGGCCTGTGCTTTGGTCTAACAAAACTCCTAAGTTTAGCGGTCACCCGGCAGAGCGTGTTTTTTAGCTGGGCTGCATTTGCGGGGTTGTGTGTCTTTTTTTGCGTCGTGTTTGTCCCTCGTACGTTCCGATCTGACCTGGCCGCTCGCGTTCAAGGTCGCTTGTCATGGGTTGAGTTGGGGTACAATTTTGGTGTCCTTCTTGGCCTTTTCCTCTGGCAACAACTACCCAGTGTGACGCTCAGTGATGCAATTGTTTTTAGCGGTGGAGCTTTGCTCGTCGCGGCTCTCTTGGACTTCGCAACTCGCCGAGCAGTTAAAGACGAGGAGACTTTGGCGCCGTTTGAACCTGTCGCCCAGGCCAAAGGCCTCGAAAGTTCTCATATTCATCCAGCTATGTGGGAATACGTTTGGGCGATTGTACTTCTCACGTTGGTTTCTCAGATCGTTGTGCTGCGTATGAGCAGCATGCTCAACGATACTCTCCCTTACGTTTGTTTTGAGATCGGCGTTCTGATCGGACCCCTCGCCGTTAAGGCCTTTCGTCTTGCAATGACAGGGGAACAGGCAGGGATCATTGGCAGCGCCGTCGCCTATTTCGGACGAGGCAAGGCCTTTCCTTCCGTCTGGCTCGTGATCGTCTCGCTTTTTGCTTCGACTCTGGGAGCTTATCTTGAAGTGGGGTTTGCTGGAGAATCCCTCGGGCTTTTTCTGGCGAGCCTGTTCATCGTGGTCGGAGCTTCGTCGTATGAGGCCTTTGCAATTATTGGATTTGAATCCGTCAGCAAACTTTCCAGTCGACCGGGTATGGTAGCCGTTACATTTGGGGTGATGGCGATCACTTCGATGATTTTCTACGCCGTGCTTATCGCCGCAGATGTTTCTGCAGAGGCCTTGCCCCTAACAATGTTGGCAGTGGTCGGTTTGTCGATACCGGTGCTCATAGCAGTCCGTGCAACAACCAAGATGAAATAGCCAAGATTTCGAGCGCGCGTTTCAGGCTTGATACATTGTCTCAATCGCGGGACTGCCGGTCCGAGGTACCAGGCGCAAATCGCATGGTACCTTTTTTGCTAAGCCTGTGGGGATGACGCGATATCAAAGTCTTCAGCAGCACCCCATTCAAAACATTCAGATCTGGTTCAAAATATTTATCCCGAAGAATATTCCGGGCATTACTAGGCAGGTGAAAAATGGAATCAACCAAGGGAAAACCTACGTTCCTCATCCAGTTCCCCTTTCAGGCTTAGGGTATCTAACGGACCAACGCGGATTTAGCTCGGACAAGGCGGCGAGCGCCCGGGCCACGATTCCGGTCAACATCAATCTTGGTGGACTGGTGCCTCTTGCAACCGGGATTTCATTTAGCGACGAGACCTTTGAGATTGAGGTTGGAAGAGAAGTTGTTAGCTGTTCAAGGCTTGCAACCAGGTGGGTCAAGCCGACCGTCGTCGGGACCGCTGTTAGAACCGGTGAGGTCATCACTGTTCCCATAGAAGCCGAACCCGCCAACCCTTGTTCGCCTGTTTCTGAAGTCATTGGAAAGGTTGACGTACGGGGAGTGATAAAGATCGATCTCTATAGAATGTCGATCGAGTTCGATGGGATGATTGCGCCGGTACCCGCGTACGAAATGTATGCTCAAGCGGATAACGGGCCCGTAGTTACTCTATTTCAGTGCGAGCCGATCCCAGGCAGCAGCTTTTCAAGCCTTATAGGTAGTGCCTCTCGTCGTCTAAAGGTGCGGGCCGATCTTAATGGCACGGGACATCGAGTAGACGGTACCTTATTTGGGTCCCAGACTGATACTCTGTTTGAAGTGTCACCTCGCTACCTAAATGGCGGAGAATACTGCCGATGATACAAAAATTGATTCTTGGTCTGTTGATGACCTTCGGAGCCTACGCCGCTGAACCCGCGCGCCCTCCCAAGGAAGTGAAGCGGGTCGTTGAATCAATGACCTATGAGGTGACTTATGATCCAAGGGCCAAACAGTTTGGCATTCCCCATGGGTTTATAGTTCGACTTAGATTCGCGAGGCCCTCGAACGAGCTGATTCTCATTCGGTCCCAAGGACTGGCCAAGAAGCTGTTGGGTACTTCAATGGTCCCACCTAAGTTGAAAAACGAAGCGGTTGTTGGTTCGGGAACGACAACTGCCGAGGTAAAAGTCTTTTCAAAAGGTGGTTTTAGAATCCTAACAGTCAGCGGAATGGAGCTTCCGGCCAATGTTGAGATGGGGGTTAGTAAGGCACCGGAACCCTGCTACACACTTTCCGCCGGAGGAGAGCCCACTCAATGCCCCGACACCCCCATCAAGTTCTGAGGTTTTCATATTCCCCGGGGAATACGTCCTCTCGTCGATAAGTGCTTGCCAGCGGTCTTTGAGCTACATACACATGTATTTAACTAGGAGGCCGCATGAAATTGCTTCAGTTAGAAGCCCAAACCGATGGGAAGATTCTTTCCGGTATTGAGCGTTTGATTGCCGGGGATCGCAAACGCAAAGCGATGTTTGTTGCTTACTTGGCTGAGGCCATTCGCCGGAAGCTTTATGCGAAGCTGGGGTATGGAAGCGTGTTTCGGTTTTTGGTGGAGGGGCATGGTCTTGCGGAAAGTTCTGCCTTGAAGCGCATTCAAGCGGCAAAGCTGGGCAATCGGTTTCCGTTTCTCTTTGAGCAGATTGCTTTGGGGAATTACTCTTTGTCCGCCTTGGGCCGACTGGCTCCCTTTATCAATAATGCCAATGCCGAGATATTGTTCCATGAAGCCAAAGGCAAAAGTGTCCGGCAGGTGGAGGAGATCTTGTTGAGTAAGTACCCTCGGGAGGAAGTGGAAGACCGGTTAAAGAAAACAGTGAGTCCTTTGGGTGGGGAGAGGGTTGCGATTCAGTTTACTGCCGATAAGGAATTCGCTGCAGATCTGGAGAAAGTCACTGCCTTGCTGAGTCATCGCTTTCCACAGGGCAGAATGAAAGATGTGATGGGGTTTGCACTGAAGTCGCTCATCCAAGAAATGGAGAAGGCGTCGGCAAGGGGGAATCGTATTCCCCGCGGCATACAAACCGGGCCGGCTGTTGCCGCTCCCACTTCGACCGTGGTGCATTTGAAGCAGGGCTCTCGGCATATTCCCCGGGGAATACAGCGCGATGTCTGGAAGCGGGATGAGGCTCGATGTCAGTACCAAGCACCCGATGGAAAAGTCTGTGGCGAAACACGCTTTCTAGAGATGGATCATATTCAACCCTGGGCATTGGGAGGGCAGCATCAGAAGGAGAATTTGCGTCTTCTGTGTTGGACGCACAATCAACTCAGATCCCAAGTAACGTTTGGGAAAAAGTGGCGGCCTAAGTTGCCGGGATAGTTATTTGTGTGGGGTGGAAGTACGAGAAGAAGTTGCGTGCGCTTTTGAAGCGTTGAATTCGGAGAGGGCTTCAGCGCGGGATTGGATTTTGGGGCCCATCACGCTGCCTTTAGTGGCAGTCAAGTCAGAAGCCGCCTTTACGCACTCAATCGCCGTTGGACAAGTACCATTGGCATTCGCACTGCACACAGCAAGCCATTTATTTTTCCCCAGCTGATTTGTCCTAAGGAGGCGTGCTTCACAGACAATTCCACCTACGCAAACCGGTTTGGTTGCCGCGGCATCAACCCCGCAGGAATCGACAATAGAAATAATATTTGGGTTGTTAGCGAGGTACGAGCAATTCCAGTTTTGCACGCCTTCTTGGGTGAACTGTTCGATTTCGGGCTTCGAGAAAGAGTGAGACGAAATCCCCATCACGAGAGAGATTAAAAACATTTGCTTCATCTGAATCACGTTAACTCCAACATTTCCGTGTGAGTAGCATGTTAGTTGAGCACCCTGTGAGTACAAAAACAAATTCGCACGAATTAATCAGTTTGTAAGTAATTGGATCCATGAGTGTTTTCCCTGGTACGGGGGCTCGTAATCAATGCAGCTATACAGTTTTAGCTGTATGAAAACAGTAGTTTACTCAATGCCCCAACGACCCCGTCAACTTGCGATACAAGGTGGCTCAATAATATGCCTCTACCTAGGCGTGCTCTGCTGGTATACGCGTTGCAATGCAATACCTTGCATGCGCACCACCGTTCTCATACTTATGTCTCTATCCATCGCAAGCCATTTAGCGCACGCAACCGGTACAAATGGCGGTTTCACTCCTAATGCTGAAGTTTCCAAGGAGAACGCGGATGCTGCATCATCAAAGGTTTCTAATGGGTCGGCAGAAGCTGGGGGAGCACTCGCCCCGCATTCAGTTGCAAACGGGAATTTCGATGCGGCTAGCCGTGGTCAGGTAAATGCCGCCTCGGCTGGAGCGCTTGCGAATAGCGCCTTGGTCGATGAGATGTATGCCAACGGAAGAATCAACCGAAAAGATTGGCTGAAGCTCAAAGCCCAAATGACCTCTTCGATGATGGCACCCATTAACGCCGCAAAGAAGCAAGCACCGGCAAATCCGATCAAGACACCAGGGATTGAATTTGATTCGCCACGTGAAGTGAATTCCGCAGTTGGCATTCCTGCTCCGGCACGAAGAGAGCCGAGTTCGATTGCGGCTCCTCTGGACACTGTGAATGCAAGCCCTGAAGAACAGATCGTAGAGCTCAAATACAATTCCGGTTTTGTGGCTCCCACTTTGGTCGCCGCAGAAAACAGTTCGGGTTTGCCCACCGAGCGCTTAGCGATGGACGATTCAGCCATTGCCCCGGCGCTGAGTGAAGAGGCAAAGCAAAACGCAGGTAGCACCATTGTGCTTCAAAAGGGACAGGCTCGCGATGCCGACGCGCCGGTATCTGAAGAAGCTCAAGAGAAGTATGAAAAAGCCGTGTTGCTTGCGCAGAAACTTTTGAAAGAACACAAAGCCAAGCTGTCAGGTAAAGGTGAAAAGAGCGATGGCAAAACCGCAGAGAGCTTCCAGGAAGCCCATGCGAAAGCGCTTTTAAGTCTGCAGGGTTTAAAGAAACAAGTCGCTCGCGTTCAAGATAGCGACCGCCCCGCTGAAATTGCAGGTCTGACTTTTAGGCCCGAGCAAGTGGTGAGCGCAATGGATATCCCAGGACGCGGTCTCGCCTCTGAAGTCGTCACCAATCCCTTTGGTAAAGCCGAAGGCTCCATCTTCGACAGCGAAGAGCCTCTTTCCACCGCTAGCTTGGTGCTGATGGGCTTACTGGGTCTGTTTGCAGGACTAGCGGCAGCTTACTCACTCGTCCATCGCACGGGGCGCACCGTCGTTTCGCTCATGGTACCCGGAGCAGGGGAGCACTTCACGGTCCGGCCTGGAGCTAAACCGGGAGAGTATATTTTGGACATCATGGATGTGCGAGGCATCTTGGTTCGCACGGCAGGAACACTGCGTCCTGATAGCGTTGCGCGCGCGGCCGTACTTCCGCCCGAACTCGCCGCGAAGCTAGGGGCTAAAGGCGCGTTTGATCGCTTTGAATTTAACGGCCAAGAATTCGTTCGCACCGACAAAGAAGAAGGCTACCAAGTTTTTCCCTTCGTGCTTTAAGCTCTCCAGCATGACAGCGGCACAAATTATCTCCACTTTAAAATTGCAACCTTTGGAACCCGAAGGCGGGTACTTTCGGCAAACCTATAAGAGCGCCCTCGCGATTGACGGCGATTCCAAGAAACATTCCGCCTGTACTGCGATTTACTACTTGATGACGCCTTCAAGTTTCTCGCGGTTTCATAGGCTGAGTGGAACGGAGATTTACCATTTCTATGCGGGCGACCCAGTTGACTTGGCTCTTATTGATCCACAGGGACGTTTGCAAAAGATTTGTCTAGGAAGCGAAATTTGGGGAGAGCAAGTCCCCCAGTGGACGGTGCCTTCGAAAACCTGGCAGGCGCTGCGTCCAGCGGGGGAGATGATTGGCTGGAGTTTGCTCGGCACTACGATGTCCCCCGGATTTGAGTGGGATGACTTTGAAATGGGAGACCGCGCAACGTTGTTTAGGCAATTCCCCCAGCACAAGAACGTGATTGAATCACTCACGAGTCCTATTCAGAAGTGAATCAAAGTCTCAAAAACGTGACTCTACTTGAAGTGAGCTAGGCACGGATCTGCTGGCACCGTCTTTGCTGTTTTGAAGCCGCAGGAGTTGCTATGACCCCCGCTGTTTCACCTTTTTACTTCGTTAAATCCGGAGATAATCTTTCTCGCATTGCGGCTCGGATCTATGGGTTGTGGGATCCGGGAGCGATTCATCGCAAAGCCATGGAGCTCTATCGCGCCAACCCTCATCTGACTTCTCCTGATAGGATCTACGAAGGGCAGGTACTGTATCTGGGGAGCGGATTAGATTTAAGCTCGAATGTAGCTGCTACGGACCTATTGGAAATGCAGTCGGTGCTCCAATACGGTTCTCGACAAGACAACGAATTTCTCCTCGATCATTTCATGACCTTGCAGACCGTGAGTCACCATCAGGAGTCACTCTCCCGATCCATCGCAAATGATGTGAACTTTGGGGCGCTCATCCCCGGCGCAAAGAGTGTTCAAGCGATGTCGAGAGCCGGGATAGGCTTGTTGGGAAGGGGGTTGGACACCGCCACTCGGGCAATTGGGGGGCAGTTCGGCAACTTGCTAAAGATGACGCCTTTTCAATTTGAAATCGTTCACGGGGAAATGGTTCGAAGTATCAACAAAAACATCCGGTACATCAAAACGGATAGTAGCTTACGGCTGATACCCACTCATATTCGGGCGTTTAGTTCTTCACACGGAAAAGTATTTCTCGTGGAGCCCTCTGCTGCGGGGCTACGGAAGTACTCAGAGACGCTTGGGAAGGTGAAGTCTTATGCTGGCTCGTTGAAGAGCATGAAGCATGCCGCCTCCAATATCGGAGTGGCTTTAGACGTAGTAGGTGCGGGGATGAATGTGGCGCAAGACTGGGAAACGTCTCGTCGCGTGCGCACTTCCGTGAAGGAATCCGTAGCGCTGGGAGGAAAGCTGGGCGCGCGCGCTATAACGGGAACGGTTGCTACCAGTGCTTGCGGATTCCTCACCATCACGACCGGAGTGGGAGGAGTAGTATGCTATTTTGGGGTGGCGCTTGCATTTGGTTACGTCTCTGGGCAGCTTGCGCGGGGAGCGGGTGAATTTGTCGCCGTAGTCTATGAGTCAGCGACTAGCAAAGAGATCGAAAAATGATGGGACGGGTTCAAGAGGTCCTCGAGACGTTTTGGGAAGTGGCAGCCTTTTTGATTACTTCCCCATTCACCCATCCAGAGTACATTTGGATAACCCACTTGGGTTACGTGATACCGATCGGGGTATTGCTGCCTTTTATTTTGCGCCGCCTTCTGTGTCCCACGTTTGACCCGCAATTCAAAGACTATCTGGACGACCATATTTTGGTTTGGACGACCTTTTTTCCCTCCGCAAGTGCACGACGGGCCATTCAGTATGCTTTTGGAGTGAGCACACCCCGACTTGCTGTGAAGATGTTTCCGAAGTTTGAAGGGCATGACTTTCGCGGGCAGGTTAGCCGGGCGACCCGGATACTTTGTTTCTTGCAGATTGCGATTAGCCTCTACATTCCCTTGGCGCTTCTGGCAGTCGTTGCGTACGGGAAATGGAGTGGGTTTGGAGGTTGACTGGCAGCCTCCTGGGCCGCGGTGCGACATGTTTAAGTATTTGATATTAATATATTATATTAAATCCTCTTGACCCGATAAAAACCTTTTCTAAAATATTATTTCGGAACCCCATTTAGAGAAAGGAGAAACCCATGAAACAACTCAAACAGTCTCACTGTTCGTATCGGTCCATTAGCCGCAGACGAGATAGAGCCTCGTGCCGGCAGTGCAATATCTGTCGCCAAGCCTTCAAGCCGGAGTCTAGGTATCAATTGTTCTGTGGTGTCTGTCGCAAGCATAGCGAAGCCTTTCTTTTCGGGGAGTGGCTTCCGCGACTGCCCGACGACGTACGAATTGCGGTCTAACGGAGTGTTGGTAGCGGGTGGGTCTTCCACCCGCGCCACCATTCAAACCTTCCGGCGTCGATGTGGGGTGGGGACAAAGTATCTAGCCCGTGTATGTCCGACCGCTTTAAGTGAGGGGCATTGCTCAAGATCGCGTTGCGCCTGACGGTCTGAAACCGATCCTTCTAAAGCTTGGACATAGTCTTGAGTTCGGATTCGAGGCAGCCGGGCCATGAGATCCTCCAGAATGTTCAGTCTTGTCGCCTTACTGAATCCCGCCCTAGCTTGTCGGTGCACCAGGTTCTCTCGCGCGAGATATCCCCACTTCTGGTACGCGTGTAACGGGAAGCGGGCATCGAGCTCCATCTCTTTCCCACCGATTTGGCGAAGTCCTATAAAGAACTGTTCGTCTGATCCGCAGGGGAAGCCTTCGCATATTAGGTCAGCCCATTTATGGAACAGCCGACTGTCTTCGCTTTCAGATTCGATACGAATGAGGACGAATTCGCACAGCGCCGCAAAAGCAGCAGCCCAAGGTAGTTGGAGCAATGCTCGGCGCAAAGCCATGGGGTCGATGCTTTTCCATGCGCTGAAGAGATACTCAACGATCAGTTCCGCAAGGCGGGGATCGAGTCGGCTCCACTGCGAATAAAGTGCAAGCTCTGAAGGAGAGGGGGCGCTTGGCCTGGCAAAAATGAGTTTCTCGTACGCCTGCTCCAGGGCCGCGGTACTGGGCAACGCGATCACTCTTGGTCCTCGAAGAAGGCTTCAATTTCGCCCAGGAAACGAAGGGCCTTTTCCGTGCCAGGAATGCGCTTTGTTTCAAGATGCTTTAAGTGGTTCCGAACAAAAGTGGCATCAGCGCCGTCTCTGAAAAGCACTCGGGCGTGCACCACATCTTTTTGCCGACCGGCGAAGCATTTCATTATCAAAAGATCGGTTTTTGACAGCGCACTTACGCGCAAGTGGGCGTGTGTGCACACGTCAATCAAACGGGAGCCGTAGTCGCTAGGAAGTACATGTGTGAACGAAGCGTAATGTGGATTGAGCCAGTCGATGGGAATACAGAGCTCAATGGATACCTTTTCAACGGCCGCGGCCAGAGCGTCCATCGAAATGCCGGACGTTGGCACCGCATCCACATCGCTGGTACTCAGACGAAAATGGTGAGCGAGCAACATCGCGCCTCCGCCCCCCATCACCAGGCGAACGGGTTGTTGCAGGTGTTTATCGAGGTGCTCGAACGCACGGAGCATCAGCTCTGAAGTCAGGTTCATAGTTGTTATTATACGCCAATCTATAGGATGACGCAATAAACGACAAGTATTAGTAATACTAGTTGCTTACAGTTATGTGAATTTACTAAGCCGCTTGTCTTTCGTGAGCAGCGTGGAAGATGAGAGGCGCGCGGATGCAAGCAATTGAATATCCACCCAGCCGAGTCCTTTGCCGCTTAGGGCATTGCGCTCAATAAACGCCATGGCTTCATCAGGGGTGGCTTCAGTTGCCTTCGGAATCAGATCGAGGTCCGCGAGTAGGACAGCACGGTTGGGAAGGGTCCCACAAGCCAGCTCTCCGAGAACGGCAGTATGCATCAGCACTCGGTTGCTTTTCAAAAGCCCTACCAGCGCTGAATTGGGTTTGCGAAGATGGTCAATCCACACCGACGTGTCGACCAGCACCCTCACTACGAACGCCTCCGCGGGGGCGCCTTCGCCTTGGGGGCAGTTCCACCCAGGCGTATGAGGCGTTCCAATGCAGCTTCTCGAATAAGGGCTTCCAAACCCCGATGGACCAAAGCGGTTTTTTCCTGGAGGCCCGTGGCCTCAGCCGCCTTCTTTAAAAGGTCCTCACGCAGGATGAGAGTCGTACGCTTCATGCATATCAGTATGTATCAATGATATGCATCGTGTCAAGGGGTTCCCCCGGCGGCCATTGAGACCGTCAATCCCGACAGCCTGCGCTGCATGAGCTGGTGCAGTGAACCATGGAAGTTGACGCGTTTGCGTCGCTTGAGTGGAATGTAAGGGATCGCGCATTTTGGGATGAGGCCGACGCCTGCCGCGCGACAATGCTCGAGCACTTCCAATTCTTGGTCCCGACTCGTCACAACCATGGCCTGTGCGGCAATGCCTAGGGCCGTAATGAGCTCGACGCCGGATGGGTCATTGGCGCCGAAAGTATAGTCCACCAAGTAGAGGGCGTGAAGGCGTCTGCCCGTGGTGCGATGCCACTGTGTTAACTCCGCCGGCTTTGAGAAGTAGTACGCGCGTTCGCTGGAAAGGCCAGAGGCACGCAATCGGTAGCGCCAGGCTTCAAGAATCGTCGGGTCATCATCCACGAAGACCAGCACTTCATTAGAGATGCAAAGCGATGAGATAAACCATTTGGGTGCGGCTTCACGGGGCAATGCGATAAAGACCGTCGTGCCCTTTCCCAGGGTAGACTCGATCCACAGCCTTCCGCCCCAGGCCTCGGTCTGCTCCTTCGCATGACTGAGTCCTAAGCCGTGGCCTTTCGACTTCCCAAAAGACTTTCGGTCTTCGAACACCAAGGGCAGTAGCTCCGGAGCGATGCCAACCCCCGTATCGGTAACCGTAACGATCACCTCATCTGGAGTGGCTTTGAGGTGAAGGGTGATGCTTCCCGAACCGTGAATCGCCTCTGCCGCGTTGTTCACCAGATTGGAAAGCACACGTTTAAACTCCGAAGCGTGAAGGCTTGCGAACAACCCGAAGTTGTCGGGGTCGATGCTCACTTCCAGTTTGAGATCGGTGCGCTCGGCAAGGTGCAATCGCTTTTCAGCGGCAATGCTCTCTAGTAGCGAAGCAAGGAGTTGAGTGGTGGGGGCACTTTCCGAGCGCAGTCGGTTTTTGTCAGGGGAGTATTCATTCAATAAGCAGTTGGCAATGTCGCGAATCCGGTCGATTGCTTGGCGCATCAACACGCGCCGTGCTTCGGGAAACTGCTTAGCATCATCCACAATAATCTCGAGTGCGGAAAGCGGAGAGCGGATGTCGTGCGACACCTGTGCGGCGAGCTTTCCCGCTCTCGCGGCAAAGGCACTCTTTGTGAGCTCTTCGATCTGGCGTTCGAGCTGGTCTTGCTGCGTTTCCACCAGCGATCGCAAGGCTTGTTGTGCACGGATACGCTGCATCCGATTGCGATGGAACAAACCACACATCAATAGTGAAAAGAGTCCGAAGACGATCTTTCCCGAGAAAGCCGGGTCGTTGAAGAACGAAATCCAGATAAACGCCGTCGCCACGTAAAGCAGAAAGGGCCAGCTGGCGAGGTGGCAGTCCTCTCTGAGATGGGGTGCGTAGATGCGGGTATCGACTTTCATGTTGGGCTCAAACGAGACCCGCTTTAAACGCGGCATCCTTTCTCAAGCCCTACAATTGCAGTTTCATTGCCAACTCTTCTCTAGGCTTGGTCACCTGGTTTTCAGGTAAGCGCAATTCAGATCTGAAATCCAAGAATGATTTAACGTATCAGGGTTGAGGCCTACCGAACTTGGGGAAGGACATCGGCGGCCAGAAAGTCTTTGATCCAGTGGGCGTGTGGGGTGGGGACATCAGGCGCGGGGGAGTGCTGCGTATCCACAAAGACAATGGCAGACCGCGGGAACTTGTCCGCCAAAAGATTCAAGTTCTTCGGCTCGTTTTCAAAAACGGCTGCCACGGGTCCGAGTTTGTGGATGCGCTCCATGGCTCGTTTCTTAAAGGCAAAGTCATCTTCTGTGTGCTTTTGCTTGAGCAGCAACTCGGCTTTCTTGCCAAGGGGAAACCCGTGCTTGGCCAGCGCTTCGCGGGAACATTTCTCCATGCGGGGATAGTCTCGACCGGACAAGTAAACGATATGCGCTCCCTGGGAATGCAGCTGACGCACATACGCTGCCGCTCCTGCGAGCGGGGAATCTACCGCGCAGTAGGCATTCGAAAAAAACCAACGCATGAAGTGGTCCTTGGCTTTGTCCAAGGCAACCGAATCGGTGATCTTTAAGTCCGAAAAAGTGTCTTCCATGCTGTAGTGGATCTTTTCCAGTGGCGCGTAGGCAAGAACGGGGACTGCGTCGGGAATGGCGCGTGCGACTTCAGGTTGCTTCACCATATCCCGCAATACCGACTGGGTGCGCGTGCGAGCGTCAAACAGCGTATCATCCAAATCGAAAACCACCACGGGCGTTCCCTTGGACTTGTCCCAAGTGCGAACAATTTCACCAATCGAACCCAGTATGCGACCCGCAGGCGTGCCCTCCGAGGTGGCCACGGACTTAACTTGGGGAATGGTTTGGGAAGGCGTGGCACAACCGAGGAGGAAGAGCAGCAACGTTACGGACACAAAGCGTTTCATGTTCGGCAGAATGGCGAAGCGAGGTCTAACTGGCAAGTCCGAGTTCGTTAGCGTGATGCCACCTGGTTCCGAACAGGAAGTTCCCCAAGCCGTTGCTTGCAGAAATAACACAAGCGCGCAAACTAGCCTCAATGGTGGTCCCCCCGAACCCGTTAGAGAATGGCTAGGAGCCTAGACGGCCTGTTCGGTCTGGACAAGCCTTTCTCTAGCGTGAAACAATTCCTTTCTGACCGAGAAAGAGGTGATGTTGAAAAAGCTACTATTCAGAAGGAAGAATGATCAGGGGCATTGGGTAGGGGATGGTTTTCCCGTTCGCACTTTGTTTTCTTATAACGATAGCGCGAAGGAACTCTCTCCCTTTCTGCTACTGGATTACGCGGGGCCCGTCGACTTCCCTCCTTCGAATGAGCGTAGAGGGGTCGGGGAACATCCGCACCGAGGTTTCGAAACGGTCACCATCGTCTACGACGGTGAAGTCGAGCATCGCGATTCGGCCGGCGGCGGCGGGATCATTCGCCGTGGAGATGTGCAGTGGATGACCGCCGCATCGGGAGTGGTTCACGAAGAAATGCACGGGAAGGCTTTTTCGGAAAAAGGGGGCCGCTTTGAGATGGTGCAGCTTTGGGTCAACCTACCCAAGAAAGATAAGCTCACTACTCCGCGCTACCAGGCCATTGAAGCGCAGCAAATTCCCGTTGTGACTTTGCCCGCGGGGGCCGGTGAAGTTCGGGTGATCGCGGGTGCTTATGGGTCGACGCGAGGACCTGCAAAAACATTCACTTCAATCGACCTGTGGGACTTGCATCTGAACGCGGGCAGCGAAGTGGAGCTGGTGTTACCGAAGGGGCACACGGTTGCGCTTTGTGTGCTCAGTGGCGAACTGCTTTCAGGGGTGGAAAAGATCGCAAGCGTAGAGCTTGCCGGTTTTGACACCACCGACGCGCCGCTCGAGGTGAAAGCCGTTACGACGGTACGCGCGCTGCTCATGAGTGGAGCCCCTATCGACGAGCCGGTCGTGGGGCAGGGTCCTTTTGTGATGAACTCTCAAGGCGAGATCAAACAAGCGATGGAAGACTTTCGACAAGGAAAGATGGGACGGTTGACGCCCGCTAAATGAAGCTGACCCATCTGAAGAAAGTCGATTCACTCATTGCAACGGTCTTCGGCAGTCGTTAGCGTGTGAGTAGATCGCATGCAAGAACCTACCAAAGAAGAAGCAGTTTCTCAGTCCACGCCGTCGGTTGTTCGTAGTATTTCTGAAGCTATCGTCATTAAGGACGAGAATCTTTTCTGTATCAGTCATCGTGATGGCAGCATCCCATCCGGGCAACACCACGGCTTCGGTCTTTACTATAACGACTGTCGTTACTTGAGGGGGTATGCACTAAGTTTGGGTGGCACGCGTCCGAATACACTCGTTTCAAATGCGACGCGAGAGTACACGTCAGTCCTTCAGCTCACCAATGAGGCATTTCCAGGACTCGAAGGGCACGCTGTGCGCAAAGAACAGCTCGGAGTGAAATGGAAGCGCGTGATCAACGGCGACAATCTCACGCTACAAGATACGCTCGTGTTTCAAAACTTTGGGTTAGAAGCCGTTGTTTTTGAAGCTGCATTCGATTTCGAGGCCGGGTTTGAAGACGTCTTTAGCGTGCGCGGATTCATGCGTTCAACAAACGCGCATACCAGCACTCATACCTGGCTGAAGGACCGCCTGACGTTTAGTTACGAGGGTGAGGATAAGCGCTTTCGGAATCTGTCCATTCGATTTGCTCCAGAGCCAACTAAGCAAGTCGGCACCCAAGCTAACTACACACTGCGGCTGGATCCTCAGGGCAGCCAAGAGCTCATCGTGACGTTTCGTATTCGCGAAACAGACGGCCCGGAACAAACACCAGAAGTGTCCGTTCTGAACCCCGGCGAGCCCAGTCGCAAATGGCTCACTCACGAAGCCAAAGTCGAGACGGATGACCTGACGCTGAACCGCGCGATGGCGAGATCCTTTCGTGATTTGCGAGTGCTGGAAAGTCGAGTGGGCGGACACCGCTACTTTGCTGCAGGTATTCCGTGGTTCGCGACCCTTTTCGGTAGAGATAGTCTCATCACGGCCTTTCAGACACTGGCCTACAATCCCACGATTGCCGAACAGACTTTAAGACTGCTCGCTAGTTACCAGGGGAAAAAAGTCGATGAATGGCGCGATGAAGCGCCCGGCAAAATTCTTCACGAGTTGCGGTTCGGTGAACTCGCTAGACTCAACCTCATTCCTCACACTCCTTACTACGGAACGGTCGATGCGACGCCGTTGTTCCTAAGTCTCATTGCGCGCCATGCCCAGTGGACGGGTGATCTAACCTTGTTCAAAGAGCTACGCCCAAGCGTGGATGCGGCTCTGGGGTGGATGCACGAACATGGCGATTCGAATGGAATGGGTTATCTCACGCATTCGAGTTACTCCAAGCGTGGGCTGTCCAATCAAGGTTGGAAAGACTCCTGGGACGCGATTGTGAATGTGGATGGGAGTTTGGCAACGCCTCCTATTGCACTCGTGGAAGTGCAGGGCTACGCGTATGAAGCGATGCTTGGAATCGCAGGTTTGTACGACCGAGTAGGCGAGGGTGCTTTAGCGGACAAGCTTCGACAGCAAGCAAAATCCTTGCGCGAGCGCTTTAACCGAGAGTTTTGGATGGAAGACGCCAAGTGCTATGCGCTTGCGCTTCAAAAAGGCAAAAAACCGGTGGGGACCATTGCCTCCAATGCGGGGCACGCGCTGTGGTCTGGAATCGCGGATCCCGAAAAAGCCCGCCTGGTTTCAGAACGCCTGATGAAGGAAGATATGTTCGGTGGCTGGGGCATTCGGACGTTCTCTGAAAAAGAAAAGCGCTACAACCCGCTCGGGTACCACTTGGGAACCGTGTGGCCGCACGACAATTCTCTCATCGCAGCGGGCTTTAAACGCTACGGCTTGGTGCAACCTGCGCTGGAAGTGTTTAACGGAATCTTTCGGGCGGCGACTTATTTTGAAAGTCAGCGACTACCGGAGCTTTTTGCGGGTTTCTCAGAAAAGGATTACGGCGTACCGGTCCACTACCCGGTGGCTTGCCACCCGCAAGCGTGGGCGGCGGGAACGATTCCGTATTTGCTAGAAGTGCTACTCGGCCTCGCACCCGATGCCTTCACCCAACGGCTGCGCATTGTACGCCCCATGCTTCCAGAAATGATCGATAGACTAGAGTTTCGCGATCTTCAGGTGGGAGAAGCCCGCGTCGATTTGGGCTTCTATCGGACTGAGCGACGCAGCATTGCAGTGGAAGTGCTCAACCAAGTGGGTCCATTGGAAGTGATAGTCGAGCCAGGAATTTCGCCCGCAAGGATGCCTCTTTGAGTTGGCACTCGTATTGCTAAGTTCGATCGCATGAGAATTGCACAAGTCGCCCCGTTGTATGAGTCCGTTCCTCCGAGAACCTATGGGGGCACGGAACGCGTGGTTCATAACTTGACCGAAACGCTCGTCGATCTGGGACATCAGGTGACGCTATTCGCAAGCGGGGACTCGGTTACCAAGGGAGAGCTCGTTGTAGGAAGCACGCAATCCTTGCGCCTGAATCCGGAAGGTCCAGACCCGCTCATTCACCACTATCTGATGTTAGAGCAAGTCTATCGGATGCGAGACCAATTCGATGTGGTGCATTTTCATGTCGATTATCTCCACTTCCCTCGCACACGTGCTGAGAATCTCACCAATGTGAGTACGCTGCACGGAAAGCTCACTATTTCTGACCTTTACCCACTCTATCGAGAGTTTTCAGAGATGCCGGTGATTTCGATTTCAGACTCTCAGCGGGCGCCGTTGCCTTGGCTCAATTGGCAGGACACCATTTATCATGGCTTGCCTCTCGATCTCTTTAAGCCTGTGGCCAAATCGGATGGCTACCTGGCGTTTTTAGGTCGAATCTCTCCCGAAAAAGGCGTGGACCGAGCGATCGAGATTGCCCATCGTTCTGGCTTGCCACTCAAGATTGCCGCCAAAATCGATAAAGTGGATGAGGCTTACTTCGACTCCGTGGTGCAGCCGCTGCTGAAAGAGCATCGCGGCCGCGTTGAATTCATCGGCGAAATCAACGATGCCCAGAAGCAAGATTTTCTGGGCGGAGCCAAGGCACTACTTTTCCCCATTAATTGGCCTGAGCCCTTTGGGATGGTGATGATAGAGGCGATGGCGTGTGGCACTCCGGTGGTGGCTTTCACTCAAGGTTCGGTTCCCGAGGTGATTGAGAATGGCTCGAATGGGTTTGCCGTGGAGTCGGTGGAAGAGGCCGTTCGACGGATCGCCGAAATCGATTCTATCGATCGCTTGGGCTGTCGTAGCTACTTCGAGAAGCACTTTAGCGCGGTCCGCATGGCTAACGATTATTTGCGGGTTTACAAGAAGCTGATTACCGACTCTACCCTTGCGCCGGTTCAGCGATTCGCGTAAATGGCTCCACTTATCGGAGGGTTCATGCGATTGGCAGGCATATTAGTTTTGATGGTGGCGCAACAAGCGGGGGCAGCAGCGCCATACACGCTCAGCTGCGGGGCGGATGTCACACGCGTGTTTTCGGATAAGACCGAAGCCGTTGAAATAGAGTCCAACAATGCAGGCAGGCGGTATTACAAGTTTGCGTATCAGGCAGATCCTGGCGGCAGAAAAGCCAATGCAAAAGCTCTATCCCTTTAAGTGAGGACATGGCTGTGGAAGTCGTTTCTGAACTGAGCAAGCGCGCGGGTGGCGCTACGGACATTGAAGGTCGTCTGCGCTTGGTGATGATGGACCAGGGCAAGGTGGTAAGCATCGTGGACGAAGAGGCCGTGTATACCCAGATGGGCTTTGGAATGTCGGCGGGTCTGATTAATCTAGCCGTGAAAAACCAGTATCTGGCCCACGGAATCGATGCCGATGCGCCTCTAGACTTGGCCAGAGTGCAGCAGTACATCAAAGACGGAAAACTGCCCGACGGCGTCGCCATTTCTAGCTACATTGACTGCGAGACGGTTGCAGTTCCCTAAAGAGCGGCAATTCTACGAGGCCTGAACTGGTCACGTGACCAGTTGAGTCTCTCATGGCATAACTAGTTTTACGGGGCGTAGCGCAGCGGCTAGCGCATCTGCTTTGGGAGCAGAGGGTCGTGGGTTCAAATCCCGCCGCCCCGAAATTTTACGAAGTAAAATTGAGGAATCAGAAGAAGCGAATGCGCGAGCATTCGCATTCCCTATGGCGGGATTTGAAGGGCGGAGGTCACGCTTAACATCTCGCAATGGAATGGACCCGCCCTTTAACAGGCCTCTTGAGGGCCGAAGCAGTTTTCCGTAGAAAACTGTGTAAACAAAAGGACGGGTCCAATGAAAGCAATTAGCGTACTGGGAATTGATTTGGCAAAGAGTGTTTTTCAACTGCATGGGGTCGATGAAAGAGGCCGAGTTTCGTGTAGAAAGCGCCTGGGTAGAGATGAACTAGCTGATTTTGTGG
>JBGTAN010000015.1:0-22105 GCA_041749855.1 Bdellovibrionota bacterium
GCGTCAGAAGATGTTTGATTGGATTGAAGTTTTTTACAATCGGCAGAGACTGCATTCCACGATTGGATATAAAGCGCCAGCCGTGTATGAGCAGGAAAACAACGCCGCCTAGCGTGTCCACTTTATTGGGGGAAGATCACAATCGACTTTCAAGGAAAAAACCAAGGCAATCACAACAGTCAGCGCACTTACCGACCCATTTCGGACATGGATTGGGGCGTCCAACTCGAAGCACGCTCGCCTGTTCCGTTGCTGGTTTGGCCAGTCACTTCTCGAAAATCCTCGAGCGCTTGAGCCACCGCATCGGCGGTTTCTTGATCATTGAGTTGCGCCGTAGACCGCCCCGCCGGGGAATTAGTTGGCGCTACATTTGAGCCCTGTTTCGCACCGTGGCCGGCCGGTTTCCCAGCAACGGCCACGAGCGAAAAAATGAAGAAACCAAGCATCAGTCTCATAAATTGCCTCAATGAACTGGTCACGTGACCAGTTAAACACCCGCCTCGCCTCACTTACCAGGGACTCTTGAAAGCGCGCGTACAGCATACCAGACTTCGACATTTCCTAGGACGCGAGCTGGCTTAATCATGTTGTCGGCGCAAGAAAGTGGGGATGTCGTATTCCTCACTCTCGAAGAAGCGCTTACCGATCTCGCGAGCCAGCTGACGTGCTGACTTCAGATCGGTATTCATATTCTCTTTGCGCTGCACCGGGGTTCCCGAAGTCTGAGCCACTGAGAGTTCTCCAGTCGCCACGGCCGGTGCTTCCACCGTCACAGGCGCCTTCTTCTCCGCATGGCTATTGTCTTCCTTCGGCATTACCGGGTTAAAGCCCGTTGCAATCACGGTGACGCGTACTTCATCTTTCAACGATTCGTCGATGACAGAGCCGAAGATGATTTCGGCATCGTCGTCCGCTTCTTCGGTGATGAGCGAGCTCGCTTCGTTCACTTCGAACAAGGTCAGATCCGAGCCACCGGTGATATTGATAATGATACCGGTTGCACCGTTGATCGAGACATCTTCGAGTAGCGGCGAAGCAATGGCCTTGCGCGCTGCTTCGATTGCCCGGTTTTCGCCACTGGCGTTCCCGGTTCCCATGAGAGCCAAGCCTTTGTTCGACATCACCGTGCGCACATCCGCGAAATCGAGGTTGATGAGCCCACGAATATTGATGAGGTCCGAAATGCCCTTCACTGCTTGGTACAGCACTTCGTCTGCTTTTTTGAAGCAATCGAGCATCGTAGTGGTTTCGTTCGCAACGTACAAAAGACGCTGATTCGGAATGCAGATCAGCGTATCCACTGCCGCTTTCAATTCTTCAATGCCTTGGTCTGCGTTGCGACGACGGCGTTTGCCTTCGAAGTGGAAGGGCTTCGTCACCACCCCGACGGTCAACGCGCCCGCTTCTTTTGCGATATTCGCAATGACAGGAGCGCCGCCCGTTCCGGTACCGCCACCCATTCCAGCGGTGATGAAAACCATGTCGGCTCCGTAGAGCATCTCAGCAATCTTGCCACTATCTTCAAGAGCTGCCTGGCGACCCACATCGGGGTTTGCGCCCGCACCCAAACCTTTTGTCAGCTCGTTGCCGAGTTGAATCTTGAAAGGTGCCGGGTGAGAGGCCAGCGCTTGGTTGTCGGTGTTAGCCGCAACGAAGTCGACCCCGTTCAATCCCAAGGCGATCATGGTTGCGATAGCGTTGGTGCCCCCACCGCCCACTCCGATGACCTTGATCTTTGCGCCCTGGACCGTTTCTTTTTCGACGATTTCGAACATGACCTCTCCTTAGGTGTTGAGGCTCAAAATACTTCGCCGAGCCAAGCCTTCATGCGAGTCACGACTTTGCCGTAAATGTTGTCGTTATCGCGAATCCGGAAACGTACTTCGCTTTGATGCTTCATCCCGTAAAGAATGAGACCCACCGCAGTCGAATAGATAGGACTGCTGACGACATCCACCAGTCCTCCCACTCCATGCGGATGGCCTCTGCGTACGGGCATCTCCAGAATAAACTCAGCGAGCTCCGCGGACCCTTCCAGCAGCGACGCGCCGCCCGTAATCACCACACCCGTTGTCATCAGGTGTTTGTATCCGCTAGCCGCGATTTCGCGGCCGATGAGTGAGAAAATTTCTTCGACCCGGGGCTCAATAATTTTCGTAAGCACCGAGCGGGAAACCTGGCGATTGCTGCGTGCGCCCACGCTGGGAACATCAATGCTTCCATCTTCTTGTAACAAAGACGCCATCGCGCAACCGCTTTGGACCTTGATCATTTCCGCATCTTGAATGGAAGTGCGAAGACCGACTGCAATATCATTCGTGATGTGATTGCCGCCCATGGCAATGACGCCGGTATGAACGACGCTTCCACGCACAAACAGCGCGATATCGGTCGTCCCGCCACCGATATCAATCAAAGCAACACCCAATTCTTTTTCATCGGAGGTCAGGGCGGCTTCGGCACTCGCTAGTGGCTCCAGCACGATGTCGCTGACGTTGATGCCAGCTTGATTCGCACACTTTATGATGTTCTGTGCCGACGAGACAGCACCCGTTACGATGTGAACGTTCGACTCCAAGCGCACACCCGACATACCGACGGGATCTTTCACGCCTTCTTGATCGTTCACCTTAAACTCTTGAGGAATCACATGAATAACTTCGCGGTCGAGTGGGATAGCAACGGCTTTGGCGGCTTCGATCGCGCGCTCCACATCCACTTCGCCGACTTCGCGATTCTTAATGGCGACGACACCGTTGCTGTTAAATCCCTTGATGTGTCCACCGGCGATACCCGCGTAGGCGGAGCTAATCTCGCAACCTGCCATCAACTCGGCAGTCTCCACCGCTTTTTTCACGGCTTCGACGGTTTGGGGAATGTTTACGACAACGCCTTTGCGAATGCCGTGTGAAGGTTGCTTACCGATACCGATGATCTCAATACCGTCGGGCGTGGGTTGACCGACTACCACACAAATCTTGGTAGTTCCGAAATCGATCCCAACAAGCACGTCTGTGCCGTAAGGCGGTTTGCGGCTACTCATTGGTAACCCCTTCGATTGTCTAAAACTCGGTTAAGAATCGTAAAAGCTTGAGGAAAGCCTCAACCTGAGGTTAGTTCGAAAGGGGGAAGCTGACAACAGCTTTTTTGGGGAAAACCAAATTGATCTTGTGGGCTTGACCGATCTGTCGAGGAGGCCGACTCAGTAGGTCAACAAAGAATGGCAACTGCGTTTGCCACGTGTGAAGACTGAAAAGCATCTCGAGTGAAGGCGACGCTAAAAATACTTTGAAGTAAGGCGGATCCGACGGAACGACTTGAGAGACGCGGTACTGAGGCGCGATGGCTTTTTGAAGTGCGAGCAGAATTTCTACTACTTGGCGCATCTTCCACTCTTTGATGTGTTCCGATTTTTCAAATCCAATAAGCGGAAGGTCGTCGTCCCCTACGCGCGTGTAAGACCACTTATCAATCTCGTTCCCTTGCGCATCCAGCGCGATAAGCTTTGCGCCCTCTTGCCGAATGGCGACGGGCCTTTTGGTCTGTACTGAGATAATCAGTCGAGAGGGAAATTCCTTCTTAATGGTGGCAGAAGCCACCCAAGCGTTTTCCAAAACTTTCTTAAGAACGTCTTTGCTCTCAAGCAGCAGAAGGTTTTTACCGACGAGCTTCGGCAAGACCTTAGTGATCTCTTCCTCTTTCAAAGGAGCCTCAGGAATCACCACCACTTCAGTCACTCTCAAGAAGGCGAGATCGGGAAACCAGCTTCGATAGAAATACGCACCCCCTGCGCTTAAGAAAATCAGTGCTACCCCGACTATTCTTCTTCCGGGCTTCATTAGGCTGCCACTCCTCGTGAAGGCGCGGGTGTGCGACCGAGGAATCGCTGGTAATGATCTACCACTCGCTCCAACGGAAATTTACCCATCAAGCCTTCTTGCAAGCCGTCTCCCCAGCGCTTGCGCAAAGAGCTATCCGAGCCCAAGCGAATGAGCTGCTCGGCCATGGCCGCAGTACCATTCACCGGAACGAGGAAGCCTCCTCGGTCGTGGACTAAGAAGTCTTCGATTCCGGGAACCTGACTCGCAACCACGGGTAAAGCGCGCGCGCCTGCCCAAAGCACCGGTAGAAACTGATCGCTTCGCAAAGGCGCGAAACAAAGCGCATCCATGTCGTCGGTCTCACCAAGTGATCCGAATTCAAAATAGGCCTGCAAACCCAGTTCACCGATCATCGCTTTCAAGTGAGCGACGAGAGGGCCTTCGGACGAAACGACGAGTCGTACCGGAGCGGCTTGCGTCGAAAGCGCGTGTGCGACACTCGTCAAAAAACTCAAATTGGCATCACCCGAAAGGGCCGCCTGCACACCCACGCGCAAGGTGCTGCCTGGAGACACAGGACGTGACTTGGCTAGGTTGAGTCCGGGTAACGGCGCCATCGAAAGACTACGCAAGGGTGCTCTCTCCATTTCGCTGTAAAAGCGGTAAGTGAAAGGGCTGTGCGCAAGGAGGTGAATGTCTAAGTGGGTCGGATTCCAGGAACCGGGAAAAAATCCCAGCACCCGCTCGGCTGGAACGCACTGAAGCAAAGAAACATAAACCTTGCCTCGGTGATTACTCGGCAAGCCCTTCACCGCTCTTCGCCAATCCCGGGCGATCACCCAAACCACGGCGTCTCGATCCAGGAGCGGGGGACCCCCTTCTTGGAGGACGTCCTCAATGTGCGTAAGGACGCCTCGCGATTCCAGCGTAGGCAAAAAGTCGCGAAAGTAGCGCTTCTCCCAGGGCAGGAGATCGGCGCACAGCAGGGCGCAGGCCATGCCTGATTATACTGCGTGGTCGTTAATAAAGTCGATAAACGCTCGGAAAGTGCCGTAGTCCCGTCGATCAAACGGAAAGACGATGCGCGGCAAGTCCGCTAGCTCAGGCTCATTTGCCTCTTCCGGTAACGCACCGCTCAGCACCATGGGCTGACCCTTCGTGAGATGGGTAAATTTCTCGTTGAGCTGCTTCAAGAGCGCCGGTTTGATCGGTCTTTTGAGTCGCACCACAGCCATCTCGCGCGTGAATCGCATCGAATGGTAAGTGCTATAAAAATGGTCGATGTGATCGATGGCTTCTTTTGGCGAGTGGAAAACTTTGTAGAGCGCTTTGTCCCCCGGGGAGATGTAGCCGCCCTTTAAAACCGCTCCATACATGAAATCCGTAAAGGCCTTCCAGAAACCGCCCCCCTCCGGTTCCACCATCACAATGGGGATCAAACTGGTTTTGCCTGTTTGAAGCAGCGTCATGACTTCGAAAGCTTCATCAAATGTACCAAAACCGCCCGGAAAGAAGGCAAAAGCCCAAGCTTCTTTCACGAGAAAGAGCTTTCGAGTGAAGAAATACTTGTAGTGAATGAGCATATCTTCCGTGTTGATAAACGGATTGTGATCTTGCTCAAAAGGCAGGCGGATATTGAGTCCAAAGCCCCCTTTAGCTTCGGCACCCTCGTTTCCAGCCGCCATAATTCCCGGTCCACCACCGGTAATGATCATGTAGTCGCGTTTGACCGCTTCTTTTGCAAAGCTCTTGGCGAAATCATAAAGCGGAGTTCCCGACGGGACCCGAGCCGAACCGAAAATCGTGATCTTAGGCTTGTTTCGGTGCGGGTAAAAGGTCTTGAAGGAAAAGCGGAGCTCCTTAAGTGTCGTCGCCGTGATCTTCAGATTCAGCGTTCCAGGGCTTTCCTTGGCTAACTTGGCAGCGGTTTTGAAAATATCGGCGATAACCGGCAGCCGGTGGGGCTTTTGGTCCTTAGCCAGGTCTCGAACGATCTTTTCGAGCTCTCCCTCCCAGGGTTCGGCTTTTTTCTTAGTGCCCTTCTTCTTGCGCATTGACAGCCCCTTGTAACATAATCGCCCCGTGACCGACTCGAAGACTCATCGCCGGTATTACTTACAGCTTGTTCTTGCACTGCTCGGGGCAGGCATCAGCCTTTATCTGTTGGTGCAACATACCCGATTGAAAACGGGAATCCAAGGCGGGTCCCTTTGTAATCTGGGCGAGTTCGCAAACTGCAATGTCGTTCAGACCAGCAGCTACTCTCAACTTTTCGGCATTCCTCTGGCGACTTTTGGCCTGCTTTACTTCCTGTCGCTTTTTGTACTGGGAGCTTTACTCCCTCCGCGGAACAAGGCGTTCGTCAAAGGCCAGATTTGGTTGGCTCGGTTCGCAGCCATCGCCGTTCTCGTCGACGCCTATCTGTTTGGAGTGCAACTTTTTGCCCTCAAGAGCTTCTGTCTTTTCTGCATTAGCACCTACTTGTGCACATTTGGGCATCTGGCGCTGAACTGGTTCCTTCGCGCGCCGGGAGAGCGGAACTGGAAGAGCTTCCTGGTGGGCGGGAAACGGAACCGACTCCCCTCCTTTGCCTGGGCGATGACCGCGGCGGTTGTCGCTGTCAGCGGTCTGTTCGCTTACAACTACTCCAATGGTTCGCAAGAAGCCCATCGGCGTGCCAACGTCGAAAAGAGTAAGCAAACCTTTGTTGAAACTTGGGCCGAGCGCCCTTCGAAGCCTATCCCCGTGAAAGCCTCCGATGCGACTCGAGGGAAGCGGGACGCCAAGGTTCAGGTTGTGGTTTTCAGTGATTTTGAGTGCCCCCACTGCCAGCGAGCGGCTTTTGCTTTAGAAACAGCGCTTGCGCCCGAACGCGATCAGGTTTTGCTCGTCTTTAAGAACTTCCCGCTCGACATGGCGTGCAACAACCTACTCAAGCAACCCATTCACCAGAATGCCTGCGCGCTGGCTTACCTCGGTTATTGCGCCAATAAGAAGAACCGTTTTTGGGATTTCCACGACCGCGTCTATTACAAGCTATCGGGCCGAGATATCTCTAGCTCGCAAGACCGGATTCAAGAAGGGCTCAAGACGATCTTCACCAAGAAAGAGTTCGATGAGTGCCTCAAGAACCCTGACGCGCAGGCGGCCATTCGAGAAGACATTGAACTAGGTAAACAAGTGGGCGTCGATTCAACGCCTTCCATCTACATCAACGGTAAACGCGTTTCTTTTACTCCGACCGTCGATTTCCTCCGAGATCTCGTCCAAAAAGAGCTGAAAAAGTAGAAGTACTGTGCACGTGCACACCTCCCCCCGGTGTCGATTCGGTATAATGCCCAAGATGACCGCCCTTATTCGTCCAATCGGGTTGTGCTGCTTCTTGCTCCTCCTCTTCTCAGCGAAAGCATGGGGAATCGAATGCAGCAAAGTGCTTCCTCGTCTTGCGTACTCCTATGAAAAAGATCTCGTTTCGACGGGCGAACGTTCTTTTGCCCTTCTGAAAGATCTGGAGCAACTCGCTCCGGGAAGCACTCGCCAAGGGGGTGCGGTTTTCGAGATGGAATTGGAGATCTTGGATTTGCTGCAGGTTTATCCAACCCTTCGAAACTATCCCGATTTTGCCAAAAAGTACGGCCTCACGCTGGATCAAGCGAAGAATATTGTGGATTGGTACGCGCTGCGTTTTATCGATGAACCGACTGTTTCTCTGGATAGAAGCAGTTATCTGGATAGAACAACCGCCCTGAGACGGGTTTTTCGGCTCACCGATGAGCAGAACCCGCAAAGCAGGCGTTATCTGTACTACTTAGTGAATCTGGGCCACAAGTCAGTGCCCCAGATGGCTCGGGAGCTCCAGATCTCCGAGGGGCAAGTTTACCAAGATATCTCCCGCCACCGGCTATCGTTGAAGGGAACTTTCCTAGAGGACGACCGATTGGAAAAAGCGCGGCAGCTACTCGCCTCAGGGACGAAGCTCGAAGCCGTTGCCGAGGAGTTGGGTGTCGGAACGCGTGCGCTCGAGTTTGCGCTGCACCATTCAGGCGACAAGAACCGCGGACAGTCGTGGGATCGCGAGCTGCACCTCGACGGAAGACCGCTGCTAGAACCGCAAGTACTCATCACACTTTTTGAAAAAGGGCTGACGCATCAAGCGATTGCTGACCAGTTAAACTCCCTAGCTGGTACCGGCGCTGATGAGCCGTCGTATCGAACGGCGGCGAGCGTACAAGCAAAACTCGGTGAACTGGGCTTAAGCAAAGAAGCATTGCAGGGTCCTACGGATGTGGCGCTTCCTGGGTATGGCCCGGTCAAAGAAGACGGCGAGCTCGTTCTGTCCGCCGTACGGCTTTTTCTATTTGATCACGCGGAAGCGCCACTTGCCTGGAAAGCCACGCAGTTGGGGGTCACCCCTTCCGGGCTGGAAGCTTTCGTCGCTCGCCACGACTTGGCGCGAGCCGCCGCACCGAGAGATGCTCAGTCTTCGTCCGACGCTACTCCCCTAAACTCCAAGTCGCTCGAAAAGGCTTACGAAAAACAACGCCGCGTGGCTAGCTTCGCTTTTGTGGAGTGGGTACGTGCGCATGGCAATTCGCTTCCAACCAATCCAGGCAAGGCGCCTAAGAACGAGACTGCGGAACACGCAGCACAAAGGCTCCCGCAAAAGAATGCGTATGCATGGATGCAACGCAATCGCCAAAAGGCCCCTGCTCTGAAGGACTTGCCGGAAGACATCCGCAATCTAGTGGTGGATTGGAAGCCAAAAGAGAAAACCATGGATGCCGAAGCGTTTGCGAGTTGGGTACGTACGCATGGCAATGCGCTCCCTACTGCACCGAGCAAGCCACCTAAGAACGAAACTGCGGAACAAGCAGCGCAAAGGCTCAAGCAAAAGAACGCGTATCAATGGTTGCAACGCAATCACGAGAAAGCGGCTATCCTGAAGGATTTGCCCGAAGACATTCGCAAGCTAGCGACAGCATGGAAGCCCATAGAAACCATGAATGCTGAAACGTTTGCGAGTTGGGTGCGGGTGCACAACAATCTGCTTCCTACTATTCCGGGCAATGCGCCAAAGAACGAAACTGCCGAACAAGCAGCACAAGGGCTCAAGCAGAAATATGCCTATTCATGGTTGCGACGCAATCACGAGAAGGCGGCTATCCTGAAGGATTTACCGGAGGACATCCGCAAGCTAGCCGCCGAGTGGAAGCCCAGGGAAAGAGCGATGAATGCCGAAGGGTTTGCGAGTTGGGTACGGACTAATGGCGATACACTTCCTCCTCCGCCGGAGAAGCCGACCGAGAATGAGACTACGGATCAAGCAGCAGATAGGCTTAAGCTACAGAATGCGTACGGATGGATGCGGCGCAATCGAGACAAAGCGGCCGCCCTGAAGGACTTGCCGGAAGACATCCGCAAGCTAGTTGCCGATTGGAAGCCAAAACAGAAAACCATGGATACCGAAGCATTTGTGAGCTGGGTGCGCGCCCATGGCAACACACTTCCTACCCATCGACGCAAGCCACCTGCGAATGAGACGGCGGAACAAAAAGCACAAAGGCTCACGCAAAAAAGCGCGTATCAATGGATGCTGCGCAATCGCGATAATGCGGCCGTCCTAAAGGAACTGCCGGACGAGATTCGAGAGATGATCCAAACGAAATTTGGAAAACAGTAGAGTTCCAAGCAACCACCCGCCGCCTACGGTACAATTCAATCCACAGGAGACATCCGCCATGAAGACGCTAACGCTGTTTGCTCTGGTTGCCATCTTGAGTGCCTGTGGGGCAGGCGAAGGAACCGCTTCAGTGGCTCTGTATCGGATAGCCGCCGTCAGTGCCCGTACCACAATCGCTTCCGTTCCCAGCACGCGAGCGGGAGTCACGGTGAACTCGGGCGTCACGTTGGAATCCCTCCAACTCCCCATTCGGGCCATCTACTTATCGACGGGAACTTCAGGCACCGGAGAGCTGCTCTACGATTGCGCCGCCGATACGAATGCGGATTGCATGGTCGACCTGACTGGGTCAGCTACCACGACGAATCTTTTGCCAGACGCCACCAACATGAAAGTGAAGGCGGGAGACTACTCTTACGTATCGATTGCTTTTTGCAAAGACGAAGGCCTGTTTACCGGGTTGGTCAAAGCCATGGGCAAAGTAGATCCCGGTGGCACTGGGTCGACGGTTTATACTCAAAGTGCAGACGGGACACTCACCACCACAAGCGGCAGTTACGATTCCACCACCGTGTATTTCAATTCCTGCCGACGCGTCATGAAACTCGCCGAGCCTCTCAAGGTAGAAGGCGGCAAGGGCTATCCCTTGCGGCTTTATATCGATACGCGCGACCTTGCACTAATGGGAGATGTCTCTGACGTAGGCGGCGCCAACGCGTGGACCCATGGAGGTTGGAGTGCGACCGGAGTGCCCGCCGCGACTTACGTCGGCGTAGCCTATCCGGATTTCGGCGTCACTCAGGATACCGCAACACCCACGGTGGAACGGTTTCGAATTACCACGTCGACGGGCCAAGTCGGTGCCCTAGGCATCATGAGTACGGCCGCAGGAGATTACTTCGGCGGCTATCTGCGTCCCTATTTCTCCAGCAGCTCCACCACGGGAGCGAGCGTCTTCACCAGCCCCCTCCAACAGCTGACGGATAATCTGGATGGGACGTTTGTCCTAGAAAATTTCGGCGTTGCGTACGGAGAGAACGGCACCTTCGAGTCGGCACTTTTCGTTAAGAACTCTAGTCTGATTGCGCGCGCCTTTTCGAGCAACGGAGCCGCAACCGGCACCTACACGATCACGAAACTGTAATTGAAAAAGGCCCGCTCCCTTATCCAGAAAGCGGGCCTTCGTCACGTAAACCAAAACCCCGGGCCACTGGCCTAAAGGCATGGTTTCCAAAGACCTTTAGTGGAGCCGACGCATCGTGGCAACTCCCAAAGGAGCACGCCGCTATGTATACCGCCCGAACACCCGGCTGATATTAGGCCGTATTCTCAATACCTAGACGTTCATAGCCAGAATACACCCTTGAAAGGATTGACTATTTAGGAGCCCGCAGAGGCATCTGGATTGCTACTACTAAAGGGTGGAGGAACTGTGCAAACCTGGGTTTTCACCCTAATTTTCGTGCTCATCGCAGCACCGCTTCAGGCAGCACCCGAAGAAGCGGATGCTTCCGAGGAGCGAGCACGGGCTTCTTTCGTCGACCAGTTTCAAAAGTTCACACGCGACAAGAACAATCAAGGACGCGCAAAACGACCCGATGGGAAAGTCGTCGGCGGCGGACCGAAGAGCCGATTCAACCAGGACGACGGATTGCCGTTCCAGAGTGATCTCACGTACCACGATTTTTCGTTTAACTCGGAGACCAAGGCCGGCCCTGCCGCTCAACCAGGCGGGCAAAATGGCCAGCAAAAACCGCCTGAAACAAAACGCCTCTTTGCCTTCGTTTCGGGCCACGGCGCCGAAAGTGGTGCCTTGGGTTCTTCCACCCTGGAACGCAAAGCTTTTGAACTCGATCAGAAATTAACCAAGGCGGACGAGCAGAAAAAGGACCAGGAAGAACAAGAAGGCGTGAAGTACCGCTCGATTTTCAAAATTACGACGAAAGAGATTTTTGAGGATCCCGCCCAACAAGCCGGCAATACTGCAAAGGCGGCGGGGCAACCCGAAGAAGAGAAAGAGAAAGTCGATCGCTTTGAGTTGCGCGAAGAAGCGCGCCCAGAGATCGACAAGGTCGGAGCGGACAGTGCCGAAACGATTCTAAGCGCGGCACGCGGCGAGCAAGCCGCCAACGACAAAGACGCTCTGGGCAACGGCGTGCTACTGCGACAAGCCGCTCAGGAAGCCACCAAAGCACTTTGGAACTCGACTTTAGCCAACCTCGCGCAACGCCGCATCAACAAAGCCATTCGATCGGGTGGTTTTCAATCCGCACCTCAGCTTTCCGAAAGCGCTCCACAATGCGCCGAGTGGCAGTCCAAAGCGGCGGAGATAATCGCAAAGGAGAAAGATCCAAAAATCAGGGAAAAGCTATCTCAAGAGCTTCAGCGCATGACCGATCAATGCAACCAAGTCGCCGGGTTGAATTTCAATGCCATTGCTCCCAAGTTTGAACGCAAAGAAGACGGCAAGGGTGAAGAGCTCGTGTTCCAGGGGCCCCAGAAGGAGGATGCCTTTGAACGGGATTCGCGCGTGCAACTCGAGATGCTGAACAAAGCAGGCAAAAACGTTTCAGATATTCCGGCAAACTGGCAATACACCCGCCAGGATGAGGAAGCGCGGATGACGACCGAGTATAACGACAATCAGCCCAAAGAAGGCACGCGCACCATGAAGGAACAAATCGAAAGCTACAATCAGAATTTGGAATGGGCGGATGAGGGTTATGATGAAGTAGCTACTCGCTTTAAAGGCATTCAGAAGGCTAAGGCGAGCCAGTACGCTATCAAGCCGGGAACAACCAATCTGACGAACATTAATAAGCCGCCCGTTTCCGCTCTCGAAGAAGCGGGTGTCGATCCCGAGCAGCTCAAGCAGGAAGTCGCTCCTCAAACTTACGAGCAACTGATTCAAAACTCCAAAGCTCAATAAGTCCTAGCCCGCTTGCTGTAGGCGAGCCCCACCTAGAAACAGACGAACGGTACTTTCGATAACCGCCCTGCGCTCCATCTTGCTCTTTCTCACCGCGGTGTGAATGGAAAACAGAAGCACGCTGAAAGTCCCCACCAAGTAGTACGGGTGAAAGTCGTGGCGCAACTGCCCCGAAAACCGTTCAAAGACATTGGCGACAGACCTAAAGACCGATTGGTCGACCAGCTGATTTACCCGTTTTCGGCTCGCCTGACTCAGATAGGGCAAATCCATCTCCGTCAGCAACATCATGTTCATCGGAGGCTGGTTGATATACCAAAATCCGAACTCCACGAGAATCTCTTCCAAAGTCTGATATCGCTCAGCGATGGCCTCAATGGAGGCTTTAAATTCTGCGACCTTCAATTCAACCGCAGCCAGGTACAGCTCTTCCTTTCCCTTGGGAAAATGGTAGTAGAGCGAGGCGGGACGGATCTGCAGTCTTTCGCAAATTCCCGCAAGCGAGACCGCTCGAAATCCTTTCGAGAAAAAAAGTTTTTCAGCCTCTCCTACCAGCTCGTCTTTGGTTGCCATTGCCGCCCCGCTACCTAATAACTATTAGGTAAATTAGGTTGAATCAAGAGGACACCTTACTCATCTTGACCCCAGGGAGACGTGCTTTGGAAGTCCTGCTAGCAAATCCGCGTGGTTTTTGCGCGGGGGTAAACATGGCGATCGAAAGCCTTTCGCAGGCACTCGAACGTTTTGGTGCGCCCATCTACGTTTTTCATGAAATTGTTCACAATCGCCACGTCGTACAAGAATTCAAAGAGCGCGGCGTCGTCTTTGTCGATTCACTCGCCGCGGTTCCCGAAAACGCCGTGGTCATGTACAGCGCACACGGAGTCGCCCCCAGCGTCCGTCGAGACAGCGAAATGCGGCATCTGCGAAGTATCGATGCCACTTGCCCCCTGGTAACCAAGGTTCACCTGGAAGCCATCCGATTTGCCAAAGAAGGTTTCCAGATAGTCCTTGTCGGACATCGTGACCATGATGAAGTCGTCGGCACTATGGGCCAAGCACCGAAATCGATCCATTTGGTAGAAACGGTAGAAGACGTGGAGCGGCTCACGCTCGATCCCACAACGCCGCTAGCCTATCTGACTCAAACCACCCTCAGCATGGATGATGCCCGACTGATTATTTCGGCTCTCGTCGCAAAGTATCCGAACATTACCGGTCCTAAGAAGCAGGACATTTGCTACGCGACACAGAACCGGCAAGAGGCGGTGAAGTCGCTCATTCCGGTAGTCGACCTTGTCTTGGTGGTCGGCAGTCGCAATAGCTCCAATAGTCTGCGCTTAGCGGAAATTGCGCTGCAAAGAGGGACCGAGGCGCATTTGATTGATGGTGCCTCCGAGATTCAATCCGAATGGTTTGAGGGAAAACACACGGTGATGGTAACGGCCGGAGCAAGCGCACCCGAGAGACTCGTGAAGGAGTGCGTAGAAAAACTTCGCGCCCAGTTCGGGGCCGAAGTTCGAGAGGTGCCCGGCGTAGTCGAGAAAGTCAGCTTTGGTGTGGCCAAGGAGCTTCGGAACCTCGATGGGTAAATCTCTGCTTATCGTGGGCGGCGGGTTGTCAGGCGGTCTTCTGGCCTATCGGTGCCGCACGCTCTACCCAGAACTTGAAATTCGCCTCATTGAGAAGGGTCCTTCCCTTGGTGGAAACAAGACCTGGTCGTTTCATGGATCCGATATTTCTGCGCAATCGTTCGAGTGGATCAAGCCGTTGATCGAGCAAAGCTGGGACTACCAGGACGTGCACTTTCCGTCGTATCGACGTCGCCTACCGATTTCCTACCACTCCATCTCATCGGCGAGATTCCATGCAACCGTTTCGTCGGCCCTGCAAGACCGGGTGCGATTCGGCTGTAGCGTTTCAAAGATTCACGGTAAATCGGTGACGCTCAGTGATGGGAGCACGCTAAATGCCGACTCCGTTTGGGACGCTCGTGGATCGAGTGCCCATGAGTTCTCCCCCTGTGGTTACCAAAAGTTCTTAGGCCTGGAAGTTTTGTTGAAGGACCCCCACGGATTGAGGGGCCCCGTGCTGATGGATGCGACCCTTCCACAAACCGACGGATTTCGATTCTTCTACCTGCTTCCGTGGGATGCAAGACGCCTCTTGATTGAAGATACCTACTATAGCGACACCCCTCACCTAAGCGCCTCCCAGGTTCGACAAGAAGTCCTGGCTTACGCACTCGATCGGGGTTGGTCCGTCGAAAAGGTGATCCGAGAAGAAAGCGGCTGCCTCCCCATCCCGCTATCCCAAATGGGTACTCGCGCCGAGCGTTCAATTGGTACACGAGCGGGTCACTTTCATCCAACGACTAGCTACTCCCTTCCGTTTGCGGTGAGAACGGCGGAACTTCTCGCCCCTGTTCTCTCCGAGGGGAAGACTCCAAGCCCTTGGCTGCTGAACCCCTTTGAAAGCCGACAGCAGAAAATGTACCTGCTACTCAATCGCATGCTCTTTCAAGCCGCCGAGCCCAATAAGAGGGTTCGAGTGCTAGAGCACTTTTATCGCCAACCCCAGGGCCTTATCGGACGTTTTTACGCTGGCAGATTAAATCCTTCAGACTGGGTTCGATTGCTCCTTTGGGGGAAGCCCCCCGTCTCAGTACTGCGCGCAGCTCAAAGTCTTTTTCCAAGGAGGTACGCCCATGTCGGAACGTGAATTACGGTTACCCACGGGATCTGAACTTTCAGATGAACTAGGGTTTGACCCCGTAGGCATCGCAGGCCCCCTTCTCGAATCCAGCTTACTCACCCCCTTGGGGCGATTCCTGTCTAAGCGTGGCAAAAGGCTTCGAACCCAACTCTTAGAGTTTGCGGTTAGAGCCGTTACCCCCGAGGCGACGGAAGTAGAAATTCAAACCCGTGTCGAACAGGGTTCCTATATCGTCGAATCCATTCACTCTGCCTCTATTATCATCGACGATATTGAAGACGGGAGTCTGGAGCGGCGAGGCGCCGCCACACTCCATCGGGAGGTGGGGGTTCCCGTGGCGCTCAATGCGGGGAACTGGCTGTACTTTTATCCGCTGAGCACCATCCCAACCTGGAATCTCAAGCCTGCCACGGAACTGAAAGTCTTTCGCCTTTGCATGAGCGCTCTATCCCAAGCGCATTGTGGCCAAGCAATCGACGTGGGCGTTTCCATTGATACACTCCCTCAGGGGCACGTAAGAGAAGCGTGTCTGGCTTCCTTGCGACTTAAGACCGGTGCCCTCACAGGACTTGCCGCTTCGCTCGGTGCCGCGCTTGCAGAAGCGGACGATCAAGCGACGCATGCCTTTGAAAACTACGGCGTTTCTTTCGGCATGGGCCTGCAAATGTTTGATGATATCGGGAACCTTTCGTCGGCTCGCATGGGGCCCAAGCAATATGAAGACCTGCTTCTGCGCAGGCCTACCTGGGTGTGGGCTTGTGCCGCAGTTAAATCGGAGTCTGTTTATAGAGCGTTTTGCGACGCCGTTCGCAGCCTGCCGAACAGCCGACCGCTCGAGCAATGGCTCAACGAGCATGACTTTCTTCACGAGGCGTCGAGAGAGGCCACCGCTTACTTGGAGGGCGCCGCGCAGTCGATAAGCTCCAGCATTCCGCGAAGCAGCTGGGATTGGGCAACCACCGCTTCGGACAGACTGAGGCAAGCCTATGCGTAAACGAAAAGTCACCGTGATCGGCGGCGGGTTTGGGGGCTTGGCGGCCGCCATTCGGCTGCAATCCAGTGGGAATGAAGTGACCCTTCTGGAGAAACGCGATCGATTAGGGGGAAGAGCCTACGTCTATGAACAAGACGGCTTCACTTTCGACGCAGGCCCTACCGTTATTACGGCACCTCATTGCCTGGAAGAACTCTTTAGTCTTTCCGGTCGCAAGCTCTCTGACTACATCGAACTGATTCCTGTAAAGCCCCTCTATGACCTCCGATGGGAGGATGGCTTTCGCTTTAATTACACGCAGGACCTCGACGAGACGCTCGAACAAATCCGCAGGAAGAGTCCTTCGGATGTCCAGGGCTACCAGGAGTTTTTGAAATATACCGAAGAGGTTTTCCACGAGGGCTACACCAAACTGGCACACGTCCCTTTTCTGCATTGGAGCACGATGGTTCGTGTTTCCCCACAACTTTTGAAGCTGAAAGCCTATCGCAGCGTCTACTCCATTCTATCGACGTATTTGAAAGATCCTCAACTGCGCCAGGCCTTTAGCTTTCATAGCCTCCTGGTGGGCGGCAACCCGTTTGAAACGTCCTCCATTTACACGCTCATTCATTTCCTGGAAAGAAAGTGGGGCGTGTTCTTCCCCCGAGGCGGCACGGGTGCACTCGTCCAGGCACTGGCCAAGCTGTTCACGGAATTGGGTGGTGAAATCCAGACCAATGCAGAGGTGGAGCGACTCGTCGTCGAGCAGGGTCGCATCAAGGCGGTGGAAACGCGTGGCAGTGGTTCTCTCTCCACAGACGCAGTCGTGAGCAACGCGGACGTCCACCACACCTATTCCAAATTGCTTCAGGGCGTACCTGAAGCACGAACCATGCAACGGTACCTCGACAAAGCCCGCTACTCGATGTCCCTCTTTGTGCTGTATTTTGGAACCAATCGCCGCTTTGATTCCGCATCGCACCACTCGATTCTGTTCGGCAAACGATACAAGGGATTGCTCAAGGACATTTTCAAGAACGGCAAAGTCGCAGATGACTTCTCGCTTTACCTGCATGCCCCCACGGTTACGGATGCTTCGCTTGCGCCCCCCGGTGGAGAAGCATTCTACGTGCTCGCACCCGTGCCGCACTTGGGTAAATCCAAAATGGATTGGAAAGAGGGGGGAGCGGCTTACGCGGAGAAGATTCTCGACTACCTCGAAGCGCGTTATCTCCCTGGCCTAAAAGAGTCGATAGTCACGCAGCGCCACTTCACCCCGCTGGATTTCAAGTCCGAACTGAATGCCCATCTAGGTTCCGCCTTTTCATTAGAACCCATCTTGCGCCAGAGCGCTTACTTTCGCGTTCACAACCGAGATCCTCACGTCGAGGGATTGTATTTCGTGGGGGCTGGAACGCACCCCGGGGCGGGCGTTCCCGGCGTGGTTAACTCAGCCAAGGCTACCGCGGCGCTGATGGACGAGGATTTCCGAGTCACTCAAGTACCGGTCAGCGCAAAGCCAGCTTCGCCCATGGCGGCCACTTTGGAGCAGAGCAGGCAGAGCATCCGCGTGGGGTCGCGCAGCTTTGCTCTGGCAAGCCGCCTCTTTTCGAAGGAGCAACGAGAAGCGGCGAGTCTGCTCTATAGCTGGTGTCGCTATTGCGATGATCAAGTAGACGAAACCACCAACATACGACTGCAGGAAACTCGGTTAGAGCGGCTACGTAAAAACACTCAATCTGTTTTCGAGGGTCACCCTCAAACCGACCACCAATTCATCGCGCTTTCGGACCTGGTTCGGCGCTACCAGATCCCCCCGCTCTATCCCATGGAACTGCTCGCAGGAATGGAAATGGACGTTCGACGGGACAACTATTGGACCCCCGAAGAATTGTCTCTGTATTGTTACCGCGTGGCGGGCACCGTGGGGCTAATGATGTCGCACGTTATGGGAGTGACCGATCCCAAGGCGTTAAAACATGCCTGTGATCTGGGAATTGCCATGCAACTCACCAATATCGCGCGTGACGTACTAGATGACTTTGCAAAGCATCGTGTCTACTTGCCACTGGCCTGGCTGGATAGTGTCGCCGTTCCGGAAAGAGATGTGAGTCAAGAACGCCATCGGGAAGCCGTCGCTGAAGTCGTCTCCCGATTGCTGGATTTGGCAGATAAGTACTACACTTCGGGACGCGCAGGATTGAAGTACCTCAGCCCACGCTGTGCGTTTACCGTAGCGGCCGCAGGTCGGATCTATCAGGCAATCGGGACAAAAGTTCGGCGGCGCGGAGCAAGTGCCTGGGATACCCGGACCGTTGTGCCCCTGTGGAAGAAGCTTTATTGTATCGCGGCGGCGGTTGTCGACGTCGCAAAGACGCTACCCGCACGATGGGGAAGGCATCGACCCAAACCTTCCATTCCGGATTTGATATGGAGTCACGCTTGACGAAATCTCGCAGCTTTCCCGAAGACGTGCGCACCTACGTGGGGCGCATGGCCCAGTTCACTCGCATTGACTGGCAGGTCTACTTTCTGTGGTCCGGCTTGATGTTTGGACTCCTTTGCGCGGTCACCGGTTTTATCGTTTTCGGGTGGTGGAACGGAGTCGTATTCCCCGGGTATGTTTGGAACGTCCCCCTCGGCACTTTCATTTTTTTGGTCGCCATCTCGGTTGATACCATTGGACACCGTACCGTTTACAGCGAGGCGCTGCGCTCAGGTGAAGACCTGGTGCATCACATCACCATCGCCGCGGGTATCTCGAGCGTTCTACTTCTCTGCCTGGCTTACCATTGGCCTTCGTTCTTCATGATTCCCGCCTACTCCATGACCTTACTCTCCGTCTTCTACAGCGTGATCGACGAAGCGATGCATTGGGGACGCTACATGAAGGGCAATTCCGATCGGGTTGAGATGTGGAGTCACTTCTTTATCTTTGTGGGACACAGCATTCAGATGTTCGCGTGGGTCTACTGGTTTAATCAGGGCTATCCGGGGGTTAAGGAAACGCTCGCCTTGATGGGTTACTAACCGTGACGGATCGGTTTTTCCGGTGTTATACGGTCGCATGCTCGTATCGAACCCAGCTGCCCTGCTCACGACCTTCTTCGCTCGGGATGCCTGTCGTCGGGCAACCGCCCCGCTCAAACCCGGCATAGAGGTAGGTGTTTCCGTAGAAGGGGCTCCCGCGCTAACGCTCACTCGCACGAAGCAAGGGTTTGAAGTTTTGGAACGCCCCCCGGTGAAGCCCGACTTAAGTTTTACGATTCCCGAAGCAAGCCTGCGCGCGCTTTGCGACAACCCGTCCGAGGACATTGGAGAAATTGGGATTGCGATCCTGCAGTTGATCGCACACCCGAACTCGGAGGCACGCATGGGAGTGAAAGTGCATGCCGGGGCGCTCGATCTGCTTTGGAAAGGTTACTTCAACGTTTTGCCGCTGGGAGGCAGTGCTGTGATGAAGCACCTCGCTTCGAAAGGCTTTAGCAGTTTAGGAAAAATCAAAGACGGACTTTCACGGATGAGGGATTAACAATGGCCAAACTTTCCGTTCACCTGAGCGCTGAAGCAATCGATCGATTGAACGACGCACTCGCAGCCAAGATCAATCGGGACTATGCAAAGATTCTGACGGCAGATGAAGCACTCCTCGTGATTGTGACCCTGAAAGGCGCTGCTTTTTTCGCCGCCGATCTCGTTCGAAAGCTGACGGTTCCAGTGACCATCGATTTTGTCCGACTCGCAAGCTACGGCTCCGGCACCAAATCCAGTGGAGATGTGCGCCTGCTCAAAGACATTGAGGGCCCCCCTTCGGGCCTCCATGTTTTGGTACTCGATGAAATTGTCGATTCAGGTCGCACGCTTGCTTTTCTGCGCGATCGCCTACTATCCGCCAGCCCAAAGTCACTGCGTCTTTGTGCTCTTCTCAGCAAACCGAGTCGCCGAGAAGTGGAAGTCCCCATGGATTACATCGGCTGTGATGTAGAGGATAAGTTTCTAGTCGGCTACGGCTTGGACTACGGCGAACGGTATCGCAATCTGAAGGACATCTCCGTTTTGGACAGCGAGTAGCCCGATGCGCCTCGGGGCCGCTGGTGTCTGCGTTGTACTCCTGGGGCTGATTGCACTATCTCCCGCCTGGTGGAATTCCCCCAAAGCGGGTCGCACCGGGGAGAAGCAAGCCGCTCTCACTTTTGACGATGGCCCCAATCCGCCCTACACGGAAAAGTTTATCGAACTGTTGCGCAAGCACGAGGTGCCCGGAACTTTCTTTCTCATTGGGCGCAACATCGACCTGCATCCCGCCACCGTCGATAAACTCGTTCAAGGGGGCTTTGAGCTAGGCAACCACTCGTATTCGCATTCCGCACTGGCATGGAAATCCCCGGCCGCCATTTTCAAGGAAATCGCAGACACCGATGCCGCTATTCGTCGGCACGGCTACCTCCGGGACATTGCGTTTCGGGCACCTTTCGGCCAACGAATCGGAGTGCATGCATGGGTGCTGGCCTGGCTGGGGCGGCCGAACGTTTTATACTCCGTCGCGCCCTACCCTACCGACTACCATCGCAATGCCCCTGAAGCGATTGCGACCTCCGCCATCGCACGCGCCCACCCGGGAGCTATTTTTCTTCTGCATGATGGTGAGGGAATTCGCATCGAGGCTTTGGAGGCAGCCGATCGGATGATTCCTAGACTCAAAAGCGAGGGTTATCGCTTCACAACGGTTTCGGAAGTTTTATCGGCAAAATGAAAGAGCACGTCCGCTTTGAGGTGGAGTACTTTGGTATCTTCCAGCGCCAAGTCTTCGACATACACGCGAAGGCGCGAGTTGCCTTGGCGCGCATCGCAAACGAAGCAGTGATGGGAAATACCGTGTAAGTCACACCCGACGATCTCGCTGCCCGCTCGACGAACCGAGACTCGCCTGTGCGCTTCCTCCCAATGGACTTCGAACCCGTTCCCCACCGGGTGCGACTTACGGGGGCCATCAAAGATCCGAAAGACCTCTAGCCGAGACAACCAATCAAAGCCCCGAGTGTCGTAAGATGCGGGAAAATCTGTCGTGAAGTGGGTGTAGCCACCGAACACCGGTATTGCGTGCTGCGTCATGGCGAGCAGAATAAGAGTTGCCCAAGTCGGCTTCACGAGTAGCATTCTACACTTCCCGGATGACAACCCCTCTTTGGAAATTTAGCGTGTGCGAAAAAGGAGTCTACAAAATGCGTCGCTTTTCCCATCTCATGGTTGCGTTGGTTCTGACTGCTGCTACGGCGTATGGAGAAACGAAGCCATCCGTAGCCGCCTACGCGAACCCAGAGCCAGAAGCGGAGATCTGGAAAGGTAAGCCTTACGACACGGTATTCGGGTTTTCTTTCATGCCGGGTTTCGGATTCTTTGGAGCGCAGGCGGGATTTGCACTCAATGGCGCCGTCTCGGTGAAAGTGATGCATGAAGGTTTCATCAAGGACATCAATGACCAAGTCCATTTGGAAATCATGGGAGGCCCTCTCTTTCTAACAGGGGTTACGGCAGCGCGCTTTTCCCTCCACCTCAAATGGGACTTTATAAAGAACGAGTTCTGGACGTTCTATTCCGTCGGGGGAATGGGCGCTACTTTCTTAGCAGGAAGCAACGTCGGCTACCCACGCTTCGGAATTGGCACCGTGTGGAATCCGTTTGAGTTCTTGGGCTTTCGCGCGGAACTCAGCCATGAGTTTACCGGGATTGGTATCGTTTATTCTTTATAAACTGGCCTACTACGCTGTGTGTAATTTGACGGTTTAGGGAGCTAGGTGAGAACCCCGTTGTGGAAGTTCACGTACAGCGCTAGGTGATCGGCTAGTGCGGATGGTTTTTTGGTGGTGCACCAGGTTCTTCTAAACAGGCGATTCACATTGGCTCTGAACATCCCCGCTGTGTGATTTAAGCTAAATAGCGGGTCCCACTTTCCTCTTTTTAGTTCTCCTTGGCCCACCACACAG
>JBGTAN010000016.1:0-166342 GCA_041749855.1 Bdellovibrionota bacterium
TAGCCGCTATGGGTGGGCATATCCCAAACAATGGCGACCCAGGATGGATTGTGCTCGGACGAGGAATGGAACGACTACTCACAATGGAAATAGCCTGGACCGCCGCAAGTGAAAGATATGATCAATCATGAGGCACGTGCACGGTAGGATGGCTCGAGCCATATCCTATGTATGTTATTGATATCACATAATAAATGGCCACATTTTTCCTTCACTTTTGTGCGCTATCCTGAACCCTCATCAGCTCTAGCACTATGCCATTCAAACCATTCCTTTCTGTCGCGGCACTTGCTCTTTTGGCCCTTTCGGGTTGCGGAATTGGTCTGTGCGCAAGCGAAGGCATGTGCGATTCAAACGCACTATTCGATAACGGATCTTTTTCACCGCGGGGGATGTGGAGCAGCGTGGGCGGCTTTCCCGATAAACAAGCCCTCCTCGTCGGCGATCAAGTCCTCCTTTTGGGACTGACCGCCTACGACACGCATTCTTTTCCTGGCAAATTCGCGGGGTTGAATACGGATGGATCCCTCGATTCCGGATTTCACCTTCCCGTACTAAATGGCGCCGACTTGTACTCCGGATTTCGAGACCCTGCCGGCGGCTTCTTCTTGAGTGGCTATTTTTCTGAGGTAGATGGCATTGCCCGAGCAGGCTTCGTGAGACTTCACTCGAATGGGACGGTAGATACCGCGTTCGATCCCGGCACGGGTTTTTCCTTCCCCCTCGGTTCAGCCCATTGGGGGGACAAGTTCGTCCCCGCCCCCGGGGGCAAGTTTTACGCCGTTCCGCCTTCCGTCTTTGGCTATCAAACGAATTTTGAGGACATTACTCGAATCAATGCCGATGGATCTATCGACGCGGTCTTTAACTCTCCCACTTTCAACCCCAATGGAGTGGGGATGGTGGTTGTCACCGACGACGGGAGCGAAGACATTATCGCTCTCGGCGATTTTACTACACTCAACGCTGCCCCAGTCGACAAAGGGATTGCCCGCCTGAACTCGAACGGAACACACGACTTAGGACTCAATCCGGCTTCGGGTTTTGCCGGCTCGCCTGCCATAAACACCGCTCTCATGGTCCCCGGAACGAATACGTTTTACGTTACGGGAGATTTCGATACTTACAATGGAACTGCGGTGGCGAATATGATTCGCCTGCTCGGAAACGGGACCATCGATACGACTTTCAATATCGGAACCGGCTTTACCGACTTCCAAGTCTACACAGGTGGATGGCTTTATTTTCCAGTGAGCTCCATGATCTACGCCTCAGATGCTTCAGGAGATATTTATGTCGGCGGAAAATTTAAAGAGATAAACGGAACCGCGCAAAATTATATCTCACGGCTCAATTCGGATGGCTCCGTCGACTTAGGTTTTGCCTCCGGCACGGGATTCAACTCGCAAGTCCTTTCGGTCGCGGAGATACCCGATGGTTCTCGCGACCTCTTCGTGGCGGGGTATTTCACGAGCTATAACGGTACGAGCGTGGGACCTTTCGTTCGCTTGAGCGCCGATGGGAGTTTGCGTGCCGGTTTCGAAGCCCCCAGCCAGCTCTTCGGCGAGCCCGATTCCGTAGTCCCCATCCCAGGATCTACTTCCCTTTATGTCGCAGGAGATATTTCGGCGTACTCAGGCAGTAGTGTGAACCAGATTGGCCGCATCCGCCTCGACGGAACCTTAGATCCCACTTTTTCGACTGCAAGTGGCTTCAGTGGCGGCCACCCGAGTCGGTTGCTAGTAGAGTCGACCGGCGGTCTCTACGCGGCAGGCAGTTTTACTTCGTATCAAGGCACGGCTCAAGGTAGAATCGTTCGACTCGACTCCAGCGGAAATCTCAATCCAAGCTTCAATCCGGGCACGGGATTCGGCGCTTCGGTTAGTGAGATGGCACTCAGCGAAGCTGGAGACGCCCTCTGGGTAACCGGTGCCTTCACCACTTTCAATGGGTCGACTATATCAAAAGGGGTTGCGCGCCTGCTCCCCTCAGGGGCTTTAGACCCGACGTTCAACCACGCCCAAACAGGAACCAACCTGGGAGCGACCAGGATTGTGCCCCTGATTGACGGGACTGGAAGGGTGCTACTGGGAGGGAGTTTTACGCAATACAATTCAGAACCCCTCAACGGCATGGTTCTCATTCAAAACAGTGGTACAAGGGACTCGAGTTTTTCTTCAGGCCTACCCAGCGGCAATGTAAGCGCAATGGCGAAGACTTCTAAGGGGTTTATCATCGGTGGCGCCTTTTCTAGTTACGGTGCCAAGACACTTAGTTGCCCCGTCGCTCGGATTGGGATGGATGGGGGCTTGGAGTCAGGGTTCGAACCAGGCTTCACTTGCACGAGTGTTTCTGATATCGCTCCCCACCCCACGCTCCCGGATCATTTTTACGTCAGCACGCAACAATACTTGCCCGACGAGTATTTGTCTCGGGTCGTCTTGATGGCACCCAATGGGACCGAAGTGCGAAGTTTTCCCTTTGAAGGCTTTATCGACGATATTGCCGTAGCTACGGACGGAAGCCAGGACCTTTACGTGGGAGGCTTCCTTATTTCCTACGAGGGCACGGCTCTCAACCATATCGCCCGCATTTCGCCGGACGGAAAACTCGACTAAAGCCGCTACTCCCATTCGATGGTGGCAGGCGGCTTGGACGAGACATCGTAAACGACTCGATTGATGCCTGACACTTCGTTGATGATGCGGCTACTTACTTTGGTCAGCAGCGGCTTATCAAAGTCGTACCAGTCCGCAGTCATACCGTCTCGGCTCGTGACGGCGCGCAGCGAAACCACCGACTCATACGTGCGGGCATCTCCCATAACGCCGACGGCCTTAATAGGAAGAAGCACCACAAAGGCCTGCCAGATCTTTTCATAATGGCCACTGATACGAAGTTCTTCAGTGAAAATAGAATCCGCTTCCCGCAAAAGCTTCAGACGATCACTTGTGATGTCCCCTAAAATCCGAACCGCAAGGCCGGGGCCCGGAAAGGGATGCCGTTGCAAGAGCGCCTCAGGAACCCCCATTTGTTTCCCCAAAGCCCGCACTTCGTCTTTGAACAGTTCGCGAAACGGCTCGATGAGATTGAGCTTCATGTTCTTCGGCAAGCCGCCCACATTGTGGTGCGTCTTAATCGTGTGGCTCGGGCCTTTGACTGAAACGCTTTCAATCACATCGGGATAAAGCGTCCCTTGCGCCAGAAATTTCACCTTCTTTAGTCGCTTGCACTCTTTATCGAAGATTTCGATGAACGTTTTGCCGATTATTTTTCGCTTTTTCTCGGGGGCTTGCACCCTCGCTAAGCGCTGTAAGAAGAGCTTCGACGCATCGACCACTTTGAGCGGAACACCAATCGCATTGAGAAACGCTTTCACTTCTTTCGCTTCGTTTTTGCGAAGCAATCCGTTGTCGACTAGCACGGGGTGAAAACGTTTGCCCAAAATCTTTCCCAAGAAAGCGGCTAGCAAAGTGGAGTCCACTCCACCACTCACGCCACCTATCACTTCGGCGTCACCCACGAGATCCAAAATCTCTTTCGACTTGGTTTCGAAAAAGTCTTCCATCTTCCAGTCCGCCTTTAGATGCGCGATACCGAAAAGGAAGTTCTTGAGGACCTGAGTGCCAATCACCGTGTGTGAAACTTCAGGATGAAACTGCACAGCATGCAGATTGCCCATTTGAATACAAGCCACAGGACAAGCGGTGCTGCGTGCCAGAAGCTTCGCTCCCGCGGGTGCTTCCCCTACGCTGTCGCCATGACTCATCCAGACCGTAACTTTTTCGCCCTTTTTGAAACCCTTGAAGAGTCCCTCAGGCTGGAGGATTTCTACTTCTGAAAAACCGTACTCTCGGGTCGTACCACCGACGATCTTGCCTTTATGCATCTTTGAGAGCAGTTGCATGCCGTAACAGATACCAAGAACCGGAATTTCCATTTCGAGGATCGATTTGAAAATCTTAGGCGCCGTTTTATCGGAAACACTAGACGGGCCCCCCGAGAGGATCAGAGCCTGCGGTTGCTTAGCCTTGAGCTCTGCGAGTTTTATCGAATAGGGGACGATTTCACAGTAGACTCCCTGGGCTCTCACTGCGCGCGCAATCAATTGCGTGAACTGGGATCCGAAATCAAGAATAACAACCGGAGTATTCCGAGCGGCACTTGCCATTAGCTGTTGGGCCGGTAGTTCGGCGCTTCCTTCGTGATGTAAACATCGTGCACGTGGGACTCTTTCAGTCCTTGTTGGGAGATGCGAATAAACTCTGCATGCTCGCGCAATTCATCGAGCGTTTTGCAGCCCAAGTAACCCATCCCAGCGCGTACCCCACCCACTAGTTGAAATAAAACCTGCTGAAGCTCGCCACGGTAAGGGACCATGCCCTCAATGCCTTCAGGAACCAATTCATCAGGCGCTGTTTCAGCTTGGCCGTAACGATCGCGACTGCCCTCTTTCATAGCGTCGAGTGACCCCATGCCACGGTAGCTCTTGTAAGTGCGCCCCTGATAAAAAACCGTCTCTCCTGGCGCTTCATCGGTTCCGGCGAAAAGACTGCCAATCATGACGCAATCCGCTCCAGCAGCGAGCGCCTTGATAACGTCCCCTGAATACTTAATTCCGCCGTCGGCAATCAGTCCGCGCCCCATCTTACGAGCAACCGGCGCACAATCGCGAATAGCAGTGAACTGAGGAATACCAATACCGGCAACCACGCGAGTTGTGCAGATTGACCCCGCGCCCATTCCCACTTTCACGGCGTCCGCTCCTGCTTCGTAAAGCACGCGAGCTCCTTCGGCGGTTGCGACGTTGCCTGCGATGACCGTGAGATCCTTGAACTGGCTCTTTGCCCATCGAACGACTTCGACGACATTTTTGGAAGCACCGTGCGCCGTATCCACCGTTACAAAGTCAGCACCCGCAGCGCGGAGTGCTTCGATGCGCTTGCGGGTGTCCGCACCGGTTCCCACTGCCGCCCCTACCCGCAGGCGACCCTTGGAATCGCGGTTAGAGTGAGGAAACGAAATCGACTTTTCAATGTCTTTAACGGTGATAAGGCCTCGTAGGTTTCCGCCCGAGTCGATAATGGGCAGCTTCTCGATGCGATGCTTGTGCATCAATCGCAACGCCTCTTCCGTGCTGACACTCTCGGTTCCGGTGACGAGCCTCCCCACAGGTGTCATCACATCCGCCATCGAGCGCTTGGGATTTTCTTCGAAGCGAAGGTCGCGATTGGTCGCAATACCGACCAATTTTCTGCCCTCGGTAATCGGCATTCCGGAAATACCGTGCTTTGCCATCAAAGCGAGGGCCTCGGATACCGTCTGATCCGGACTCAACGTAACCGGGTCGAGAATGATCCCACTTTCGCTCTTTTTGACTTTCTCGACTTCGAAAGCCTGCTTTTCCACTGGCAAGTTTCGATGAATGACCCCGATGCCCCCCGCGCGAGCCATTGCTATAGCGGTGGCACTTTCAGTGACCTTATCCATCGCTGCGGACAGAATGGGGACTCTCATCGTGATCGACGAAGTGAGTCGACCTTCCAGTGTGACTTCGGGTGGAGTGATTTCGGAGTAACGCGGCACCAACAGAACGTCGTCGAAAGTTAAGCCTTCGCGTAAATCTGTGTCCTGTCTTTCGCGCATTGTTTGGCTTGCTCCTTAAAGTGGCGCGAAAATACCTTTTCGCACCATCGAATTCAATAGCCACCCGGTCGCCTTTGTTTATACTGGAGCAGTTAGGGGCTGTGGGGGGCCTCCATTCAATGAGCACAACACACCGTGGAACTCCGGTAGCAACGGCCCCAGAACTTTCGGTCGTTTTAAGCAGCTACAATCAGGCGGAAATACTAGAGCCCGCAATACGCCAATGCTTGCGCGTTATTGGCCACAGTGTTGCCCACTACGAACTGATCGTCCTCAATGACGGCTCTAATGACGGTAGCGTCCGCATCTTGGACCGCCTGAGAAAAGAATTCAGCCACCTGCGAGTCATTCACCAACTCCGCATGGGCCGGCCCCGCGCGTTGCGCCGAGGATTCGACCTCGCCCGGGCTCCGTACGTCTTTCAATTCGATATCCGATCCGCCGATTGGCTTGCTGCGTTCCCGAGGTTTTGGGAACTGCGGCAGCGCTACGCTCTGATTCAGGGGTATCACGGCGACCGGGGCGGCCGCCTTCAACGCTCACTGCGTTGGGTACTGCACCGCTGGATAAAACTCTTCTTTGGTGCCGAACTCGTTGAGCCGGATTCCGACTTTCGCCTCAGTCGTCGCGATTGGGCCATCGATTGTTTCAACCGGTTGCCCAAAGACTACGAAGGCGTGAACCTAGTCATGACCCTAGCGACGTTCCGCGACTCCCCGCGCAGTCTCATCGAGCTTGAAGTGGGGCAAGGAACGCCCCCCCGACATGCCCCCCTCTCCGAACAAGCCACCCGCTTGTCCCATCTCTTCTGGGAGACGGCCAGCATGCGCTGGAAAAAGATGTCATTTCCAGGGCTTACGCCCGCCCCACAAACTCCGTAACTTTTAAAATTATTCCTCACTCCAGTGCGTTACAATGCCGATACGCGTCATAAGGACTGGATTGTGAAAAAAAACCGAGCTCCGAAAACTACGATGCCAGAGACGTCGACCTTGAGTGAAAAGGTCGCCAAACCTGCGAAACCCGCACGGAAGAAAAAGGCCCCCAAGTGCAAAACTAGGGGCTGCAAACTTCCCAGCGCGACGCACGGCTTCTGTCGTCTACATTACCTTTCGAATTGGAAGGCACTCAAAGAAGATGAAAAGGTGCGCGCCGAGCGCCGTCTGAATGCCTATGTCGACCGGTTGGCGAAACGCTATCCGGATGACTACCTCGAGAAAATCAAAGAAGGCATTGAAGACGAATCCATGTTCAATAAAACCATGGAAACGTTGGAACTGGACCGTGCAGTCGATGATGAACCAGAGGCTGAGCGGGAATACCTCGAAAAGATGTCACGCAACATCAAGGGCGAAGACTAATTACTGAGTGACCGAGAAATACAGTTGGCGCTCCACAGGAACTCCTTCGGAGTTCTCAATCCGCATGAAGTAAGTGCCCTCTTTCGGGTTCTGGTAAACCAGCTGGTCGATGCCCCTCTTAAGTTTCTGAGTGGCGACCAAGTTCTCCGTGACCTGCCCAAAAACTCTCTTTTGGCTGAACAACATCGCATTGGCATCGGTGAAGGATTCAATCCCCAAGGCAAACGCATCTTGGCCAGCTAACTCCATTAACGGAAAGTAGCCCGAAAAATCGGGCTCAATGACGTCCAATGCGCGACTCAGTGGCAGTGCAGTTTCCGTCCGCGCGCGCTGGGGCATCGGCATCGTCGGATCGGCGAGTAAGACGGCATTGAAATAGGACCATTTAAAACGATCCCCCGTCAGTGGAGAAGCGGGATCCACTGCATACGCAGCAAGCGACCCTTGTACGTAATCCCCCAGACGCTTTCCCGGATTGTGCTGATAGGTTTCCAGCGCTTGATCGAGCAATCGAAGACCGTGATCGCTGCCCATCAGATCCAAATTGCCTTTTTCGTCTATTTCAAAGGAAGGCGCCCCCATGGCTGGGCGCCCTGACCCAAAATAGCCAACAGCGCCTGCTTTCGATTTCAGCAATGCCACGCCGACCGACTCCGTACCCGCCTGATCGTCGTTAAAAAGCGACTCCTTGGCGGTCGCTTCGTCGAATGCCGCGTTCGTGCATGCAATGGAAAAGACCAAGGGATTGACCTGAGGCCCCGCAGAGGAAGCGGCTGCAATCTCGATCGAAGTGACCCCTTCCCCTTCGACGTGCCAGGTATTTCCGCTGCCATGATCGAGCGAATAGACCAAAGAGCTATCACGATTACCTTGAACCATGTCCAAAACAGCAGCGGCATCGTAATTGTCGCTCGTCCTGAAGTACTTCTTCACCCCTCTCCAGGTGGCATTCGAGGGGAGGGCTCGGAGCACCCCCAGCTCACCAATATAGAATGGGCCATCAAAGGCCTTACCGCCATACAAACTCAGCTCACTGGAAGCTGCTGGAGACTGATTCAACCACCGATCTACTTTCGCCAGGTGATTCCTGATCTCGTCTAGCGAAGAAAAAGGCAGTCGCCCGACGGCAGCGCGCGGTTCCATGCATTGCTTTACGGCCGCGTAGCACTGGTCGGTCACTCCGAAGTTCGTTCCAAATCCTTGCCGAACCGAAAAATAGTAGCTCGGCGGAATGAGCGCCCCATTGCCCAAGAGCGTCACGTACTTCAACCCACCCGCATGCAACTGGCTCTGAATGTGCTGAGCAATCTGGCGGGCCAACTTATAATCGTAGCCTTCGCCCGTGGCAGGCACGAAGGGCTTTACGAAGTCGTCTCGGGTCACGCCATCTTTGTAGCCCGGTGGGAGTTCCGATTCGGCAATCGGTTGTTCGTCACGAGCAATGGCTTCTAAGGTAACAATGTCGGATCCAATGCTATAACGCTTTGCGTGAAACTTTTGGAGCTCGCGAGCGCCTTCTACGAGCGCTTCGGGCACGATAATGAGACTCGTGTTCTTAGGAGCTCGGATTCGCTGGACAGGCTCGGAGGGCTTCTGTTTCACCGTAAACCGAAATCCCCGAAGCAGGATCAAGCGCCGGGAAACCCGATCCCATTGAACAGGGAAAAATCGAATTCGTACCTTTCCGACCTGCCTCTTCGCTTCCACTAGATGCCCGGGGAAGTAGCGAGTCGAAACAGGCGCCTCAAACGTAAAACGGGGATCTTGGGTCCAAAACTGCGTCTCGGCAGCCAGACGCAAGGGGACTTCGCCCTCCGATTGAACGGCGTGAATGTCCTCCCAAGCGACATCGAGGTCACCCGTGCCAGACGCCGCAATCTCTTGTTCGTAGTAGGGAAGCGCAGGCAGCGTTTCCATGCGAAGCGTCTTAGCACCGCGCATGCGCACACGTGCCAAACCCTGGCCTGCGGATTCTATGCGCGCCTCAGGAAAATCTTTCGATTCCGATAGCAAAACGGTTCCCGTAGACTCAGAGCGTGGCTCTGTCCATAATTCTGCAGGAAGTTCCGAAAGCGATTTGAATCCAGATTCAGCGTAAGCGGTAAGACAAAAGCATAAGGTAACAACAACCCGTAATCGGATCATGCCCCTCCCCAAGTAAAAGCGCCTCCAAGCACCCCCATGCTTGGAGACTCTCAACCCTCAACCCATGTCCTGAAGCTTCTGCCACTCGAGGTCGGATGACAAAACCCTTCTCTAGCGAGCGGAGGTATTTCTTAATTTTTGTTAACGTGGTTTTCGTTTTAAATCTCTGAAATCATAGCCCAAACGCAGCCTCCCTTGGAAATCTGCGTCCGAATCTTCGTGGCTGATAAAAAAGTTGCCCACTCAGCCGAAGTACCGTAATAACGACTTGCATTTATTTAGGGAATTTCAGTCCCACGTTGAGAGGAAAAACACAGATGAGAATTGGCATTTTGGGTCGCAAAGTCGGAATGACACAAATCTTCGACGAAAAGGGAACCGCGATCGCCATTACGGTCGTCGACACGACCGATTGTGTTGTCTCCCAAGTCAAAACAAAAGATTTAGACGGCTACACAGCTGTTCAACTCGCCTTTGAGAATCGTAAGCCACAGAACGTGACGAAGCCGATTGCGGGTCACTTCAAAAAGGCAGGCAGCCCGGCAAAACGTTTTGTCCAAGAACTGCGTTTGGAAGATAGCGACGATGTCGCTGTCCTTAAAGCCGGTGAGAAGGTGTCGGCAGATATCTTCAAAAAGGGCGATTACGTCGATGTCGTCGGCACGTCACGCGGTCGCGGGATGGCTGGGGTTATCAAACGTTTTAACTTCCACGGTAAAGATGCAACGCACGGAACGCACGAGTACTTCCGTCACCCAGGATCGGCCGGAACCAATACGTTCCCGGGCCGTATTAATAAAAACCAAGGGATGCCGGGTCACATGGGCGATGTCCGCAAGACCGTTCAGAACTTGGAAGTCGTGGAAGTGAAGCCAGAAGAGAATCTGATTTTCTTAAAGGGTGGCGTTCCAGGAGCCCGAAATGGCCATTTGATGTTGCGGCTTGCCGTGAAATGCAGCTCCGACAACTACAAGGGCCGTGTCCTCAGCGCCGCTCCAGCCAGCGACAAATAATCGAGGCATCTTCTTTTCCGAGGTCCGGTGGGAGTTCGGGCAATTCTCTGTTGGTCGTTTTGCCGATGGATTGCTCTATCGCTTTGTCCAAGTCTAGCTGACTCCACTGAGCAAAATTAGTTGAGACGAAAATCGTTCCCTCGTCTGAAAGCACTTCGGCACACTGAGTGAGCAGCTCCCCGAGATTGCGCTTCACGGAAAAAGGTTCATTCTTCATTCCCCGTGAAAAACTAGGCGGATCTACGACGATAAGATCGTACTGCTCTTGGCGTTTCGCGGCAGCGCGCAGGAAGTAGCGAGCATCTGCTACAAAAAAACGATGATCCTCCAACGCTAAGCCATTCGCCTTGAAGTTTTCCTTTCCCCAGTCGAGATACTTCCCGGAAATATCCACACTGGTGACCGTGGAGCCTGACTTCGCGCAGTAGACGGAGAATCCACAGGTGTAGCTAAACAAATTCAAAACGGAGCCGCGCTTTTTCTTGCCCACAGTCGCCCGGTTATTTCGCTGATCGAGAAACAACCCAACGGAAAAGCCATCGTAGGGCCGAATGAGGAACGCATGATCGTTCTCTTTGATTGCGATCTGAGGTTCACACGGCTCCCCCACAAAAGGGGTGGCGGCACGAAGCTCCTCGGGAGTGGAACCCGTGCTACGGTCCGAGACAAACTTCTTCAAATAGACTTGTTTGAGTCCGAGGTGATCCATGCACCAACGGGCCGCTATCTTTAAGTCGGCAATCGTGAGTTCGCATTTGCCCTGGTGAAACTGAAATATGCCGGTTGCACCAAAACATTCAATCACGAGCCCGGGAATACGGTCCGTGGAAGGCGAAACAAAGCGATAAGCATCGGTCCCGCTTTGGGACAAACTTTCAATCACCGACTTCCGGTTCTGGAAGGCTTTCTCTAAACGCTCTACAACCATTTTTTCCAAACCTGGTCGCCACTTTGGGGAGCTTCCACGCGCATTCGCCTACCGCCAATGGGGTGATCGAACTCCAGTGAATAAGAAAAGAGCCCGATGCCCTCCCCCGCAAAATCCTCCCCGCCATATTTGCGATCCCCTGCAATGGGGTGCCCCAATGCGGATAGCTGCGCTCGTATTTGGTGCTTTCGACCGGTAAGTAGTGCCACTTCCAGAAAGCTAAACGTTTTCCCGCGCCGTCGCACCCTGTAACTCAGCTCCGCCCGCTTTAGCCCCGCAGACGGGTTTTGCGATACAGCCACGGGTCCGCTGGAGGCGTCATCACCCAAGTGATGCACCAAGGTGCCCTCGTCCTGCTCGGGGCTTCCCTCAACCAGCGCATGATAGGTCTTTCCGGTTGTATGGGTTCGGAACTGGTCCGAAAGTCGGCTCGCCGCTTTAGAGGTTTTTGCGATGAGAAAAACACCTTGGACTGGCTTGTCTAGGCGATGCACCAGCCCCAGAAACACCTTTCCAGGCTTGTGGTGGCGCTGTTTCAGGTCCGCCTTCACGAGGTCCAGAAGGCTCGGCAAGCCCGATGTATCGGCCTGGACGGAAACCCCCGCCGCCTTCCAGACCGCTATGAGGTGGTTGTCTTCAAAAAGAACCGTTGGAACCATGACCATTCTCAGCTAAGGCATTGCCCAGGATGTTACGAAATCGCCCTTATTCTCCCAACCGCCCGAAATGGCGACCAGAGCGTCGGCCACCCGGAAAAGCTCCCAACGCCGAAGCACTCGACGGAATACTGCGCAAAAGCGGAATTCGACTATCCGAGGACTCTTTAAAGCAGCTGTGGCGGTATCATAATCTGCTTCGGCTCCGCAATGTGGGAAACGAGCTCACTCGCCTCATTGGGTTTGAGACGATTGCTGTCAAACACTACGTGGACTGCATGATCGTGGGAAACCTCATCCGCCTTCCGACACCGATTGTGGACGTGGGTACAGGACCGGGCTTTCCCGGCATTCCACTCAAGATTCGCTACCCAGACATGCCTTTTATTTTGGCTGAACCTCGACCTAAGCGGGTTACTTTCCTTAAAGAGGTCATCAAGGAATTGGGAATGAAGAACGTGGATGTTTTTGAGCACCGCGTGGTGAGCCAGAGCTTTCAGACCCCGGTGAATGCAGTCATCACACGCGCCGTTGAAACCATGGACAAAACCTTCTTGCGAACCTCGGCAAGCTTGCGCCAAGGCGGCCAGCTCATTTTCATGAAAGGCCCCAATGCAGATGAAGAGATCCGCGAGATGCATAAGCGCTTCTCAAAGGACGTTCGTTTAACTTTGGATCAGGCCTATACCCTACCCCATACCAACCATCAGCGTCGGCTTGTCGTTTGGGAGAGGCTTACGCCTCCCTCCCTTCCCGCACCTTCGAATTAGGCAAAGGGTTTGGCAAAAGGGATGGGTTTACCTGCGGCGGCGGTCCGTTCTTCGATGCGGAGTAACTCATTGTACTTCGCGATGCGCTCACTACGAGAGGCAGACCCTGTCTTGATTTGACCGGACCCACTCCCCACTGCGAGATGGGCAATTGTCACATCTTCACTCTCGCCAGAGCGATGGGACACTACACAGCGGTAACCGCTGCTTTTGGCGAGGTTCATGGTGTCGATGGTTTCCGACAAAGTACCGACTTGGTTGACCTTAATCAGGACCGCGTTCGCGACATTGTCTTCGATGCCGCGCTTCAATCGATTGACCTGCGTCACGAAGAGATCATCGCCCACTAACTGAGTCTGGGCACCATAGCGATCGGTGAGCGCATGCCAGCCACTCCAGTCGTCCTCTTCCAAGCCATCCTCGATGCTGACTATCGGAAACTTCGAAAGCAGCATCCCGTAATACTCGATGAGGTGAGCTCGATCCCACTTCTCGCCTGAGATAGAATACTGCTTCGTACCGCCTTCATAGAACGAACTAGCCGCGACATCGAGCGCCAATGAAATCTGCGTACCCACTTCATATTTTGCGGCAGCAATCGCATCACAAATCAGCTCTAACGCCTTGTCGTTCGATTCAAGCGCGGGAGCAAAACCACCCTCGTCCCCTACGCCAGTGGCGAAGCCACCCTTGTCTAGAATCTTTTTCAGGTTGTGGAATACTTCGGCCCCCGCTCGCAGGGCTTCGGAAAACCGCGAAAAACCATGGGGAACAATCATGAACTCTTGAATCGCAAGACCGTTGTTGGCGTGACAGCCGCCATTGATGATGTTCATCAAGGGAACCGGCAAGGCCATCTCTGACGAAGTTCGCCCCATCCATTCGCGGATCACTTCATACAATGGCAGCTTGCGCGACTGACTCACCGCGCGCGCATAGGCTAGAGAAACACCCAAGAGCGCGTTGCCACCGAGTTTCGATTTCTGCTGAGTACCATCCGCCTCAATGATCCAGCGATCGAGTGCTGCAATGTCGGCAATGGCTTTGCCCTTAACCAAAGGTGCCAACACCTCGTTGACATTCTTCACGGCTTTTAAAGTGCCCTTGCCCATGTAGCGGGACTTGTCTGCGTCTCGAAGTTCCAAAGCCTCGTGAATCCCGGTGGAGGCGCCCGAGGGCACAATCGCACTGCCAAAGGAGCCATCGGAAAGCGTTGCCTCCACTTCAACAGTCGGGTTTCCCCGAGAATCAATCACTTCGCGCGCATGTAGGTGGTTTATTTGTAAAGACATTCACCCGATTTAATCGGCTAAGCTCGAGATGACAAGCTTCTGGCGAAGGTCTCAGACATAAAAAAAGGCCGGCATTTCTGCCGACCTTTTCCTTGAAACGTTTCGAAGCGTTTTAGCTTTCGGTGCCTTTTTCCTCTCGGAATTCGGCTTCGATAGGCTCATCTTCCTTCTTGGCGCCTCCAGCCGTGTCACCACCGCCGGGAGCTGCGCCGCCCGCTCCGCCTTCGGGCTTAGCGGCTTTGTACATCTCCTCAGCCATCTTGTGAGACAAGGCCGTGAGCTTTTCGTACTGCACCTTCATCTCGTCGTAGTTTTCTCCCTCGACGGACTTCTTCGCTTCCGCAACGGCAGCTTCCACGCTCGACTTCATGTCAGCCGGAATCTTGTCACCGTTTTCTTTGATGAGCTTCTCAGTGCTATAAACGAGGTTATCCAGATTGTTCTTCGTCTGGATGCGCTCACGCTTTAGCTTGTCTTCGTCCGCGTTCTTCTCCGCATCGTTGACCATGCGCTTGATTTCTTCCTCGGACAATCCGCTGCTCGCCGTGATTTTCACCGATTGCTCTTTACCGCTTGCCAGGTCTTTCGCACCGACGTGCACGATACCGTTGGCATCGATGTCGAAAGTCACTTCAACCTGCGGCATGCCTCGAGCGGCTGTAGGAATTCCTGTGAGCTGAAAACGAGCGAGCGTACGGTTGTCGTAAGCCATCTCTCGCTCACCTTGCAGCACGTGAATCTCCACAGTGGTCTGATTATCTTCCGCAGTGGAAAACACCTGACTTTTCTTCGTGGGAATTGTCGTGTTGCGCTCAATCAGCTTCGTGAACACGTGTCCCAGAGTTTCGATACCCAAGGACAAAGGGGTCACATCAAGGAGAAGCAAGTCTTTAACCTGACCGGTCAAGACACCACCCTGAATCGCAGCGCCTACGGCGACCACTTCATCGGGGTTTACGCTTCGGTTGAGTTCTTTTCCGAAGAATTTCTTTACCGTTTCAGCGATACGCGGAATGCGCGTGCTACCGCCAACCAAAACGACTTCGTCGATCTCTGAAGCATTCAGCCCGGCGTCCTTGAGCGCCTTACGGCAAGGCTCGATGGAGCGCTCTACAAGGTCATCCACCAGCTGCTCAAATTTGCTGCGACTGAGCTTAATCTGTAGGTGTTTCGGACCGGAAGCATCCGCCGTAATGAACGGCAGGTTCACTTCTGTTTCCATCGCACCCGACAGCTCAATTTTCGCCTTCTCTGCAGCTTCTTTCAGACGCTGAAGCGCCATCTTGTCTTTAGACAAGTCGATGCCCTGGTCTTTCTTGAACTCAGCGATCAGCCAATTGATGATGCGCTGGTCGAAATCATCACCGCCCAAATGGGTATCCCCATTCGTGGACTTCACTTCGACGACGTTATCGCCCACATCCAAAATCGAGATATCGAAGGTACCGCCCCCGAAATCGTAAACCGCAATCTTCTGCTCTTTCTTCTTATCCAAACCGTAAGCGAGCGCGGCCGCAGTAGGTTCGTTGATGATGCGCTTCACGTCCAAACCGGCAATCCGGCCTGCGTCCTTAGTGGCTTGGCGTTGAGCATCATTAAAGTAGGCAGGAACCGTAATGACCGCTTCCTTCACTTCATGCCCGAGATAATCCTCAGCAGACTTTTTCAGTTTCTGTAAAATAAGCGCCGAAATCTCAGCAGGACTGTACTTCTTGCCCCGAATTTCGATAGCAGCTTCGCCCTTATCCCCCGCCACGACGTGATAAGGCACCATCTTGGTCTCTTCGCTGGCCTCGTCGTACCGACGGCCCATAAAGCGCTTAACTGAATAAACTGTGTTTTCGGGGTTGGTCACCGCTTGGCGCTTAGCCACCTGACCCACCAATTTTTCGCCGTCTTTGGTAAAAGCGACGACCGAAGGAGTCGTTCGACCGCCTTCTTCATTGGGGATAACCTTCGTTTCGCCGCCTTCCATGACGGATACGCACGAATTGGTGGTCCCCAAGTCGATTCCAATAATTTTTGACATAATCTTGCCTCCACGGCGCAATATGGGAAGGCCTGGCGGGAAGTCAACCAAAGCACTGACTTAATCCTAATTTTGGAAAAAAACGCCGGCTCCGCTTGACTCCGTGATATGGGTGCCTACCTTACCGCGTAAGTTAAGGGATTAGGGTATGCCGCTTTACGAATACGATTGTCGGACCTGTAACAAGGTCTTCGAACTGATTAGGAAATTTTCTGACCCAGAAGTGAAGTCGTGTCCGAAATGCGGCAAGCCCGTAACTAAACTACTTTCAAAAACAAGTTTTCAACTAAAAGGCACAGGCTGGTACGCAACCGACTATAAGAAGCCGAGCGGTGGCTCTAGTGGGAGCCAAGAATCTTGACTTTGAGGTCAGGAATCTCATAAGTAACAGCGGCCTTTTTTTAGAAGAATAGGGAGATAAAAACATGAACATTCGTCCTTTGCACGATCGACTGATTGTGAAGCGGTTCGAAGAAGAAGAAAAAACCAAGGGTGGGATTATCATCCCCGACAACGCGAAAGAAAAACCTCAGCAAGGTGAAGTTATCGCGGTGGGTAATGGAAAAGTTCTCGAGGACGGAAAGAAAGTTCCCCTAGAAGTGAAAAAGGGCGATCGCGTTCTATTCGGCAAGTATTCGGGCACCGAAATTAAGATCGACGGCAACGAGTACCTCATGATGCGCGAAGACGACATCTTGGGAATCGTTAGCTAACCGAAACATTTAAATTTACTAAGGAGAAATAGAACATGGCAGCTAAAGAAATCCGTTTTAAAGAGGACGCCCGCGGGGCGATTCTTCGCGGGGTCAATGTACTCGCGGAAGCAGTAAAGGTTACCCTCGGGCCTAAAGGACGTAACGTCGTCATTGAAAAGTCCTTCGGTTCCCCGACCATCACCAAAGACGGTGTTACGGTCGCTAAGGAAATCGAACTCGAAAACAAATTCGAGAACATGGGCGCTCAGATGGTTCGCGAAGTTGCGAGCAAAACGAGCGATGATGCCGGTGACGGAACAACCACGGCCACGGTGCTCGCGCAGGCGATCTTCCGTGAAGGCGTTAAGGTTGTGACACACGGTCAGAACCCTATGGAAATCAAACGCGGAATTGACCGCGCTGTTGCTGCAGTGACGGAAGAGTTGAAACGTCTCAGCAAGCCGATCAAGGACGAAAAAGAAATCGCGCAGGTCGGAACGATCTCCGCGAACAACGACCCTGAAATCGGCAAACTCATCGCTGAAGCGATGGCAAAAGTCGGTAAAGAAGGTGTCATCACGGTTGAAGAATCCAAGACGGCTGAAACAACTCTCGATGTCGTTGAAGGGATGCAGTTCGACCGCGGCTACTTGTCGCCGTACTTCGTAACCAGTCCTGAAACCATGGAATGCGCGTACGAAAATCCGTACATTCTTATCCACGACAAAAAGATCGCGAGCATGAAGGACTTGCTTCCGCTTCTTGAAAAAGTCGTTCAGGCAGGTCGCCCCTTGGTGATTGTAGCTGAAGATGTCGAAGGCGAAGCACTTGCCACCCTCGTGGTAAACAAGCTCCGTGGAACGATCCAAGTCGCTGCTGTTAAGGCTCCTGGCTTCGGTGATCGTCGTAAAGACATGTTGAAAGACATCGCTGTCCTCACGGGCGGAGAAGTGGTTGCCGAAGAATTGGGCTTGAAGCTGGAAAGCGCGAAGCTCGAATCGCTCGGACAGGCCAAACGCGTTACGATCGACAAGGAAAACACCACGATCGTTGACGGAAATGGCGATGAAGCCCAAATCGAAGCGCGCGTTAAGCAGCTTAAAGCGCAAATCGAAGAAACTTCGTCTGAGTATGACAAAGAAAAACTGCAAGAACGTCTGGCCAAATTGGTCGGCGGAGTTGCGGTCATCAATGTCGGAGCGCCGACTGAAGTTGAAATGAAAGAAAAGAAAGCTCGCGTGGAAGATGCACTTCATGCAACCCGCGCAGCAGTCGAAGAAGGTATCCTTCCCGGTGGCGGAACGGCGTACATCCGAGCAGCACTTGTGCTTGATAAGCTTGAACTCCAAGGCGAGCAGGCTTTTGGATGTGCAATTGTTCGTCGCGCTTTGGAAGAGCCACTTCGTCAAATCTCGCAGAACGCTGGATTCGAAGGCTCGATTGTCGTGGATAAAGTCCGCAACAACCCAGCAACGAACTTCGGCTTCAATGCGCTGACTGAGAAGTATGAAGATCTCGTCGCTGCAGGCGTGATTGACCCGACCAAGGTCTCTCGCAGTGCTTTGCAGAACGCCGCTAGCATCGCTTCATTGATGCTAACGACCGAAGCGATGATCAGCGAAAAACCCAAGGAAGATGACTCTCATGCAGGACACAGCCACGGCGGTCCAGGCATGGGCGGAATGGGTGGCATGGGCGGCATGATGTAATAACCCTTTCGCGCTCTGGGCCGTGTCGAAGACACGTATTCTCGTGCGCGAAATAGCAAGATCGCCGTCTTAAGTTCGATCTTAAAGAACCGGTTCCCGAAAGGGAGCCGGTTTTTTTTTGCCCACCTCTCCCCTACCCACAAACTGCGCCGAACCCGCAATTCGCTGCGGGCTAGTTGCGGCGACGAGGGGGAGAGTCGCGCTGGGTCGGCATCGAGGGCTGTCTCGGCGGTGATTCCCGAAGCGTTTTCTTGCGAGGGAATGAACGCCGAGACAGTCCCCCACGCCCATCCTACGCACCATTCTTGAACGTAGCCGCACTTTGACCCACCGCGTATTGCCGGGCCCGGCTGCAGTGCGCCAAAAGGGCTACTGGCCGTTTGGAGTATGGGGGTTTTTCATGGAACTACGGCGTCGAGTCGCGCATTTCAGTATCCTATTCACATTTATCCTTAGCTCGCTCGGAGTGGGGGCCGACGCCACACCAGATTCCGGCAAGCTAAACATCCGCCTAAGAGATCGAGCGCCTGGCATGTACCTCGCCCCTCGCCCGACGGCAGAAAACCCCGAGGCTCAAGGCTTCTCCACCACGCTCAATCCCATCACGACACTCAATGTAGAAGAGATTCAAGCCTACTTGGCCAGTCATCCCGAGGTCGCTGGCTATAAAGTCATCATCATTGGACCGCCGGTCAGAGGGAAAGAAGCCGGGCGATTTAAAGCTCTCGCGGAACAGACGCTTCAGGAAGCCGGCATAACGGATTCACCCGTGCAGATTATCCGGCACCCAGCGACCCTTACAGAAAAGCTCCTCAACATCCTCCCCCGTAAAGAGGACTACGAAGCCCCTTTAAAATCAGAACTTACCGTCGCTGCCTTTAAAATCGGTATCGCGGAAAGCCTGTCGTTCACCGTGCTACTTGCGCCACCCATACTTCAGGCGAATGGAGTTGAGCTAGGAAGTTACATCGATTCTATCGTCGATAAAATCGCCCTCCCCATGGGAACAGCTGTGGCAATGTGTGTAATGGACGTAGCGAATATGATCCCGCTCATCTCTTTTCGACGAGCGCTTTCAAATCACAACATTCGACTCACTCCTTTCGGGCGCTTCATGCGCCAGTTCATTCTCAGCATGTATTTTTCCTTCGGGTTCTACACGCTCTCTCAGAATGGCGCGATCATCGAAACCATCTCGACTACCCCGCTCCTAGAGCTTCCGGGGCAGGCAATGACTGCCGGATGGGAAATGCTCAAAGTAATCATCCCCGCCAGCATCTTTAATATGGGTGCTCGCACCACGGTCGGCACTTCTTTGAATATATGGGAACACGGCGCGGAAGGCCGTCGGTTCTGGACCTCGGTGATGGAAGCCGTTACAGGCATCCTTATCGCGCCGGTCTACATCCTTTCCACCATGCCTGTACTCAGCCCCGTTATTGAGACCCCCATCATGGATCTCAACGCAGCCCATTTGACGATGCTCGGTATTGGTACAGCTGGGGGGGTTGCCTGGGGAAAAATGGCGAGCCCGACTTTCAATAAAGTCCTGGGAACTTGTGCGACGCTGCTGAAGAACTTGGGGGCAATGATGCTGAAGAAGCCGAAGGGCCTATCGGGTCAACAGAGCGACGGAGATGATGAGCCCCGTGAGGGATGAGAAGATACTCGTGAAGAACAGGAATTCCTGATAGTCGCGGCGCCAGTTGTAAGGGACGTTGATAATATCTCCGTCCTTCAACTTTGGGATGGAGCCGCCTTCTTCAACGATGTTTTCGAGATCCACTTCTATAAGATCCGACACCCCTTTGCGGCGGATGGTAATTCCATTGAGCTTAGTGGAATCTCCATAGCCACCCGCATACAAAATGGCGAAGAAAAGGTCCGTACCTTCTGGCACGTAGTGCACGCCTTGCTGCGGAATGGCACCGAACATCAGCACGCGCATCAAGATCTTGCCATAACCCTGGCCGTGCACGTACTCCCCCGAACCGGGAGAATGCTTGGGACTGATGTGCATGAATTCTTCGTCGACAGCTTCGGCGCGCACGTAAGACGTGGGAACCAGGAAAGTACAAATCAAAAGATAGACTATCGCTCGACGCATCATGAAGTGCGTTGATTATACATCGCAGAAGCAAGATCATCGAGGATGTTTCGTAGAAGCCGAGAACGCACAAACTAGGGACCCGCAGGCGTGCTGCGTAGCACTTCGAGGGTCCCGAGTGCGGAGGACGAAGAATGCTGCGAAACAGACCGATGATTCTAAGATTTTAGTGGCTGCCAGTTTTCCAGCAGATGCGCCATAAGACGCACCATGGCACCCGATGCATTCTTTGGAGGGTGATAGTTCGCATCTTTACGGTTCCAAGCCGTCCCCGCGATATCGCAGTGGACCCAAGGATATTTAGGATCGATGAAGGCCTGTAGGAAAGCCCCACCCTTGGAAGACCCCGCCTCTCGATTTCCAGAATTACGTAAGTCAGCGAAAGAACTCTTCAGATCCTCTGCATACTCTTCATACAACGGAAGCTCCCAAACCCGCTCTCCGCTCACGTCGGCAGACTTCTTCAGCCGATCAATCAGCTCGGGACTGGTGCCCATAATCCCGGTCGCTACGTTGCCCAAAGCAATGAGCACAGCGCCCGTCAGTGTGGCGAAATCAAAAATGGCTTGGGGATCCGACTTCTGCGCGTACTCCAACGCATCAGCCAAAATCAATCGCCCTTCAGCATCGGTATTGGTGATCTCAACTGTCTTCCCCTTTGAACTCACCTTTATGTCACCTGGCTTCTGAGCGCGCCCACTGGGCATATTTTCAACGGCGGCGATATAGCCATTCAGGTTCACTGGCAACTCAAGATCGGCCGCTGCTTGGAAAATGCCGGCGACCGTTGCCGCACCCATCATGTCGTATTTCATCTCTTCCATAGCTGGCGCTGGCTTGATGGAAATCCCCCCGCTATCGAACGTAACGCCTTTGCCCACCAGAGCAATGGGCTTGTCGCCTTTTTTTCCCCCTCGGTACTCAAGCACCAAAAAGCGGGGCTCTTGGTCAGACCCTTGATTGACTCCGAGCAAAAGGCCCATCTTCTCTTTTTGAATCTGAGCTTCGTTGAATACCGTGCACTTGATCTTGTGCTTCTTGGCCATCTCAGCAACCAGCCGACTCAACTCAACAGGAGTCAAAATATTTCCCGGCTTATCGCCTAAGCTCCGGGCAAAGCAAACCGCTTTCGCCAGAGCCAGCGCTCGCTGAACCGCTTCCTTCGCTCCCGCACCTTTTAGCCCGCGCAGATCCAATCGCTTCACAGCGAACGGCTCCTTTTCCGGCTCCTTGAAATCCAAGAAGGTGTAGCTTGCAAGCAAGTAGCCCTCACAAAAGGCTTGAAGGTCCTGAACTTCGCCGGAGGAACCCTCGCTGGAGAAAAAGCTATCTACTTGAACGGCCAAACGCTCCCATTTTGCTCGCTTCTGGGAGTGGTAGATAGTGGCCCCCGCCCGGCGCAACGACTCCAAATTTACTTTGGCTTTTTTCCCAAGCCCGACAAGCAAAAGGTTTGGAAATTTACCGGCACTCACAAAGCGCAACAGATCGGTCTCCCCCTTTTTGCCGGAGAAATGGCCTGATTCGCCCAGGCGCTTAACAAGAGCGTCGACATCGGGAAGTTTCGGCCCCGAATAAACCGGGGCTTCCGATTTGGTCTTCCCCTTTTCTTCGGATTGAAAAAACGCCAGCGCCAACGCGGCAGCGTCCGTGTCAGTCGTTACTATTTCTAGCTTCGGAAAATCCAATGCAGCCTCCAAGTGAGCTCACGCTCTAATTTGGCTCTACTTGGCTTGCTTGGCAAAGAAAATGGCGTGGCCGAAAGGAGACCTTGTGTAGTTTCCGTTTTCAAAGGACTCGAAGAAATACTGAGCATCCCTGGAATCGGCAAACGTGAGGCGATTTGTATTTCTAGTGCCCGCGATCCAGAAAAGTTGATTGCCAGCGTTTCGACTTATCCACAGACGCTGCATCCGTCGCTTGGGGCCAGGTGGTAGATGTCGCGTCAGACCCAGTCGAGATAAATGCGTCGTCGCATCCGCTAATAGCTCAAACCGGTGGGCTTGAACGTCGGTACCCGCCTTCGTCCGCCAAACGACGAGGTATTCCCCCCCGGACTTAACCAGATAGGCCGCGGTCGCATAGTCGCGCCGCTTTTCGTCGAGTGCGATCAAAACCTCAGAGAAACCCACGAGCAATAGAGCGAGCCCCAAGATTCGGGCCAGGCGAAGAAACATTCGGGAGGGGGAGGTACGCGCTTTCATCCTGGTGGTACCAATTAGCAAGCCGCGGACCAAAACCAGTTCCAAAATGGATCCAGCCAAGGTCAGATAAGAACTCAAAATTGTTCTTCTTTCGAAGACCTCAACCTTGGTACCATTTTGGAGCCACTTCGTCCCCTTTCAGTGGACACGACGCCAGACCGACGCAGGTCACTCAAACTACGCTAAACCATTGAAAATACGTATTAACTCGTCCGGCTAAATCGTTTCGTCCTCGGCGACGGTTTCCGGCACGCGCCTTGCTCTACGTTATGACCGCTGTGGTCAGCGCGGTTGTTGCTAAGGTGTCGAAGTGGAAGGCCCAGCTGAAAATTTGAGTTGAGGCTCCGAGTGGATGCAGGGCGCTTGTCGTCCCAATTCCATTCACCCCCCAAAACCTGTTGCCGATGGCAAGTGCATTGCGCCACTCGACCTCAACTCTCTTTACCCGCCTCCTAAATAGTTTTTCCGAAATCAACCTCATGAAGTAAAATCTCAGGCAGCACCATGCCCACTCTAGCGCGCCCGAAACCTTTCTTGATTGCCCTAGGAATCGCGTCGCTCTGTGTCGTTTGGAAAGCCTCGGTTGAAAATCGGCTGAGCCATTTCCGCCGACCCTCTCCGGTCGTATCTTTAGAGACGGCTCAGTTCTACAGCCGGTCGCTCCTTCGCTTTTCTCTCGGCTTCACCAACCTTCTTGCTGACCTCACTTGGGTTCAGCTACTTCAAGGGGCATCGCATGAGGAGATGAAGGAGGGGGGAGTCAGCTGGGAATATGCGAAGCTGCGCGCCATTTTGGACCTCGATCGGAAATTTCCGCGTGTTTATAGTTTTGGTTCTGCCTTTGTCTCCATCTTTCGGCGAGATGAAGTTGGCGCAGAAGATCTCTTGCGACTTTGGACGCGGTACGAACCACTGAACTGGCAGAGCCACTACTCTCTGGCGTTTCACCTCTTCCATGAAATGGGCAAGTCTGAAGCGGCAGCTCCGGTCATCTTTCAGGCAAGTCAATTGCCAGGAGCCCCCCCTTGGCTCGTTTCTCTGGGCGTGCGGCTCCTGAGCGAGCGAACGGGTGCTCTCACCGCTTTACAGACAGCCGTTTCACTCTTTCCATCCGTTCGGGAGGGGGAAGGCCGTACTCGCCTCTCTCACCGCGTCCGTGCACTCAACCTCGCGCTACAAAAAGCCTCCTGGAAAGAGAACTTGGAGGAATACCGAAAAACAAACCGGCGAGAACCCAAAGGCATCGAGGATTTGGGGACTATCTCGCTTCTACCCTTTCGTAGCTTAGCCTCCGCACCCGGTCTAGAAGAACACGCCGACGCCCTGAGGCCTCTGCTCAGCGAACGATTTACCTTTCGGTACGACCCGAAAACAAAGTCAATTGAAAGTGCACTAGGAGAGCAGGACAAGATCCTAACGACCCTGGGCATTCACAAGAATGAGGCTCAATGAACTCCACGGCCGACATTATCCTGACAGACCTGACTAAGATTTTTCATATCGGTGTGTTTAAACGAAAAGTGGGCGTTGAAAAACTCTCACTCTCCATTCCCCGAGGGGAAATCATCGGCCTACTGGGCGCCAATGGATCGGGGAAGTCGACGACACTGAAGATGATCCTGGGTTTTCTGCGTCCGACGAGTGGGCGCATTCAAATTTGCGGGCGTGATGCGGGTACTCGTTCTTCTCGAGAGTTAATTGGGTACCTCCCTGAGAACCCTCGCTTCCAGAAATTCTTAAAGGGCCGCGATGTGCTTTCTTACTTCGGAAAACTCAATGGGATGGGGGGTTCGGTGCTCTCGAAAAGAGTCGATGAACTTCTGGACTGGGTAGGACTAGGAAAAGCCGGTGAAGAACGCACTCAAGGCTATAGCAAAGGAATGACGCAAAGATTGGCCATTGCCCAATCCCTTCTCAAGCGCCCAAAGATTCTAATCTTCGATGAACCGATGAGCGGCTTAGATCCGCTGGGTAGAATTGAGATTCGCAATCTCATCCAACGCATTCACTCGGAGCTGAGCGACACAACCATCTTTTTTACGACCCACATCCTTTCGGATGTAGAGGCACTTTGCTCCACCGTCGCCCTGCTCAAAAAAGGAAAGCTGGAACTTTATTGTCCCATAGCCGACTTACTCACCAAGGACTCCGAAAATTACTCGGTGACGGTATCCGCTTTGCCTGCAAACCTTCGCGAGGGCATTTTGAAGGGCAATACTTCCACCGAGACTCCTTTGGGAGTCACGATCCAAGTTTCTGGTACAGACCTACTGATGAATCAGCTTACAGAACTACGAAAAGCGGGGGCGCGGATTGTATCGATCACGTCTAAACGGCAAGGCTTAGAAGAAGCACTCTTTTCAGACAAAATATCGATACAAGGCCTCGCGGCCGGGAGTGTCGCATGAAAATAGCTCTTATCGCTTGGATTGCCGTTAGAGAGTTGCTGTACGAAAAGGCCTTCTACGTACTGCTTTCCTTCGCGCTTGCATCGCTGGTGTTCAGCTTACTACTCGGACAAATGACCTACGCGGAACAAGCCAAACTCACCCTGGATTTCATGTTGGGTTGTACCCACCTCTCCATGGTGCTCTTTTCCGTTTTTATGGGGATTAGCCTCTTCCAACGCGAGATGACTTCAGGATCGATCTCGATGGTGCTTTCTAAGCCGATCTCTCGGTCGACTTTCCTTATCGGAAAGTATCTCGGTCAGATGGCAATGCAAACGGTGCTCACTTTTGCGATGGGCTTGCTCACAATGGGTGTCGTCACTTCCTATGGCGCCACCGTATCCTACGTCGCCATTGCGCAAACCATTGTCCTTATCGCCTGCGAAATTGGAGTATTAACATCGCTCACCTACCTTTTCGCCGTGAACACCGGTGCTATCACCTCCGCGATTCTGACTATCTCCCTATTCTGCGTGGGCCACATGCGCGGCGTCGTGTCGGACAATCTCAAAACGGGGGGCGAACTTTTAATGTGGGGTTTTGTGCGCGCCGCAATTCCTGACTTTGAAATCTTCAACATGAAGCAGTTGGCGAGTTACGGACAAAGCATTCCCTGGAACGAGATGGGTTGGGCTAGCCTGTACGCTGGATTGTGTATCGTCTTTTATCTCGCAATTGCTTCGCTCTGCTTCGAAAGAAAAGATATCCTTACCTAATGGATGCGCATTCGATCTTCATCTTCGTACTGGGTCTCATTTTCGGCAGTTTCTTCAATGTGGTTATTTACCGCATGCCCGAAGACAAGAGCCTTGGGGGGAGGTCGCATTGCCGACACTGCAAAAAACTCATTCCCTGGTTCTTTAACATTCCCATTTTGGGATTTCTCTACCTGCGCGCTCGTACCGCTTGCTGCGGAAAACGCCTCTCCTGGCAGTACCCTCTGGTGGAACTCACAACCGGCCTGCTGTTCCTCTGCCTGTACCACGCGTTTGGCCTCACCTGGACGTTTGCCGCCTATGCCGTTTTCACCTCTTCTTTGATCGTCATTTCTGTCATCGATTTCCATCACCAAATCATTCCTGACGAGCTGAGTCTTTCGGGGATTGTGCTCGGCTTTGGATCTATCTTTATCACTCAGAACATCAGCTGGAGTTCTTCTTTGCTCGGAATCCTTTTGGGTGGCGGTACTTTTTACGCCATCGCTTTCACCTACGAATGGTTCACCGGGCGAGAGGGGTTGGGCGGTGGAGACGTGAAGCTATTGGCCATGTTAGGCGCCTGGCTGGGGGTCCACAGCATTTTGATCATCGTCGTTCTATCTACCTTCCTCGGGTCGCTGGTGGGGATCGCACTCATTGCCTTTGGGCAAAAAGACTCAAAGGGGGCCATCCCTTTTGGTCCCTTTTTGGCGATCGCCGCATTGATCTTTTTATTCTTCCAAGACGAGCTCTTGCCGCAGTTCTATCCGTTGATCTATCCCTAGAGGATGCACTCCGAAGTAAACAACAGAACGATCGCGGTCAGTGGGGGCGCGGGCTACCTCGGTCGCTGCGTTATGGATGTTTTGCTGGCACAGGGCTACACCCCGATTTGCCTCGATAATTATTCGAGAGGCCATCGCTTCTCGGATCCTCGCATTGATTGCTTCACGGTAGACCTAGCTGACCAGGAGGCTCTGGAAAAGCTTTGGCCGAAGCTCCCTTCGGTAGCTGCCGTGATTCACTTTGCTGCCTTTGCGCTGGTGGGCGAATCCGTCGAGAAACCGGATCTCTACAAGCGCAACAACGTCGGTAGCACACGCAATCTTGCGACAATCGCGGCACGGGAGAACTTTCCCTTCCTCCATTCTTCTTCCTGCGCCGTCTACGGAGTTCCTGCAACCCTTCCTATTGTGGAGACTGCGCCTCTAGCTCCCATCTCTCCCTACGGAGAGACCAAGCGAGACAGCGAAGCGCTCCTACGCGAGCTCTCACAATCCAGCGGGCTCCCCGTGCTGAATCTTCGCTACTTCAACCCGGGGGGAATGTTGAAGGGAGCCTCTCATGGTGAAAGGCACGATCCGGAAACACATCTGATTCCTTCCGTCATTCGAGCGGCGATGGAGGGACGGCAGGCCACTATCTTTGGAGATCAGTACCCCACAGCAGATGGCAGCTGTGTACGAGACTTCCTCCATGTGGAAGATCTTTGTCACGGACACGTCGCCGCACTCGACTATCTTTTTCAATGTGAGCCAGGAACCTGGGAGGCCGTAAATCTGGGGTCAGGAAAGGGAACTAGCGTCCTCGAAGTGATTCATGAAGTCGAGAATGTTTTGGGACGTCCCGTCGATAAAAAGGTACTGCCCGCTCGCGCCGGTGATCCCCCTGAATTGGTGGCTGACATCTCAAAAGCCCGTTCGCTTCTGGGCTGGGCTCCTCGACGGTCACTTCGCGATATCGTGCGGTCAGCGACCGATTGGGAAGCGAGAAAAAGCGCGACAGTCTAATCAGGTAGCTGCTATCGTGCAAAAAGAAGCTTGGGTCGTGACGGCAGCGGTTTATAGGAGACAAAATGGGTAAAAGCTTAGGTGAGATGTTCCTCCAAGGCGGGTGGGTAATGTACCCACTCTTAATTTTGTCCGTGATCACTTGGGCAATCGTCTTGGAGCGCGCGCTTGTTTTTTTGCTGCTGCGCCCGCGTTTTACCCGCCTCACCAACACCATTCTCGGTAACCTTAAGAACGGCGATTTGGCGGCGGCGCGCCAAGCTGCTGAGGCGGAAAAACCGGAATTGGGCAGTGTCTTCCTGGGCTCGATGGATACGAAGAAAAGCCGCGAAGGCGCTGAGCGAGTCACCGAGCGAAATAAGGCCCGGATGGCTCAGTATCTCAAGAAGAACCTGTGGATTTTGGGAACCATCGGAAGTGCAAGCCCCTTCATCGGCCTCTTGGGCACGGTGGTTGGCATTATCCGTGCGTTTCATGAAATGGCGAGCAAAGGCACTGGGGGATTTAGTGTGGTTGCCTCTGGTATTTCGGAAGCACTGATCGCAACCGCGGCAGGACTCATCGTCGCCATCATCTCCCTGTTCGCCTACAACATTTTCACGACCGCCGCGAACCAAATGATGACCTCTGTAAAGCTGACACTCGATGAGATGATCGATGAAAGCTTTGCCGGCAAGGCAAAGGGCTAAAACCGTGGCAATGCGCTTTACCGAAACCGACGATGAAGCCATCGTCGCAGAGATCAATATTACGCCGCTCACGGACGTATTTCTCGTACTGCTCATCATCTTCATGATTTCGAGTTCCGCGATGTTGGAAAGTGGCATGAATGTAAAACTGCCATCCGCTAAAACCACTTCTCTCACTCAAACTGAAACAGGCAAACCGGTTTACGTTACCGTCAGTAAAGACGGCGGCATCATGGTAAACGAGGTAAGTGCAACCGATGGTGCCCTAGCCGGAGTCATCAAAGAGGCGCTTGAGAAAACCGGCAATAAGGCGGTCGTCATTCGAGGCGATGAAGGCATTGTTCTCGGCAAGGCTGTAAAGGTTATGGACGCCGCTCGCGCAGCAGGTGCCGAGAAAATAGCTATCGCCACTCAAGCGGGAGAATAGAACTTTCTCACACGAACGGCGAATACGTGGAAAACGGCATGACGATTCTATCGAGGTCCGCAACCCTATAGCGCGGTTCAGAGCCCGCAATTTTCCGAATCCAAGAGTCTTCTAAGTCCGTGCTTGAAGCGATCGCACGGTAGTGCGTTAACGCTTCGGCGCGGTCTCCGCGCAAGTCTGCAAGGCGCGCCCGGAAAAGGCCCAATTCAAAATACTCAGGTGGCAACTTGCTCAAACCTTTTTCAGTTTTCTTGGTCTCAATCCAAGTTAAAGCGGATTCCAATTTCTCTTGCGCAGCTACCCATTCGCCTTGCTTCATCAACATGAGCGCAGCACCCTGAGCGACTTCCGGAGTGAAATGCAGGTCCAAAGACTTTTCTAACCCCTCTAGACCCTTCACTTCATTGCCGTCCATGATTTCGACAAAACCTGCGACCAACTCATGCTTGGCTGCTCCTACCGCTTCGTTTTCAAACCGACAGCCCGGTAGCGTTTCTGCGGTTCTTCCATCCCCGCCCGCAAACACCGCGGACAAATCAAATCGCGTGAATTCTCTCAAGTGAATAGGCGAATCGCCTTCGGCTATCCATGCATGCCGATTGGCACTGTCCATCAACACACTTTGGATGTTGTAGAGCATCGAAACGGTGCGATTGAGGACCTTTTCTTCCTTCCAAAAGGGATCGAAGTTGTCAGATAAGGCTTGGCACCCTTGCCTGGGAGTGAGGTTTTCTATTTCCGTTTTTTCGCGCAGTCGCGCTGCTCGCGCGTGATTGTCCCAATTCATTCGTGCGGATGTTGCGTACTCGAGCGTTTTGCAAGTCGCCGTTTCGAAGTAGTTGGAATGTGCTAGCACCTTATCCGTTGCTCTGAGCAGCCCCTGCGCTCCTGGAGCGCCCTCCCAAACGGCGGCCTTGCCGGTTGTCCCCTCCACTAGAATGAACGCCCATCCACCGCCTAGTTTTGCCTTATCGAGAATATCTAGAGCGCCCTGCAAGCTCTGCGCTTGGTTCAGCAGTTGTTCGCCTAAAATAAAGGGCAGCGACCCCGAAAGTGAACCTCGCTTACAGAAGTGCTGGTGTACCGCGACATAGAGGCCTGCTTCATTGATGCCCGTGATGCCGCCCAAAGGAACGCCGGCCGTGGTGAAACTGATGTAGTGTAGGCCCGTCGTGGGCTGTGTGTGTTGAATGACAGGAAAGCGATCCCAATATCCAACACCAGGAAAATCTAAGTTGCGCCCAACAAGCCCTGTCTTGGGAGAATAAAAACTCGAGCAACCGAAACGCAATGTTTCGACGGGGTCGACAAAACGCCCTGGAAAAAACCGGGCAAGGAGAGAGGGAATCAGCGGCATCAAATCGGGGAGCACCAGTGCCTGTAGAACTTCCTTTTCGGGAATGCCTGCGACTTCCGCCATTCCCAAAGCTCTATCCCGCACTCCCGCCGGCAATTGCTTCAAAAGCCGGTTCGTCAGCGGCCCGAGGACCGCCCTAATACCGCGAACCAGCAAGCGATCGGACCACGCCTTGGGGTTACGGGCGAGAATCCGTTGCATCAGCCCGTGATAAAACAGAGGCATCCCTTCGCGACAAAGACTCCCCAGCTGTTCGGCGTGGCTGCGGCCCATTTCCCGATCGCTTCCTTGAACATGGATCACTCTAATGGGTTGGGCGAGGCGCATCGCGGAACTGTACTTTTGTGCCACGGCTTTGTAAAACCCAGGGCGAATGAACTCTGTCATCTTTCCGGTCATCGCAGAGGCGTTTCGAATACTTCTGAAGCGCCCGCTTCTCCTTCTGGCGTTGCAATGGCCTGACCTACTATCCGAAATGCTGATCTCTTTTACTCGCCCGTATGACTATTTGCCTTGGGTGAATATGCTCGTCGTATTCCCGTTAACATGGTTGCTCACGGTCATCAGCACAGCCGCCACCTTTGCGTTTTTCCGATCCCAGGGACAAGCGAGTTTTACCTCCTGTTTCAAGCAAGTCGCTTTGCGGATCCAACCTTTGATGCTGACTGGACTAATTACGGGGGTCGCGGTCGCCCTTGGCCTCTTAATTATTTTGCCGGCAATCTACTTCGTAGCCATCTACCTTTTCGTACCTTGCGTGGTGCTTGCGCGCCCGCAGATGAATGTATTTGAGGCCTTGGCACATTCTACCCGACTGACCCGTAAAGCCATTTGGTCCGTGCTTGCTTTCGCTGTAGTCGTGATCGTTTGGGGCCTCCTCATGGGCCAGGTGGAGAGCGCCTTGGAAGCCCAGGGCCTTGGTCAAGAAGTGAGCTACTTGATAAAAGCGGTCATCGCTCTTTCACTCAGTGCTTGGGTGAATTCGATCATCAGTCTGCTTTATTTCCGCTTGGATGCCGCGCCGGACAAGGCTCTGTAGACCTTTTCGTTTTGGTCAGAAAAGTGTGAATTTTTTTCTTGCTTTCGATTCTTTAACTGAGTACTTAAACACCCGTCGCAGCAAGTCCAAAAGGTGACGAAGCGAAAGATTTTAACATCTTACGTTCCCTCCCCAAGGGGACGTAAACCCCCAACCCATGTAAGGGGCGATCCTAGCAGTAGGGTCGCCCCTTAGTATTTTCAGCCCATTTTTTTTGCCGGGTCCCTACACGTACGGTACATCTTGGACCCTATGGAAACCACAGCGCAGCCCGGCCACCAAACCCTTCCAGATAGAACGAGTCCGGCAACGGCAGACACGGGATTTGCGAAAGGCCTCTTCTTCGGCAACATCCTCTCAGAGCGGGTCTTTCCCTACGCACAAACCGATCCAGATGAATTGAATCTGCTGCAGATGACGTCACAGGCTATTCGGAAGATGGCGCTGGATGTGGACGTGTCGCGTATCGAGCGAGAAAAGCGAGTCCCAGATGACATCCTTGATGTGTTTCGCCAAATGGGACTTTTCGGCTTGGTGATTCCCGAAACGTATGGCGGTTTTGGAATGTCCAACTCGGCCTACACACAGATTTTCAGCGAAATCTCGATGGTAGATGGAAGTCTCTGCACAATGGTGGGAGCGCACCAGTCTATTGGCTGCAAAGCCCTTCTTCTTTTTGGAACGCAAGAGCAAAAGCAGCGCTTTCTCCCCCGCCTGGCAACCGGTGAGATGATTGCGGCTTTTGGTCTCACCGAACCTGAAGCGGGAAGCGATGCACAGAGTTTAAAAACCACGGCAACCCTCACGCCGGAGGGCGACTACCTTATTAACGGCAGCAAGATCTGGATCACCAATGGTGGAATCGCCGACTTTTTTACCGTCTTTGCACGTACGTCGCATCCAGACGCCCCCGAAGGAAAACGCGATGCGATAACCGCCTTCATCGTCACCCGCGACATGCCAGGCTTTTCAAGCGGCCCCGAAGAGAAGAAGTTGGGCATGTGTGGCAGCTCAACCACTTCCCTTCATTTTGACAATGTTCGCGTCCCCCAAACGAACATCCTCGGAGAACCCGGCAAAGGGTTCCGAGTGGCGCTGGCCGTGCTCAATAACGGGAGATTAGGACTGGCAGGTGCATGTTCCATCGGGGTCCGTAAGCTCATCCAAATGGCCCGTGAGCACGCACTCACTCGAAAACAGTTTGGGAAGCCTCTAGCGGAGTTTGGGTTGATCCAAAGCAAGTTCGCGGCCATGGCGATGGATGCCTACGTGGGAGAGGCGTGTGTACGCACCACAGCCCATCTGATGGACCGCGGGATGGACTACGCGGTCGAATCTGCGATGTGCAAAGTTTACAACACAGAAGCACTGTGGCGCTCGGTCAATGAATGCATCCAGATCGCAGGCGGAACCGGCTATATGGTCGAATCCGGTTACGAGAAGATTCTGCGGGACAGTCGCATCTTCATGATTTGGGAAGGGGCGAACGAAGTGCTTCGACTCTTCATCGGCCTATCGGGACTGCAAGGGCCTGGTGAACAGCTCAAAGAAATCGCCAAAACCCTCAAGCAACCCCTACGCAACAAAGTCGCCTCATTGGGAGTCTTAAGTGAGTTCGGTGTGCGGTGGATTGCCCGCCGTGTCGGCACGATGGAGCGCCTCAAAGGGGTACACCCTCGCTTGGCAGCCGAAGCCGAAGTTTTCGAAAGATATACGGCCCGCCTTGCCGAAGCTTCGGAAGTCGCCTTAAGAAAAGAAGGCAAAGGTATCGTCGACAACCAATTTGCGGTTCGAAGACTGGCAGATGTTGCGACCGATCTTTATGCCTTGTCTTGTGCGCTCTCCCGAGCCTCCCAGGCAGTGGAAGCAAAAGGTGAGAATGCGGACCACGATGTGCGCATCGTTCGGACCTTTTGCCGCAAGGCCCGTCGCCGAATGGCGGAAAACCTGCGTCGTATGCATAGAAATGATGATGACTCGGAAAAGCGCATTGCACAGACGATTTACGAAGAGGGATTGCCCCAGCACGGCCTCTTCCTATGAGCAACCGGGAGTAAGAAAATATGTTTGAGAGCCTTACAGAAAAACTCGTGCAGACGCTTCGGGTAATCTCGGGAAAGAATCGTCTCAGTGAGGAACTGGTAGATGAAGCTTGCCGCCAGCTGAGAACCAGCCTTCTTGAAGCCGATGTGAACGTAAAGGTCGTTAAAGACTTCGTCGCCAGCGTCCGAAGTCGGAGCTTGTCTACCGAAACTCAGAAAAGCATGGCTCCGGAGCAACAGTTCATCCGAATAGTTTATGAAGAGCTGGCTCAAGTCATGGGCGGCAAGGTAGTGCCACTTAACTTCAAAGTGCGCCCCCCCGCCGTATTCATGATGGTGGGTCTCCAAGGTACGGGAAAGACGACTACGACAGCGAAGCTCGCGAAGTTCCTTAAGGAAAAAGAAAAGAAACGCGTCTTGGTTGCCTCTCTCGACGTCTACCGACCCGCTGCTATCGAGCAGCTGAAGATTCAGGTGGCGGGCCTAGGGGTCGATACTTTTGAGAGTCCGGTTACCGACTCTGTACAGAAACGGGCGCTCCTCGCTCAAGAGGAAGCCATTCGCCAGAATGCTGAAATTCTTTTACTCGATACCGCCGGGCGTCTGCATGTCGACGAAGACATGATGGAAGAGTTAGAGGAGCTCAATTCTCACTTCAAGCCCGCTGAAATTCTTTTGGTGGTCGATGCGATGAGCGGTCAAGACGTCGTGAGCGTGGCCGAAAGCTTCCAAAAACGCCTCGATCTCTCGGGAATCGTTTTGACGAAACTCGATGGGGACACGCGCGGGGGTGCGGCCCTTTCGGTCCGAGCGGTCACGGGCTGTCCCATTAAGCTTTTGGGGACCGGCGAAAAGCCGACAGACCTCGAGGTGTTTCACCCTGACCGTCTTGCCTCACGTATTCTCGACATGGGGGATTTGCTGTCGTTGGCTGAAAAAGCCCAATCCACCCTCGATCCGGTGGAAAGCCTCAAAATAGCCAAGAAAATCAAGAAGAATGAGTTTACTCTGGCGGACTTCTTCTCGCATCTTCAACAGATAAAAAAGATGGGATCTTTCGAGAACCTGCTGAAGTTCCTGCCCGGAATGGGGCAAATGACCAAGCAGCTGAAAGGAATGACTCCCCCTGACACGGAATTGAAGAAGATTGAGGCGATTATCCTTTCGATGACCCCAGCAGAGCGAATCGACCACGATGTGTTGGACGGCAGCCGCCGGAAGCGAATCGCTTCGGGTAGTGGCACCGAAGTGTCGGACGTAAATCGCCTAGTAAAACAGTTTTTGGAAGCCCGCAAGATGATGGGCCGCCTCGCCAAATCCCCTATGGGAAAACGGGGGGGCCTATGGTAGGTATGGGCTGTTTTGGCTGAGCTAGCCCGGCATAAGGCGGGGTTAGACAACCTAATTTTAGGAGAATCATGGCAACGGTAATTCGCTTCGCGAGACACGGCACAAAGAAAAAACCCTTTTATCGCATCGTAGTTCAGGACAAGACTGCACCTCGCGACGGACGCTTTATCGACCGGATTGGCACTTTTGATCCCATCAAAGGAGACACCTCTTTAGTTCTTTCGAAAGAAAAACTTGAATACTGGGTTTCCAAGGGAGCAAAGATGTCGGACTCAGTAAGAACCCAAGTGAAAAAGGGTTCGACGGCTCCGGCCGTTGCGCAGCCGCCTAAGACCAAGGCAGCCGCTCCGAAATCAAAAGAAGCCTGAGTCTCGGCCGTAAACGCGCGGGTCACCGGCGATACTCTAGGGGGAGAAGATCAGTGGAAGAGCTTCGACATTTAATTGAAGTAATGGCAAAGGCCCTGGTCGACTTCCCTGACAGGGTGAACGTCGCCGAAGTTGAGGGCGAGCAAACCACTGTCATCGAACTCAAGGTCGCTAAAGAGGACCTGGGAAAAATTATTGGAAAAGAAGGCCGCACTGCTCGTTCGTTGCGCACCATCCTGGCAGCCGTCTCCACCAAACTGAAAAAACGTTCGGTTTTAGAAATTTTGGAATAGCACGATGGGCGCACGCCTCATTCAAGTTGGACATGTCGGAAGACCTCATGGTTTTCGTGGTGAGTTCATGCTGTCGAACTCCTGGGGCGAGCCCTTGCCCGAAGACCTCGCCTTTGTCTACGTAGGTCGAGAGGAAGAGGATGCGGTAGAGCATCCCATTGAGCGCCTTACCGAGATGCCTCGGGGACTTCGAATTAAGCTAGCCAGCTTTGAAAGCGATAAGACGGTCAAGGAACACCAGGGCTGTTTGGTCTTCGTGCCTCAGGAAGCGCTTCCCCCTCTTGAATCCAATCAGTACTACGTGGGTGAACTCGTGGGTAGCGAAGTGCGTGAAGTGGATACTGAAACGCTGGTAGGCAACCTGGGTGGTATCGAAGAAGTAGGCAAGGGCTGCGCGGACCGCTGGTGGGTTAATGGAGCGGACCACACCCAGTATATTTTCCCAGCCACCGCAGAAGTCATTTTCCGTGTCGATGCAGCCCGACGCATTATCTGGGTCAGAAATGCTGAGCTCTACCGACAGATCCAGTAACGCCCCTCATTTTCATTTTCTCACTCTTTTTCCCCAAACCATTGAGGTCTGGTTGACGACCAGTATTCTTGGACGCGCCCACGCCCGTGGGCTTTTTAGCTTTTCCACTCACCAACTCCGAGAGTTTAGCGGCAATCGCTATGGCTCTGTGGATGATGCTCCTTACGGAGGCGGTGGGGGCATGGTAATGAAGGTCGAGCCGCTTGTTGCTGCAGTGGAAGCCATTCGTAATATGCATGCGCCCCTTCCGCTCACCGTTGTGTATTTTTCTCCACGCGGGCGTAGAATTGACGCTTCCCTGCTCGAAACGCTCTCGCTCCCGCCGGCTGGTCGTTTCTTATTTGTTTGTGGGCACTACGAAGGGGTCGATCAACGCTTTATTGATCATTGGGTGGACCTCGAAGTCTCCTTAGGGGATTTTGTCCTTACCGGTGGTGAGCTTCCCGCTGTTGCGCTTGCGGACGCACTCATCCGACGCATCGCCGGCACACTCGCAACCGAAGAAAGTGTTGCTCGCGAATCTTTTTCTATTCAGGACCCTGAATCCGGAAAGCGCCTTCTCGAGTACCCCCACTACACACGCCCCGCGGAGTTTCGTGGGCATTGTGTTCCAGAAGTCCTCTTGGGTGGGAACCATCGCGAAATAGAAGCGTGGCGCGCCGCGCAATCCAAACGAATCACCTCCGCACAACAGACTCACGAGCCCGGATAAAGGCTATGATAAACTAATCTGCATCAAGGAAATCACTATGCAGAACACACTCTTGTCGCGTCATTGGTTAGGTGTCGGAGTAGTTGGATTGAGCTTCAGCCATTGTGCCTTTGGCTACATCGACCCGGGCTCAGGCCATTTGCTCTTGCAGATTGTAATGGCCGCAGCACTCGGCGGACTTTTCTACATCAAACGAATCATCCGCTATGTCGGAGGCTTCTTTTCCAAAGAAGGTTAGGCAATGCAGGCACCGCCCGAAACCGAAGGCCAGGTCCGATGCCTGTCCTTTCGCGACCCCGCTGGACAGCTCTTCGACGTCGAGAACAAACTTGTCCGAATGGTCGAACCCGGGGCGGCCCCGCTGCTCCAGCATCTGCTGGAAGCGCCTACCCTCCAGCCCTTCATGGAATCGGGGAGCCTGATCGCTTCGCGTACCCTCGATAAGCCCACACGGGAACATTTTGGAACTCTCACTCGCCGTCCGACTGCCACGCTTGCTGTGGAACACGAGCGCGTCTGGTTCCAAAGTTTTCCGCAAGAGTGGACACCGAGTATGTTACGGGATGCGGGCGACCTCACCCTGAACCTTGCCGAAACTCTTTTAAAACAAGGGTGCGGCCTGAAAGATGCAACCCCTCAGAATGTCCTTTTTCGTGGACCCATTCCCGTGTTCGTCGATTGGCTATCATTCGAAAGAAGGAATGAAAAAGATCTTCTTTGGCTGCCCTATGCTCAATTTGTCCGCAGCTTTCTCACGCCCCTGTTGCTGGTAAAGAAGTGCGCGATGTCTCTGCAGTCGGTTTTTTTGAATCACCGCGACGGCATAGACCATGACCAAGCGTTTCACCTCATTCCGAAGCTCGCTCGCTTCCTGCCCCCCGCTCTGGGACTCATCTCCATTCCGCACTGGCTATCTAAGCGGGGTAAGCGCCAAGCCAACGCGTCGCTGTACACCGAACGTCTGGCGTCCGATCCCGAGATCGCCCGTTTTATCCTTGCCCGCCAATTCCGTTCTTTGCGTCGGAGTCTGCATAAAGTGACTCCGAAATCTGTTCAAGGGTCTCGGTGGGATCGCTACATGGAGTTCGATTACCCCTACGATACGACTCAACTCGCACAGAAGGAACACTTCATTCGCAGCGCGCTCAAGTCGCATGCCGCGCAGACGGTGCTCGATGCGGGATGCAACACCGGTCATTTCAGCGAACTGGCTGCCCGGACGGGTGCCAAAGTCGTAGGAATTGATTTTGATGCGGGAGCCGTGGCTGCGACCTATGCCCGGGCAAAATCGCGCAAATTGGATATTTTACCGCTCGTCGTGAATTTGGCGCGTCCCACTCCGGCTGTGGGGTGGATGAACAGCGAACAGACAAGTTTTCTAGAACGAGCCCGAGGCAAATTTGATCTGGTTTTGATGCTCGCCGTGGTTCATCACTTATTGCTGTCGGAGGGAGTATCCCTGGCCGCGCTGGTAGACTTGATGATGATACTGACTCGTCGTCATATTGTGCTTGAATTCGTCGGCCCCGGGGATCTCTCCTTCCAGCACCTTTGTCGAGGGCGAGACTTTTCCCACATTACGAGCGAGACTTTTGAAGCTGCGATAGGGACTGGTTTTGAAATCATCCACAAAGAACGGGTTCAGAATCAGGATCGAACCTTGTACTTGCTAAAGAAACGTCATTAAGAACCAGCTGGAGCTTGCCTTGAAACAGGGTTTAACGCTGACCATCCTCGGACTCTTCTTGGCTTCCCCTCATGCTATTGCAATCTCGGCACGGCGCCATCCAGGCGAATCCTTCGAACAAGCGCGCGATCGCAACATGCCACCCAAGCGCATTTGGGCCTCACGCGATGCGGAAAGCCTGGCGGTACGTTACAAGGACCTCGATCTGCGAAATTTGAGCGTCGTGAAAGATCCGAAGAAACTTTTCAAAACGGTACGAGATACACGGTTTCTTACCTCAGATTTGGATCCCACTTTCTTACGAAGAAGCAGCTGGCTTTATCCCCATGACGGATGCTGGGTGCGTGCGGCAGTTTCTCGGCAGCTTGCGAAACAAGAAAACTTTGGCGACCTGCAAAAACTATTTATTTTCGGAAGCCTCAATGTGAAAACGCTCAATTCCGAGAGCGGATCGGTGGGTTGGTGGTACCACGTTGTGCCCATCTTCAAGAACTCACAGGGAGAGCCAATGATCAGCGATCCCGCTATCGAGCCGAACAAACCGCTCAAGCTCACGGAATGGATTCTACGGCAGACCGACGAAGTGGAGAAGGTCTCCCTCGCCCTGTGCTCCCCAGAAACCTACCTGCCGACAGACGACTGTGAAACCGAAGGAAGCTCGAAGGAGCAGGAAGCGGCAATCGACCAAAGCTACTTCCTCGACCTTGAATGGGAGAACCTCGAGCTGCTGGGACGCAATCCAAAGAAAGAGCTAGCAGAAGCTCCTCCTTGGTTGCCGTCTCTTACCAGATCCTTACTCGGTCTTTTGGACTGAGGAACATTGCGTCCCCTTCCTTACATCCAAACACCTCTTGAAAGGCGGTTTGGTGTTTCACTTGCTCATTTACGCGAGCTTCCATAGCCGCGTGAGGATCTGTCTTGAGCAGCATTTCACGCAGCTTGGGGCGTATCACTCCACACCAAGCGCGCCCATACTGAGTAAAGAACTTCTTCTTATCTTCGGGCGTTCCCTTTCCATTAGGGAACGCGGCTTGATAAGCAAAGGTCAGACCGACCAGATCCCCGATGTTCTCGCCGAGCGTGAGCTTGCCGTTGTGCCCGATCTTCTCAAACTGAGTGATGAGACTCGCTCCCCGCTTCTCAAACTCTTTAATGTCCCTATCTGACATCCATTGAATCATCTTTCCTTCGTGATCGTACTTCGCACCATGGTCATCGACTCCGTGTCCCAGCTCATGGCCTACCACCATTCCAACGGCTCCCAAGTTGGTGGAATCAGGAAGGGCGGGATCGTAGAAAGGGTACTGGAGAATACCAATGGGTAAGACGAACTTATTGTCGCTGGGGCTATAATAGGCATTTACGGTGAGCGGCCCCATTGCCCAGCGGTCCCGATTACGTTTTTCTCCGAGCTCCTTGAGCTCCTTGTCGATGAGATTTTTAGCAAGCAGCTTGTCATTGGCATACGGCTTATCAGGCGCGTACGTCGCCGGGGGATTGAAGTCCCACTCTTCTTCATTGCGGGGCTTAACCAGATGCAGTTTGGCAGCCTGCATCTTCTTCACTGCAGCCTTTTTACTCTTGGGACTGAGCCAATCATTGGATTGGATGCCCTTGATAATTGAAGCACGCACTTTCTCAATCATCGCGACGAATTTGGCTTCATCGAAGGACGGAAACAGCACAGGCAGAAGCTCTGCATCAATCTCTTTGGCAAACTTACCCATCACGTAGGTAGTGCAGCGCTCTTGCCGAACAGGCCGCACATTCGGCCCACCCAAATGCTTCCGACGAAATTCAAACTGCTTCTGAAAGTACTCCGGGTAGGCGTCATCCATGTACTCCGGCAACGCATGAAAGAGGTAGACGTTCTTTAGCGTCTCCAATGACGTTTCCTTCAAAGCCGTATTCATCCACTCAAAGTTTTTCGGTGTGAGATGGCGCAAATGGGTTCGTTTAGGCAATCGGTCGAGGAAGCGCGCCAACTCGAAATCTGGGTATTCCTTCTTAAGCTTTTCGCGATCTATTCCCGTGCGCTGATTGACCAGGTCCTGGATCTCCGCGGGGGTGGGATACGTTTTTGAAAAAGTCTTCTCGAACTCCACAACTGATTTGGCTCGCTCCGCTGGGTTGTCGAGTCCAGCAATCTCAAACACTTTTTGCGCAAGTGACTGCAGATCACCCGTTACCTCTGGCTTTTCGTAGTAACTTCGCTCGGGAAGTGACTGAATATCTGCTAGGAAATAGACATCGTTCCAATTCGGGTCATCTAGATTGCCAATCGTTCCCCATTCTATGAAGCTGTAGTCGGTGCCATCCACTTTTTGGGAGAGGAAAGCGATAAAGGCCTTTCGATCTTTTAGGGCGGACACTTGGTCGAGCACCCGCTTCACACCCTCTTTCTCTTCCTTGGCAGACGCTTTCTCGTCCATGCAAGCCTGGTAAATGTTTCTCAGCTCCTTCGCACGAGGGGAGAGATCTTTCTTAGTGCTTAAAGATGCCAGCCAATTCTTTTTCGCATCGAGTAGGCGCTCGTTCGAATCGGAGAAAGAAAAGACGTGTTTTGAGCGGTCTTCGCGCAGGACAAATCCATCAATGGCGCCGGTGCAAACGTAACCGTAAAAATTGTCACACGGTTTGATAGTCGAGCTTAGGGGAAACTCTCGCCGCAATGGAATTTCGCTCGTAGCCGCTTTCTTGCCGGAGAAGGCGGGGAGCAATAAAAGCGCAGCCAAACAAGTAAGGCGAATAAGCGTCGATTGGATCGTCATAAGATGTGCTCTCCGAAGGTGTAGACGATTCTACGGCAGGTTGTGTCACTTGGAAAGTGTCGCGCCCCTATCATCGTAGTCACTCACTGGAACCTGCAGCGTAAGACGTAAGTGGACCTGCGTTGGCCCCGTGGTCGCGACCTCATCGGCCGTCACTGACACCTTGCCTGTAAGGGCTGGGAAAGCTCTGGGCAGACCTGCCTTCAAGTCCCAGACGCGGGCCCGTACTTGAAGGCGGTCTGAGTCGTTTACTGGAAAAGGAAAGGACTCAAGCGTGAGATTCTCCCAGCGACCCGGTGGAAAATGGAAAGTGCGCCGGTGGCCAGCGTTTGTCGAAATATCTATCTCTAATGAAGAGACACCCGCCACAAAGGTTCCCCACCTAGCCTGGGTCCGAGACAGAGAACTGGGCAAATGCAAATGAAGCTGAAGCGGCGCATGGGTTGCCGAAGGCAAAGGGGGAGAGCCACATCCGGCGCATAGAAGAAGAGGCAAGATTAACATTAGAATACAGCGCATCCCGGCAGAGCAAAGCAAGTGCGGGGCCAGCCCCTCTGCGATGCAACACTAATAGGTGAGACCGGATTTCGGACTCGCGAGGGCGACTTTCAAGAGCTTCGGACGGGGTTCAGGCACATGGTGCGCGGAAAGGGCTTCGGGCTCACGATGCTGTAGCAGCGCGTTGAGTTCGTCAGCAGAACGGCCATCGATGAACCGATCGGTGAGCGTGCGAACCGTCGCGTCATATTGCTTCATTGAACCGTGCAAAGCGGAGCGTCCCGGAAAACGCCTGAGGTCGCCATTGAACTCCGGGCTAATGTGATACAGCTCGTGAATGACGGTTTCCAACCGCTCCCGGGCGCTGAGATGGAGAAATCGCGGCAACATAAAGTAGATAATGTAGAGAATTTCGCGGCCGTCTCGCAACAGGGGCAACATGGCCCAGTGGTACTCTTTCGATCCGCGAATCCGTCGCTCAATCGGACTGCCCGCGCGGTACTTGAGGGGAAGCACGTACGCTAAAAGGCCGGATCGGCGTGAGGAACGATTAAAGGTAGCGCTGATCAGCACTTGTTCGGGACGAATGTGTCCTAGGTCAGGAACCTGGTGGGTGATCTGGTTCACTAGCCCTGCCATCGAGGCATTGAAGTCCACCATAAGTCTCAGTCATCCCTGAGAGCCGCCTCCACAGTCAAGGAATGGGATTGACACTCAGCGGTTTTGATAGGAGAAATTCACTCTTTGAAGCTAAAACATTCTAAAGCGAGAGTAGTCTGATGTCCTTGGATAATCAGGGCTTGGGTCAGGGACTCAAGGCTTCTGTAGCGAGAAATATGGTTGGGAATGAATCGAAAGGTAGCAGAGTAGTGGCAAAGCGGCGTTTGGCGATTGCAGATCTTCCGGAACTTCCGGTGGATGACATAGATTTAGACCGCAGTGACGAAGCCCTGAAAGAGGGCGGCCTGACTTTCACCCAAATGCTCGAAGAGAGCCAAAAGGGTTCAAAGTTTCAGGAAGGTGAAGTGGTCGAAGGCCAAATCGTTAAGATTGAAAATGACTTCGTTACCATCGACATCGGCTATAAGTCGGAAGGCCAAGTCTTCCGCAATGAATTCTTAGACAATCAGGGCACGCTCGGCATCGAAGCCGGGGATCACGTTCTGGTCTACATCGAACGTATTGAAGACGACGAAGGACGCTTAATCCTTTCAAAGGAAAAAGCCGACGTCTTGCGCGCTTGGGATGAGATCAGCGAAGCGTGTGAAAAAGACGAACTCGTTGAAGGCACTATTGTTGCTAAAGTTAAAGGCGGCCTCTCTGTTGATATCGGAGTGAAGGCATTCCTTCCTGGCTCTCAGGTAGACATCCGTCCTACCAAGAACCTCGATCAGTACCTCGGCAAGACTTACAAATTTAAGATCATTAAGTTCAACAAAAAGCGCGGCAACATCGTGCTTTCTCGTCGCCTCCTCTTGATGGAAGAGCGCGCACGCATGAAAGAGCAAACGCTTTCGAAAATCGAAGAGGGAATGGTCACCGAAGGGGTCATCAAGAACCTCACCGAATACGGTGCTTTCATCGATCTCGGTGGCTTGGATGGCTTGCTACACATTACGGATATGTCGTGGGGTCGCATTCGACACCCATCGGAAATCTTCAAAGTCGGTGAGAAAATCGGCGTGAAGGTCCTTAAGTATGACGAAGAAAAAGAGCGCGTCAGCTTAGGCTACAAGCAGTTGCAGCCCGATCCATGGACTACTGTGGAAGATCGCTACCGAGTTTCGCTACGCGTGAAAGGCAAGGTCGTGAGCCTTACCGATTACGGTGCCTTTGTGGAACTCGAACCGGGCGTCGAAGGCTTGGTACACGTTTCGGAAATGTCCTGGACTCAGCGGGTAAAGCACCCGTCCAAGCTAGTGAACGATGGCGATACGGTTGAAGCAATCGTGCTCGATGTTGATACGGGCAATCGCCGTATTTCTCTCGGCATGAAGCAAATCGAGCCTAATCCTTGGGATATCATTGCAGACAAGTATCCTACGGGCAGCCGCATCAAGGGCATCGTGAAGAACACCACAGACTTCGGCGTCTTCGTCGGAGTTCCTGAAGGCGTTGATGGGCTTGTGCACGTGAGTGACATCAGCTGGGATTCGACACCGATCGATCCTAACACCCACTTCAAAAAGGGTGACGAAGTCGAGTGTATGGTCTTGTCGATTGATAAGGCTGCCGAGAAATTCAGTCTCGGCATCAAGCAGCTCGGCGACGATCCTTGGGCCGCTATTGCGCAGAAGTACACACCGGGTACTCGCGTGAAGGGTATCATTACGAAAACTGCCGAGTTTGGCGTCTTCGTGAAGATTGAAGAAAACGTCGAAGGCTTGCTGCATGCTTCGGAACTCGAAGGTGAAGGCAAACCGAAAGACCGCATCAAGGAATTCGAAGAAGGCAAAGAGATCGAGTGTCTCGTGACCTCCATCGACCTGCGTGAGCACAAGCTATCGCTCTCGATGAAGGCACTGACCAAGGCCGAAGAGCGCGAGAACATGAAGGCCTACACGAAGCAGAGCAACACAGGGGCTCGCTCAAGCTTCGCAGACTTGCTTGATCAGTCTACCGCCGCCAAACTCAAGGAAGCCGTTACAGGCACCCCTGACAAGCCGGCCACGGAAGGCGACGAGTAACTCTTGCGCGAATCTTTCAGAACATCTCACTCCGGGGTGAGAGGCATTTTCAAGTTAGTAGCAATGGCCTTTGGCGCGCTACTCCTCTTGGTGCTGCTGACTGGAATCGTTCGGTTCATCCGTCACAATTGGTTCGGCAGCTTTCCTGGGGGAAGCAATCACGTTCGCGTAGTGGATGTTTCGGGCGTCATTATGAGCTCGTCGGCTTTCACTCGGGACCTTGAAGAAATCCTAAAGAACAAGAGGACCAAAGCGATTGTGGTTCGAGTCAACTCACCGGGTGGACTCGTTGCTCCTTCACAGGAAATTTACCAAGCCCTTCGCAAAGCAGATGAGAAGATCCCGGTTTTCATCTCTATGGGAACTTTGGCAGCAAGCGGCGGATACTATATCGCTCTTGGTGGCCGTAAGATTTTTGCGAACGCGGGAACGCTCACAGGCAGCATAGGTGTCATCATGGAGTTCATCAACACGATGAAGCTCTATGAATGGGCAAAGCTCGAGCGCTTTGCCATAACCTCTGGCAAATTTAAAGATGCTGGCTCTCCCTTGAAAGAAATGGGGCCGGAAGCCAAGGCTCTGTTTCAGGGAATGGTAACGGACATCTACAAGCAATTCCGCGGAGCTGTGAAAGAGCGCCGCAAATTGGATGAAGCGACGCTGGATAAGTACACAGATGGGCGCGTAGTCACTGGAACCCAAGCCCTCGAAGCAAAACTCGTGGATGCGATTGGGACTTTTGAAGATGTGCTGAAAGAAGCTCGCACCATAGCGGGTTTGCCCGTGGATGGAGCGGTCGTATACCCATCTAAAGACGAAGGGCTCTTGCGGCGCTTGCTGATGGGAGATGCGGGCGAAGAAGCTTCCGCCGGGTGGCTTAGCTTCTTAAATAGAGCTTCCAGCCAGCTGCCTACGTCTCTACCAGGTCCCAGCTGGCGCGTTCTCTGGCTTGCGCCGGTTCAATAAACCTACTCGCCTGTTGTCGTTCCCTTAAAGTCCAAGCTGATATAGCGAATTACGGGATCATACGTGCCGTTCCCGACAATCACCGCGCGAACCAGAACATCCGTCTTGGCCTCTTCTGGAATAGCATTGTAGGGACTCAACATTGTATCGTTGGGGGTAGCGGATGACGTAAACTCAGGCACCAACGTAAACCATGCCCCACCGTTGTTGAGAGAGTAGTCTATGCGCAGTTGGACCGGCTGCGCGGTCAGCGAGGACGAAAACTGGGCGCGCACCTCCGAAAAGTCCGTCAGATAGACATACATTCGACTCAAGCTATTGGATATCTCCACGCCGGGTGAGATGGCCGCGTTGGTCATAGTGATACCGGTAGCATCTGAAAATAGACGAACGGATCCCCAAATGGGGATTACTTGAAGGACCTCAGGGGTCTCAGCGGCTGCCTGAAACCCGGACAAATTGGCGTCTCCACAACCAACCAGAAGCAACGAGAACGTAATAGCACCGATTAGCTTTTTCATAACTCAGGCCTTTCCTAAAATCGGACTCGCAATTCAAGGGGCACCGTAATCACGGTTTCAAACTCGGTAGCATCGGTGGATCCCCGACTCGCTACACCCCCAAATTGACGGTAGTCCACCGAAAACCGGGGTCCTACCGAGAGAACAAACGTCTCGCGAACTTCGTAAGTCAGATCCACCGCAGTTTCATTGGAGAACCCAAATCGGTAAAAGCCCGTCGATTGTGAGGTCTCCCGAAAAAACACCGGGATATGAAAATAGGTGGAGAAGCCCCAACCGAACTTGCCCCATCGGACCGGGCTTTCGTATCGTACGCCCAAGCGGATCCCGTGAAACAGAACATCCGTCATGGGATCGGGCACGCCGGCGACCCCGGAAACAGCCCCGGTACGCTGCTTGATTTGATATCCCACAGCGAGCCACCAGCTCGATGTGCGCGGGGAATTCATTCCGGCAATAAGATGTGAGTACTGTAGAACGCCCTGCATGCCGCGCACGCTAAACGCAGAAGGCGTTGTGGAAGCACTAGCCATTGCCTGAGACCCGTACGAAAACGCCCCCATTACTTTTCGGTTTTGGCCCCACTCTTTTTCGATGTGCGCTCGAAGTTCGTAGCCAGAACCCCGGGGCACATAAATCGAACCGGTCGAACTAAGCAGCGAGTAGTTTCGCATGGTGTAGCCGCCCTGAAGCGATACGTACCAAGCATCCACCCGTTCCGCCGACTTCAGGCTGACGACAGGAAGTTCTTCGACGGGCTGCACTTGTGTCGCCCTCTCCTCGCTCCCCAAAATCGCCTGAGGATCCACGGCAAACACAGCTGGACTCACCAGCGCAATAAGTAGTGCTACTCGCATTTGCCTACCTCCAGGCTCGAAGGAATTCTAAGAATCATTCCTTCCCGAATGAGGTGAGGATCACTTACAGCCGCTGAGTTTGCGTAAAGAATGTTTTGCCAACCCTGACGCTTCTTAAAGTAGTGCACTGAAATCGTTTCCAGCGTCTGACCTTTTTGGACCAAGTGCTGACGGCAGATTTCGCCCACCGTCGTAGGCGCTATCGCCCCCTCTGGCAATGGCCCTTGGTCATTCGAAGCGACTTCCGATTCCGCCGAGGGCTCAGATTCTGACTCCCCCTCTTGGGAAACCACTTCAGCGGATGCCTCTGCCTTTGGCGGGGCGTCGACCTGCAACGCGGCGGGAACAAGGTCTCTCGTATCCAGAGATCGAGCGGCTAAAGTCGCGCGCGCGTGATCGTTTTCGCCGAGGTAACCCCATAACGCGGCCTGCGCTCGTACTGTCCACTCGTTGCCGGGATCCAGTTGGCTCAAGCGAGCCATTTCCTGGCCCGCAAGGTCATAGCGCTCTTGCAGAATGCGAAGTCGCGCCATCTGATACACGGCCGCCGAGTGAGTAGGATTTGAGATGAGCACGCGGCCCAAATGTAGCGCGGCTTCCTCATACAGCGTTCTTTCCACGAGTGATTTTGCCAGGTTCAAACGCGCATCAATCGAATCGGGGTCGACCTCCAAGAGCGCTTTCCACAACTGGGTCGCTTGTTCGAATTTTTTCGCGCCCATATAGGCCTGCGCAAGGTAGCCCTTCAATTGACGATCCATCGCGACGGGGTTGTGGGCATAGAGCGGCTCTAGTTCTTGGCGAACGGCTTCAAAGTGATTTTCTTTCAGACTCGCGTGAATGCGATGCAGTCGCTCTTCCGCAGGCACTCGAGCTTTTTCAATCAGGTGCCATTCGACTTGCGCTTGATCCCAGTTTTCAACGGCCTCGTAGAGCTGAGCGCGCAGACGCCTTGCTTCAACTTCTTCCGGGTGCTTGTTCAACCGCTTCGAAAGCAGATCAATCGCTTCTTCATTTTTGCCTAGCGCAGCCAGTGTTTTGGCCTGGAGAAGTCCCACGGCGGGTGAATTTGGGTGCAACTTCACGAGAAGACCGACATGCGGTTCAATCCCCTGAAGTTTCTTCAACGCAACTTTTCTCTCTACTAGAGAAGCGCGAAAAGCCGTTTGGAACGGCTTGGCAGCAACCAGCATCTCCAGAAGCTGAAGGCCTTCCTCTTGACTCCCTTGGCCAAAAAGTCGCTCAATCCCCGCAAGCGCAAGCTGCGCTTCCCTATCGGAGCAGTCCAGTCGGAGCCCGGATTGATCGCCTTTGGCTTCCAGGCAGTTGTATGCGGAGTGGCCTGCCAGAGCGGGGGCCCCTATCGAAAACGCCATCAGGAAGGCACAACTTTTCATAGCTTTTCCTAGCACCCCTGCGTATCGACGCATCGCAGCACTAGGGTTAGTCAAGAGTTCTTGACCGACCGAAAAGACATGAAATTTAGGGGGTTGGCTAGCTTATGGGCTTTTTACCCGACCCCACTGGCCGATACTTCGAAGTTGGTATCCGCAGAAGAAAAGAATCGCACCCAACGCAAGTAGCCCAAGGATCCGAACGATAGGCGCCGCACCCGCCAAGTCGCTTAGAAAAACTTTGGCGGTGGCCAGCGCCAATATTCCCAAGGCAGCATAAGCCAAAGTGGAATCGAGACGCCTTTTCCCCCAAAGCAGAAGCACAACTGCAAACACCCCCCATGTGGTCGACACCCCAAAGGGAAGCAACTCGTGCGGAACCCCCACGTCCACCAGTTGTTGCCAGATGCGATAGACAGCCCAAAGGAATTGGCCGTTCGCGAGCAGCAACACTAAAGTGTGGAGACCATCCTGTTCCTTAGGTGACCGAGAGAAATAGGCAATACCCAGGCCTAGTGAGTAGGCGAGGCCAACTCCCACTAGTTCGATCGTGGAAAAGGGATCCATCGCTGTAATCGTTCGAACATAGCCAGCGATAATCACAAATCCACCGACGGCGAGAATGGGAAAATGTCGCCCTTGAAAATCCCACCGACGATGAAACCCACCCAGCAGCGCCATGACCACAAGCCCTGAAAGCACTTGAGCCCGATCCGGCAGAATCTGGAAATATAAGGCATGCAGAAGAATCAGGCTGACAACACTACTAACAGTCAGAGAGCTCGCAAGCGCAGGCTGCCCTAGAAAGCGTTTCGCTATTTCATAAACTCCATAGATAAGTGCAGCAAAAACCAGAGCCAAGTAGGGAGCAGTATCCGGATACAGAATCGACAAGGAGGCATATTGAATGCCGTAGAAGAACATCAGGATCGGGAAAAATGCCAGCGCCTCCATCGTCGATAGAGGGATTCGATTGCGCAAGGCATAGCCCACGACCGAGCCAAGGAAAATGATAAACTGCACACCCTGTACGAGCGCAAAGAAGCCCACCAAATGCGGTTCCATGCGACTGGGCGTCCACAGAGCAATCAGTCCAAGGGCCATGTACGCTGCAAGAAGAATCATGGCCCTGCTCTTCAAAAGAACCGCAAGCGTGGCAAAGGTGATGTCCCAGATGAGGAAATAGGTGACCGTGAGCTCAATCGTGCTCGCACCTTTAAATAGAGTCAGCGAGAGATAGGTTCCGACGACAGAAATCCCCACATAGAGGTCATTGCGAAAGTGTGCAAAAAGCCCAATCGACAGAACAGACACTCCGCTCGCAAGTGCCACTGCCGCTTCTGGCGAATAGAGACCGTAGAGCGAATGCCCGCCGGCAACCGCCAAATAAAGAGTGATTATCCCCGCTGCTGGCAAGAGACTTAGGTAAGTCGCATCAGCTGCCTTTAGGCGAAGGCCAACGGCCACTAAAAAGAGTCCGAAAGCGGAAGCCAGAACTACTTGCCGAACGGGTGTCAGCCATCCCGAATCGATACTCAATTTAATGAGAAAGGAGGCCGCCAATACAAAACAAACAACCGCAATAACCCCCAAAAAGTTTCCCAAGTCCGCAGGTTCGCGCTGGGGCTCGGAGCGAACGGATCGTGGGCCTTCCAACTTGTGCTCTGTGCGAGAGTCTTTCGAAGGAGCTGTTTCCTGTCTGGGTGGGTGAACCACTGACCCCGTAGAATAGGCTGTCCTTAAAGTAAGAAACTCCTCAATGCGATCCAAACGCTCAGTGAGGGTTTTGAGCTTCTCATCCATGTTTTCCATGCTTAGTCCTGAGTGATCGGTGATTCGGCAGCGGAGGCTTCTCCCCTGTCCTCTGAACTCTCCCCCGCAACCGGGTCGGCTTCGGCCGATACACTCGGTTCGCGTGGTTCTGCGGTCGTCGCTGTCTCAGGAGCAGAAAGGGGCGGCGTTGTCGGAACCTCGGTGCTGCCATCGGCACTCGGCATATGCCCTGTGCCCTCAGCCGTATCGGGAATATCGCTCGGTACAACGGGAGCTGCAATGGGGGCCGCTTTTGGGTCGATAGAGGTTTCACCAGGTTTTGCGGGTGTAGCTGCTTTTAGAGGCAACTGCCCTTCCACCACCGGCTCGAACACTTCGCCTTCGTACTCGCTAACATCCCAGCCCGGATCGGCGGGAACGCCCGGAGCGCCCTCTGGAAGTGCCGCCGTACCCCAAAGCAATTCGGTAGTAGCAATCTGGAAAGTATCATCGGCCATCTGCCCCATCTTGTTCATGACGGTCAAGATGCGGTTCACGCGTTTGTCGGCCCATGCCGTTAGACGCTTCTCGCGAAAGAAGGAATGGTAGCGGCGCGGAGAAGGTAGCAGCATGGCCAAAAACGCGGACTGTTTTGCAGTGAGGCCCGCCGGGGAAACCGAAAAGTAGTGACGAGAAGCTTCGCCGATCCCATAGAGCCCGGGCCCCCACTCGGCCATATTCAAATAGAAGGCTAGGATCTGTGGTTTAGAGAGTGCTTCCTCTATTTTCGAGGCCCAGAGAACTTCCTTAATTTTGCGGTACACCCGCCAGTGCCCACTCAAGTAGACATTTTTCAGTACCTGTTGGGTAATCGTACTGGCACCGCGGGCAAGGCGGCCTTCCTTCAAGTCCTTCTTGAAGGCTTCCTGCATTTCAAAAACGTCGATTCCGTTGTGGCTATAGAAGGAAGCATCTTCAGAGGCTACGACCGCGCGCGGCAACCACTCGGCTATGCCGGATAAGGGCGTCCAGCCGGGGGTTTTAGGCCCCATGTTCCTAACCGACTTGTCCCCATTCGCCAGACGAATCGGAACAGGCACCGACTCCTTGAGCTTGGTGAAGTCGGGAAGCTGGAAAATGATGTCCCAAACGAGGAAGCCCGCCAAAAAGACAGAAAAAGTGGCCCCCAGACCGATGAAAATCTTCCATTTCAACGCCATGGCTTGAAGAATACCATGCAGGCCGATAGAACGTCATGGTCCTGCAATGAATCACCTCATACTTAAAGGCGTCCGCCAAAACAACCTCAAGAACGTCAGTCTGGACATTCCTTTGGGAACGTCCGTTGTAGTCACTGGACCGAGCGGTTCGGGAAAGTCCTCTCTCGCTTTTGAAACGGTTTACGCGGAGGGACAGCGACGCTACATGCAATCGCTTTCGACTTATGCGCGCCAATTCCTCGAGAAATTCCGGGCGCCGTTGGTCGACAAGATCCAGAACATTCCACCCACGATTGCCATCGAGCAGATCAATCCCGTTCGCAATTCCAGAGCAACGGTAGGCACCTCTACCGAAATCTATGACTACTTTCGGCTCCTTTTTGAAAAAGTGGGTGTCGAGTACTGCGCGGATTGCGACTTTCCGATGGAGCGCCTATCGTATGACCAGCTGTGCGAACGCATTTCAGAAAAGCATGCGGGCCAAACTATTTTGTTGGCCTTTCATCGTAAACTCCCTACGAAAAAGGAGACGGTGGGGGATTTAGTCGCAGAGTATCTCAAGGCCGGTTACTCGCGAGCGATTGTAAATGGCTCATTGGTTTCACTGGAAGAGGAAGGGTCGGTTCGAGGGCAGAACGCAGCACTTATCGTCGACCGGATTAAACTGCCTGAGGGCAAGCTACCCAAAGAGGAACGCACCCGACTTGCCGAGGCACTGCGACAAACCATGGAGCTCGGAAGAGGTTTGGCAGACCTCTATGTTGAAACAGCCCCCAAGGAGTTTAAAAGTGCAGAGGATTACACCAATCAAACGCGTTGCCCCCAGTGTTCCAAGATCACCCCACCGAAGTCCGCCATTTCGTTTTCGTTCAATAGTCCGCTAGGCGCCTGTGAAACTTGCAAAGGGTTCGGCAATACGCTCGAAGTAGATACGGATTTGATTGTCCCGAACTCGAATCTATCGATAGCCCAGGGGGCCATTGACCCCTTCATGAAGCCAAGTCTGAAACAGTGGCAAAAGAAGCTTCTCGCATTCTGCAAACTTGCGCGCATTGATGCGGACCTGCCCTTTCGCGAGCTTTCAGCGGACCATAAGAAACAAGTCTTCGACGGGGACAAGAAGTTTAAAGGTGTGCGCGGCGTATTCGCCATGCTCGAAAAAGAGAAATACAAGATGCGCATACGCGTCTTTGTCAGTCGATACACCTCCCCTTTTCTGTGCAAAAGCTGCAAAGGTAGCCGACTCAACGCCTCCGGGCTACGCGTCAAAGTGGGCGAGAAGAATATCGCTGAACTCTGTGAGCTTAGCATCGAAGCCCTTCACCGCTTCTTTAAGAAACTCTCTCTTTCGGCCCGGGAAAAGAAGATTGCAGCAGATGTGCTATCCCAGGTGGATAGACGCCTCGAAACCTTGACGACCGTTGGGCTGGGATACCTGACGCTTTCTCGCCTGACTCGCTCCCTTTCAGGCGGAGAGTACCAACGGATTTTGCTTTCGACCCAACTCAGTCAGGGACTTACGGACACGCTCTATGTTTTGGATGAACCTAGTATTGGGCTTCACCCGAAGGACACCCAACGGCTTCTCCAAGTGCTGGGTCACCTACTAAGCCTGGGCAATTCGCTGCTTATCGTGGAACACGATCCAGAAGTGATTGAGTGGGGCAAACACGTTATCGACATGGGACCTGGCTCGGGCTCCCGCGGCGGTGAAGTGATGTTCGAGGGTTCTCGTGAAGCCTTTTTGGCCTCGGGGTCTCAGACCGCTCTTGCCGTGACCGAGTGGAAAGAGGAGTGCCTTAAGGCCATGGCCGCGGCACCTAAAATACTTTCGGATCAATGGCTGGAGATCAAAGGCGCGGCAGGAAACAACCTTAAAGAAGTCGATGTTCGTATCCCACTCAAGGCGCTCGTTGCAATTACGGGTGTTTCTGGGAGCGGTAAGAGCACCTTAGTCGTCGATACGCTCTACAACGCCCTTGCCAAGATCTTCCTAGGCAAGAGTGAGCGCATTTCCCGGTTTGGGTCTATCAGTGGCTTTGAATACTTGAGTAGCGTAGAGATTGTCGATCAAAGCGCAATTGGAAAATCCTCTCGATCCAACCCCATTACTTTCATCAAGGGCTATGATGATGTCCGCTCCCTCTTTTCCCGGACAAAGGATGCTACCAGTCGCGGCCTCTCGCCCGGGCATTTCTCGTTCAATGTGGCGGGTGGACGATGCGATGCTTGCGAGGGCGAAGGCCGAGTAAAAATTGACATGGTTTTTCTCGAGGATATCTACGTCCCCTGCCAGGTCTGCGATGAAAAACGCTTCAAGCCGTCTGTTCTATCGGTGAAGTACCGTGGCAAGAACATCGACGATGTCCTTCGAATGACTATCGACGAAGCCTACGACTTCTTTACAGACATTCCGTCGTTACGATCGAAGCTCGCGCTCCTTCAGGAAGTGGGTTTAGGCTATTTGCAGCTGGGGCAACCCGGCTTTTCTCTCTCGGGAGGCGAAGCGCAGCGCCTTAAGATCGCAAGAGAGCTCGCCGGAGCGGTAGCGAAGCGTTTACCAACGCTCTTTATTCTCGATGAGCCCACCACCGGCCTGCATTTCAGTGAAATTCGCCGCCTGATTTCCGTGCTGCGTCGTTTGGTTTCTAACGGACACTCGGTGTTAGTGATTGAACACAACGTGCAGATGATTTGTGCGGCTCAATATCTGATCGACTTAGGTCCAGACGGTGGCGAGGGGGGCGGCTATGTCGTCGGAGTGGGCACGCCCAAAGAGTTAGCGCAAATGAATCAGCCACACACGGGCCGCTATCTTCGCGAGATTCTGGGCGAAAGAAATTTTGAAGAAATCACCACAAAAAAGTGACCTCTTTTTGGTCACCGACCCATTGACACGTTGTGTCACCATCGGTACACTTAATAAAAGTTAGACGTCTTAGATTCAGTCATCAATCACTAAACACAAAGTCATAACCAAGTTTCAGACACTTCAAGTTCCCCGCGGGTAGTTTGTTGTTGCTCCAGAGTGTTGCACGTTTTCTTTAAGGGTAAGGGTTGGAGGGACAATGATTAACTGGGATGAGTTCGAGCATATTCACGTCATTCGCAAACTGAAGGAAGTCATTTCGAAATGGTTTGCTATTGATGTCTTCTTCGCGGACGACCGCGGAAATCTTAAAATTGTAGAAAAGGGCGGCAAGTACGAACTCTCTAACGGCGTTCTGCGCTTGATGCTCACGCGTGGCGATGGCTACGATGCCTTGTCAGAGTTCGTGCGCAACGCGACGATGGAACTAAAGAAAACGCAAGAGCGTGACTTGCGCAAAGAGTTCCTGCCGCACTTCATGGCAAGCGCATTTCCCATCGTTATCGACGGGGAATTCATGGGTGGTGTCATCTGCGTGGGGTACCTCAAAGAAGGTATTTCTGATGCCCATCGGAAAGAACTGGCAAAGGCACTTGCCCAGTACAATCTGCCCAACGCTGAAATCGATCTAGCAGTGAACAAGATCAAGGCGCTTGAGAACGAACAGTTCCCCTATTTTTCGGAACTTTCGGATCTGGTGAGCCAAGAGATCAGCACTCTGCACAAAGAGATCAGCTTGCGTGATGACCGCATCACCGAACTCAATAAGGAGTTGGGAACGCGGTACAAGTACGACAGCATGATCGGTAAATCCAAGCCAATGCAGGATTGCTACGCGCTGCTTGATAAGATCAAGAACAGCGAAAGCACTGTGCTCATTCAGGGTGAGAACGGGACTGGTAAAGAGTTGATTGCGAAAGCGATCCACTACAACTCGCCTCGTAAAGACAAAGTGTTCGTCACGCAGAACTGCTCTGCGTTCAACGATAACTTGCTCGACTCTGAGTTGTTCGGACACGTGAAGGGTTCTTTCACGGGCGCTATCAAAGATAAAAAAGGTCTCTTCGAAGTATCTGACGGAGGAACCTTCTTCTTGGATGAAATCGGGGACACTTCCCCGAGCATGCAGGTAAAACTGCTGCGAGTGATTCAAGAAGGTACGTTCATCCCTGTCGGTGCGACTGAGCACCGTAAGGTAGACGTGCGAATCTTGGCGGCGACCAACAAAGACCTAAAAGACATGGTCGAAAAAGGCTCGTTCCGAGAAGACTTGTATTACCGAATCAACGTGATCAACATCACGGTACCGCCTCTGCGCGACCGCAAGGAGGACATCCCGTTGCTCTGCGAGCACTTCTTGAATAAGAGTGCCGCTGAGAAACAGATCAAGCCGAAGATCCTCACCAAGCGTGCCTTGGAGAAAATCTTCGACTATCCGTGGCCAGGTAACATCCGCGAGCTCGAAAACGAAATGGAGCGCGTGACGGTGTTGGCTGGTGGTGAAACCAAGATCACGGTGGACATGCTCTCCGGCCGTATCCGAGACTTCGGTGAACGCACCAAAGTTCAAGGCGTACGTATCCAGGGCAAACTCCGCGACGCACTCGAAGAACTCGAGCGCGAGATGATCCGCGAAGGTCTCAAGCGAACGGGATGGAATAAATCCCGCCTCGCGAAGGAACTCGGCATCAGCCGCGCGGGTCTGATCAACAAAGTGGAAAAGTACAATCTGGATAAGCGTAAAATCGCTGCCGCAATGGGTGCTGCCGGTAACAACCGCAAACCTGATGTCGGATAACCAATTCACGCCTCGAGGCCGTGTAGATTACGCGGATTCTGGTGCGTGAATTAGCAAGGGAGACCTTGCTAGATTTCAAAGGGCCTAGGTAACTCAAAGTTGCCTGGGCCCTTTTCTCTTTCCCCCCACCTGCCTTGGTTTCTTCCTTGAAAGGGGTCAATCGACTTTCAAGGCAGGTTCAACCATTTGGGGATTGCCCGCCCAAACAGCTCCGGCTGCCTTGGTTTTTTCCTTGAAAGTCGATTGACCCCTTTCAAGGCAGACTGAAGTAGCTAAGGGGGTGGCAGCCGCACAAAGAGTGCACGGCCACTGGCGGAATACAGCCTGGCTGACCTACCCTGAAAAATACCGTAGTTTCGAAGGTTTACACTGACTTCCCAACAATACTTCCATAGGCGCTGCCCTTGCATTCTTGAATACTGGGGGGAATACGCGTGGGGTCTGTTGCGCGAACGTTTATAGGCCAATGGGGCCGCATTGGGATGGCTTTAGGAGCCCTTTGGGCCCTTGCGCCAGCCCATGGGGAGAACACCCATGCGCCTTCCTCGCGCCCGCGCTCTGCCGAACGGGCAGCGGGTTATCAAATGGCGGGGCCGACTTTCACCCCGCCTGCCGCTGACGCCAAGCTGCCTTACAACCCGATGGTGGATTACTACGAAAATAAAATGCGCTATCTCAGCGGCAAGCAACGCTACCGACATCCTGAAGGGACTTTCCTCGATGTTCCTGTAGGAGGTACCGGCAAAATAATCATCGCGAGAGCTGGGCCCCAGCGCCAAATAATTCCAGTCAACGACTTGGTCGAAATTCGCGTTTACCCACCGGGCTCACCCGAGGCAAAAGAAATAGCTTTTTGGAAAAGTGAAAACATACACGCCCTGGGCATCGATGGCTTGGGTCGCAAGATTTCTCGCTATGATTCGGTGGAACAGGCGCTGAGCAGCATAAATCAGGCACGGCAGGGCGTAGGCGCAAGCGAAGTAGAACTCCTTCGCCGCTATCTCGCAGCAAAACAGAGTCAGCGTGCGTTGGTGGCAAAGCAACAACCAACTAATGCCCCTGTAGCTGCTGCCTCCTTGCCAACGAGGGAGCAAACTATACCGGCCCGCATACCATCCGCTCCCGCTAGCATGCCCGTCGCGGCGACACGCGAAGCACCGCCTCTTCCCACTTTCTTTGGACCGCCACCGCCTCCAGAATCGACAGAGGTAAGTGCGTCGACAGCCCATGCCTCGGCCGCGACTCCGGCCCCGGTTGCGACGGCTCCGCGCGCCCCTGCGGCACATAATTCAGTGGCACCTGGAAGTTTTGCTTCAGCATGGGTGGGTTATCTGTCAGACGAAGGCCACTTTGCGCCTCCCGCATCTAGTGCAACACCGATCCCTGACCTGCAGCCACTTACGACTCCCACACCCGTGGCGCAACCCTCGCAAGCTTCGGCGCTCGCGCAGGTGAAAAACGATTCAGTGCCACCCCTTCCTTCGGCCGGATCGCCCTGGGGAAGTCTACCGAGCAATCCGACTCCGGCTGTTCCGACTCCAGTGAGTCCCACGCCGGCTAGCCCGCAGGTTGTTCCCGCGACAAGCAGTCACACACCTGCTGCAACGGCAACACCAGCTTTACCGGTGAACCATCCGCCGCTTTCAACCGCTTTTAACCCAGGCCAACTGGGAAGTTTCATTCAGAACAACTGCATCCAGTGTCACGCCAATGGAACCATCACGCATTTTCCTGCTTTCACCCAAGACTGGGCACAATGGGAAAGCCTTCTCAAAGCGGGGAACCCGGAAGCGAAGACTTGGCTCACCCAATTCAAAGCGAAAGTGGTGCATGGCGAAATGCTCGCACAAGCAAAGCTGGATAAACGCAGTGGGCCGGGAAAAGATTTTCATGACTTCGTTGCGGCCCAATCGGCGCGTTACTTAAGCCCAGCTCCTGCAGCACGCGGCTACGGGGTTCGCCTGACCGACCCTGCGAAAAACGCGCTTTACGATTCTGTCCTGGCAAACGCCAATATTGGCGATCCGAATTTGCGCGAAAAAGTTCAGGGCTTTGATCTCATGTGGGATGACGTCGGCAACCCCACTTGGAGTTGGGCACCGCACGGAGGCGACTCTGGAAGAAAAGGCGCACGCCCACTTGCGACAACCAATCCAGCTGGCCCCGTTTCGCAAGAACTCTTCGCAGGCCGTCAATGGAAAGAACCTTTCTCCAAGGGCTTTGCCCTCGGACCAAACACCCAAGGTCTAAACAAATTTTCGCTAGTGCGCTTTCCTCGTGATGCTTCGGGGCAACTCATTAAGGCAGTGAGAGGGCTCGAGCGTCACACACGCATAAGAAGCGGTCCCAATGGGGGGTGGGGAAATCTCCAGGACGATCCGAACGATCTAAACAATCCGTGGGCCAGTTTCCCTGCCGGTACTCATGTGTTCGAAGTACTTTACGCCGATGTGAATGGCAAACCCACTCCGGTGGATATTGTAGGCTATGAAAAACGCATTGGTGCGGACGGAGTCGCCATGATGGTTCCCAACGCGTTGAGAGTGGATTCGAGCCCAGAAAAGATTCGCGCCTGGGTCAATGCTCAAACGGACAGCAATCCCGATTACGCACGCATCCTAGCTGCCGTGAACAATCCCGTTCAAGACGCCATCGTGAGCAATTTGGGCAGAGGCAATGTAGGCGGAACGCCTTTCACCATCAACAACCGCCCCTCGAGGTCTATACCCGGCACGAAGAGTGTCGCTCAAGGGGTCAGCCCTGAAACCTGGGAGCGCTTGTACCGTGAGCTCCCCATGGAGTCCGCATCAGGTTTAAAGGGGTGGCAGCTCGAAGCGGGCGATGTTTTCTCCGGCTCACACCGAGGCATTGCGGTGAATGCTCAGAGCTGCAAAAACTGCCACCGCTTTGCGGGCGAACCGTTCCGCGACATCTTTGAGCAATCACGCCTTGATGATGCCAACGTTTATGCTTACGGAGATGGACCGGGCTACGACGCCGTTTTAGGCGCGCCTTGGTTCTCACCCGAGGCACTTTCACTCTACTCTCAAGATAAGTTCACTTATGAAATGCGGTCAGAGCTAGCGCCCTTCTTCGAGAACTACGATCCCCGGCGCCACAGCCCGAGCCAGTACCGTCGCAATGATGATGGTCCACTGACCAACAACCCTTTACGTAACCCTAGTTCCGCAAGGTAGGAAACTGCCGGCTGGTGTACAATAACGGCATGCCCGAACGGCGAGTTGCCTACCAAACAGTCCCCAACAAGCAACAGATGGGCTTGAGTTTAGAAGCCCCTTCTCTCCAACGCCTGTTCATAGATGCAGGCCTTGCGCTCAATGACTATCGCATCAGTTTGGATTTGGTCCGGGACGAAGACAAGCAAACCGTGCGCGTTCAAGCAGGCGACAAGGAAGGCCTGATGCTGGCTTGGCTCCAGCGGCTCGCGGATCTCTTTAACGAAAAGCAGTTTCTAGCGACGAGGATTGTGTTTCGACAGTTTGATGGCAAGTCTATCGATGCCTACTTATCGGGAGAGACCTACCAGCCCACCCGCCACGGCTACGCCAAACCTATAGTAACCATCACGGGCCCTATCTCAATCCGAGAAGCCCCCTCGCAGGATGGGTCAATAGTAATGACCTTCTTCTTCGCGTCTTAATCAGAATGCCGAGCTGCCTCAGAACCGAAGTCAGTTAGTTTTGGGAAAGTCGTTAGGGTGGCCCGGTGTACATACCGGAGCGATTATGAGCGACGGTATGTACGCAAGGGCCAGGACCCTAAGTGACTTTACCGAAGCTAAGACAGGATTAATTTCTGGAGAGTTGAGTTGGCAGAGAAAGAAGTTTTGTTTTCACTCGGCACCACATCCGCACAACAACAGCTACGGTGAAAACCCACATCCACAACAACCTAAACTTGAGCAGCTAAACTTTTAAGTCTCCCTAAAGCTAGCCGTTTCTTTCTCTGCCGTTTCAACTTCCGCCTGGGCTTTGAGACCCAGGCGGCATTGAACTGCTAAGACTTACAGACTTACTTTAGATTCGGCCGCGACCGACTGCTGCACCGATTCCGCGAGGAGTCGTTGCACGGTTAGTTGCGCCACCGCTCTGGAGCCGGTTGAGGATATTGTACCCACCCTGCCCTGCGGTCTGAGAAGACATTGCCTGTTGGGCATTGGCTTCAATGGCTGCTTCAAGTTCTTTCTTACGTCCGTCGAGAGCGGCGCGTTTGCCTTTAAGAGCAGTCCACGCATCTTCCAACTTCGCAAGTTCAGCTTTGCCAGCATCCATTGCCTTCTTAGCAACAGCCACCTGCTGAGCGTACTGAGAATCGAACTGTTCAAGCTTGGACTTCGCTGCGCGAACACCCTGGCTCAACTGACCCATCTGCTGCGCAAGGTAAGCTTGCTGCTGAGGATCCTGAACCTGCTGCATCTGCATCTGAAGCTGCTGCGTCTGATCCGCTTGTGCATTTTCAGCGCGTTTGATTTCAGCTTCGATGTTCGTGCGCTCGGTTTTCAATGTGTCACTGAGAAGGTCCGAAGGACTCTTCACAAGGGCCCATTGTTCATCCAGCTTATCGAATCGATTTTTAGCTGTCTGCTCGGCAGCTTTAGCTTGTTCGAGGACGCCACCGACTTTACCAAGCGCTGCACCGAACTTACCAGCAAGCTGGTAGGGGTTCAGAGGAATGCCCATGTAAGTCGTCTGAGAGGCGACGTTTTCAGTTTCAGCCAAAACCGCTTCAGCATCAGTCGTTGCCGTTTCAGCTGCTTTACGCTCACGAGAAGGCGACTTAGGCGCGTCAATCGGGAGGTTCGGCAAGCGGTACTCAGCAGTCTGCTGAGGCGCCATGAACGGAAACTGTTGCTGCTGTTCCTGCGGAGGAGGCACGCCCTGGTCCAAGACGCTGGGGTTGTCGTTCTCTTCCTGAGGAGCTACTGGAGTCTGCGCAATCGGTAACTGAGATTGCGGAGGCACAACCGGCTGCTGTTCTTCTTTCAAAGCCTTCAAGACGTCGTTTGCCAAGTTAGCATTCTGGTCTTGTCTTGCTTCTTCAACAACCGGGAAGCGAGTCGCTGCTGCCAGCTGTTGACGCATTTCTTCGATGAAGGCTTTTGCGCGATCTTCTTGATCTTGCTTCGCTGCACCGAGGCGGTCACAAACCTGTTGAGCGTTTGCTTCGGCTTCAGCCAAAGCTGCAGAGTTGTCCGTATTGATTTCGCCAACCGGCAAGTTAGTGGACGCAACTTCTTCTTCATCCGACTTATCGTCCTTCTTCTCTTCAGACTTCTTGCTGGTGAGAGCTAGAGTCTTCAAGAACTCAGGAGTTTCGTCAGAGAACAAGGCAGCCACCAATTCTTCAGCAGACATGTCTGCGAGCTTGGTCGGATCCAATTTGAAAAGCTCTTCTACAAGCTTCTTGATAGCTACTTCACCTTCGGGTCCACCGAAGTTCGAGCTATCGGCTTTGTCGATACCTTCGTTGATGAACTTCTTGAAGGCTTCAACTTTCGTCTTGTCGCCTTTCAAAGAGACCAACGCTTCACGAATTCCTTCGAGGAAGTGAGTCGGCTGCGCCTTAAACTCTCGCAAGTAAGCCGAGAAGTCAGGTTTCGCGAGTCCCTTGCCAACCAGCAAGTCTACCGCGCGCAGTTTATCGCTCGTTTCCGCAATCGGCTTGACGACTTCGCCAGAGACATCGCCCTTCAGCTCCCAGAGCTGAAAGTCAGTCGCAGCGAGCGCTGAGCCAGCGGAGAAGCTGACCACCATCCATGTGACTGAGCTCAAGATACCCAGCCGGGTAATCGTTGAGTGTCCCTTAGTTACAGCTTTGCTGTTCTTCATTTCCGCTTCTCCTTTAACTAAAACCACTTTCACAACAACATCCAAAGCGCCGCAGAGGCGCACGACAGTCCAACCGTTGCAACGTTCTCGCCACTACCCACACCGGATAGAGAAAGAGCGCACAACTAACTCGGGGAGCTAAAGAGCAAGGCGTATGCCACGAGCGAGCGAAGAGTGTGGCCTGTCGGAATACACGCAAGCTGGGCACGCGCGACGTGAAGCAGAAAAAATTGCACTCGAATGAAAAGTGACCGGTTCTCTGACAGGGGCGGGAGGAGAAAAACCGGAAGCGTTACACAATCAGCGCGTTAACACTGACTGAGAAAATGACAACGCCCTCGACGCTCGCAGCGCCCAAATTCGGCACGACTCACCACGCATCCCATTCCAAGCGAGTGGATACCCGAAGTGTACGCAGGGCTCGCGACTGCGAGTGAAACGCCAGTTTGCTTTACAGTGCACACTTCGATAAACAGCGAAGCATGTCGCCAGATACAAAACGCACGCAGTTGGAAGCCAACCCCGAGCTGCTCGCAAACCTTAAATCTCTGCTCGAAGCGGTCGGAGAAGACCCCGCCCGCGAAGGCCTGGCTAACACGCCCTTTCGCTTCCTCAAGGCGTTTTCTTACCTCACCAAGGGGTACCAAGCATCCATTCCAGAAATCATCAATGGGGCCCTGTTTGAAGTTTCCTACCAGGACATGGTCATCGTGAAGAACATTGAGTTCTATAGCCTCTGTGAGCACCATTTGGTGCCCTTCTTTGGGCGCTGCCACGTGGGCTATCTGCCCAATGGCCGGGTCATAGGGCTGTCCAAGATTCCGCGCATCGTAGACGCGTTCTCTCGCAGACTACAGGTCCAGGAGCGACTCACCTCCCAAATCTCGGAATGCCTCATGAATGAGCTGGGGGCCCATGGGGTAGGGGTCGTTATGCAGGGCCACCACCTCTGCATGATGATGCGAGGGGTGGAGAAGCAGGGGGCGGAAACCCTGACCAGCTCCGTCCTGGGGGCTTTTAAGGAAGCCCCCACCCGGGCGGAGTTCTTTAACCTCATAAAGACGCCTTAGGCCCCCATTCGCCGAAGGGTTTGTAGACTGCCCTTTGCGGTGGTATGAGAGCAGGCTTATATGAAACTCACGGTCACACAGCTGAAAGAGGGGGAAAACGCCTTTGATTTTGCCTCCGGTAAAGATCCGTGGGTAAAGGCACTCGCCCAGCGCATTGAGCTACAGGGTACCCCCCTGCACGGCGAAGTGAAGGCCCATGTCAGCCTGACAAAGCTGGAACCCGACTACTTTTTAAAGGGCGAAGTCATCTATTCGGCCGACCAGACCTGTGGTCGGTGCGCTGAAACGTTCATCCTTCCCGTGACCCAAACTTTTGAGATGGCGCTGGCGCATGTGAACCCTAAATTGCGTGCCGCCAAGCCCGAGACGCTCGCCGAAGAGAGCGAAGAACTCGATATTCAATACTTTGATGGCCCGGATCTCGATCTGGCCCCTTTGCTCGAAGAGCAGATTTTGCTTGGCCTACCCTATGCGCCGATTTGTAAGTCGGATTGCAAGGGCATTTGCCAAACCTGTGGAACGAATTTGAACCTGGAGCCATGTGGCTGCAAGGCAATCAACCCAATCAACGCTTTTGCGCAACTTGCGCAAGTTCGGCACTAAAGGAGTCGGTCATGGGAGTACCCAAAAAACGAAAGTCTAAGATGAAAACGGCATTGCGACGCTCGCATCATGCACTGGAAGCGCTAAACCCGTCGAAGTGCAGCCATTGTGGGGTGCCGATTCCATCCCATCGCGCTTGCCCCGCTTGTGGATACTATCAAGGCAAACCTGTCGTTGCCGTAGGCGAATAAGGCCCTCGATAGGGCTCACATGCCTTCTCCAATCTGCATCGCTGTCGACGCCATGGGCGGCGACCATTCCCCAGCCGTGAACGTGCGTGGATCTCTGCGCGCTCTCGAACGAGAGCCATCGCTGCGCATTGCCCTTGCCGGGCCAAAACCGGTCCTGGAAGCCGAGCTTGCCCGTTACGGCGCCAAGCGGTCCGACCGGATTGTGATCCATGATGCGGACGACATCATCTCGATGGACGATCCTGCGGTCCAAGCGGCTCGACAAAAACAAGACAGCAGCATGCACGTCGCCATGCGCCTGGTAAAAGAGGGGACTGCCGACGCGTTCCTCTCTGCCGGCAATAGCGGCGCCGTGATGACGGTAGCTCTTTTTGAGTTGGGTCGCCTAAAGAACGTTGAGCGGCCGGCTATCGTCGTCAAGCTACCTACGGTCGATGGATGGGTGGTACTGCTCGATGTAGGAGCCAATGTCGATTGCCGTCCCGAGCACCTGGTGCAGTTTGCTCGAATGGGCGCGGTGTTCTGTACAACGATAGAGGGCCTGCCTTCTCCCCGCATTGGACTTCTGTCCAATGGCAGCGAGCCACATAAAGGCTGTGAACTGACTCGCGCCACGCATGCATTGCTTTTGAACACACCTCACTTGAACTACCTGGGCAATGTGGAGGGTTCCGATCTCTTCAGAGGCGGCGTCGACGTCGTGGTCTGCGATGGCTTCGTCGGCAATGTGGCGTTGAAAGTCTCTGAGGGCCTGGCTGAAGCTTCTTTCCTGTGGTTCAAGAACCAGCTGGGCAAAAGCCTACTGGGAATTGCGGGTTCGCTCCTTATCAAAGAAACCCTCAAACGCTTTCGAAAAAAATTTGATTCCGAACCCTATGGGGCGGCCCCTTTGCTGGGCATTGAGGGTCTGGTACTAATCAGTCATGGAAGCGCCTCGGAGCTCGCAATCTCCAACGGCATTCAGACAGCCGTGCGAGGCGTCCAGCAACGGTTTTTAGAGCGAATGAAGGAGGCACTCTCCCCTTAAAGGGACTGTGCGCTAGAGGAAGAATCGAATGGCATTTTATTCAAAGCTGGTTGGAACCGGCAAAGGCTTCCCAGAAAAGGAAGTCACCAACAAGGAGCTCGAAACCTACGTCGACACGAACGACGAATGGATTCGCACGCGCACCGGTATCGAAGCCCGGCGGATTGCTGATTTGGACAAGGGCGAGACGACTTCTTACCTTTGCGAGTTAGCGGCGCGCGAAGCGCTTAAGTCTGCGGGCATGACAGGCGCAGACCTCGATATGATCGTCGTGGGTACGGTGACCCCTGATACGATCATGCCGACTTGCGGAAATCGTGTGCAAGCGGCCCTGGGCGCAAGCAATGCCTTCAGCTTTGACCTTCAGGCGGCCTGCTCGGGGTTTGTGTACGGACTATCCACTGCGGATAACGCCATTCGCTCCGGCCAAGTTCGCAATGCGCTCGTCATAGGTGCAGAAACGCTTTCGACTCTCACCAATTGGCACGACCGTTCTACCTGCGTCTTGTTTGGAGATGGTGCGGGCGCCGTCGTGCTTCAACGGACGGAAGATCCTGCCCATCGAGTCATCGCCACGAAACTACACAGCGATGGCCGGCATGGAAATATTCTCATCATCCCCCATGGCTACTCGAAGGTACCTCCCCACTCGAAAGAGTACCGCGTGGATATGGCCAAAATTAAGATGAACGGCGCCGAAGTGTTTAAGCTCGCCGTTCGCAGCATGCAGGAAACGACCCTGCAAATTCTCAAAGAGAATGACTTCAAGGTGAGCGACGTAAACCACTTCATTTTCCACCAGGCCAACATGCGCATTTTGGAGATGTGCCTCAAGGGGTTGGATATTCCGATGGAGAAAGCTTCGATGAATTTGCAGCGCTACGGCAATACCTCGGCAGCCACGTTGCCCGTTTGCCTCGATGAAGCCGTGCGAGGCGGGAAGGTTAAAAGTGGAGACCTCGTTCTACTTGCGACTTTCGGTGGCGGTGTCACTTGGGGCAGCGCTTTGGTGAGGATCTAAATGAAACTAGGTGCGCTTTTCCCCGGACAGGGCTCCCAGTATCCTGGGATGGTTCGAGAGCTGTTTAACGAGTTCGGATGGACCCGAGAGTATTTCGAAGAAGCCTCAGACGCCATTCAAGTCAATTTGACCAAACTGTGTCTGGATGGACCTGCTGACGAATTGCAACTCACAGCTAATGCCCAGCCGGCGATTCTAACGACGTCCTACGCTTGGTTTCAGGTACTCAAAAAGAACCTCGATTTCGCGCCCACTGCCGGCGCAGGGCACTCGCTCGGTGAGTATTCGGCGCTAACCAGCAGTGGCGCCGTATCGCTCCAAGAAGCCGTTAAGCTCGTTCGTGAACGCGGGCGCCTCATGCAAGACACCGTGGCTCCAGGCGCTGGAAAAATGTGCGCGCTCCTGGGCCTCGACGATGCCCAAGCCAAAGAGCTTTGCGAAAAAGCAAGTGAAGGGCCCGATTCGTTGGTGGTCCCCGCCAACTTCAATGCTCCTGGGCAGATTGTTATCGCAGGCCATACGGACGCAGTCGAACGCGCGGAAAAACTCGCCAGCGGCGAGGTCCCGCACTTGAAAGCCCGCAAAGTGATTCCGCTCAAAGTGAGTGCTCCTTTCCATTGCCCGCTCATGAAGCCCGTGGCCGACGCCTTTGAAAAGCCGTTGAAGGCAGTCGCTTGGAAAAAACCGGCGTTTGCCATCGTTCACAATGTGGATGCCGAGTGGCGCTCGGAAGGGGACTTCCCAAATCTGCTCGAACGCCAGATTGACCACCCCGTTCTATGGACGCAGTGCCAGCAGACCCTGGAAAAGCACGGCGTCCTTCACTGCTTCGAAATGGGACCAGGAAAAGTGCTCACAGGCTTGGGCAAGCGCATTAGCCAAGACGGAAAGTTTTTCAATATTGAATCTGCAGCAGATGTGAAATCGGCTGAGGCGTTTTTGAAGGAGCCTGTATGAATTTGAATGGTGAAATCGCCCTGGTGACGGGCGGGTCTCGCGGCATTGGAAAAGCCTGCTCCCTTGCGTTAGCCAAAGCGGGCGCGGAAGTGATTATCAACTATGTTTCTAATGCGGCGGCGGCAGAAGAAACCGTTGCGGCTATTAAAGCCGCTGGCGGACTCGCCTCAAGCGTGAAATTTGACCTCGGGAACGTACAGGCCACTCAAGAAGCCATTGAAGGCATTCTCAAAGAAAAAAAGCGCATTTCCGTACTCGTCAACAATGCCGGCATCACGCGGGACGGGCTGATTATGCGCTACTCGGTCGAAGACTGGGATGCTGTGCTTGATACCAACCTGCGGGGCGCGTTCATCGCTTCTCAAGCCGTCATTCGCGCCATGATGAAAGAGCGCAAAGGCTCCATAATTCACGTGGGTTCTATCGTCGGTATCACGGGCAACCCAGGCCAAGCCGCTTACTGCGCTGCCAAAGCGGGACTCATTGGACTGGCGAAATCCATGGCCCGAGAGCTTGCAAGCCGCAACATTCGCGTGAACGTCGTCGCCCCCGGTTTCATCGAAACCGATATGACGCACGAACTCACCCCGCAACAAAAAGAATCGATTTTGACTCAGATTCCGTTGAACCGCATCGGTAAGCCGGAAGATGTCGCCGACGCCGTGGTTTATCTTGCTTCTTCCGCCAGCCAATATGTGACCGGGCAGACCCTGGTTATCGACGGCGGGATGGGGATGTAGAGCCAGCTCGGGCGCTGAGACTTCACGAAGGTATGGGCCTTCGTGCCCGCGCTTTCAAGGTCGCCTTTTAAAGGAGCCCACGTTGCAGAATCTCTTGATTCTCACTTCCGGATTGATTTTCGGATTTATGATCGGGCGTTGGTCCGGTACCGCACCACCAACGGTGGAATCCCCCCCGACGACCGTTGCATCGAAGGCCGAGCCGATTGCGCAACCGCCTTCCGCTCCCTCTGCTCGCCCAACGCCCCCGAATGAAGCCACAGTTGCAGCAACGTCTTCTGCCGCTGCCCCCATCGAAGATCCCGAACCGGAGGACTCCGAGCCCGCTCCGAAAGAAGCAGTCGCCCCAAGCGATGCGCAAAGCGAACGCCCCGCCCCGCAAGTGACCCCCGCCTCTGTGGCTCGCTTTTCCCAACTCAGGCCTGCCGTCGCTGACAAACTGGAGCGTACCCGCAGAGAGAACTTTCGAAAGACTCTCAGGTCAGCGACTCCCGTCAGCGTCCTCACGCCCAACGTGCAGGGACTCATGGGACATTTCGAAGGCGATATCTTGATAGACGAGCAAAACGGACGCACGTGGCAGATTGAAATCGAAAATTCCGGGACCATCAAAGCGGGCGTGCTGCGAGGCAAGAGTCGCTCTCGGCTTTTTCGCAATGGACGACCCTTTCTTACCAGTGAACAAGAGGGGCAGTTGAAGGGCATTCGCACGGTAGGCGACGGTAAGAGTAGCTTTATCCTGCTTTTGTCCGATCAGTACTATTTGGAAGGCTTCCACGACCCGGGAACGGACACTCTCAACGGCAACTTTTACGCGAAGAACCCCAAGGGCGGCATTAGCTATCGCGGCCCGGCGCAGCTTTCGCGCGTACCCTAAAATCGGATTTGCTATTTCGGAGCTACTTTTTTGGCGATGAGTTGCACAGTATAAGCATTCCCGTCAGGGATTTCTTTGTAGAATAAGACGTGGAAGTCTTTGCCCTGCAGGTGCGAAAGCACTTCATTGGGCTTATAGCACTCTTCGAAATCTAAACCCGGCAGCGGCGCATGGCGTGCTTGATCCACCGTGTAGGCCTCGAGCAAAAACGTTCCGCCATCGACGAGTCCGCGGCGAATCTCTGTGAAAAATCGCGGCTGAGGGCGAAAATAGGTCATCAAGATGGTTTCGTACTTCATGAGTGGCATGAGGAAGAAGTCTAGATTCTGAGACTTCGCATCGACCGTCACCCCTTTTTCAGTGGCAAGCTTTTTAGCTTTCTCGATAGCAACCGAGGATCCATCGACCCCTTCCACCTGAAAGCCGTGTTGGGCCAGATAGACGGCGTTGCGCCCTTCCCCCATTCCCACATCGAGGGCGCGCCCTTTCTTAAGAAATTGCAGGCCGTTCTTCAAGCAAAGCACCGGCTCTTTGCCGTAGAGGTACCGTTCCCCGGCGTAGCGGTCATTCCATAGCTGGCCAGCGGTTTTCTTGTTCGGATCGGGCTCTGGGTATCGGATGTCGTCCATCGCCCCGCATTAAAGCAGATTCCAGAAAAGGTGCCACCTGCTTTCCAACGAGCTATTCTAAGGGCTACCTAGGGGTGGCAATGCGTCTTCTGGCTCTTCAAGCCAGCTCGGTTTTTGAGCAGTATGGGGGTATCGAGTACTACCTCGATGACCTGTGGCAGCTCTGCGTCGAAATGGACCATAGCGTGGACGTCGTCACCGCCCACCGCAAAGCCCTCACTCTGGAACCGCGCCCCTACGGTGTACACCCCGTTCGACTCCGCCGCCGGGGCTGGAGAGCGAAACTCGAAAACCGCTACTCTTGGCTGCTTTGGAAAACATTCTTTGATCGGGCGCGCGCCACGCGCCCCGATTTTCTGGTGAGCACACACGTCTCTTTAGGTCCCCTGGTTTGGAGTGTCTCGCGCCTTTTGGGAATCCCCTACCTTTCCAATGCCTATGGCATCGAGGTCTGGGGAGACATGCGCATTCAAGACAAAGCCGCGCTCAAAGCCTGTGCCGGGATACTTTCCATCAGCGCTTGGACGCAAAGTAGACTGACGGAGCAAGGCTTTCCGGTGAACTCGATTCACATCGTCCACCCACGCCTTGATTCGGCTTTTGAGCACCTGCCTTTGGTTCACCGATCGCTTTCTGGAAAACTTAAATTGCTTTCCGTTTCTCGTCTGGATGCCTGCGAGCAATACAAAGGGCAGGATGAGGTTTTGAAAGCCCTAGCCCTTTTGCGCGAGCGGGGAATCGATTGTGACTATACGATTGTCGGCGACGGCACGGACCGACCTCGCCTAGAAGCTTTAACCCAGCAATTGGGACTCGAGGGGAACGTGGTCTTTGCAGGAGCCGTCCCCAGCCGAGCCGACCTTGCCTTTTATTACCGGTCGCACGACGTGTTTATCCTTCCGTCCCGCTTTGGACGATGGGAGGGAAAGTGGCGTGGCGAAGGCTTCGGAATTGTTTACTTGGAAGCAGCCGCCTTCCAGCTCCCTTCGCTCGCTTACAACTACGGCGGCGTTACCGATATCGTCGACAATGGTCTCAATGGCTTGTTGACCCGGCCCGATGTGCATTCGCTCGCAGATGCCATCGCGGAAATGAGCACCGACCGAGCCGCCAACCGACAAATGGGCCTGAATGCTTACGAGAAAGTGAATCGGCGCTTCCAGCGCGAGGCCATCGCTCAAGAGTTAAAATGGGCGCTCGCTTCGGTCAGCAGTTCACTACTTAAAGCACCGCGTCTTGGTACGGGGAAAGCGTTCCAATCCCCAGAACCCGACGGGCTGTAGTTTCTTCTTTCGCTTGGGTGAGCTTTACGAGCGTTCTCAAACCGACTGGTAAATCAGGATGATTCAGGGGCACCATGGTGATGGCGGCCTGGCCGTCGCGCACGTAATCGCGCCAGAAATCCACACTCCTCGGGTACGCCTCTAAGTGCAGTATATCTTTAAGAGCAATCTTAGAGCAGCGATAGATCCAATGGGTCCACCACATATTCAATCGGAAACCCTTATCTGAGAAAATGGCATCGGCTGTCGGCATCGTCGCTTCTTCCGTAACTTCTGGACGTGCCCACTCAAGCAACTTCTCTATCGACGTTTCCAATGCTTTGGTGATGTCCGCATCCGAAGCGAATGAGAAAAAGGGCTTCGCATCCGATTTAATGCGGGAGAAAGCGGCCATTCCGACCACCCAACACGGAGAGGCATTGGGATAGAAGAGCAGGTGAATATCGTACTCCTGCAGCAAGAAGTAGGGAACCCGGCTACGAATCCAATTGTTTGCTCCCACGACCAACATCGGACTCTTCTGAGAATTCGAGTAACCCTGCAACGTCTTCTGCCGTGTGAGCGAGTACAAGGCATCAAGTGTTGCCTCATGATAGTCGGCGCCTGCTCCGACACTTTCCCATACCGTTCCACTACGACGCTGACACGAAAGCAAATCTCCGTTGCCCGTTTGGAGTATCTCAACCGGAATGGTTTCCTCATGGCGAACGCGCACCGTCAAATCACGCAAGGCCGCTTGCTTCAACCAAGTATCGATGGCCTGACGCCGGGACGCGCCCTTTGTGGTGCCCGTTCCGTAAACGGAAATTTGTTGCTTCTCCAGTGGAGTAACGCCCGATGCATTCGTTAACCAAAGATGTCCATTGGGAGTGACGTAACGAAAACATTTAATGTGCGTGATCGGAGAAAAGGAATAGTTCGCAGTCGCGTCAGCTTCCTGCGGGGCGCTGAAGTTTCCTTTGGCGCAAGGGCAACCGGGCAGCGGGAATACCGTGCTGTTCAAACGATTGACCGTTCCATCGTGGTTCACTTCGTAGAGCACATGGGGATTATTTTCAGTGAGCAATTCAGCGAGAATATCGCGACGAATTTTAAGCTCTTCGATTTTTCCGGGCTGCGATCCCAATCCGCGTTTTTCCAACCAACCCTGAACACAAGCGACGCAGGGCGATCCCTTATCGGGATCCATGGCAAGCCCCACCAAGAAACCGTCTCGCACGCGCAACACAAAAGGCTTTAACGGACCTTGGACCTCGGCCGAACGCTTACCAGTAAAAAACATGCTCTCTCCGTGAATTGCCGCGCAGTATAAAGACTCGTCGCGCGGCCCACAAGAGACCATTTCCGGCACGAAGTGGGGGGGTGTGAAGGAGGTGACGAAGTTCGTCACCAAAAGAGCCGGCTTTTAGAAAACGGCCGGCTTTTCAGACAGCAGATAGGCAAAATCGCTGCCCACTCCGAAGAAATCGCGGTCAACCAAGTCATCCCACTCGAGCAGGCTCACCACGTTATCGTTTCCTCGGTACTCAAAGCGCCCATACCCGCTCATCGACTTTTCTTCGACCGGGATATTCCAGTGATACACGCCCATCATTTTCGACGTATCCTGCGAATCGGTAATCAGCGAACCGCTATTGCCTTGCACCGGGCGTTTGTCGCACGCATCCACGAACCAATGCATCTTCTCTTGAGAGACACTGGAAACGATAGGCACCTTTCTAACTTCTGTGCCTTGCTCATCTACGACAATGCCCGCAAGTTTCGGCCGTGTGCGAGAAGCTTGGCAATGCTTAGGAGTAAAGCGCATGCCGGGCCTTTGGTACTTCTCCGCAAGTTCGGGATGATTTTTATCAAAAGGATTGAACGACCATAGGGTCACTTGGTGCATCGTGGGATTCACTTTGCCGACTTCTTGTAAGGTGCGAGCCGGTGATCCACTGACTGTGTCCCAATTTGCCGCCACCTCAGGCAGGATGTTCAAGACAGCCACATCTAGCGAATCCTTCTTGCCGACAAATTCGAAGCTAATGACCCGCTCGTACCGTTTCCAATTTCGCTTATTGTAGAAAACAAGAAAGTAGTTTCCCGGATCCGAGTCATCATCCACGCAATGCGCATTCGTGGTGACTTTCCCTGGAGAAACATGCGCTACAGAACAGTAAGCACCCTTACCTGACTTCGGCATGTAAACCAGCGCTCCGAAAGGAGACTTGCCGCTACGGCTATCTTGGGGAGCGGATTCTTGTTCGTTATCATTCAGAAGAGGAAAGTGGTGAAGCATCTCCTCTCGCTCTGAATCTAAGACTGGTACATCGAAGGTGGGCAGACCCGTTAAAACTTTTTCGCCCTTGCCACAGCCAGAAACCGAAAGCTGTAGGAACACGATCCCACAGACTAGCCCCCAAGACTTCATCTATCCCCCTATCCGCTAACCCCAACGCGGATGATTGATAACCCACCTCAACCGTACGGCCGGCCGTCGCGTTCGTCAAACGCTTAAAGATTTGGAAGAATAGGAGATGCGCTAGAGCTGGCCGCTTTGGACGTACCACTCGCGCGTGTTTCGAAGGCTGTCATTAAAGTTCGTTCGCGCACTCCAATCGTAGTCGCGTTCGAACGCCTCAGACGAAGCCACCCAGCGCTGAGGCCAGATCTCTTTGGCTCGGTCGACCGAGAGCGACGGAATCGTCGCTCGCCACGTCGGAATCGAGTCGACCATCCGCGAAGCCAGTTTAAGGGCCCATTGCGGAACGGGCAGCACTCGACTGGGCCTGCCACAGGCTTCTGCAGCGGCCTTGAGAAGCTCGCGATCCGTTACGACCGTACCGTGTGCCACATAGTAAGTGCGTTTTCCGGGAGCCAGGGGTTTGCTTAGGGCCATGAAAACGGCCGCCACCAGGTCTTCGACAGAAAGAAAGCTGTAATACTTGGTGTGGAGGCCCGCTTTGAAATGAATGGGTTTGCGAACCATCTTAAACAAAGGCAGCGTCGCCGCATCACGAGGTCCAAAAATCATGGGTGGGCGGAGACTTACGTACGGAACACTTCCAAACTCCTGGGCCAGTCGCTGCTCCATCTCCATTTTAGACCGCCCATACCAGGTTACAGGGCTATCGACTTCGCCCTCTTTTCTGGCGGCTTCTCCTTCGCAAGGACCGGCTGCCGCAAGAGAGGAGAGCACCACGACTTTGGTCGGATTCTTAAGTTCGCGAAACAAACGCAGGGTCCCTTCCACGTTCGTGTCCCAATACTCTTCCCGAGTTCTAGCAAAGATAACGCCCGCCGCATGAATGACATGCTCGCTCGTTGCCGCTTCACCTAAATTCCAATGGAGCGCGGAAGATTCAATGGGTTGCACTTGCTCCGGAAGCGTCGCAAACCCTTCTTGTTCCAACTGCTGCCTTAGTTTGGCTGCCGAGCGAACGGGCAGATAGATTTTCTCGTACTGCTTTTGTTGCAGAGCTTCGAGCAGGATATTTCGCCCGACAAACCCAGTGACACCCGTGATTAACAGCTTCAAGCGCGACCCATCTCCAATGGCTTTTCATAGATCCGATAGTTCTTGTACTTGCGTGCGCCCATGACTTCAATCCCGTGAATAATCTCTTTGTTGTTGGCTTCTACCCAGGACAATTCTCCCCCGATGTACTTGGTCGAGCCTTTCACCAAAGCCTCGTGATAAAAAAGTGCTCCAATACCCTTGTTCAGAAACTCGGGCTTCACACCCAGGACAGCGAGTCGGGCTTCTTTCGGGCGGCTGGTTTTCAACCACCACACGAACTTTAAAACACGCAACCAGACCGGCGAGTGTTTGGCGCGCCACATGAACTCATTGATATTGGGTATCACCATCGAAAAACCGGCCGGCTGTCCGTCTTTTTCAGCAATGAGCACCATCGACGGTTCAATAATGGCAGCGAGGTCTTTTGCCGAGGCTTGCATGTCTTCCCAGGTGAGAGGAACAAACCCCCAATTGCGTTGAAGCGTTTCATTATAAAGTTCTTGGATAATTTTTAAGTCGCGTTCGAGGTGCTTCATGTTGACGGGTCGAACCGTAACTCCGGTCACTCGTTGCACACGCTGAGCGATCTTGCGGATGCGATCGGGTAGTTTTTGATCCGCACCAATATAAAAAGCGTTGAGGTCCCGCACCCCGCCAAATCCAAGCTTTTCGTAAATATCGAGGTAGTAAGGAGGGTTGTAAGGCATCAGCACCATGGGTGCTGCTTCGAAACCTTCCGCAAGCACACCGCATTCATCATTCGAGGTGGGGTTATAAGGACCGCGCGCCACGTTTAACCCACGACGCTTGAGTTCCGAAGTCGCCGTTTCCACCAGCGCCTTGGCCACTTCGATGTCATTGGTGAAATCGAAGAATCCAAAAAAACCCACTTTGTCGCCGTAGTGGGCATTGTGACTGCGGTTTTCGATAGCAGCGATGCGTCCAACGGGTTGGCCATCGGCCCAAGCAACGAAACACAGCACCTCCCCGTGCTTGCCAAACGGACCCTTCGGGGAAACCAGCTTAACGATGCTGCCTGGGAATGGGGGCACGAAATAGGGATCTTGGTGGTGGATTTTTTCCCCCACCTTTTCAAACACCTTCAGTTCTTTTCCCGTTTTTGCCTGCGTGACAGTAACCACTCGACCTCCTAAACTTTCGCCCACATGCGCCAGCCATATCGGAAACAACGCAGAGCTTCAACTTCTTACCAAACCCTTTTGTGCGCCCTCGCCTTGGGGTTTAATAGTGCGATGGCATCACCAACAACTTACACCGTTTCTGTTCATGGCCACCGTGGCTCACGGGGTACCCATCCCGAGAATACGTTTCCCGCTTTTGAGGAGGCCGTTTCAGCCGGGGCTCAGGTACTCGAACTCGACCTTCAACTCACCGCTGACGACGTCCCCGTTGTGACGCATGACCCCGATATCACCGCGCGCTTGTGCCGCTACAAAGACGGACGTGCTGTAAAGCAACCCATTCCGATTCGATCGCTCAAGCTGAAGGAGTTGGAACAGTTTGAATGTGGCGTGATGCCGCAGCCGCGTTTTCCCGATCAGAAAAACATCGCAGGCCTCACCATTCCCACCTTGGATGCTTTTCTGAGTTGGTGGAAAACGCATGCGCCAAATCTCGAACTAAATATCGAGACGAAAATGTCGTCAGACGATCCAAAATGGATCCCTGACCCCGAACTCTTTGCGCAGCACGTCGTGAATCAATTCAAAAAGCACGGGGCTATCGACAAGGCGATTCTCCAGTCTTTTGATTTTAGAACGCTTACCGCGGCGAAGAAGCTCGCCCCTACATTGCGTTTGTCGTGTTTATTTGAGCAGAACCGCGATTTCTGTGAGGCAACCGCCGCCGCCAGCGCGCAGTTCGCCTCTCCCTATCTGGGACTCGTGACACCGAGTGAAGTAGCCAAATGCCACGCGAAAAAGATCCAAGTCGTTCCGTGGACCGCAAACACTGAAATAGAGTGGAAACAACTCCTTGATGCCAAAGTAGACGCTATCATTTCCGATTACCCGCGCAAGCTTCTGAGCTTTCTTGCAAACCGTAAGAAATAGCCTCACCGAAAACCGCGTCCGCAAAGGATCTTGAAAAATAAATTCAGTTTATTGACACCTTAGCTCCACTTATCGAAAGATTGTTTCTTGGTTAGGATTTCAAGGGTGGGGTTTTAGGTTATGCAGGGCAAGGATCGGGTTGAGATGAAGGTGATTCCCGGCGGGAATCAAATGTCGCTGATTCGCGACACAGAAGAAGTCATCAAATTCTTAGATTTCGCAGGTCGCAAATCCATTTTAAATGAGCATGCGATCCACAATCGACTGACAGCGTGTAACAACCTGTTCGGGGTTTTAAACGAGGAAGAAGACAACCTCGATTACATCCTGTCGAACCTCGACGTTCTCATTAATCGCTTTCGCAACAAAAACAATAATGTTCGCGCTTCCACGCTGAAAGTTTACAAGTCGCGCGTCAAAAGCTCGATTGAGGATTTTAAAGCTTGGAGCGCCGATCCCTTTGCTTGGGAACGCGCGGTTACCGACAAAGCGAAAGCTGCAGCCCTCTCGGAGAGCCGTAAAGAGAAGGAACGCCTGAGCCAAGAGCCAACGGTGGCTCGTCCTGCCAAAGCCGCTCGCAAATCGGTAAAGGTGGAAGAGACTTTAGTAGAAGAAACTGAAGTCGCCCTGCCCCCTGCTGGAAGTGGGCGACGCGTCTGGTTTCCGATTCGTCCGGACTTCAGTGTGGAAGTGGTATTGCCCTCAGAAGGCATCACTTCGAAGGAAATGCAGCGACTGGGGTTTTTCCTCTACCCCTATTGCCAGGATATCGATCCTGTCGGCAATCCCTGGCAACGCGACTAGTTTTAAAACCAAATCATTGGCGGATTGGGATCCTGACAAGCGATCTCCGAATACTTCTGCATGAAGTTCACGAGCTGCCGCAACACTTCATAGGAGCGGGTGCTCTTGTCCAATTCACAGCCGTATTCGATTCCTTCGCGCCCATTGTGCTTAAACGGCAAAGCGCGTTTCACATCCACCACGAGTCGCAAGTAGGAACTCGGCGTGAAGTAAAAGCGAAGCGCAATCTTCTGCCCCGCCTTGAGCGCTGGATCCGGCCGCGTCTCTCGAAAGAGCAAACCTGAGTAGCTGATATCGAGCACTTCCACGTGCTGAAGGTTGTTCTTCTCTGCAAAACTGTAGACGCCAAGGACACGGTGAAAAAGGACGCGCTCATACTCGCGACGTCGTTCCTCTGTTTTTTCCTGACGATAGGTAGTGAGGTCGACGACCTTTTTAGAAGTCTTCGCCTTTTTGCCTTCGCCCTTGTCCTTCGACTTGCGCTTGTCCATGAAAAGTTTTCATGCCCCCGTTGAGGGCACGCCCCAGTTAAAACTTCCGATTGTCGCTCAAGAGTTAGGTAAGCGATTTCATTATAGGCGGGGCGAGCAGCACGCACAAAGGAATTGAGTGCCCCTTGGTTGACGCAGCGTTCAAGAAACAAGGCACTAGACGGTCAAGGAAGGTACCGATAAACCAGTCAGGTGGTTAATAAGACTTCTGTATGGCTGGACAACGTCCTCACTTTTTCGGTCTGGCTCTTGTTCTTTTCACTCTTTACTTCAGCATCTGGAATCGGCGCGGCGACCGCTCTGCTTGCGGTTTTCGGAGTGTTCGCCTTTAGGACTGAGCTCAAAACCATCCCGGAGCTTCCCCTCTTCTGGCCCATTGTTCTGTTTATAGCAGCGGCGACACTATCGGTAGCACTCGCTCCTGGTGTGGGCTTTGCGAAGTCCTTGGGAAAACTTCGCTACTTTCTTTTTTACTTTCTTTTGCTGCTCTATTTCGCAAGGTACCCGAAGATTCGTGAACGACTGGCTTGGGCTGCCATTCCTTTCAGCTTCATCCTATTGCTGGTTGCCGCGCTCCAGTTTACCGGAATCTTCTGCCCACTCTACGACCTGGGGATCACACCGGTACCACTGGCCATTCTCGCTAATGCCCAAGGCGATTTCTTCCACGCCCGCGGCTTTCTCTACCATCACAATCCGTTCGCCTACACTTCCGTCTTGCTCTACTTTTTGCTGCTAGGACAAGGCCTGGAATGTCCGAAAGCTCCCGACAAGAAGTGGTACCTGATCGGAGCTGCCGCCATGCTGCTCGCTGTCGCAATGAGCGGATCCCGGGGCAGCTGGGTGAGCTTGTCCCTGGCAACGGTATTCGTTTTGGTGAGTGCTGCCCGACAGCACTGGCGCACGTTCGTCGGGTTGGGGGTAGCCGCAATCATGGTTGCCGCTTTCCTAGCGGGCCCGCTTTCCCGCCGGGCTTCCAGCATTCGCTTGAGCGAAAACACGGAACGGATTCGCCTCTGGTCACTGTCTTGGGACATGTTCCTCGATTCGCCTATTACGGGTCAGGGCTATCACCACGGTTTCGAGAATGAGCGGATTAGGTTCATGACCGAAAAAGACCGGGCCAACCCTCATTTCCCGACTGACCCGCACAGTCTGTATTTCGATTTGCTCGCCACAACGGGACTTCTAGGGTTTGGGACTTTTTTGTTTCTCCTGCTGCGCGCCCTCGCGCTTTACTTGCAGACGCTGACCTCACGTGGCCTGAAAGCTCAGAATCGAGGTTTCTTGATTACCGGGCTGGGGGGATGGATCTGCTTCGCAGTGGGAACTGGCTTCGACTCCCACTTTTTCCACACGCAGACGCTCATGGCGACATTGTTTTTTCTGGCACTTGGTCAATCGGTCGTTTGGGAGTCAGGGTTCTCTGAAAGAAGGCGTAAGTAGCTTTCAATCCGGTCGCGAGATCGACTTTAGGCTCCCAGCTGAGTCGCTGTTTTGCCAGTGTGATATCGGGCCGCCGAGTTTTGGGATCATCTTCGGGCAGCGGGAGCTCCACGATTTCTAAAGGCTTTCCACTCAAAGCAATGATTCTCTCGGCAAATTCGCGGATAGTCATCTCCACGGGGTTTCCTAAATTGGTGGGGCCCGTGGAATCATTTTGAAAAGCGCGCAGAATGCCTTCGACCAGATCATCGACATAGCAGAAGCTGCGAGTTTGTTCGCCCTTGCCATAAACGGTGAGATTTTCGCCCTTGAGAGCCTGCATACAGAAATTGGGAACCACTCGCCCGTCCTCAGTGCGCATGCGAGGACCATACGTATTGAAAATGCGAATGATCTTAACCTGCACTGCATGCACACGGTGATACGCCATGGCAACCGCTTCGAGATAGCGTTTGGCTTCGTCGTAGCAGCTGCGCGGCCCCACCGGATTCACGTTGCCCCAATAGGTCTCGACTTGAGGGTGCACTTGGGGATCCCCGTAAACTTCGGAAGTACTCGCCAGAAGGATGGGGCATTTTTTCAGGTGCGCGACTTTGAGGATATTCTCGGTACCGATAGAGCCTACGCGTAGAGTCTCAATGGGAAGCTTCGCGTAGTCGACAGGGCTTGCGGGACTGGCGAGATGAAACACGCCAGCAAAAGCGCCTTCATATTCACGGGCAACCGTGATGTCATGCTCAATAAACTCGAATTCAGAACGCCCAAAGAGCGATCGGATATTCTCAAGACTCCCAGTGAGAAGGTTGTCGACGGCAACGACGCGCGCCCCTTCAGCAAGCAAGCGCTCGCACAAGTGCGACCCAACAAAGCCGGCACCACCGGTCACCAGGTAGCGCTTCCCTTCGAATTGCGTCGTGCTCATACCGGATCCGGCTTTCCGATGCAGTAATAGGCAAATCCCATTCCCTCGAGGCTCTCGGGATTGTAAAGATTGCGACCATCGAAGATAGCGGAACTGCCGCTTAAATCCCGGCGAAGCGAATCAAAGTCGGGCGAACGGAATTCATTCCACTCGGTGAGAATGGCGAGACCGTCGGCCTGCTTCGTCGCTTCGTAGGCGTCCTCGCAAAGCTCGACTTTGTCTTCAAAAATACGCTTAGCTTCCCCGCGCGCGATCGGATCATACGCTTTAATCTTCACATTTTTCGCAAGCAGTTGATTGATCAAAGTAACCGACGGGGCTTCGCGCATATCGTCGGTTTCCGGCTTGAAGCTCAAGCCCCAAACCGCAATCGTCTTGCCTTCTAAGTCGCCATCAAAGTGCCGCTCGATTTTGTCGAAGAGCAGCTTCTTCTGTCGTTCGTTGACCGCGTGTATTTCTTCGAAGAGGCGAAGTGGCATCGCAACTTCTTTACCCAGATGGATCAACGCTTGAACGTCCTTCGGGAAGCAAGAACCTCCATACCCGCAGCCAGGATAAAGAAACTTACTGCCAATGCGGCTATCCGTGATGATCCCTCGTCGGACATCATGAATATTGGCGCCCGCCTTTTCAGCAAGAACGGCCATCTCATTGATGAAAGAAATTTTCATGGCGAGAAAAGTATTGGCTGCGTACTTGGTAAGTTCGGCCGAGCGGTTGCTCATAAAAAGAAGCGGGCTGCCATTTCGAACGAAAGGCGCATAGAGGTCGGCCATCACCTTGCGTGTTGGCTCCGAATCCGTTCCGATAACCACCCGTTCGGGCCGCAAAAAATCATTGATCGCCGCACCCTCTTTGAGAAACTCAGGGTTCGAAACCACTTCGCAAGCGTGAGAGCAGCCCTCGAGGCCCGCTCGCACCTTATCGGCAGTCCCTACAGGGACGGTGCTTTTCATAACGATGGTAAGCGGCCGTGTGGCCTTCTCACGAATCGTTCGGACGGCCTCCATGACGTAGCGTAGGTCCGACGCCCCGTCTTCGCCTTGGGGCGTTCCGACCGCAATAAAGATGATTCGACTTTCAGAGATAGCGCTTCCGGCATCAGTGGAGAAGCCGAGCCTTCCTGCAGACTGATTGCGAACTACCAGCTCTTCAAGACCTGGCTCATAAAACGGTATTTCGCCCTTTTGTAGGCGTTGTACTTTTTCCTTGTCGACGTCGACACAGGTAACGTGGTTTCCCGCATCCGAGAAGCAGGCCCCCGCCACTAAACCGACATATCCCGTACCCAAAACGGTTACTCTCATCGCTGCTTAAAACTCCACTTTTTGATTGTGGGACTAGACCTAAAAACTTAGACTGTGGGCCGGTTTAAGTCAAACTGGAGAGCCCTTCGGCAGTATGTCCAAGACCCGTGAAAACATCACTTTAGTCCTGAAGCTTTCCATCGGGGCAGCCCTCATTGCCTATGTCTTGAGATCGCGCATGATTGATTTCAAGGCGTTGGGCGACGTCCTGTTTTCTCCGCGAAGCATCCTAGTCAGCGCCTTCTTTTTAACCTTCTCCGCCATTTGTTGCTCAGCGCGTTGGTACCTTCTTTCCGTGGCCCAAGGCCTCTCGCTTACCTTTTCTTCGACCTTCCAACTCACTATGATTGGAGCGTTTTTTAATACCTTCATGCCGGGTTCCGTTGGGGGAGACGTGGTGAAGGCTTGGTATGTGGCGGGGCGTGAGCCGAACCAGAAGACACGAGCTGTTTTCACCGTGGTTTTAGATAGAATTATCGGGCTCTCCGTTTTTTTCTTCTACGCGGCCGTCACCCTGCTCTTTTATTTCGACTGGTTAAAGGATCACCCCCAAATGCAGGGTGTCGCTTTCGCGATTTGGGGCTTCACGGCGGGCAGCGCGATCGTCGGATCGGTCTTTTTCGTTTCCCTTATTTACAAACTACCGGGCAGCCAGTGGATAAAGTCCCAATTGTCTCGCGTGCAGATTCTCTTTACGATTTTCGAGGCAACCGTTTTGTATCGCCATCATTTCAAAACGATATTGGCTTCACTCACTCTTTCCGCACTTTCTATTTTCGGGATCACGTTGCTCTTTAAGATCCAGGGCGATGCTTTGGGCATCCCACTGGATTTATCTCACTACTTTTTCGTGGTTCCGATTGGACTCACTATTTCAGCGGCTCCCCTCTTGCCTGGCGGCATAGGAGTGGGACAGGTTGCTTTTTATACCTTGTTCGCCTGGGTCGGACTTGAGAACCCTGAACAGGGCGCCACGCTTTGCACGCTCATCCAGGTTTACACCATCTTATTTAACTGTATGGGGGCTCTCTTCTACGTCCGATTCAAGCGACGCCCACTGCCCGCCATGGCACTTTAATGCCTTCTACGCGCGCGATAGTCCTATCGCGAGAAAACTTCGGCGAAGCCGACAGATACATCCAGTTCTTTACGCGCGACTGGGGTCTCATTTCCGTGCTCGCCAAGTCCGCCCGAAAGAGCAAGCGCCGTTATGTCGGTGGAATGGATCTTTTCTGCCATGACGAAATTGTCCTGCGTGGCGACCCTAGAGAACGCGCTTATCTCGTAGAGCTTCAGGTACTCAATGCGTTCACGGGCATTCGTGAGGATTTAGAACGCGCGATGACCGCAGGCAAAGTAGTTCAGTGGATTCGCAAACTCGCCAATACGGCAGTGCCCATGCCGGCGCTCTACAGCCTTTTGGGACAAACACTGGCACTGATTGAGAAGGAGAGCGACCCAGAGCGACTAGGGCTCCTACGACTCATCTTTCAGTTGAAGTTGCTCGACCAGCTGGGGATTAAGCCTAGGATGGATGAATGTGCACGTTGCGCAGAAAACGCGGCCTCTAGTGGAGTTTTCGATTTGGATGCAGGAGGGTTGCTGTGTGAAACCTGCGTCGGCGCTCGCACCATTGCGCATAGCATGTTGCTTGAACCCAATGAGATAGACCTGTTGGGTCACGCCGACCGCCTGAAGCTAACGATGTGGTCCCAGTTTCGTTTTCCAAAAGATCAGACCCGAAATTTACTACGACTGACGACCCAGTTCGCCGCCTTCCACACCAACTCCCAACTGCCTTGAAGGGGGTCAATCGACTTTCAAGGGAACTTTCAAGGGCCCGGGTCACTTTGACACCACCCCGTATGAGGCATGGAGCAATCGAATGGATTTACCAAAGGTATTGTCCCTGCTGAACCGAAAAAAGTACCTCCTCAATCCCCGCAGAATCATTTGCTCCGCGGCCTGAGGAACGCGCGCCATGAGCCAAATTTCTCTCAACATTTGATTTTTTGGAATGAGGTCCCAATAGGGATCGAAGCCCTCTACCAGAGGCAATCGAGGATCGGTAAAACTTGAATAGGGATACACTTGAAGAGAGTCACTCAAACCTTCGCGCAGGGGACTTCGAAGCGCAAACTTGTAAACATAGGCAAAGCCAACCGCACTATCGATGAAGCTCCATTTGTATCTGCAGCCAAAGATGTGATTAATCCGCCCAGAGTTGTACTGGATATACCTTGTTGCCTCAGAAACAAAGTAGCGCATGAAATCGCCCAAGTTGGCGCGTGGAGTGGAAACAATTAGGTAGAGATAGTTCGGCATCTGGACTGCCGCGTACAGAAACACTCCATACCGTTCACACGCAGAGTAAAGCGCGTTTCGGCAAATGCTCCAGCACTGTTCGTTGGAAATGTAGAATCCTTCCGTGCTGTTAGAGCGAAGAGTCAAATGATAGGCGAATTCTGAACTTCGATGAAGGGACTGGCGAGCCATATCCATCTATCACAGGCGATGCCAACTCGCCTGGTGTCACTTTGGCTCAGTTCCTTGGTTTTCTCCTTGAAAGTCGATTGACCCCTTTCAAGGGTTATTTCTTCGGGAAAATGGGGGCGGTGCGGGCGCCGCTTTTCTTGTAGCGGACGTAGGCCACTACAATGAAACCGACCTGCGCCAAGATATAACCGCCAACATAGCCCGTGCCGCCTGAGCCGAATCCATACGAATGCAGGCCCGCGCCGAGAACGAAGTTCACGCCGTACCAGGCCATCAGTACACCAAGAAAGGAAAGCACTGCGGCGGCCGCAAAGCCAAAACCCTGCAAGTACCCCGCAAAGCGAGCATGCAGCACCGCCAAATAAAGCAGCAAGGCAATGAGCGCCCAGACTTCCTTCGGGTCCCAGCCCCAGAAACGCCCCCAGGAATAATCTGCCCAAACACCGCCCAGAATCGTTCCCGCAGCAAGCAGCACCACCCCAATTTGAATGGCTCGGTACATGTAGAGCGACGAGTACTGAATCACTTCAGTCTTACCTGGATTGAAAAGGTAGTGACCCAGAACCACATTCCCCAGACAAAGCGAGAGCGCGAAAGCTGCGTAACTCAGCGTGATCGTGAGCACGTGAATCGTGAGCCAGAAGTTACTGCGCAATACAGGCTCCAACGGCTGAATGCTGGGATCGAGCACCGATGGCAATGTATCGGCAAGCACCAGCGAAACGACCGCAAAGACGCAAGCCGCCGCTGGAATAATCGCTTTTTTATAGGAGCTGCCGATAATGAATGAAAAAAGAATACATCCCCAGCTGACCCAAATCACCGACTCGTACATGTTGGTCACAGGAGGACGTCCCGAAATCAACATGCGCAAAATAAAACCGCCTGTGTGCACCAAGAACCCACAGGCAACAAGTCCTAGGCCCAATTGAGCGAACGGTTTTTTCTTCGTCACAAGGAAGGACACCAACAAGACGAAAGCGGAGAGGTACAGCAACCACGCCCAGCGGAAAGGACGAAAATGATTGTAAGCCACCTCTCGCTGCAAGGAGGCCCTAGTTGGATAGCCCCCGGCACCAATGTCTTCGATCAAAAGTGCAGAGAGCTCCCCCGATGATTGATTCCATTTCGCCGCGTCACCCTGTGTGAACGAATCCAGAAAAGCTCCCACGGTCGATCGCAGTTTGTCGATTTGAGCCGGCGAGTAAACATCCGCTGCCGTGCGATCCGTGAGTGAAGCAAGCGATAGCCAAGGCTGCTGGATGCCGCCCGCATTTGGCAAAATATGGAGAGTTTGTCCTGCAATGATCGACTCTAAAAGAGCGCGTTGATTCTGAAGCTGCATCACCTTTTTTTCGAGGTCATTCAACGGCTCCCGCCGCCGCTCCTTCTGCAGCACTTCCCGCAACGCAGCACGCAGAGGCTCGTTTCCACGAAGCTCCTCAGGCGTGAAAAACTGCCTTTCCACCGGCAAACCCAACTGACGCTTGAGCGGCTGATAGCCAATCTTAATGAAGGGTTCTTTGTCCCACTCTTTTTCGTAAGCAATCAGCCAACCAAAAATAACTTCCGGGGCCGAAAGTCCCTTCCAACTCGGTTTACCGGTAATAAACTGAACGGATTCGCGTGCAAAAGTGTCCAGCGGCTTCATGCGTCCGCGATCCTGAATGGCAAAAAGCGAGACCGTATCCCATTTGAAATCTGCCCTTTGCTTCGGGCCTTCTTCAGCGCGTGCAATGCCGGCGAATAAAGTAACGATCAGAAACAAAGTCTGAATGCTGTGAGTTCTCACGATGCTTTCCTCTTCCCACCAAAGATGATGCCCCAATAGTGCGGGTTTAGATAGAACATCACTGAAATCCCGAAGACCATCACCAGGCTTCCCAGGTACTTTATCCAGCGACCCGGGTCAAAATTCACCGAGAACACGGAGATAGGCGGCTGTCCGTCCCTCAGTTGATAGCTCGACTGGTAGAACGTGTACCCACCGTACTGAAGTGGCTCGTTCATACTGATGCGCTGCGCCGGTTTTGGCCGATCACCCAGGTTCGGGTCGTTCACTTCAACATCGCTCTCATAGGTTGCCGCCTTGGTGGTTCCCGGATCGGTACCCATATGAAATTTGTTGAGCTGCAATGAGAACGGCAGAGCAATTCTGTCTCGAGTAAACGCGGCATCCAAAACGGTATTTCCAATGGGAACCGACGCGCTCCCCCCTTCAACCAACCACCACTCCTGCGTTTGCGAGGCTGGCGTGCGAGTACTGGAGCGCTCCAGCCGAATCGCTGCCGGAAAATTACTCTCGCCCCCACCGGGGAGCCGCTCTACATAAATAGGCTTTTCGACAGTTACCGCCGACTGAATGCGTTCAGCCACCCGGAAACGTAAATCCATCCATCCCGTGGGAATCTCCTTCCCTGTTTCTGCCTCGCCTTGCCCAACCAAACGCCCCTCGGTGGCCGTAATACGATACAGAAGCCGTTTTCCATCGGCACTTTGTGCAAAGTACAATTTGCCGCGCACCGCAGGCGAAGCACCTGGCTGGCTAGAAGCAATCATCCGAAGCTGCACTCCAAAAGTTTCCTCACCCGATTTTTTCGATCGCTTGTGCAAAGTCGCAAAGTCCGGAAAGTTCGCAAAAAGCGTGTGCTTTTCTTGCTGTCCCTGAGGGTTCTTGATGAAGACCTGGACGGTGGGATTACGCGGTTCGTCACTACGGTTCACGAGCTGATTTTTTTCAACGACAGCATACGGCATGTAGCGATCAACTCGCAGAACCAGTCCGGTAGATCCAATGGGGGTCCAATCCTTCAGGGCCGCATCGATATCGACCCGGTACTCCTTGCCCTGTTGATTCAGCACCACGTAACCTTTAGCCCCGCCGGAGGGCTTGGGAGCACTGAGATTACCCGCTTTGAAAGCCGCTTCTTGCTCGGCTGACCAAAGTCGCTGGAAACTTAATACCGCCGGCCCCAGATTCAGCTCGCTGGGGGAATCGGCAGGTCCTGCGGTCAGCCATTCCTCAACGTTAAAGCGATCGTTGAACAATTCAATTCGGATGGCGGCACTTCCCATGCCCTCAATCGGCGATGCTTCGACGACCTTTTGGGTTCGAACACGCGGCAAGTACGACGTGACGACCAGCCGTTCGTCATGTGGCAAGGCAACTTCCAAAAGCTTCCCATCGCGCCGGAGTGCGGATTCAGCAACCGGATAGGCCTGAGTGGTCGCAGCGTCTTCATCGGTGAGCACGAGTCGCATGTCATTCAAGATCACTTGCCCATCCGCAAACCCTTCAACCACAGGAAGATTGCCATCCACGCCAAAGCGATGCGTCACCCAGGAACCGAGAAGCAAAATGAGGATTCCCAAATGGGTAATCACAAAACCCGTTTGGTGTTTTTTCCAAGGGTATCGACTCAGGGCGGCGCACAAAACATTGAAGCCCAAGAGAAAGAGCACACCGAAAAACCAATACTGCCCATAAACCAAATTGTACGCCCCGCGCATTCCGTACAACGACTCAGCGACGGTCGCCACGGCAAGAATGGCTGCGAGACTCAAAATAACTGGGACGGCGAGTCTGATGGAGGAAAAAAATCGGAAGGCTCGGTTGTTTTGCCATTTTCTCATACGATGTGAACCGTCACTCCTTCGGACGCGCGCAAGGCTTGCTTCGACGTCCAGAACTTCGATTGTATGAAAGCAAGTCCCGCATAGCGTGAGGGCTCAGCAGGATCGCTCACCGCTGCAACCAACTTACCGACGCGTTTCTCATCGACAGTCAAGTCGATTGGTACGGCTGGCAAAGTGCCCTCAACGCTCACCCGAAGCAGCTTTCGATTCACCTGGCCGTAGGTAAAGATGCGCTCCACGACTTCCTGACCAGGGTAACACCCTTTATTGCGTTCTACCGCACGTTCTAAATCGGCTTCCAAGACCATTACCGTAGAATCCACTTCACTTCCCACCTGCGGCAGGCCACTTCGAACGCGAAAGTACTCAAAAAGATGGGTTCCCAAGAGCGGCAAGCCTTCTTGCGCACACTGTTTCAAAAACTCTTTTGCAGCAGACCGCGGCACCTTTACGTATTCCAGGTCGGCTTGATACGCATCTTTCCAGGTAGGGGACTCCACAGGATATCGAACCCGTGGCTGCGCTGCTTTCACCGCAAAAATCGCCCATTCAGCGGAGACATCTCGCAACTGCATGGCTTCCGCGAAATGAAACTGCTCGATGTGGCTTCGGGCCGCGTCGGTCAACGCTCGGGGAACGATGATATGAAAGCCGCCTTCGACACTTTGAAAGTATCCCAGAACCAGCAGTCCCGACTTACCCGTTAGAAAAGCCCCAAGACGCGTCGGCGCATGAGGCGCCTTAAAACCCAATGTCGACATTCGACTTAGAAAATCAGCCGCATCCGGACCAGTAAGAGAAAGGACACCCCAGTCCGTTAAGTCAAAGAACCCACCCGCTTCGGATGCTTTGAAATCTTCGGAGTAACCCGCTACTTCCCAAGGTACGAGCCACCCCGACCGATCTTCGGCCGTCGCAATGTTGAAAAGCTTGGATTCTAAGGTCAGGCAGACTTGCGGCATGCAGGGCACTCGCAAAGCTTACGCAAGGAATCGAAAGTGTAAAATCCAGTGTCGTGTCCATCGGACCAAACGATTCGCAAAGCGTAGCGCCCAATGGGCTCAATGCGCTTGGGCTTTACATCCTCGGGCACTTTAGCGTCGTCGAGAATTTTTTCCCGCGTCCACTCATCCACGCAATGCGCACAGGGGCAATTGAGGCGCACGTTGCGGACACGGTGAAAGGAGTTATGGCCATCGCTCCACACGATCCCCAGCGTCTTTGCGCCCAACTGTTTCAAACTGGTAGGTGATAGTTCTTGTTCCATCTATTGCCAGTCCAAGCTCAGGGGCTTAAACCCGTCTCCCATTCCTAGCTGCATCGTCGAAACTCGCTCGGCCACATCGCCGGCCAGTTTGGTGAACGCCTCGCCGACGCCGGAATTGGCGTGTTCGGTGACCAGCGGGCGACCGCAGTCGCCGCTCTGAACCACTTGAGGATCCAATGGAATCGAACCCAAGAAAGGCACATTGAATTCGTCCGCAAGAAACTTCCCACCGCCCGAGCCGAACACCGTCCCGGACATGTTCTCGACCACCCCTAAGATGGGGACTTTCACGTTCTGGAACATGAGAATACCTTTGCGGGCGTCCGCAAGACTTACCGCCTGAGGCGTCGTAACAATCACTGCTCCAGAGAGCGGTGCGTTCTGGCTGATGGTCAGCTGCGCGTCGCCGGTACCCGGCGGCATGTCGATGAGCAAGTAATCCAATTCGCCCCAATCCACTTGGGTCAGAAACTGGGTCAACGCGCCATGAACCATCGGCCCGCGCCAAACCACCGGCTGATCCGCTGGAATCAGAAATCCAATCGACATGATTTTTACGCCGTCTTTAACGAGCGGAGAAACGTGGTCATCCTTAGTGCCGGGCTGATCCTTCAAGCCCACCATCAACGGGATGCTAGGACCGTATAGGTCCGCATCGAGAAGCCCCACTTTGGCCCCCGTTTTTGCCAGAGCAAAGGCCAGGTTCACGGTCACCGTGCTCTTACCCACTCCCCCTTTGCCGCTAGCGACGGCAATGAGGTGTTTGATTCCTGGAAGCGAAATTGGTTGCGGTTTTGACATGGGTATTTCTTATCGTGCGAGGCTTCAAAAGGCAAAGGAGGGAGCAAGGAAGGGTCTAGCGCTTCTTAGAGTCCTTAGACTTGGCTTTGGCGTCCAAGGCATCGACGGCGGCCTGTTGGGACTGCTGATGAGACACCCCTCTTCGGTGGCCAAACCCGTAAGCAACCGCAATGGCGCCTAGAACGAGGGGGATAGCCAGCCACTTCATCCAGGGTTTGCGCGTGTAACCGGTCAGCTTGAGCGGGTGAAGATGGAGATCCGATTTCACAAGCGCTTCATCATCGAGGAATTTTAAGACCACTTCTTCGGGGCGATTGCTAATAGTCGGACCCAGGTAGCGCTCCAAGGCATCCAGAAAGGCAACGACCCCGTCGAATCGCTCCGCCGGGTCCTGCTTAAGGCACCGCGAAACAATGCGATCCAATTCGGCAGGCACTTTGCCATTCATTTTCCGGGCAGGAATAAACTTCGCCTCCCGAATGCGCTGAAAAACCGTTCCCCCGCCTTCGGCTTTGAACGGGCGACTCCCGACTAACATTTCGTAAAGCGAAATTCCCAGGAGAAAAAGGTCCGACTGCGGAGAAATGACATCCCCCAACACCTGCTCGGGAGACAGATAGCTTGGTGAACCCACCATCATTCCCGGGCGGGTGAGTGAAGTATCAGAGAAATCCAACACAATCCCAAAATCCATAAGTTTCACGCCGCCACGAGAAGTAAGCCGAATATTCGAAGGCTTAATGTCGCGGTGAATGAGTCCATGTGCGTGAATGTGATGTAATCCGCGAGCCACTCCCAACATGATGGCAGCAGCAACCGGCGGCGGAAGATTGCCAAGCTTTTCGATCACCGTCGAAAGATCAACGCCCTCGATGTGCTCCATCAAAATGAAAGCTTCACCCGGCGTCTCCACGAAATCATAAACGTGAGCGACGTTGTGGTGCAGGACGCTTGCTAGCGCGCGCGCTTCTCGGCGGAAGCGCTCTACGGCTTCGCCATTGGCGAGCAGTTCGTCTTTCAGACGCTTAACGACAATGTAGCGACCCAAGGACGGTTGAAAGGCACGAAAGACATAGGCCATCCCGCCCGTTGCGATGAGCTTGATCTGCTCAAGCTGACTGCGCAGGTTCTTCCCAATATTGGGATCGATCGTTTCGGGTGGATTGACGCGATTGCTCATAAAGTTGAAAGGGGTCGAATCCTTATCGGAAAGAGCGCGGAAAAGGAAAACGGCCCAGCGTGTCATCCTCAAGGATGCTACGCTGAGCCGCTTTCAAAGACCTCGCCACCTTCCGAAGAAAGTGGCGGGTGAGAGAGGAGTAGTGATTAACGCAGCACGAGCCCCCGCCCGCACCGCGACTGCTGCCCTTAGCAGTACGTTTTCTCGGTGACTACCGTCGTGATGGATGTCTCACGCCGGGTCTTACTCGCCCCGAGAAGCTGATAGGATGGTCGTTACTCCTCGAACGCCATCTTAAAGCTGTCCCCCTTGCCCAAACCGGATGGCTTGAGCCACAAAACTTTTCTGGAACCTTCGGTCTCCGGCATTTCCGTCACGGGTGCCATCGCAACCTGTGAGGGGCCGCTCAAGCTTCCACGCAAGGGTGCAAACAAGAACAGACTGCCGAGCGTCGTCACAATCACAGCCTTGTGAAGCGCGCCAAGTAACCGTCGCACTTTCCTCTGCTCAAAGCTGATCAACCGAGTCATCGTTCCTCCAAAGCGGCCTTCCCTCTCCAGGAGCCGCGACGAGTTCTCATTTTGCAACCTGTGCCAGTATTCACCCTGAACACACCCCGGCCCTCGCAACCCCCAGGCTTCATTCAAGTATTAGGTGGAGATTGGGGTTTCTCGAGTTCGGGTCGAAGTTTTTGACAGCCGTCAATTTGTTAGACACCGCGACAATCTTCGCGTTCCTTGAAAGCGCGCCCATGACGGGTAGAATCTTTTCACGTGAATATTCTATTTGTCGGCAACACGGAAGGCACATCGACCTCGCTGCACTATTTCACAAGCCTGCTGCGCTTGGGACACACCGTATTGCCCTGGGATCCCGATTTTTTCAGATCAGGCGATCCGATAGAGCGCCTCTTGAGAAAGGTCTTCCGAGGCCCGGTCCCTTGGAAACAGAAAAGCATCAACGAGAAACTCGTCCGGCTCTGCCATCAGAACCATTTCGACTTGGTTTTTGTCATGTCGGAGAACTATATCAGCGCGGAAGCGATTGAGACCATCCGGCGTGAAGCGCTCCACGCTCCCCAGTTTATTTTTCACTCTCACGACAACATCTTTTCCGCAGGCATTCGAAAGCCCGCAGACTTTCTGCAGACGCTTGCGCTCTACGATAGAGTTTTCACCACCAAATCGCAGAACGTGGAGCGCTACCGCCAATTAGGCCAACCGAATTCGTACTACATTCCATCTGCCTATGACCCCGGAGTCCATCGCCCCATCCCTCGCGAACAGAGCCGTTTAACGCGTGACCTTCCCGTGAGTTTTGTGGGCACCTACGACCACTCGCGCCTTGCTTGGCTAGACAAAGCAGGCTGGGACCGAACCTATATTTGGGGCGATGGGTGGCAGAGCTACTCCCACTTTCTACAACACCGCGACCACATTTATCCTCACGCTATTTACTACTTTGAGTTTGCTGACGTTTGCTCTCGCAGCAAGATTTCCCTTGGGCTGCTTCGAGAGGAAGCAGAGGATCGACACACTCAGCGCACTTTTGAGATTGCGGCTTGCGGGAGTCTGCAGTTCGCCCCTCGTAACGAGGAGATTGCAGAGTTCTTCAAAGAGAACGAAGAAATTGTTCTCTACGAGACTCCCGACGAGCTCAGAGAGAAAATCGACCACTATTTGGCGCACGAAACGGATCGCGCTCGCATCGCTCAAGCAGGACACCGACGCTGTCTGTCGGGTGCTCACACTTATGCGGATCGCGTCAAGACAATCCTATCGAAGCTCGCTTAAACTTCATTCACCCGCCATAAGGCGACCTAAACAGGAGAAGCAGCTTTGCTTTCAAAATTCATCAAAGGCATCAACATCAAGAGCTTCACTATTACGACGCTCGTTGTCTTCGTCGTTATGATGGTATCGGACTACCTCTTTCACGAAATCATGATGAAGGGTTCGTATATCGAAACCGCTTCTCTTTGGCGCACGCCGGAAGATATGCAGAGGCATTTTCTCTACATGTTGCTCGGTCAGGTAATTCTCGCCAAAATATTCACGCTCCTGTTCGTCAAGGGATACGAAGGCACAGGCCTCGGAGAAGGCGTGCGTTTCGGGTTCTACATGGGTTGGTTGCATGTGGGTTACGCATTGATTCAATACGCGACCACGCCCCTCACCACGACGATCTTCTGGGGTTGGGTAGGCTATGGATTTGCTCAAATGATCCTGCTGGGAGCAACAGCCGCCTGCATATATAAAAAGTAACTTTTAAGGAAGTAGTTGAGTCGTGTTCGGCGGGATCGTGCAAGCGGTCTCGCCGAACCACTTTTTACGATTGCGGGCCACCCCATCGTAAACCAGGTCCCGCAAACGCATCGGAATCCAAGCACCGACTCGAGCAAGCACTCCAGGCCACCCCCCAAGCATAGCCAAAGCTTTCAGAACCGCTTCACTTCGATGCCAGGTCTTTCCATGGCTCCAAAGCACCACGGTCGCGGATTGCCGGGCACCCGATCCGAGTAACTTGCTGGCAGTCGTTCCCTGCAGCGGCGCAAAACGCAAAACACCATGGACGTCACGCTTCAATAACCAACGCATGGAGCGATCACATAATCCGCAAGTACCGTCGAAAAAGAGAATGGGGCCGCTAGTTAATTCTGAAGCCATTCGGCAACCTTTATCAAATGCTCCCTAGGATCCGTGTCCTTGCTAAACCGATCGTGCAAACCTTGCAAATCGCTCGGCGGGATTGCCAGGGCCTTTTCTACTAGACTCTTGAGCTCCTCACGGTCGGAACTTCGAGGAAACACCCCCTCCAAATCGGCCGTTTTGGGTACGCGTGTCGCAAGACAGGGCACCCCGAACTTCACACTCTCGACGATCTTAACGGGAAATGCGCCATCCTGAGTAGGGTTGGGCAGATAAAACAACAGGGTCAGATGAATCTGCTTCCATACGGAGGCCACCTGATTGCGGGGCACCCACGGAAAGTAATGAAAATTCTTGTACTGCTTAAATCGGGACAACATCTGGGCGCCATCCGGGTCAGTACGACCCATGATCACAAAACCCCAATCAGGAAACTGCTTGATAAAATACTCGAACAGTTCGAGATCAAAACCATCGGAGAAAAGAGTGCCGATATAGCCCATTACTTTCTTGGGAAAACCGGGTGGCAGGAAAACATCCGCCGTTCCCCCTAAAGATTCATCCTTCAGATCCATCGGCGGCAAAAGGACATGCGTCTTATGCTCGTGCTCCGGTAAAAGGCAATTACGTGCGGTGTTGTTTTGGCAAACGATCACCTTCACTCTACGCGCCAAATCCCCTCGAGCAGGGTGGCGGTAAGGATCATCAAAGACACTGTAAACATCGATGTAGGGTAGTTGACGGGTAACCGCTTCGGACAATCCTGCCTGGATCCATATCACGGGATTCCCACCGGCCTGACGCATCTTGTGCTGGATGTAGGCGGCCTTGCTGCGAGCATCCCATTGGTCCACGAGAGCCACGCGACGCAAAGGAAGTTCTGGCAATTGCTGGACGGTTAGCCGCTCGGTGCTGGACGGCCCATCGCTACGGGTAGCAATCACCGGATGGTACGGGCGCCATCCCGAGCCATCAAGCCAGGTTACATGCACGCCATTTTCGACGAGCTCTCGAGCAAGACTCTGCTGAACAAAACCGTGCCTCTCCCAAAACCGGCAATAGCTCAAGAACATAACGCCGCCGCGCGAGCGATAGTACTGAAGGGCTTTTTCCCAGCGAGTCTCAGGCATGCTTAGCTCTGCACGTCAGTGTCCATGACGAATTCATCTTCTTCGCGATCTTCCTCGGGCAAAGTAAGCACGTCGAGTTTCGCGTTGTAGGACAGAACCTCTGCATAGCGACCAAAAGCGACCAGGGTATCGAAGAGAGAGTCGAGTTTCTCGTTCGGGAAGTAGGTTTGAAGGCGGTTGATGACTGCCTCACGTTCGATTTCATGGTTGGGACTTTGCTCCAGCCAAGCAAGCAAGGTCTGGATAATCCGCAAAGCTTTGACCTGAGTTGAAAAGAGAATCTTTCGCTCAGCAGAATCGGCGCGCACGAACTTACGTCCAAAATCTGTGAACTGAACCATCTGCTTGGGAGTTTCCACAAAATCCAGAATCTCGGCGGTTTTGGTAACTGCCAAGGAATGTCCAAACTCGCTCTCGGTTTCGTTGGCAAGCATGAAGATGTCCATCTTCCCGCCCGCATCATCCAAGACCTCCAACAAACCAATGACTTCTGAAGGAGATACAGCGGGCAAGTTCTCAAGCCCCTGGTACCACGAGGGCTGCGCCAGCGTCGGGCGCTCGGTCTCTTCGGGAATGAGCGCTTCGGTCAACACCGAGTGAATGACGTTGATGAGCTCCTGAATTTTTGCATCCTTGGAATCTCGCGGGTACGGCAAGGGATTGGTCAAGACCGTGCGCACGTGACCGGGATCCGCACCAAACACAAAGATGCGTTGTGACATCATCACGGCCTCATAAATATCGTGAGTCACCATGACGACGCTCTTAACGGCTTTGCTCTGCTCCTGCCAAATATCAATCACCTCTGATCGCATGTTCTCTGCTGTCAAAACATCGACCGCGCTGAAAGGCTCATCTAAAACCAAAATCTCAGGTCGTACAGCGAGCGCGCGCGCAATCCCCACACGCTGCCGCATTCCACCAGAAAGCTCCCGCGGGTAGGCTTCTTCGAACCCGCCCAAACCCACCATTTCAATGGCTTCCCCGATGCGTGAGCTGAACTGCCGGTGACTGAGCCCCAAGTGATGCAATCCGAGACTCACGTTTTGCTCGACGGTAAACCAAGGCAGTAGCGCGAAACTTTGAAAGACCATCGACAAGCGCTGGTTGATTCCACTTAAGGCGCGCCCGTGACAAAGCACTCGGCCTTCGCTGGGCCGAATGAGACCCGCCATAATCTTAATTGTCGTCGTCTTGCCACAGCCAGACGGCCCCAAAAACGAGACAATCTCTCCTTCTTGGACAGAGATATTGATGTTCTTGAGCACCTGAATCTCGCGGCCTCGCTCCAGCTGAAAGCTGTGCGAAATGCGCTCAAGCGCCAGAAGGGCGTCATTTGTTTTGCCGGCTACCATTGTTTATCCGTCGAAACGATACTTCGTCTCGGCCATTCGGTACAGCGATCCCCAAAAAAACCGATTAATGAGGACCACCGTGGTCACCATCATTAAAATTGCCCCGGCAAGCATCGGGAAGTTCCCGGCCCGAGCGGCTTCGGTGATCGCAGCCCCAATACCCGTGGCCGCGACCGTTTGATTGCCCCGCTCCACAAACTCGGAAACAATGCAGGCGTTCCATGCCCCGCCAGCAGCCGTGATCCAACCGTTCAGAAGCGAAGGAAAAATGGCCGGAATCACAATCGATCGCCAGTAATGGATGCCCCGCAGCTGGAAAACCTCAGCCACATCCAGCATCGTTCTAGGAATCTGGGTGGCGCCTGCAATCACGTTGAAGAGAATGTACCATTGGGACGCAAAAACCATGAGCACGACGGCTCCGAACTCAATAGAAATACCGGCCACTAGCAACAGCGACGTCAAAATAGGAAAAAGCATCGGCGCAGGAAAAGAAGCCACCACTTGCACGACTGGCTGCATTTTGCGGGTGAGGCGCGGACTGGTACCGATCATCACCCCCAAAGGAATTGTCCAAATGCTCCCCAAAATGACAGCAGCGGTGACGCGCAAAAGCGTAAAAAAGGTATCGCGCAAATACCCTAACCAAACGAGCCCCGGCGTAGCAGCGAGCAAAATAGCCATACTCCGAATCCCGTAGACGAGGATCGCAAGCCCCAACCCCGCTAGCACCAGACGCAGAAGAAAGGGAAAACTGGAGCGCACTCGCCTGTTCAAAGAGGGCTTCCATACCTTCTTGGACAATTTAGTAAGCCGCTTTTGAAACTCGAACTTCCATTCGGAAGTGCGCTCATCGAATGCGGCAATGAACCGGGATTTTTTCAACCAGTCCAGAACCATAGAGCGGGTCGCAATCCCGCGAGAGGACGTATCCATCTTGAAGCGCTCCGACCAAACTACTAACGGCGCCCACACACAACGGTCCACCAGCGCAATCAAAATGAACATCGTTCCAATTCCGGAGAGAATGGCGGCCACATCTCCTTGTTCGTAGGCAACGGCCATGTACGAACCGATACCCGGTAGGCGAAAGTCTTTATTCCCTAAAGAGAACGACTCAATGACCATCAGGAAGAACCATCCCCCCGCCATGGACAGCATGCTGTTCCACAGCAAGCCGTTCGCTGCAAAAGGCAATTCAACTTTCCGTAGCGTCTCCATTTTGTTCAAGTGGAACAGCCGACTCACATCTCGCAGTTCGGTGGGGACTGTCTTAAGAGACGAGTAGAAACTAAACACCATGTTCCAGCCCTGGCCGGTAAAAATCATCAAGATCGCCGCCAACTCCAATCCCAGATTCGAATTGGGAAAGATACCAACCAAAGCTAGAACTAGGCCGGGCATGAAACCCAGAACGGGAACGCTTTGGAGAATATCGAGAAGGGGAATCAGCACCGGCTCCGCAAGGCGCGATTTCGCAGCCATGTAGCCGTACACCAGGGTGAAAGCGAGGGAAAAGAGGTAGCCCGCGGTGACTCGTACGAGGGAAAAAAACGCGTAGCCCAACAGAGAAACAAAATCCAAGTCGATTTCGGTTTTAGGTCGATAAGGGCCACCCCAGGATTGGGCGACAGCAACCAGGGCATAAATAACAACCGCAAGTCCCAATAAGAGAAAGAGATCGACGAACGAGAACGCTCGGCCGATCTTCACAGGAGTGCGGATCAGGCTCATAGTTAACTATCGAAAATAGGAGAGATTTTGTCGAGGACAAACGCCCTATTTGGGCCGGCGCGCGCAGAAACGATCGAGATTGGTATTGAGGAGCACGATCGAGCTCCGAGTGGACTCACTGTCCTGACGCAACGCCCGCAGTCGAAAGCCCGTTTCAATCCACTGCTGATACAAAGCGGGACAGGATTCAGCAGCGAGTTCTTCGGACTCATCGCTCCCATCCATATCAACCGCTCGCGAGTCCGCACATCGCGTGAGATCGGCCCGTCGGACTTTGAGCAACTCCGAGAAATGGAGTTCGGCGTCCTGGTACTGCTCAATGGTCAGACGGGCCTTGGTTGCAAGCGAACGGTAAATGGCGCAATCGCGCCCTTGTGAGGCGGCCTCGTAGTGGCGTGCCTCCGGCATGAAGTCACTACCAAAACTGGTGGATGAGAAGATGGATAAACCCGCAAATAGACCTAAAAAGAATCCCTGATTACGCCCCATTTTGTCCCCCGACACCCCAAGATAGAGCAAGTGGAAGGCCAACGCGTATTCAGCTGTCAAAAGCGTGGGCTCCTGTCGAACTTACCGGCAGTCCCGGTGCCCTCCGGGGACAAGTAACTGAAATCCCAGACCCGACGCCGCTCGAATCGTGGACAGTTTCCCAAATCCAGCCGTATTCTGGGTGTATTCAAGCGAATTCCTGCGTGGATTTAGGGGGTTTCGCGAAGTGTCCTAGGTCAGTGGTGTCAGCGGAAGTACTTGGACCACGCCGACAAGGCCTGCCCGGGCATGAGGCGCTCCGCCTGAGCTTTCGTGGGTAGGATAAAATCCCCCTCACTCAACACGAAATTGCCGCGACCGGGGAGCGACACGGTGGCCGTTGCACTAAAGCCACCCTCGTAGATCTTGGTCATCTCGGAACGACAAACGTAAATCCTTCCTGCCTCTACCCCTCGGCGATAGGAAATCGTCATCTTTCGCGTGAGCGGCAACTTTTCAAAGTGAAAGACCCCGGCATAGGCCATCGTTTCGTCCAAAACGCTGGAAACAATCCCCCCATGCAAAAAGCCGGGGTAGGACTGAAAGGCCTCAGGAAGCTGGAAATGGGTTTCCGCGCCGTTCTCAGTTTGAGTGAACTCGAGGTGCAAACCTCGAGGGTTGTTTTCCTTGGGGGCGCAGACAAAACACTCGATATCGTCCAAACCAATGTGCCGAGAATGCTTGAAGGTATCCGCCATGTGTTCGCCTTTTAGCTCGCTTTAACGAGCTTTTCGATCTAATTTCTCGAACTCAAGTTTCTTGTGAGGATTAATGGCAAAGAAGACGGCGAAAAAGAAGGCCCAACGGAAAGCAAAATTGCGGCGAGGACGCCAGCAGCAACGGCAGAATCCGAAGATTGCTGCACGTCGCAAAGCCAAGAAGCGCATGCGCAATCTAAAGCACTCGGACACCTAAAGTCGCATTTGACCTTTCGACTTCCGGAAACATACTTTGTGGTGAATGCTCGATACGACCAATAAGGTATTTTCCCTCTCAGACCCTCTACCGGTTCTCCCCGTTCGCAATACAGTCGTGTTCCCTAACACGGCGTCACCGCTCGTGGTCGGGCGAGCAAAGAGTATTGAAGCCGTTCGCCAAGCCCAGCGCGCGGGCGACCTCCTTTTGGTGGTGGCTCAAAGAGACGGTGATCGCAATGACCCAGAACCGGCTGACCTGTATCAGGTGGGTGTCGTCTGCCTCATTAGCAAGATCACCCAAACTCAACCCAGCACCTTTCAACTCACGGCAAACAGTCTTTTTCGTTTTCGCATTTTGAGCTTTTCACAGACAAACGGCTACCTGTCCGCTCGTGGGGAACAGCTACCCGATTTAGCCACCTCCAACCGAGGGCGAGTCGAAACCATTGCCTTCGAAGTCAAAAAGCTGGGGCTAAAGATCCTGAGCATGCTGGGAATTCCCGGCTCGGAGAACATCGTCAAGCTACTGACCGAACTAGACTCCCCAGAAAAGATTGCGGATCTGTGTTGCTCATTCCTTTCTCGCGGTGTCGCGCAAAAGCAGCTCTGGTTGGAAGATCGCGATTTGGACAGTCGCCTGAGCTGTCTCTTGGAAGAGCTCGTCGCAGAAAAAGACAAAATCACGCTTCAGAATGAGATCCAGGCCCGGGTCATGGCTCGAGCCTCGAAAGAGCAGCGTGACCATTATCTGCGTGAGCAACTACGTACTATCAACGAAGAACTCGGCGATGAAAGCTCCAAAGACGATTTTGCAAAGAAGATTCAGGAGTGCGGCATTTCAGCAGAGGCAGAGAAAGTAGCGAAGTCGGAGCTCAACCGCCTGGTGCACGTTCCGCGCGCCTCCCCTGAATACCATGTGATTCGCACCTACTTAGAGTGGCTGACTTCCCTACCCTGGACTAAAACCTCCGCGAAGAATTTCACGCTAAATGAGGCCCGTGCGGTGCTGGACGCAGACCATTTTGGCCTGGAGAAAGTAAAAACCCGCATTGGGCAATTCCTAGCGGTGCGCAAACTCCGCTCCGATCTGCGCGGGCCAATTCTTTGTCTACTGGGCCCCCCGGGCGTTGGGAAAACAAGTCTCGGAAAGTCGATTGCCCGGGCGCTGGGCCGCGAATTCGTTCGGGCAAGCTTGGGCGGCGTGCGAGATGAAGCTGAAATACGCGGGCACCGTCGAACGTATATCGGAGCACTTCCGGGCCGTATTATCCAAAGCCTGAAACGCTGCGGAACCGCCGACCCTGTTTTGCTCCTCGATGAAATAGACAAAGTAGGGGCGGACTTCCGAGGGGACCCTGCTTCTGCGTTGTTAGAAGTGCTTGATCCGGAACAGAACCATGCATTTATGGACCACTACCTGGACGTGCCCTTCGATCTTTCGCGCGTGTTTTTTATTACGACGGCCAATACGCTCGACACCATACCTGGCCCCTTGCGTGATCGCCTCGAAGTCGTCGAGATATCGGGTTACTCCCAGACAGAAAAACTAGAAATCGCGGTACGGCACATCCTACCTCGACTACTCACTGACCATGGCATCCAAGATAAGAGCCTTTCGCTTCCCCGAGAGACCATTGATGCCGTGATTCGCGACTACACGCGCGAGTCCGGCGTTCGCCACCTTTCTCGTCAGTTGGCCCAGGTGCTTCGAGCCGCCGCCGAGCAACTCGCCGGAGAAGCCCCTCCTGAAAAGGTGGAGTTTACGTCCGATCAGCTTGAAACCATTTTGGGGCCGCGCCGGTTCTTTCCGGAAGATTTGGATGAAGCGTCTCGCCCCGGCGTTGTCACAGGTCTCGCATGGACACCTGTAGGAGGCGAGATCCTGCACATCGAGGTCGGACGGATGGAGGGGAAAGGCGGCCTCACACTGACCGGACAACTCGGTGATGTCATGAAGGAGTCCGCGCAGATTGCGCTGAGCCTTTTGCGATCCCAATGGGGCGCTGAGCTCCCATTCCGTTTTGAGAAAACAGACCTGCACATTCACTTTCCTGCGGGCGCAGTTCCCAAGGATGGTCCCTCCGCAGGGGCTGGACTTTACCTAGCCATTGCTTCGCTCATCGAAAATCAGCCAATGGATCCTAAGACCGCCGTGACGGGAGAAATAACTTTGCGTGGGCAAGTGCTGCCGGTTGGGGGAATCAAAGAGAAAGTGCTTGCCGCTCACCGCGCGGGAGTCCGTACGATTATTCTTCCGAAGCTCAATATGGGCGACCTGCAAGAGATTCCCCTCGAAGTGCGAGAGCAACTCACCTTCCGCTTTGTGCGTGAAGTGCGCGAACTGATTCCGCTCGCGGGCCTTCAAGGAAAGTCGGGCCCTCGCCCCCTACCACCACCGCCAACGGGCCATTTGCGTCCCGCAACTCAGAGCGAGTTTGTTCTAACGAACTAGGACGCCAGGCACTGATCCTGGGATCAGTGCCTAGACAGCTCGCGCTGGAAGTACTAGCGATAGACTTCGCTACGATGACCGATTTTGATTATTACGATAGTGAGCCTGTGGCCGTGGATTTCGTAGACGATCCGGTAATCCCCGATTCGTGTTCGATAGAGACTCTCACTGCCTTTCAATTTTTTGACCTGAAGCAGTTCGGAATAGGGGTTGAGCGCAAGCACCTGAAAGGCTTCTGAAACTCTTCGCTGAACCGCTGCGGGCAGCTTGTGGAATTCTTTCTCAGCGCTGCGCTTTAGGAATACCGTGTAAGTCGGGCTCACTTACTTCTTTCGAGAATTGAGAACTTCAGAAAGTGCGACCACTGGCTCATCCCTTCGCTCGCGGTAGGCCTCAAGGTCAATGACATCTTCAAGCTGCTCAACGAGCGCTTTTTCTACCAAGTACTGCAACTTGATTCCGCTTCGCTTGCAGTAGGCGGTTGCCGCCTTTTTCACTTCGGCGTCAATTACGGTCGAAAGCGTAGCGGTTGCTTTTTTCATGAAAATGATTTTACATGAAAATCCATTTTTTAACAAGATCCGATGGCACCGTACGTTTCCTAAGGAAACGCGACAGCCCCGAGAATAGCTTCACCAACTATCCCCTCAATCGCGTAATCCGTCGCCAAGGCGCGGGATGGGAGAATAGAAAGAACTCCCGGAAAGCGCTCGGAACAAAGTAACCCCGGTTCTGAAAAGTCAGCGCTTCCAGCGCATCGGCGAGCGGCTTGCCCATACCTAAATTCTTTGCCGCAAAATCATCGGCTTTGTTCTCGCGCCAGCGGGAAAAGGCCTTTTCGAGAAAACCCGCAGGAATGCTTAAGAGTGAAACCATGACAAAGAAGAGGAATAATCCAAAGGGAGCCTCGATCCAGGTGAACCACCGCGGCAAAATCCAATCACGTGCAATGTAGTGGGCCAGGCCAAAGGTCAAAAGAAGCGAAGCGGAAGAAAGGGCAAGTCCCTTCCAAATATCCCAGTGCACCATGTGGCCGAGTTCGTGACCAAACACGGCGACGACTTGATCTGCCGGATACTTCTCATAAATCGTATCGCCGATAGCGATGCGTTTGGTCTTTCCCAAACCCATGAAAGCCGCGTTGCCTTTTTCCGTTTTATCGCCCAGACCGAGCAGATAAATTTCCTTCACCGTAATTTTGAATTTGTCGCACAGCTCGAAGAGACGGGTGCGAAGATCACCCTCTGGCAAAGGGTTCATCTTGAAAAACAGCGGAACTAAAAGCACAGGCGCCAATTGGGCAAGCACCACTGAAAACAGAAGGAAAAACCCGCCCAACGCCAACCACCACAGGTCTCCGCAGTGAGTAACAAAGTACCAGGTTACGAGTAGCACAATGAGGCCCAGCGCTCCCCCCAAGGCCCAGCCTTTGGCGTGGTCGGCAAACCACCCGATGAAAGTCTGCTTGGAAATGCCGTGCCGTCGGTCGATAACGTAGTGAGCGGCCGACAGAGGCAACGTCGCAAGTTCCCACAGCACCACGAGTGTTCCAAAAAACCACAGGAAGAGCGAGAACCCATGAGCGCCACGGGCCGTGAGTGCCGCCTCAAAAGCAGCCAACTCGTGTCGCTCAAGCAAAAACCCCAGCACCACCAATAAAAGCAGCGTTTGGAACGAAGAAACTAGCCGGTGAGCGCGGATATAGGGACGCACGCGCGCATCGTGTTCTGACCAGGATGCTGGAAACGGCTTTGTACCCATTATGTTTTGGAGAGCAAGTTGAGCGCCGATCCCGCTTTGAACCAACCGATTTGATCATCGGTCAAAGAATGATTGAGCATCACTTTGTCTTCTTTTCCGTCGGCATGCGTGAAAATCGCCTCTACCGGCTTTTTCGGAGCCAGCGACTTCAGACCGACCAAACTGATTTTATCAGCTTCTTGTACCTTCTCGTAATCCGTAGGTGTTTGAAAGGTCAGCGGGAGAACGCCTTGTTTCTTGAGATTGGTCTCGTGAATACGGGCAAAGCTTTTCACGATAACCGCCGCCGCTCCCAAATAACGCGGAGACATTGCCGCATGCTCACGACTACTGCCCTCCCCATAGTTCTCATCGCCGACCACTGCCCAACGCAATCCTTTGGATTTGTAGTCTCTTGCTACAGCGGGAATGCTCTGACCTTTGTCGCCCGTGATCTGATTCACCGTCTTGCCGGCTTCGCCGGTAAAGGCGTTGATGGCACCTGTGAACATATTGTCGCTGATGTTGTTTAGGTGACCCCGAAACTTCAACCAGGGGCCGGCCGGAGAGATATGATCCGTCGTGCACTTGCCTTTGGCTTTGAGCAGAAGGGGCAGCTTGATAAAGTCTTGCCCATTCCAAGCGTCAAAGGCGGAGAGCAGCTGCAGCCGTTTGCTATCCGGCGCGACTTGGATCTGCACTTTAGATCCATCCTCCGGGGGCGCAAGGTACCCTTCGGAGGCGACAACGAATCCCTTTGCGGGGATATCCGGCGCTGCTTTTGGCGGTGCCAGTTTAAACTTTTTTCCGTCCGCGCCGGTGAGTTCATCTACGAGGGGGTTGAAACTCAACTTTCCCCCTAGAGCAATTCCAATCACCGTTTCGGGGCTGCCGATAAAGGAGAGCGTTTCTGGATTACCGTCATTGCGGGCCGGGAAATTACGATTGAACGAACTCAAAATGGAGTTCGTTTCGCCAGGACGAATGTCGCCCCGTTTCCACTGACCTATACAAGGTCCGCACGCATTGGCTAGAACCGTTCCACCAATCTTTTCAAGCGAAGCAAGCTGTCCATCGCGTGCAATTGTTTTATAGATTTGATCAGAGCCGGGGGTTACCAGAAACGGCACGGGGATCTTGGCTCCGTGGGCGGCCGCCTGTTCGGCTAAGTCTGCCGCGCGAGAGATATCTTCGTAGGAAGAGTTGGTGCAACTTCCAATCAGGGCCGCGGAAAGCTTGTCGGGCCAGCCATTTTTCTTAGCATCGGACCCTAAGTGAGCCACATCGCGAATCACATCGGGAGAGTGGGGACCCACAACCTGCGGCTCTAAAGTCGACAGATCGATTTCGATGACTTGGTCAAAATACTTTTCAGGGTTCTTTTCGACTTCTTCATCCGCCACCAAAAGCGAATGGTACTTCTTGGCCAAATCAGCAAGCCCCGCTCGGCGAGTCGCGCGCAAGTACTTGTCCATCGACTCATCAAAGGGAAACACCGAAGTCGTCGCGCCCAGTTCCGCGCCCATGTTCGTAATAGTGCCCTTCCCCGTGCAACTCATGCTGCGCGCCCCGGGTCCAAAATACTCAATAATCCGGTTCGTCCCCCCCTTGACGGTGAGAATACCGCAAAGTTTGCAGATAACGTCTTTAGGTGAAGTCCAGCCGCTCATCTTTCCGGTTAGCTTCACACCAATGAGCTTGGGGTATTTCACTTCCCACGGCAGCCCGGCCATGACGTCCACAGCGTCCGCTCCGCCCACTCCGATAGCGAGCATTCCTAGACCGCCGCCATTGGGGGTGTGGGAATCGGTTCCGATGATCATAGCGCCTGGAAAAGCGTAATTCTCATAAACCACTTGGTGAATAATCCCGGCGCCCGGTTTCCAAAACCCAATGCCCGCCTTCGCGCAGGCATCGCGCAAGAAGTCATAAACTTCGCGATTTTCCGTCAACGCGGTCTTCATATCGTCCGAAGCGCCCGTTTGAGCCCGAATCAAGTGATCGCAATGCACTGTGGTGGGGACGGCCGTTTGCTTTCGGCCCGCGGAAAGGTATTGAAGCAGCGCCATCTGAGCCGTCGCATCCTGCATGCACACCCGGTCCGGGTGAAGGGCAAGGATGCTCTCGCCTGCCTTAAGCTCCTGGTTTGCTGGGTTATCCAAATGGCCAAAGAGAATCTTCTCAGCGAGCGTAAATTTACGATTAAGGCGTTTCGCCGTTTCTGCCAGACGCTTGCTCATCTTTTCATACGCGGCAGAGACGAATTCAGGTGTGGTATCGATAGTGCGCATGGGGTGGTTTCCTTTGACTAGGTATTATAGATGGGAAGGTAATCCCTTGTCAGCACTTTCAAGCCGGCTCTCAAAGGCCTAGGGCTTGCCGGAAGTGACTGCGACGACTATCTTTTCATGTATTCGACGTTTGAGTTTTCGGAATTCCAACTATGCTATTCAAAACATGGCTCGGTTCGTCCATTGGTAAAAAGCAGACAGTAGCCGTTACTGGCCTCGGAATCTCGCTCTTTGCGTTTCTTCACGTTTCGGGGAACATGATGATGTTCTTCAGTCCTGAGATGTACAACATCTATGGACACCAGCTGGTCCACAACCCGGTGTTTCCTGCCTTAGAGCTTTTGCTGCTGGCCGCATTCCTATTCCATATCGTCCTGGCGGTTTCGCTGGCCATGGAGAACCGCCGCGCCCGCCCGAAGGACAATGTCAGCTGGGGTACGTGGCCTAAGCGCTCTTCTTTTGCGGCTCGCACCATGATCTACTCAGGCCTTCTGCTCCTGGTCTTCATGGTTTTGCATCTGCAGACTTTCAAGTTTGGTCACGAGTACACCGTGATGACGAGTGCGGGCGAGGTGCGCGACCTCTACCGACTTCTGATCGAGAAGTTTCAAAATCCTGTCTACGTGGTTTGGTACGAAATCAGCTTGGTGGTTTTAGGCATTCATCTAAGCCACGGCATTGCGTCTAGTTTCCAATCGCTGGGCATCATGGGTGTCCGCAATCCGAAGCTGCGCCTGGTCGCTTGGGGCTTTGCCATTTTGGTCGCCGGCGGCTTCATGGCCCAGCCTCTTTGGATCTACTTCGGAGGGGTGTAACGGGATGAGCGACGGCAAACTGAATTCCAGAGTCCCCACAGGCGACTTGGCGACGAAATGGACCCGAACCAAGTTTGAGAACAGACTGGTCGCTCCCGCAAATCGCAAAAAACACACGGTCCTTATCGTAGGCTCCGGTCTTGCCGGCGCCTCCGCAGCCGCCACCATGGCTGAGCAAGGGTACAACGTGAAGGTGTTTACCTACCACGATAGCCCTCGACGCGCCCATTCGATTGCCGCCCAAGGTGGCATCAATGCCGCTAAGAACTATCAAAATGACGGCGACTCCGTTTATCGACTTTTTTACGACACGATTAAGGGAGGCGACTTCCGCGCACGGGAAGCCAACGTTTATCGCCTTGCAGAGGTGTCCGCAGATATTATCGACCAGTCGACTGCTGCCGGAGTGCCGTTTGCGCGCGAGTACGGTGGAACACTGACCAACCGGTCATTCGGGGGCGCTCAGGTTTCTCGCACTTTCTACGCGCGCGGACAGACCGGCCAGCAACTCCTCTTGGGCGCTTACAGCGCCATGATGCGTCAAGTGGGCCTGAAGCAAATTGAACTTTTCGCCCGCGAAGAGATGCTGGATCTCGTTCTAGTGGATGGGAAGGCTCGTGGAATCGTCACTCGCAACTTAACGACGGGCGAAATGAGCACCCATACCGCCGACGTAGTGGTCCTTGCGACCGGTGGGTACGGGAATATTTTCTACCTCTCTACCAACGCGAAAAAATCCAATGCGACCGCCGCCTGGCGCGCGTACAAGCGAGGCGCTTATTTTGCCAATCCTTGCTTCACCCAGATTCACCCGACCTGTATTCCAACCGCGGGCGATCATCAGTCCAAGCTGACGTTGATGTCTGAATCCTTGCGCAATGATGGGCGGGTTTGGGTTCCTAAAGCTGCAGGCGACAAGCGGCCCCCCGGAGAAATTCCCGTCGCAGAGCGCGATTATTACCTGGAACGCATGTATCCAAGTTTCGGCAACCTCGCACCTCGCGACATTGCTTCACGAGCGGCTAAAAGGGTTTGCGATGAAGGGCGTGGCGTTGGACCAGGGGGGTTGAGCGTTTACTTGGATTTTGCCGACGCCATTAAAAAGCAGGGTCGAGCCACGATTGAAGCCAAGTACGGAAACCTCTTTCAGATGTACTGGAAGATCACAGACGAAGATCCTTACAAAGTGCCGATGCGCATTTATCCCGCGGTGCACTACGTGATGGGTGGCCTGTGGGTCGACTACCAGCTGATGAGCACCATTCCTGGGCTTTTCGTCTTAGGTGAGGCCAATTTTTCGGATCACGGAGCAAATCGTCTAGGCGCTTCCGCCTTGATGCAAGGGCTTGCCGACGGTTATTTCGTAGCACCGTACACCGTGGGAAATTACCTCGCTTCCAACAAGCTCGCTCCCGTTCAAAACTCCCACGAGGCTTTTACCAGCGCGCTCAAGGAAACCAACACCCGAATTGAGCGCCTCATGAAGAACAAGAGTGGGGTTTCGGCTCTCGAACTGCACAAAGAACTGGGAAAGATTCTGTGGGACTTTTGCGGTATGGCTCGCAATGAGGAAGGTCTGAAGACGGCCGTCGGAAAAATTCGGGCTTTGCGCCAGAAATTTTGGGAGACTGTCTGCATACCAGGTGATTCAAAGCACCTCAATTCAGAGTTGGAGCTCGCAGGAAGAGTTGCCGATTTCATGGAGCTAGGGGAACTCATGTGCCGAGATGCCCTGGAGCGCAAAGAATCCTGCGGAGGACACTTCCGCGACGAATACCAGACCGCAGAGGGTGAAGCGCAAAGAGATGACTCGAAGTTCTGCTATGCGGCGGCTTGGGAATTCAAAGGGGATGAAAAGCCGGCGGAGATGCACAAAGAAGAGTTAACTTTCGAAAACGTTAAACTGGCGGAGCGAAACTACAAGTGAAACTGCAGCTCAAAATCTGGCGTCAGTCGGACAAGCAATCGGCGGGTAGCTTTCAGGATTACACCATCGACAACATTTCCCCAGACATGTCTTTTCTCGAAATGCTCGACATGTTGAACGTTGAGCAAGTGCGTGCGGGCAAACCGGCGATTGAGTTTGAACACGATTGCCGGGAAGGCATCTGCGGTTCGTGCTCGATGACCATCAATGGCAATCCCCACGGCCCCGACACCGGGACCGCCACTTGCCAGTTGCACATGCGACGCTTCAAAGATGGCGCTCAATTGACGATTGAACCCTTCCGGGCACGTGCATTTCCCGTATTGCGCGATCTCGTCGTTGACCGCTCTGCCCTGGATCGCATCATTGCGGCAGGTGGATTTATTTCCGTTAATACCGGTAACGCCCAAGATGCAAACGGCCTACTGGTCGGTCGAGACAAAGCTGAACAAGCGATGGATTCTGCGGCTTGTATCGGCTGCGGCGCGTGCGTCGCCGCCTGTAAAAATTCTTCGGCCATGCTTTTTACGGCTGCGAAAGTAAACCACTTGAAACTTCTGCCTCAGGGCGAACCCGAGCGCAAAGTACGCGCCCGTGCCATGGTCGCCCGGCATGATCTAGAAGGGTTTGGAAGTTGCTCTAATACGGGCGCTTGCGAAGCGGCCTGCCCCAAAGAAATCAAACTTTCAAATATTGCTGCTTTGAACCGCGAATTGTTCCGGTCCACTTGGTTCGATTAGACTGAACTCATTCAATAATTTCGAGAACGGACCGGAGACGGAGCTTGGTGGAAGCTGCCGTTAAGATCGTACGCAGGGCCTTGGCGGTCTTGCCTTGTTTACCGATCACTTTGCCCAAGTCTTCCTTTGCAACCACCAGCTCAAATACCGTGGTTTGCTCGCCTTTGATTTCAGAGACTCGGACCTCTTCGGGGATGTCCACGAGCGCCCTCACCATCACGTCCAACAGTTCTTTCAGCGTCGGTTCAGAAGCCATGCCATCTCCTGGGATTTCCCCAAATATTCTGTAACTTTGCCATGGCTGGCCCTGCTTTCAACCTAAAACTAGGGAGCCGCTCAACCTTTGCTAGGGAAATACCGATATTGAAGGCTGGAGGAAGGGGTTTGCCCTTTTGGTCCCGGCATGAGCAATAAACCGCTGAAAAACGTTCTAGAGCGAACGATCATTTTCACTGAGAAAGATAAGACGGAGAAGGCGCCCAACCCGGCGAGCGCCCAGAAGGCGGAGCCCTACCTCATCCAACTTTCTGGCCGCGAAACCGGCCACAATTACAATTTGGCTGGTCGCAGCGTAAAAATCGGACGTGATGCAACGTGCGAGATTTGCATCGACGATCCTCACGTATCGCGAGTTCACTGCGTCATTCAGCACGGCGACGATGGCCATCCTGTCATCCGTGATCTAGAGAGCACGAACGGAATATTCGTGAACGGCAACAAAGTCCTCGAGCACAAGCTTGCTGATGGGGACAAAGTGCTGGTGGGGACTCGCCTCTACTTCCGATTTTCGTATCAAGATGCGCAAGATCAGAACTACCAGCAGAGCCTTTTTAAGGCAGCCAACAATGACGCACTCACCAGTCTGTATAACAAAAAATATTTCATCGATGTGCTACCCAAGGAACTGAGTTTCGCTCGCCGCACAAAAGAGCCCTTGAGCTTGATGATGCTCGATGTGGATCACTTCAAGAAAGTGAATGATAACTATGGCCATCTAGCAGGCGATTTGGTTTTAAAGACGGTAGGACAACTGCTTGCAAAACACATTCGGATGGAGAATGTCGCCTGCCGTTACGGTGGCGAAGAGTTTGCAGTGATTTTACGCAACTGTACTTCCGACATAGCATTCAACATTGCCGAACGTATGCGCCAAGCGGTTGAGAAATCGACTGTCCAGTTTCGGGAACACACTATCAAAGTCACCGTGAGTGCAGGCATTGCGACTTTCAAAGACGATAACTACGCCACTTTAGAAGACTTGATTCACCGTGCGGATGAATATCTGTACGAGGCCAAGCGCGGTGGACGTAACCGAACGGTTACCGATACGAACCGGGCTGCTGGAACTTCTTCAGGCGAGGAATCGGGTTCGGATAAGTAGAAGGCGGCAAGCCTGCCCCTTTCAACTCCTCGTCGGGCGCTGTAGGTGCCCTTTCTAATTCAGACTCCAGAACAAAACCTATCGTATCGGGGCCACAAACCTTCACCGGAACCACCCGTACGGGCGTCGAAGCCCGCTCCGTCGGAGATTTAAGCGCTGCGATCGCAGAATCACTGGGTGCATAGGAACGCACAATCATCCAGAAGTTGTGAAAATCGCGCGCGGCGAATTTCATCAAGCTAACCTTACCCTGAAGCGATCCCACTAAGGGACTCCCTTTTGAACCGGTGTTCCACATTGCAGGGTCGGCGAACAGATTCACTTTGCTACGAAATTCCATTTCCTGGCACGCAGGCTGGGAACCATCCTCACTGACGATATCAACCGCCCGCAATGGCGCAGGCACTAGAGTGAGCAAAACCGCTATTAAGAATTGGATCATCAATGTGTTTTCCGCGCCACCGACTTCACGTCGTTCTTCTCATCAACGTAAACCAAGGTAGGTACGTGACGCAGGGCCTCTTCCTTATCCAGCAAACAGTAAGTGGCTAGAATGATCATGTCACCCTTTCGGGCCTTGTGGGCGCCTGCTCCATTGATACAGATCACGCCCGGAGGCCCTTCTATGACGTACGTCGCAAAGCGCTCACCATTGGTAATGTTGTAGATCTCCACCCGCTCGAAAGGATTAAATCCAGAAGCATCTAGGAGATTACGGCCCACGGTTACGCTGCCTTCGTACTCCAAGTTCGAGTCGGTGACTGTTACCCGGTGAATCTTCGATTTTAAGTAGGAAACCAGCATTCTTTACTTCACTGCTCCACGAAGTTGTTTCTCCATTGCGACCACCACATGGGGAATTAACTCAGAAAACGGCATTTGAAACATTCCGCCGGCCGCTTTTCGATGTCCGCCCCCCTGCACCGTCAACGACCGGGCAAACCGGGCTACATCGACTCCCCCGTGCGATCTCAATGAGACCTTCCCCAGATTTGGCCCTAATTCATAGAAAAGCAAGGCGACGTCAATACCTACCGTCAAAAAGAGATGGTCGATGATGCCTTCGCGATCGTCTGACTCCGCCTGGTGACGCTGCATCGCGTCAAGTGTGACCTTCGACCAGATGATCTTCCCGCCCATTTCAAGCTTGGCCTGACCTAGAACCTCGGTCATCAGCTGCAGGCTCGCAAAACTGCGCTCCAACATTCCGCGCTCACCCACGCGAGTAAAATCAAACCCCGTGCGTAGCAGCTTTGCCGCCAATTCCATGCTCTCCGGAGTCGTGTTGGAGTGTCGGAAAAAACCGGTGTCAAAAACGAGGCCGAGATAAATGTGCTGGCAAAACTCTTGGTCGAGCGGCGTTTCAAAGAAGGGGGATTGCGAGAGGTAGTAGAGTAACTCGGTGTTGCTTGCTGCCAAAGGATCGACAATCTGAATGGTGTACGGATAATCCACGCTCACCGCATGGTGATCGATAAACACTTGTGTCGGTGCTCGCTCAAAAAGCGCCCGCACCCGACCCGCCCGATCAATGCCGCCATCGACGATAAACGCCACATCGAAAACCTCGTTCGCAGAACTCGACTCGTAGTTATCAGGCGAAAGCACATCGCTCACTCCCGGCAAAAACCGGTAACGTGCGGGTAACGGCTCATCATTCAAAATTACGGTTTCGATTTTCGGGTAGCGGGCCTGGATCATTCGCCGCAAAGCTAGCTGCGAGCCAACCGAATCCCCATCCGCATTTCCTGGCGCGGTCAGCAGCACGCGCGAGGCCTTTTCCAAGGCCGGCTGCAACTTTTGGAGTTGGGGAAGAAATTTGTCCGTATTCAGCATCGAACTCACTACCACTCAGAACCAAGAGTCATAGCACGAATTCGCAAGCCTTTACACCGGACGCTACTATTGGCCCGGATGGAGGAGAATTTTACCGAACTGCAAACGGTCCGACATACGACTCAGCGCCTGGCTAGCCTGAGAGAGGGGATAGGCTTTATCGACGACCGCGCGCAACTTGCCGGCCTCTAGCAGCCCCAGCAGTCGAGGGAAATCGCCTTTAGAACCCATCGTTGAGCCAAGGATCTGAATCTGGCGAAAAAAGACCGCCGCTAAATCGAGGGCGGCAGCTCCACCCGTCGTAGCGCCGCACAATACAATGCGCCCCCCGCGTCGAATGGCCCGTAGGTTTGCGTCCCAATAATCTTTACCCAAGTGATCGAAAATCACATCTGCCCCCAGCGGGGCGATTTTCTTCACTTCCTTAACCCAGTCACCGGTTGAATAATCCACGAGGCGATCGGCTCCTAGCGATTCAGCGAGCTTGAGTTTGTCCCAATTTCCGGCGGTCGCAATGACCTTCGCGCCCAATAGCTTTGCGATTTGCACTCCCGCCGAACCCACTCCGCTGCCCGCTGCATGCACCACAACCGTGTCCCCGGGTTGCACAGACGCTCGCCGATGCAGCATTTGCCAAGCAGTTGTAAACACCAGCCCGAACGCGGCCGCGTCATCCCAGGAAACGGAAGGGGGCTTCTTGAAAATATTTGCCCGGGGCGCTTTTGCGAACTCGGCGTGCGTGCCCGAGACGTGCTCGCCCAAGATCCGATAATCGAGGCAGAGACTCTCCCAACCGCTTAAACAGCGATCACAATGTCCGCAGCTCAGACCCGGGTGCACAATCACTTCATCGCCCTCTGCGACATCACTCACGCCGGGCCCAATGGAATGAACGATGCCAGCTGCATCCCCGCCCAGCACATGAGGGAACTGCAACTTTAGACCGGGCAAACCGCCCCTCACCCAAAGATCCAGATGGTTGAGCGCCGCCGCTTTCACACGAACGACCACCTCGCCTGGACCCGCCACGGGCTGCGGAAGCTCCCCATACTGGAGCACTTCAGGTCCTCCGTGCTCGGTTAGGTAGGAAGCCTTCATGATGCGATTTTACGATAGAGAAGGTACTGGACGGATTTGGGTAAGTACCCCGTTCGGAGGTACCGATAGATCACAAGGATGAGTTCTATGGCGAACCACGCTACATACACCCACATAATCTCTTCCCGCAGAGGCGCATAAACAAATTGCGCAAGCCAAAGTACAAAAATAGCAGTGCTTTCCATCAAACTGAAATGCAAGTCCAATAGGAACAAACCTGCCAGCGCGGACTGTGCAATAGTTAGGGCAAGCTCTGTCCAATGCATTTGATCAAACACCACTGGCTGCAAGTGTCCGAGGGATAGGTTGTAAACAATCGGAATCATAGCAGCGAGCATCGTCCATTGGTTGATGTTGCTGTTCACCATGTTCATCACCCCCATAGGGGCTTTGCCAGGCTGACGGGCCCAATTGAAAGCCGAGACCTTTTCTGGAAACTCGGAAAGAAACGGCGCCACCCACTGGACGAACACAAAGGTGCTGATACCCAATGAAAGCGACCACCCCTGGAGCGTTTCCACAAAGGGATGCGCGCTAAAATACAGAGCCACCCCGCCCGCAACAAAAAGAAAAACAACGGAAGCATTGCGCGGCAGTCGGGGGAGTTTCACGATCTGCTTTCCGATCCACGGCAGGTCGTCGTGATCCTCTGACTCAGAAACAGGCAATCGCGCAATGATCACAAGGTAAGTCACGTAAATCACCGTCAGAACCACGGAGTCCCACACGGTGAGCGATCCTTTAAAGAGGATCACCATGAAATACAGAATCGATAGAAAGAGAAAGAGAACGCTCCAGGAATCCTGGGCTTCAAGCTCAATACGCTTGACCCAGATGCCTTTGCGAAATTTCTCCGTAAACAGGTAGACGAAGAAAATCATGGGCCAACCCAAACCCACAAGCAGACGCAAGCTGCCGGTGAGGTTGGCGATCATGAGATCGGTTTGCTGGTTCCAAGCGATGGTCGCTTCCACTGCAAATTCGGGCAGGGTCTGAAGCCAAGCAAGAATGGTAAGTGCGAGCGCCTTGGGCATGAAAGTCTGCGCCGTCTCAGCCGCCCATCCAATCACGAACGCCGACAACAAAATAACGACCAGACTCCAGGACTCTAAGAGAATTTCCAAGGGACACTCCGCGGATAAAAGTGACGTAAACCGTCACTCAGCTACCGAAAACCGGCATTACGTTAACCGCTATCGTTTGAATTGAATAGGGTTTTTGCCCGTCTTCTGCCTGTCTTCACAGGCATCCCGATTGCACAAGCAGCACCCCGGAGAGTAGTGAGGAATGAAACGCGCGAAGCTGGCTTTGGAGCTCCTGTTCCAAAGACAGGTAAATCAGGACGAAGACGTGACCGTTGCGGTCGATCGCATTACGCGAGAGATCCAGGGCACTATTTTCGGCCTTATTACGCTTTTCCTTTTAGTTGCACTCACTAGCCATCTCCCGTTAGACACCATCAACATCTTTCAAGGCCGCATCGACCAAGTGAACAACTACGGTGGCATCGTGGGAGCCTTATTTGCCCATTGGATTCTGGGAACGGTGGGGGCTCCTGGCTACACCGCGATATTGCTCGTTGCCTACTTATCCATCTCCACCTTTCGGCGTATTCCTATTGGCAACCATCTCTTTAAGGTCGTAGGCGTCACGCTCGGAACGCTCCTCACCGCGATTACGATTAACCTTCTGATGTCCGATCGTTTTCCGGAAGTGAGCCTTTGGCAGGGCGGTCTCGTAGGCCGACACTTGGGCGCTCTTTTACGACAGTATTTTAATACCGGGGGGGCCTTGCTTCTGATGTCTGGCGGGTACCTTATTACTTTGATTTTGACCACGGGGCTATCCTTAGGGGGAGTAGCGGGCCGGATGTTTGAACCGCGAGAGGCGTCTGAAGACGAAGCCTATCCTGAGTTTGAAGTCGAGCAGTCCGAAGATACAGAAGTGGATGAAGCGGGCGCTATTGCGGCCGTTGCTTCCATCAGTGAAAAACCAAAGCGAGCGCGCCGCGCAGCAAAATCAGTGAAAGCCACCGAGGGCACAGACTCGGGCGACTCCGACGCGCTCGAAGTCACCGAACCCGCTGGGGTCGTTCCTTCGGTTTACAAGTTCCAGAATCTGATTCCGAATACGTCTGCTTACTCAGTGCCTTCGCTGCGACTGTTGAAGCACGCTGAAAACAAAGTGAAACGCTTGTCGCGTGCAGAACTGAAGAAAAATGCAGAAATGATTGTCGATCACCTCGCCTCTTTCCAGATCAATGGCGAGATTACCGAGATCTCCGAAGGGCCTGTGGTCACGACTTATGAGTACAAGCCGGCGGCTGGCGTGAAGCTTTCCAAGATCGCGGGCCTGCAGGAAGATTTAGGCGTCGTTCTGGGAACGAATCAATTGCGTATCATCGCACCTATTCCCGGTAAAACGGTGGTCGGTATCGAAGTGCCACGTCCGCAATCTGAAGTCATCTCGTTGAAGGAAGTCCTCGGTGAGGATGAGTTTTTTGACAAGAAGCTAAGACTTCCAGTGGCCTTGGGCAAAACAACTGATGGGATGCCAGTGTTCGGCGATCTCGCAGCAATGCCTCACTTGTTGGTAGCCGGGGCCACGGGTAGCGGTAAGTCGGTGTTCATGAACAGCCTGATCATGAGCTTCTTATTCCGAATGAGCCCTCAGCAACTTCGCATGATCCTCATCGATCCGAAGATGTTGGAGTTTGCTGCCTTTGCAGGACTGCCGCACTTGGTGACCGACGTCATTACCGATAATAAAATCGCGATCAACGCGATGAATTGGGCCGCAGCGGAGATGGACCGTCGCTACGGTCTGATGGCCAAAACCAATTCGAAAAATATTGAGTCCTACAACTCTAAGATGAAAGGCGCGGACAAGCTGCCTTACCTCGTAGTGGTTGTGGACGAATTAGCAGATCTCATGATGATGGGCGGCCAAGAAGTGGAAATTGCGATTACACGTCTTGCTCAGAAAGCACGTGCTTCCGGCATTCACTTGGTGATTGCGACACAGCGTCCTTCCGCCGAAGTCGTTACAGGTCTGATCAAAGCCAATATCCCTTCGCGTATCAGCTTCAAAGTGCCGTCGGGTATCGACTCCCGCACCATTCTCGATACCTCAGGTGCTGAAGGCTTGATGGGCCGCGGCGATAGTTTAATGATTCAGCCAGGGATTCCTTTGCGCCGCTTGCACGGAACCTTCGTCACCGAAGAAGAACTGGCTCGTGTGGTGAACTACGCCAAGGGTGGCAAGAATCACTCAAAGACTTACATCAGTTTTGCTGGAGCCCGTTCCGAAGAGTAAGATACGTGGATGCCATTCCACTGTTCTCTGTCACTTGTGCTTTGCCTGCTGCTCACCGCTTGCGGGAGCGATCCAACCCTCTATCTAGCGCCAAACGGCGACGCCTTAAGTCTTTGGAACTCTGAAGCCGAGATCACCGGCGGCACCAAAATTCCTCTTGAACGACTCTCTAGCGGCCTTCTCTATTTCGAAGGGGCCACACCCACTTCTGGAATCGAACTTCCCGGACATGGCGTTTTTCTCATCACCGATCCCACTGCGGGAACCCTTACTCCCTTCATGAAACAACCGGGTGAGTGCCCAGCAGATGCCACCTGGAATTGGGTAGGCCTCACCTCTCCCGGCAATTCTGACAATGCCGGCACTTCCTTTTTCGGAACGCTTGCCTGGACCGCAGGCGCGCTTTCCTTTCCCACTCGCCTGAACCTTACTTCCGGTGCCGATACCGGATCCACGACGGTCCTTCTCACCGGCGCGTGTGAAGGAGGCTTTTTGCAAGGACACTCCAGCAACGAAACGACATGGAGACTCGCAGGCTCTAGTGCCTTGTTTGGGCAGCGCTCTACTACCGCAAACGATTTCGTCTTGGCGCTGCCTCAGGCTCAGTATTTCTCAGGAGATCTGGTAGGTAGCTACACCGCGGTGGTCGTTCGCCAACTGGGCAGCGGAAACGTGATCAACTTCGCGCGCTTTTCGGTTAGTACCAATGGCGTCAACGCCAGCTTTGTCGGGCATCCGCTTTCCATGCCGGAGTTGGCTTCAGATGCCACAACGACTTTTAACATCGGGCTTACCGCTTTCAATCAAGGCACCGATGGCGTCGCAACGGGAACGGCGACTATCGAGTCGTCTGATTTCACGGGCGGCGTGAGTGTCGCCCTCAATATCAAATGCATTGGAGCGAAGACGCTGGGAACCTTGGAAAAACCGGTGCTCTATTGTGTTTCACAAGGGTACGGCGCGAGCGATGATACCCTTATAAATGGCAAGAGTTTCCATTACCTCTTGCGCGGCGAATAGCCCGCCAGGGACTTCGATAGCTAACTCGTATCACGTCCCTCTTGACCTAAATACACCCGATACACTAATATTGGTGTATTGGGTGTATGAATGAAACGTACAAATGTAGTTCTCGATGAGAAGAAGGTAAAAGAAGCTAAGCGCGCCTTCGATGTGCAGACTACGAAGGAGCTCCTCGATCTTGCTTTAACTGAGCTGCTTCGGATGCATAAACGGAAGAACATACTAAGCCTAAAAGGCAAGCTTAAGCTTGACCTTGATCTGGATAAGTCACGCCAAACGAAATGATCTTGGTAGATACCAGTGTGTGGATCGATTTTTTTAAGCCTCTCAATGGGCGGGCCGGAAACTTTTTGGCTGGTCAAATTGAGCGAGGGGCACCACTTGCAATCAACGCCATCATTGAGATGGAGATCTTACAAGGGATTCGCGAGGAAGCAACTCACTCTACCGTAAAAAACTTCCTCAAAGAGTTTCAATATTTTCCAGATTTTACGAAGCGTTATTTTGACACGGCCGAAGATATTTATCGGGGCTGTCGAAAACGCGGAATAACGGTTCGTCGCTCCCTGGATTGCCTCATAGCATCCAATTGTTTGATTGATGAATTGGAAATCTTGCATGTCGATAGAGATTTCGACAGCATTGGCATAGCATTTCCTGGTTTAAGGGTTGTTGAAATCACATGAGTTTGCGTTCGGCAACCCACGCTTAACCGCCCGCCAGGGACCAGTTCATATGTCCAGAGACATACGGATTGCCTCTCGCGCGAGAGGTTCAACTGGTCACGTGACCAGTTAGTTTGGCATAAGCACTTTTCTTTGAAATAGCTGAGTAGGATCCCGAGGGCACACGCGATCCGGAACGGCTTCTCGAGGACCTCAGAAGCGTTAGTACCGCAGCACAGCAGAGGCCCAAGTATAGCCGCTCCCGAAAGCCGCCATCGCAACGCGCATGCCGGGTTTGAGCACGCCTTCTTTGATGGCTTCGTGCATCCCGAGAGGGATGGTAGCTGCGGTCGTATTCCCAAACTTGTGAATGGTGTTGAAGACTTTTTCTAGCGGAATTTTTAATGCATCGGCGACCGCTTCATTGATCCGCAAGTTCGCTTGGTGAAACAGGAACAAATCGATATCAGCTAACCCCAAGCCGTTTGACGCAAGACCTTCTTTCAGGACTTCGGCCATCCGCGTAACCGCTTCAATAAACACTTTGCGACCTTCCATCTTGGGATAGTGCAACCCTTGCTCCATCATTTCGGGCGTAATGCGTTCGTCATCGCCCATGGCAGGCCCTGGGGCAGGCACCCAAAGGTTTTTTGCACCACTTCCATCGGCGTGCAAATGCGTGGAATAAACATGCGCATCCCGAGCGACATCCTTCATCTGCGTCGCGCTCACCACCACAGCACCCGCGCCATCACCAAACAGCACAGTGACGTCTCGGCCTCTGGTCGTTTTGTCCAACCCGCGTGAATGAATTTCCGATCCGACGACAAGAATGTGCTTTGCGACCGCATTGCGAATGTACTGATCGGCAATGGAAAGCCCGTAGATGAATCCCGAGCACTGCTGGCGAATATCAATAACGGGAATGCCTGGAATACCGAGTCTATCTTGCAAAAAAACACCATTACCCGGAAAAAAGTAATCCGGATTGAGCGTCGCAAAAACAATCATCCCGATATCTTGCGGTTTCAAACCAGCGGCTTGAATGGCTTGAGTAGAGGCCTCGAAAGCAAGGTCGGTATTGGTTTGGCCCGCAACCGCCCAACGCCGCTCTTTGATGCCTGAGCGCTGCACGATCCATTCGTCGTTCGTTTCAATAAACTTAGCCAAATCGTGGTTGGTAACCACCCTAGTGGGCACATAGCTCCCCACTCCGGATACTCGACTTCTTTGGCTTGTTTGCATGGGGCCCCCGAAAATGGCTGCACATTTATTGGTTACGGTTCACAAGCCCGATAGCATGGCATCCCTTGTGTTTCGACGCAACCTGCGGCACTTTGATCGGATGCCAGAGTCCCAAGAGAAGCTCTCTATCGTCGTTCCCGTTTACAACGAAAGCGGGCACCTACGGCAAGTAGTTGAGGCTTTTATGCTTCTCCAGTACCCGCTCGCCACCGAGTGGATTTTTATCGATGACTGCTCCACGGATGGAAGCCGCGAGATTTTGGAAGGGCTTTCACGCAAGCATGGCTACCGATTGCTCCTTCAGCAAACCAATCAAGGCAAGGGCGCTGCGGTGGCACGTGGCTTTCAGGAAGCGACCGGCACGATCATTATGATCCAGGACGCGGACTTTGAGTATGACCCACGCGATGTCCCGTCCCTGCTTCAGCCGCTATTGGAGAATCGAGCCGATGTTGTTTTTGGAAGTCGGTTCAAGCCGAGTTGTCCACAAGTGCACCGCACCTACCATTCTTTCGTGAATCGTTTTCTAACGATTTTGAGCAACCTGCTTTCGGGCGTGCATGTGAGCGATATGGAAACTTGCTATAAGCTGGGGCGGGCCGATCTCTTTCAAGCCATGCAGCTGCGCTCCAAGCGTTTTGGCGTGGAAGTGGAGATCACCGCCTATATAGCCAAAACCGCGGCTCGCTTATTTGAACTGCCCGTGCATTACTACCCACGGACTTACTTGCAGGGCAAAAAGATCAATTGGAGAGACGGCGTCGCAGCCCTCTTCCACCTAGTCGCATTTAATTGGTTTACGTCACGAGAAGAAGCTTTCAAGAACTTGCCCGAGCACTACCTATCCCGATCGAATGGGGATTGGTCTGCGACGATCAAGGGCCTCTCCAGCGCGGAAACCTAGAACTTTCGCTGAAGTCCGACGACCTTGCCTTGAATGCTGAAGTTCTTCTCAACCACTTTGATGGGCTTCATCTTCTTATTCTCGGGCACGAGAAAGATGCCACTTGCACCGGATCTGTAACGCTTCACGGTGGTTTCACCGTTGAGTAACGCGACAACAATATCGCCTGTGCGGGCCGAAGCCGTTTTCTTCACGATCAAGTGATCGCCTTCTAAAATACCGACATCAATCATGCTATCGCCCACTACACGCAGGGCAAACGATTCCGCCGAAGCCTCGTCCGAGACAATCAGCGAACCCAATTCAATTTGAGCCGCATCGCGGGTGCTACCAGCTGCAATTTCGCCGTAAATGGGAATGCGTCGCGTGGCCTGAGGCCGAAAACCCGTGGGAAACAGGCCACGTGACTTGCGCTTACCTTTTTCTGATTTTGGGTCTTCAATGTGACCTTTGCGGATAAGTGCTTTTATATACCCCTGCACCGTACCCACCGCCTTGAAACCAAAATGCTCTTGGATTTCACGGAACGTGGGAGGCGTGCCTCGTGTTGCGCACGTGTCCTTAATAAAATTCAAAATATCTGTTTGAGATGAAGTAAGTAGTTCGCCCATATTTTCCTTCCAGAACATACACTTGTATGTTTAAGCGTTCTCGCGGTTTCTGTCCAGAGTTTTTTTACTACTCTTTGATAGAATTCAACCACCTAGAGGAAACTTATGACGCGCTTTCTGCAATACATCACTTTTTCAAGCCTCATTTTATCTGGAGTCGCCATGGCAACCGAAGAACCTGAGTTTACCGTTGAGTCGAAAAACGACTTCTACGAAACCCGTAAGTATGGTCCGACTTTGGTTGCAGAAACCAAGATTGAATCCGACTTCAACGCCGCAGGAAACAAGGCCTTTTCGATACTAGCCGGCTATATTTTTGGGGATAACAAGTCCAAGACCAAAATCGCAATGACCGCTCCGGTGACACAGCAATCGCCTTCCGAGAAGATTGCGATGACCGCACCGGTCAGCCAGGTAAAAGGCAAAGACGGGTTTTTAATTCAGTTCACGATGCCCAAGGAATATACCCTTGAGACCCTTCCTACCCCCAATGATGCACGCGTGGTTATCCGTAAGCTTCCTGCGCGAAGGGTCGCAGTTTACGGTTACTCGGGCTCTTGGTCGGAATCGAAGTACAAAGACAAGTTGGCGGCTTTTCAAGCCGAGCTAAGCAAGCAAGGGGTACAAACCGTCGGGGAACCGGTTTTTGCCAGGTTCGATTCCCCTTTTCGCCTGTGGTTCTTACGTCGCAATGAAATTTGGTTGGAGCTCAAATGATCCAGGCGTCTAGCTTATTCTCCGCGTTGAGCACTCTCACTATGCTGTCCTGGGTGGCGCTCATTTTGGCGCCTAAGTCGAAACCCACTCGATTGCTAGTGCGCAGCTTTCTTATCCCAGGGATTCTTTCCGCTTTTTATGCACTGGTGATCCTCTTTAAGTTTTCGCAGCTGGAAGGCGGTTTTGGGAAGCTGGAAGACGTTCAGAAACTGCTCAGCCAACCCTGGGGAGCGACCGTCGGCTGGATTCACTACCTTGCGTTCGATCTTTTCGTCGGTATTTGGATCGTGGCTCGCGCGGAGGCAAATAAAGTCAGTCATGTCTTCGTCGCCCCGCTTCTCTTTGCGACTTTCATGCTGGGCCCTATTGGTTTTCTCGGCTACCTGGCAGCTGAAAAGGTCTTTTTTGCAAGCGCTCCCTTTCACCTCTACGTGAAAGAGAAATGGAAGCTCTGGAACTCCAAGAATGCGTTTCTAACACAAACGGCGTGCTTGCTTTTTGTCTTGGCCGCTCTGTGCCTTGCCGCAACACTTTTCGATAAGCGAGAAGTAGATGGCGCTCCGATTTGGTTCAAACCCGCTAAGTTCTTCGCCTCTCTTGGCATCTACCAGCTCACGATTGCTTGGTTCTTAGGAACGCTAAAGGGATCGCTCAGCAGAACCTACGTCCAGCGCTTTCAGTATTGGACGTTCACCGTTGCAGTGGTGGAAATGACTATTATTTGCGGGCAAGCGTTTCTCGGAGTGCGTTCGCACTACAATGTGTCTTCTCCACTGGCCCAGGTGCTTTACGGAGTCATGGGCCTATTCATCGTAGCCAATAGCTTCGTGGTGGCCCATCTGGCTTGGCGCTGGATTCAGTCTCGTAAGAAAATCGCTTACCCACTGTGGCTCGGTGGCATGTACGGTCTGGGAATCTTTCTCTTCACTTGTGTGCTTGCGACGGCAATGTCGTCACAGCCCTTTAGTCGGATGGGAATCGATGTCCCGGCCCTTGCCGCACCTTGGGTGGGCTGGAGCGGCTCGGCAGGTGATCTTCGGATTTCGCACTTCGTGGGCCTTCATGCATTGCAGTTATTCCCGCTGTTTGGCTGGTTTGTGCACCGACAGAAGCAGACCACGCTGACGCTTTCCCTCGCCGCCGGCTTCACAGCACTGCTGGTGCTAGGCCTATTCCTGCTAGCGTTTTCGGGTTACCCCATTCTGGCGGTGTAAACTCCGCATCCAATTTAGTAGTGCTTGACACTACTCGTTGTAGTGTGTCACACTACGTTTGAATGCTTAGTGAAATCACCTTTGATTGGGACCAGTGGAACCTACAGAAGAACGAGAGCAAGCATGGGGTTTCCCGAATGGAAGCTGAAAGCGCTTTTTTTGACTCTGGCTATCGTCTTTTCCGGGACATTAAGCACTCCACCGCCAAGGAGCAGAGATTTATTCTCTATGGCAAGAGCCTTGAGCAGAGAATTCTGATGGTTGGGTTTACACTGAGAGCGGGCAAGGTTCGGATTATTACGGCTCGACCCGCATCACGAAAGGAAAGGGATACCTATGAAGAAAAAGATTCGAAATAAGGCTCGCTCGCCCAAGGAGATCAAAGACTACGATACTGCCGACACTTCACATTGGGTGAATCCCGCAGAGGCGCTGAAATTTGAAGACCTTGGTTTGAAGCTGCCGGAAACACCGCCCACTCAGGTAGTTTCGATACGCTTGCCTTCCGAGCTATTGAATGAACTCAAGGCAATTGGTTCGCAGCGAGATGTACCGTACCAGGCCTTGATTAAACTGTTCCTTTCAGAATCAGTTGCACAGATGAAGAAGAAGTCCGCTTAAAGATACTATGCTGCAAGTACCAATTCGGTGAACTTTGCCTTGGGTGTCGAAGCTCGCCTAGGACCCCCTTCTTCTATTTCGATGAGTCCAAAATCGGCCAGTAGACGCACGTCCTGATAGACATTCTTAAAGTCTCGCTTCACCAATCGTGCTAGCTCCTGAATGGACTTCGGCTTGTGGACACGAATTGCGCTTAGCAATTCCAGTCGCGCACCGGTAATGACCCGCCCTAAAGTTTCGAAATCTGGAAAACTAATGATGATTGTACTCGCACTCTTTCGAGTGGGCTTCTTCATCGTGGTAAAGACGCGATCCATCGCTTGCTTTTGGGGCTCAACCACCAGCAAAACTCTCTTACCCTTCATAGACAAATCCTTCCTTATGAATCATAGCCACGATATCGGTCCTGAGCGCGCTCAGCCCCCGAAAAACATAACCCACCTCGATATCCCGGACATGAAGATGCGGCCCCTTCGGCGGATGATTGTCGTACCCAAAAAGCGTGGCACCATTCTCCGACAGCCAAGCTCGAAACTTTATCCCTTCGGGATAGTCCTTTGAACGAGCGACTCGCCAAATGACAACCTCGAAGATGGCAAGGCGGTCCATCGACTCGTGCCTCAAGATCATCTTTTGATGAAGAATCTCGGTCGCCTTAACTAATGGTATATATACCATTAGTGGTGAATCTCAATCAACCACATACAGCACCAGCACTTTCCTGAGGAAACAGTTAAGGCTCTCTTTTTGTTGATTCCCTTCTCTTGCCTTCCAAAACATACAAATGTATGTATGCTCATAGTATGAGTTCCCTGTCTAGAAATTACCCCGCCATTTCGAGAGCTTCCCGCAAGGGGGGCTTGCGGCAGGTCGTTTCAAAAGCGGGGGGATCCAAAACCGAGGGGGCTTTTTTCACTGCCCTACGCACTTCTACCGATGAGGACTACTTTCTCTGGATAGCAGATGGCGGGGAGCTTTATGCCGAAGCCCTCTTGCACGACTGGACCCTCCCGCTTTCTCGCTTGCTACAGGTCAAAGCACGCGATGCCCCCGAAGCTTGGCGAGTGGCCCTGGAAGCCACTCAGACCAGCCTTTTTCGTTTTGTCTTTTTGCGGGTTTCAATCCCGTGCGCTGTTGCTCAGCTCAGGAAGTTTCAACTCGTTGCAGAAAAGAATCGATGTGATGTTTTTCTGCTCACCCCTGCACCGCTTCCTCATTGGACCTTAAGAGAAACCATTGAAGTAGGACCTCATGCGGATCCTTTACGTCCACAGTCCCCTGCCGCTCCAAGCTTTCGCGGAAAGCTGCTTTTTGATCACGCCGAAAGTGTTTCTGTGCAGCCCCGCTGATCTGTACTTGGATATCGGTGCCACTGAAAAAGCACACGGGGGAGAAGCACGTGTTCTCGCTATGGCCGACCGGCTGGCAGAGAACTTTCTGGGATCCAAGCGCCGCTTTGTCGTCACCGACCAACCGGAGTGGGCGCGTGCGCTTTTAAGCTCAAGAGATCTGCTCGTTCCGCGCGACCAAACACCCGCTTTTTTGAAGTCTCTGCCTATTGAGCAAATCGCCTCCATCGGCAACCCCTACCAGCTCGAAGAAGAGCGCGTGGAACGTACACGTCTCGTGGGTTTTTTGCGTAAAGTGGGAATCACCACTATCGGGGCATTTACCGCTTTACCCCCAGACACCATTCATCACCGCTTTGGAAAAATGGGGGAAGTGCTTTACGAGTGCACACTGGGAAGGCGCCCACTTTGCTTGCCGCTGTTTACCCCTGAAGAGACTATTCAAGATCACTTAGATGCGGAAGAACTGCACTCCCTTGAAGCTTTGCTCTTTGCGATGCGACAAGTACTCGTGCGAGTCGAAGCGCGACTGCATGGGCGGTGTCAGGCTGCCAAAAGCATTCGGTTTACTTTTAACTTTGAATCGCACTGCCCCGTCGACAAAACAATCGATTTTACAGAAGCCACCCAAGATGCACAAAACATGCTGCGTGTTTTGCGTGAGTTCTTGGCTGGCTTTCAGTGGCAATCGCCTCTAGTGCGACTACAGCTAGAAATCACGGATATCATCGCACATTCCCCAGGGCAGCTTTCCTTGTTTAGTGAAGCAGAGAATAAGTTTTACGATCTAGCAAGCTTTGTTGCCAGACTCAGAGTGCGGCTCGGCGACGACCGAGTTGGCTTTGCTGCCCTTCAGTCCAGTCACTTACCAGAGCGATCCTGCGCTTTGACTTGGCCACCACCCCCCGCACCTACTAAGAGGGAGAGCTTTCCCCGACGCCCTTTGTTTCTTTTCACGCCTCCCAAACCGTTTCATCTATCGCCTCGTTGGAGTTTAAGCTTTTTGGAAACGCTCTTTGTCGAGTGGTGGGAACCAGGGGGATGTCGGGAGTACTACCTAGCTCGCAACGGACAAGAAGCTTTGTGGGTGTACCGCGATAACCAGAAAGGAGAGTGGTTTGCCCATGGAACCTTTGATTAGCCAAGTGCCTGCCTTTGTAGAGCTACTTGCCAAATCCAACTACTCCTTCTTGGAAGGCGCTTCGCATCCGGAGGAAATGGTCACTGCTGCAAAGCTTGGGGGCTTAGCTGGAATGGGTATCGTCGACAGACTCGGTGTTTATGGTGCACCTCGGGCGCATACTGCCGCCAAAGCTTCCGGCCTTCCGCTCATTATTGGCGCAGAAGTGATCTTGGACGGCTCGCCTCTGTGGTTGCTTGCGCGTAATCGCAATGGGTATGGCAACCTGTGCGAACTCCTCACGACCGCACACGAAGACAGAGACAACCCACACGTCACGCTGGAGCAGCTTTGTGATAAAGCGGCTGACCTTTTTCTACTCTCGCCCGGAGAAGCCAAGTGGAGTGATGTTCAATGGGGGGCTTTTCGAGAAGCTTTTGGTACGCATCAGGCTTTAGTGGCAAGTCGGTTCTTAGATGGGGGAGACACTACCCGCTTGGCCTCCACTCTGACGGCTGCACGCCGCTGGGACTTGATGTGTGTGGCGAGCAATCGTCCTCTTTTTCATGAAGCAGCTCGTAAGCCCTTGCAAGATGTCCTTACCTGCATTCGCCACACGCGCACGCTTAAAGAAGGCGGGCTGCTCCTCTTACCCAACGCCGAGCGCTATTTGAAGGGGGCCACCGCCATGCAAGCGCTCTTTGCCGACCACCCTGAATGGCTCACGAATACGTTGCGCGTTGCCGAACAATGCCAGTTCTCACTCGATGAGATTCGTTATCGCTACCCCACCGAATGGATTCCCGAAGGCGAAACAGGAAACAGCTACCTAGCTCGCCTGACGTGGGAAGGCGCTGAGCAACGCTATGGCTCGCCCCTTCCCGCTAAAGTCCAAGAGCTGCTTCAACATGAATTGGCATTGATCAGTGAGCTGGAATATAGCGATTATTTTCTGACTATCTGGGACATTGTTCGCTTTGCTCGCTCTCAGAACATCTTGTGTCAGGGACGTGGGTCGGCTGCTAACTCCATTGTTTGCTACGTACTGGGCATTACTTCCATCGATCCTGCACACCTCAAACTTCTCTTTGAACGTTTTATTTCGCGCGAAAGACGTGAACCTCCTGACATCGACATCGACTTTGAACACGAGCGCCGCGAAGAGGTCATTCAGTACATTTATAAACGGTATGGCAGACACCGAGCTGCTATTACGGCGACTGTCATTTGTTATCGCAAACGATCGGCTTTGCGCGAAGTGGCCAAAGTCTTTGAGATTCCCGTACAGGTTATTGAACGTCTTCAGATGGTACTGCACCGTCGAAGTTTTTCCGACCTCTCCCCAGAAGAGCTCCAAACTAATGCGCCGGGCCAATCGGTACGCAAGCTGCGACAGTACTACTGCATGGTGCAATCCATTCTGACTTACCCGCGTCACCTAGGCACTCATGTGGGTGGGTTTGTCCTGTGCCAGGAAGCGCTCACCCGCAATGTCCCGATTGAAAAAGCCGCTATGGACGGCCGAACGATTGTGCAATGGGATAAAAATGATCTCGATGCCTTGGGCTTTGTGCGTGTGGATATCTTGGGGCTCGGCATTCTCACTGCCATCCGTAAGTCGTTCACTTTACTTAAAGCCACTCGCGGCATTGACCTCACCCTTGCCACCATCCCTCAAGAAGACCCCAAAGTGTATGAGCCCCTGTGGCGCGGCGATAGCGTCGGTATCTTTCAAATTGAGTCGCGCGCACAGATGAATATGCTCCCCCGCCTTAAGCCACGGAACTTTTACGATCTAGTGGTCGAAATCTCCCTCGTCCGTCCGGGTCCTATTCAAGGCGACATGGTGCACCCGTACTTAAAAAGACGCATGGGTCAGGAGCCTATTGAGTATGCGCACCCAGCACTCAAAGATATTTTGGAAAAAACCTATGGCGTACCTCTGTTTCAAGAACAGATCATGAAAATGGCGATGGTGGTGGCCGGTTTTTCCGCAGGCGAAGCCGACCAACTCAGACGCGCGATGGGATCGTGGCGTCGCGATGGGGCGAATAAGCTTGCCGCTCTTCGAGAGCGTTTTCGCGATGGACTCCTTCGCAGTGGTGTTTCGTTAGAGTATGCCGAAAGGGTTTACTCCCAGATTGAAGGTTTTGCCGAGTATGGCTTTCCGGAGTCGCATGCAGCTTCTTTTGCCGTGCTGGTCTACGCCACGGCTTACTTAAAATGCCATTACCCCGATGTGTTTCTAGTGGGACTGCTCAACGCCCAGCCCATGGGTTTTTATAGCGCGCACTCGTTGCTTTACGATGGCATGCGCCATGGCGTGCAAGTCGCTCCCATGGATGCCAACCTCTCTTATTGGGACCACACCCTCGACTCGGTGATGCACTTGCGAATGGGCTTTCGAGAAATCCGGGGGCTCAGGGAAGCCGTAGGCGGCGCTATTGAAAAAGCACGCGAAGGGGGTATTTTTTTCGACTTTGAAGACTTTCTGAATCGAGTTTCGGCCGCACTACTTCCCCTTCCCCTCACCAAGCGAGATCTGTTTTTACTAGCCGGAGCAAACACGTTTGCTTGCTTGGGACTGGAGCGCAGAGACGCCTATTGGAAAATACAAGCACTCGCCATTCAAGACAGCTTTGCTTTTAACGCAGTCGAAGAGAAAGTTGCCCTTCCCGAGGAAAGCACTTGGGAGAAAATCACAGCGGATTACGACTCCCAACGTGTGTGTATCGATATTCACCCGATGGCGTACTTCCGAGCAGATTTAAAGTGCCGCAAAGTCACTCCTTCCCCGGAGCTTCCCAAGTTACGTGAAGGCACCCGCGTGAAAGTCGCTGGTATTGCTATTTGCAGGCAGCAGCCACCCACGGCTTCAGGGGTACTTTTCATCACACTCGAAGACGAGTTTGGATTCATTAATCTCGTGATTTGGAAAAAGATCTTTGAACAGTACCGGGAACCGCTACTGACTCAGTCGTTTCTAGAATGCGAAGGACGAGTACAAAGAGATAAAAGCGGTGGCGTACTACACGTGATTGTCGATAAAGCCGGCCCCCTCCTACACGTGGAATCGACTCCCCAGGTCACCAGCCACGACTTTCACTAGGGCTTCTATCCCAGTTGCCGAGCACGCAACCCTTTGGTACTCACATAAGTCCCAGAAACGCTGTTTTTTTAAGCACGTTTGCCAGTCTTTTTTAAGGGCCCGTAGCTCATCTGGGAGAGCGCCACAATGGCATTGTGGAGGTAGCGCGTTCGATCCGCGTCGGGTCCACCATTCAGAGCAATCTAGCCACGCCGTGACTACGCTCCAGATCTTTCGGCTCTACTCCATCCACCGGGGCAATGGTCCCTAGGTCAGTTAATTTCTGATCGCGAATACCCCATCCCAACCGCAGTGAGCAAGGACCCGGTTTCTGTAGTTTTGGAAGTTTCGAAACTCCTTGGTCGGCACTTCTCCAAACTTTTGCCAGCAAGCGGGATTTCCACACAAGTATTCGTGAACAGGGCCATCTAAAAGGGGTAGCTGCACCTTACAATCTGGACATACACTTGTTTCAGGCTTCATCCAGAAGCCCTTTTCTTTTCGATGAGGGTGGCAGCGTCTTTTCTAATCTTTCTAATTTCCTTTTCGTCCTCTCTTTCGTAGCCCTTGGGGAATAGAATCAGAGAAGGACTAATCCCAAAAACAGCGGCGATTCGACTGGCGCGTCTTACCCCCATATCCAACTTATCGTTCTCAATGGCGGACAAATTGGATTGAGGAATGCCCGTAAGCTTTTCCATTTCACCCAGAGTAAGCTCGAAATTCCGACGAAATGCACGTACCACCTTGCCGGGGGTTTCTTCAATTTGGAGTTCCTTCAAGTCCAGAAGGTTTTTCATCGTTTCTTCTCCTTCTCGTAATCATGAGTCGCCGTCACTCTGACTACGACTACTCGGATTACCTTGTCCTCAATTCTATAAATTATGCGCCCTCGATTGCTGAAACTCGAAGCTCGGTGGCCGACCCACTCTCCGCTCAGCTCGTGATCCCTCCAGACGCTGCCGGCCACCCGCACAGACTCAGGTCCGAATTCGGATATCGACTGTGCCCACTGGCGAATTACGATCTGGTCGTCATCTGTTAGGGTCCCATCCCTCACCATCTGAGCGATGTCTTGCCCAGCTTTAGAAGCAACCTTAACTTCCCAACGCTGCCGTAACATACTAAACATAGTAACTTACTATCTTTAGTAAGTCAACATGTTGAAAACGTGACCTGTCCCCCAGGGTCCCCCACGTGGGGTGCGCAAATTCCGATTTTTTCATGATTTCAGATAGATAAAAATCTTTCGCGGAGAGGAGAGGTGGCTTCTCTCCTAACCCGTCTTCAATACTGGCCAATCAGTAATTCCAATAAGCCGTGTTTCAATTGTCGCTCGGGTCTACTCCCGACGGTTCTAGTCGGCAGGCTCGTTCCATACCTTGCATGCTATAATTTGTTCGTGAAGATGCGTTTGCGAAATCTTGTTAGGACAAGGATCGTTGTTACAGCCGTTCTTGTGTTCGGAATTGTCTTGTTGGGCACTCTTGACCCAAGAGTTCTTTTTCTCCTGCCGGTGCTCTTATCATTCGTTTACATTGTTCTGGCCATTTTCCTAGTAGGCATGCTCGCCTCGTGGATTCGAGAAATTCCCACGGGAAAGATGCGGGTGAGATTCTCAACTTTGTACTTCAAAAAGTCGCCCAAGACTTTTGTGTTTGTAGCCCTGTATTGCGTGATCGTGGTTTCCTTGCTGCTTACAGGCCTCTTTTACAAAGCCATGTACATCTTGGCTCACCGGCTCGAGCCGGTTGGTTCAATGCCGGACCGCCAGATCTTTTTGATGGCAGTATTGGTTCTGGTGCTCAGTGTCGGGGGTCTCTTGGTCACTCGAACCGAGGAGCGGGCCGCTTCTATTCTGGAAAAAATACTTTGAATGGCGGAGAGGAGAGGAATTGAATCCTCGATTTTCCAAGCCACTGAAAAATAAGCAAAATTAAAAAATGAAAAGAGCTTACTCGCCGATGCTCACTGAATAGAACCGAACGAATTACCCCTATTTACCCTGTCCTGTTCCCCAGGGCGACTGGACAGTTTCCGTAGGGAGATCGACGCACGCTCACATCGCGTCAAACTGCGCCTTTATTGCTGCTCGTTATCGCCATAACGTGCTCGCCGGAAATGCCCGTTTATACCGCTTATCCGTAAGATTCGAAACTGTGGGTCTTTTGTGGGACATCACCGACCGTGAACAACCGTCATGGACCGTCAACGACAGTAGTCGGAACTTTGGACAACTTCCGGTTATTGTTAAAGATGCGTGAGATATTCACGCATTACGTTTTCACCGAAATAGAAATGGCATTGTGGAGGATTGCCACGGCTTAGCGCAGCGAAGACGGGTAGCGCGTTCGAGCAAGCAAAGGGTCCACCATCTTCAAACCAATTCAAATTCAGTGAGTTAGAGACGAAATGGAAACCGAAATGGCTTCCGCTTTTTCACGCCAGTTAGGCGTTTGTGGGACATCTGTGGGACCTGCCCATGCGCTACCAAGCCACAAGCACTTGATATGTACATATAAAGTATGTACATTAAGCGAGTGGACTTTGTTTGGGATCTCAAGAAGGAAAAGGAGAACATAAAGAAACATGGAGTTTCCTTTTCGGAGGCGGCAACTGTGTTTTACGACCCTTTGGCAAAGATATCTCCTGATCCAGATCACTCGGGTAAGGAAGACCGCTTTATTTTGATCGGACAAAGCCAACGTCGGAGATTGCTCTTCGTAGTCCATGTCTATCGAGCCGACGGTGAGCGGGTAAGAGTTATCAGCGCTCGAAAGGCCACGAAGAGGGAAATTACAGAGTTTCAAGAACTTGGATGAAAGGGACCGTAGATGCGTAAAGAATATGATCTGAAGAAGATGAAATGGAAGCCAAATCCCTATGTCGGGAAGCTTAAGAAGAGTGTAACGATCCGCCTAGACAAGGATGTTATCGATTACTTCAAGGGCTTGAGCGAGAAGACTGGCACCCCCTATCAGAGTCTGGTGAACGACTTCCTTCGCAGCTGCAAGGAGCAGGGAATGACACCAAAAACGATCTGGAAAAAAACTGGTTAACTGCTCTACATGGGGCACTTAAGGCCACCAAAAGGCGGCTGAAGCCGATTCCTCAAGTATGGGCTTCGTTACTCCAAACCTCAGAACGGTGATTCTTGAGGAGTCAGCGAGCAAGATATAACCGTCTTTAATTTTAACCGCACCGATGTCACCCTTTTCCGCAAACGGCACAGCTACTCTTTTTTTACAGTCATCCCAACAAAATATCGCAGGGGAAGCGAAATGCTCATGGGTGCATCCGTCGTATCTGCGGACAACAAAGCTCTCCTTGGCGGAAACTGAAAGAACCTCGAGGTTTTCATCCGCGATGTCATTACAGGGGACGTCCATTTGGCAATCAATATAGTCCCTTTTGGGATCTGTTTGATCGCAGTGCTTCCAAATAGGTTCGCAATTTTTTGCAGCGCCAATCCGAGAGGGACCGTCGGCGCTTTTGATCGGTCCTAGATTTTTATCCGATGCGACAATTCGAGTCGGACTAACTCGTGGGCTAGGTTCATCCATGCAACTAAGACAAAAGTTTTTTGCGCTCTCTGACCGCAGTGATTTTAAAGACTCCTGCTCAAAATCCCCGCTGTCTCGGTGCCGTCCCGTGCCAGAACCTAAGCGCTTCCACTTTCGATCTGATTGTAGTTCATCGATAGCAGCCTCGGACTCGCCGAATTGCCCCTGCTTCCCGAAGGTATAGTAAATTCGTGGTCGATTAGTACTTTTGTCGATCCACAGGTTAAGGAGCTTACTCACTTTGATAGGGGGCAAAATAGCACTCTTTCCGGTCGGCCAGTCCGCTTCGACGATACTGTTGCCCTCCGGGAAATAGACCTTGCGGCTTTCGATATTCCACGCAGCTAGGGATGGGCATTCCTTGGTAGTCAGCATCGTTTGGCCCGCTGACTTGGTAATGTTCCTCAGCGTCCAGTCACAACCTGAAGGGGTCTTAGTCACATAGAAAAGGGTTGGACTTCCATAAGCCGTGCAGGCGGCCAGCAGCACAAATCCCAATAGTAGCTTCTTCATTCATCCCCCTAGAAGGCCTCAGTCTCAATTAGCAATTTTACCACTGGGACATCACCCACCGCAAACACCCCCGCCTTCGCGCCGCTACGGCGGGCAAGCTGTCATGGAACGTCAACGACGGCACTTCCGTCCGATGGCTCGATGCGACAATTACTGAAAATCTTGTCCAACGTTTCTGATTTGAAATCTACCCCGTAGAAACGATGAAGTATTCTGCGCTCCAAATCACCGTGGGAGATGTCGGGCACTTCGTTCTGAATAGATGCCGTAACAATCTCGCGGGCGAAATCAAACATAGAACAGGTCATTCGTACGCGTTCTTCCGGAGATAGGGCATCCAGCATCCCATGCCATTTTATTAGCATTTCGTCAGAGGTGTCTTTCAAGACTTCACCCGTTCAAATATTTCCGCCAATCCGAGGTGAGAGATCCATTTCTCAAGGTAGTCCATGTCTAGGGTCTTCACAGACCGGAGCAGGTCCTTTACATCTGAAAGCTGCATTTCCGATAAACTGTCTTTGGCCCAATCGAGTTTAGAAAGGATTAGGTCTTCCGGTGAAACAACCCATGCCTCAACCCCCGAAAGCGCAAAAGACTTCCGCCGATCAAATTCCACCTTTCGATAATCGGAATCTTTTCGGATGATGAAATCGACTTTCACCTGCAACTCATTGTGCATAATGTTGAACATAGACGAATTGGCCACTGCCTCTCGCACCATGACTTCATCAATGTAGAAGGACTTTTCGAATAGCCGGACCATACTAACCGCGTCAGCACTTCCCATTTCGATCACGATGTCGATATCGCGAGTCATTCTGGGGTCCGAGTAAAATGACTTAGCGATGGAGCCAGTCAGCATGTAAGGAAGGGACTGAGCATTCAAGATCGTCAGGACCTCCAACAGCGTCCGCCATTCACGTTGCACGGGAGAACTCATGTCTAAGTCATATATTACCTTGCGGTCACTGAATAGCCGGTAGGAGGAGCGTGGGACATTTGTGGGACTAGTCTGACAAGCTCCAATACCAAATTCAGGGCACCTTGGTGGCGAAGCAGCCGCTCTTCTGGAGATGCCGCCAAATTGCTCCGGATAAGTGACAAGTCATTCCCAAACCCGTCTCTTTCTGGCTCGGACTGCCTGAGTAATTGCTCCACATCCATGACACAAACCTATGGGGGCGATGAGCATCTTTCAAGCAACTAAGGGAAGCGTGTGGGCCATTGTGGGACCCGTCTCCGCCGTAAGGGCTGCGCCCCGGCATGCGATTCGCGATTTCATATTCCCCGGGGAATACGAATGACGATTCGCGCCCTAAAACAGCCAACCGGCGCTAAGAAGCCCAAGCCCCAAAACTAGCGGTTCATGCACCGGGAAACCCGACCATTGCCCGTCGACTGAGGGAAGATGATTGGGACGTTCGGGAAGTGTCGCTTCATGCAATCGGGTCGCCGGAAGAGTTTCCTCATCTCGAAGCTGAATGACGACATAGGAGAGGCATGGCGATCGCCAGAAAAACGCGCAGGTAGCCCTTCCGTCACAGGTCGTAAACTGAGAGTGCCCAGAGATATTCATGCTTCCTGCCAACAAATGCTAAGGCCTCTGACTCCCCCAAGTTGCCAGAGGACGCGCCGGGTGTTCCGATGGTCGGCAAATAGCGTTGGAGGAAACATGCGCAAATCATTCATTTCATTAACGGCTCTCACCTTGACGGGCGTTGCGTTCGCTGTCCCTGCACCGGTGGTAGAGCTCGAACCTATTCAAGTCACTAAGATCGCTCAGTCGGGTGACTTTATGCCCGGCCCGGGAAGCCGTCCCCGCACACCGAGCACCACTATCTCCATTACTGCTCAGAGCAATGGCTGCACCGACGCGAAAGACTTCGAAGTGAAGGTGAAAAAGGATGGAGACAAGCAATTGGTTTCAATCATTCGCACGAGCCCTGACCTCTGTCGTAAGGTCTCTTCGTGGGAGTCAGTGGAAATTGAAACGGATGCTATTGGGCTTTCGCAGAAAACGATGAATGGCAGATCCAACGTCGTTTACCAGAGCAATCCTATCACGATCGCCAATCCCCTTCCGGTCGAGGACAACACCACGCATTGAGTCTTTCTTTAAAGGGAACTGGTCTTGCAATTAAGACCAGTTCCCGACTTTCTGGCGTTCCCAACATTTCAGATGCCGGCAAGTAGGTTTGTTGCTACTACCTTGTTCATGCTTATAGGCGCGCTGCTTGGCTTTTTAATCTGGCTTACTTTCCGAGTGATCATTCCGGGCTTCTATACCGTCGATCAAAACGAACGGGCGGTGAAGACCGTCTTCGGGCGCGCGCAACGCCTCGGTGAACTTACGACGGGCCAGGACCCTATCTCAGCCACTTTAAGTGAGGAAGAGAAGCCACGCTACGCCTACCCACAGCTACGGGTCATTCAACCCGGTGGCCCTTACTTCAAGATGCCTTGGCACCGCGTTCACAAAGTCTCTCTCGCGATTCAGACAGTCAGCATCGGGTACGATCCGGAGAGCACAAGCGCCAACCAGTCCGGCAGCGTCCTCGAAGCCGTCACGAAGGATCAGCTAAACACTGGCTTGAGAGGGCAGCTTCGGTTTCTAGTGTCCGAGCGAAATCTGTATGGCTACCTATTCGGTGTGAAGAACCCTGTGGCTCATACAATGGGCTACTTCATCTCTGTCCTGCGGGAGCGCATTGCCAACTTTGAAGCGCCCGCTCGCAGCATATCCGAAGGCGCTACGGACGTGGCCACCGTGGCTCAAGGGATTTCCATCAACGACCTGCGAAAAAACCTCGGGGATCTCAATCAGCACATGGAACAGGAGTGTGCCTCTTCTGATGCCCGCTACGGAATTTGCTTGGAAGCGACTTTGATCACCGGCATTGATCCTCCGCAAGAAGTGGAATCCGCTCTTGCTGCGATAAACACCGCCCACAACCAGGTATCTTCGGAAGTAAGTCTTGCGCAAGCCTCGGCAGATCAAAAGATCGTTCAATCCCGCAAGGCAGTAGAAATCGAAACCAACCGCGCGCAAGCAGAAGTGCAGCTGCTTCAGCAACTCGCTGGGGAACTAGTCGCACTCAAGAAAAGTGGGAAGGGAACGTTGCGCCAGTACCTACGCAATATTCGCTTGGCTCTTTACAATCAAGCCAACCGGGTCATTCTCGAGGAGAAAGCCTAATGGACTACGAATATGGTTATGACCTGAGTTTTCTCCCCGTGATTGTATTTACGGCGCTTGGGCTTTTTGTAGCAGAAGGATTGATACGGTATTTTGGCCAGCTGTTCGGCTTCTACATGATCGTGCGCGAGCGACAGGCTAAAGTGCTCGTGCTCTTCGGAAACGTCGTGGGAGTGCTCAATCAACCGGGCTTGCATTTTTTGTGGTGGAAGTTTGGTTGGCAGGCGTTTCTCGTGAATATCTTTGGCCAGGTCTATAACCGCGACCTAAGTCTGGATCAAGAGTATCTGCGCAGCACACCCGTTAACTCCGAGGAAGGAGCACCCATGGGGATTGGCGTCTGGTACGAGTTTTTTATCAATGATGCCCTGGCGCACGTCTTCAAGAACAGCGATCCACGCGGCTCCCTTCGAGCAAGCGTAGGTAATTCAACCGTGCGATGTTTGAGCAATATGCCGCTTTCCAAGATGATGGAAAGCCGACACACAATGAGCCAGACCGTGCGGCAAGAGGTCTCGCGGCAATCCACTGAGTGGGGATATCAGCTCGGGTCGACTTATATCCGCAAAGTGCATTTTCGCGATCGCGGGATGATCCATCAAATTGAAGAAAAGGTTGTTAACCGGCTCCGCCAGGTCACCAGTGCAATTCGTCAGGATGGTTCGAACCAAGTGAATCTCATCGCAAGCAACGCCGAACGCGAAGCTGCCGTGGAATTCGCAAAAGCGGCCACTATGCGTCCGCAAATTGTGGGCAAAGCACTTCAGGGAATCTCTGACGACAAAGAAGTAGCTGAGACGATGTTTTCTATTTTGGAAACACAGCGAATCATTGAAGGTGAAGCCAACATTGTGCTGATTCCTGCTGGCCTTCGCGGCGACTTACTCACTCAGCTCCAAACCAATATGCCCCCGCCCAAAGCATCTGCTTAGAATAGATTCTAGATGGTTCCCTCTTCATGAGCTCCAACGATGCCCAGAAGAGATCCGTCGCTCGCACCGGAAGAGAGGTAAAGTCCTTTTCTTGGTCGATGAAGTCCTGACTGGGATTGTTCGATCAACAGGTCTAAAGCCCCATCTCCATCAAGGTCCCCTGCAAAATAAAACCCGGTCAGACGCGGCAGCAGTTGCTGAGTAGTTCCGTTGTGGAGTGTTAAGAAGTAGGCCCAAGTGCTTTCCGAGTTATAGAGCGTGGGGAGCTCGATGTAGGCCGCCTCACCGGAAACTGTGTAAGTGTTTGTTCCGATAGTGAGCGTGCAGGAAATCGGATGGCGCAGAGCCTGGTCGGCATCCGTCGGGACTGAACACCCCGAAGTGTCTGCCCTCACCACCTTACCTGGATGGATCCGTTTGCCCGTCTCGAAGACGGCAACATGTTTCCAGAGTTCGCCAGGATACTCATTCAAGGAAAGCGTGCGGTAGTACTCGGTATCGTAGCCGTTGGTAGGGACGCTCACGTTGACTGTAGCGTCCACAATCTCGAAAACCCCGTCTCTAACCTGGAGACTCAGCACTTTTTCCCCTGTTTTGAAGGGTATGAGATCAATAAGGTGTTCGCCTTCCGTGCATAGCTTGATTCGATTTTCTGGAGAGACGCCAGCCAGAAGTGTCTCGATCTCTTGTATGACTTCCCCACTGGATGTTGTCTCAGAAGGTCTTTCTTCCAAAGGCTTCTGCACCGTGTCTTGAGCGACAGCAACCACTTGCGCCGGCGGACGCTGAGCACCGATGAAAACAACGCCCATCAAACCCGCTGCTCCTGCCACCGCACACACTGAGAAGATGACTTTTCGATTCAATGGCTCCCCCTCGAAGTATTATAGGGCCAGATGGGGTCGACGGGATATTCGAAATAGCTAAGGATTCTCATACATTCAGCCGATACAGAGCTAGACATGAAGCTCTCCAAATCCAAGCGATTCTTGAAGTATTTGGCCCTGGTAGGGGTCCTATTTCAGCCTCGCGTCGCGTTTGCGGGGCTGTCGGATCTGCAGGCCTTCACGAAGTCCTCACAGGACTTCGAAAGCCTCCTTCTGAGTGGTCCGCGGCGAAAAACCTATCGCCAATCGCTTGAACGGTATCTTCCCCCGGCAAGTCGCAGCACGGTGGAGTTCGAAGCCAATATGGAGCGCTTAAAAAAGCTTCGTACCGAGATCGCGGGCTTGGGCAATCGCCTACTTGAGAATCGCAAGCCGATGGCGTTTCAGTATGCGGCGCCTCAAAAGCCGACGTATCGATTCGAACGCGCGACCAACGCTTTTCACTCGATATGGTTGCTGGGTAGCTTTCGAGAGTCCAATAAAGACGCGTGTTCCGATAGGGACACCCTACTCGTCGATAAATGGACTCCCCTATTGCAAGAGGCTAACCTTTTTGCGGTTGAGAAAGATGGCAAGTACACGGGTATCACACTCACACTGGTTCCCGTAAAAACCGTTCGGGCCAAGTATCTCTTGGTTGCGCCAAACGATCCGAGTTCACAGCTTCCGACTCCGTTGCTTGAAGCTTTCTTGCGCGACTACCGCAAGCGTGAACCCGCTACACTGCCATTCGCACTCATTGCGCACAACGGCGCTTCCAGTGGCGCCTATCAGATCTATGGAATTGATGCCCAAGGCAAGAGAACAAGCGTTCTGGGACCCGTGAAAGGCTTTCGCCTGAGTGATCCCATGGCCGAACGCATTGTTGCTTCGGTTCCAGACAGCTGCTTCCGGGCGAGTGTTGCAATCAGTGGATCCCCTTCAACAGCCATAGATCCCGCGAGTCGCGCGCCGGCAAGCCTCGGTGGCCCTGCTATCGTTGGAGGTGCGTCACCCACCACGATCAATCTTTCAGCTCAGGCCTCTGCAACTAGCGGAAGCCCTACCGTTGGCGGCGCCTCACCCGGAGGCATGAGCCTCCAATCCTCCAACACGGGGAAACCAGCCCCCGGGTCGAATCGACTGCTTCAGCCAAAGCAGTTTGCTTCTGCCGATGGGCAGCGCCCCACCCAGGTTCGGGTAACGAACGTGATTAAGAATACTTCAACGCCTCTTTCCTCCGTGCGCGTAGGGGTTGCGAGTCGTAATTCAAATCAGGTCAACCTAGGTGAGAGCTATAATTCCGCTCGGGCTGAAGCGATCGGGGTGGCAAGTTCCGCTTCCTCTACGGCAACTCCCATTGCAGCCGCGCCCGTCGATAGAATGTCGCCGGCTCAACGAACCCCAAGAAGCGTGACCCCACTTCAAGCCGCTCCCTTGACCAACTTTGACAACGCCGGCAAAGCCAGAGGAGGCAACGCACCAGGGGCGCGTCCCTCGGGCGGCGGCTTAGCCAATTCGGGCATCGATCGAAACGCTCTATCGGCGGAAGATCAGAAAGTATTCGACGCTATCGATGGGGGCCGACGCGCGCTTCAGGCGGGCAAACCACTCACACTCGAGCAGTCACAAGCCATCAGCGCACTCAAGACGGACAATCCGCAACTCCAAACGGAGCTGACTAGTTTGACTCAGTTTGACTACCTGAAGAGCGGCATTCAGGATGCCTACAAAAAAGCGCTTATTCTCTTTGCAACGAATGCGAAACAAGCCCGGGCGGTCCTTCAAGATATTGACGATAACGATTTCTGCGCTCATTGTCCGGACTGTCTTTTCTGCCAGGGACTGAAGCGGGGAACAAAATGAAACTCTTCGCATTACTTGCACTGCTACTTTGGGTTGCGCCGGCTGTTGGTGAGCATGATCCGAACCCTCCTCGCGTCCAGCAAGATGCGAGTATCGTCAAACTGCGTCAGGTGGCAAAAGGCGTCCGCGGTTTGAAGAGGGCAAAGTTCCAACCGTGCGGACCGGTATTCCCCGATCTCACCAAAGACCCCAAAAACCCGGTGAGCCTGGCGACTGTGTGGATAGACCCTGCCGGAGGCAAAATGGCACCTGGTCATTCAGGAGACCCGGGAGTGACTTGTGAGATGGCGGCTTTCGATAGGTCGGGAAATTTTGCCGGAGTTGTTGAGACGAAAATAAAGGGCGGTCAAAAAGAAGACGACTTCACGCTCATCCCAGGACACTTGGTCGGCTTATCGCCCTTAAAAACGTATGCGCTCCACAAACCAAAGGATCCTAAGGAAGCCCCAATTCTGCTTCTTGCGCCCTGCGGATTTCAGACGAATGTGGACATCTCAGGGGGATACCGGCTAGCCTTGAGAAAGGGCGAGGTCACCAATGCCTTTAGCAATCCGGTCAAGAAGGAAACGGACAAACTAAGCCAGCTCTCGAAGAGCACCGGCACCGACGATGGAACATGGCCTACATGAAAACTCTAATTCTCCTCCTAATGGTTGGATTCACCTGCTACGCCGCCGAACACCAATCCACTCTAAAAAGCATGGGGGAGCCAAACAAAGCCCGCCGTTCAGTTGACTTCAAAGAACGCAACATTCGGCTCATTGATCTTGGCGCTCGAAAGACAGAACTCGTTCAAAAAGACAAAGATGGAAAATTGAAATTACTGCCCAACCGCCTATATCAACGTTGGGAACCAGAGATGGAGCAATGGGCGTTCGACATTACCGATGGTGAAGGAAAGTTCTTAGAAAACCCTAGGCATGTACTGCTACCGAAATCCAACTTGCCTGGCAAATGGGTTGGGGCCCCGGAAAGCACTCGCTGGATCTATTTAGGGTCGGAGCTCAAGCACTGGGATGCTTGGAAGCAAGTTCCGGCGGCGGCAGAACCAGGCGAGTATCTTATGTGGCAGTTCGGAGGCGAAGATCCCGGCGCACACACTTATCGCCATTCCGTTCCTGAAGTGGACTTACCTGAGTACCGCAAAGGCACTCGTCCTTAACGCGATACCGCGTGCCGGGAGCGGTTCCAACGCCGGTTCCAACGTCTCGCTAATCAAAAATGATGAATCGGCAAGGTCTGGACGAGTCAGCTTAATAGGCTGTTTTACTAATACTTTCAAATGGATAGTAAGCGCACTCAAAAAGGCTATTGCCTTTGTTTTGAGATTTTGATTACCGTGAGCAATGGGTTCGGGGCTCGGGGGAGTTAAAGAACCAAGGTTTTAGCGATAGGGGTAAGGCATCTCCTTAGATGCCGGAGCGGAAACCAAAGGCCGGGAGCGAGTCAACTCGCTTCCGGTCTTTGCTTTCTGCGATTCCCACTCAGGCCCCACTCGACGCCAGTACTTCTCGCCCACCAGCTCACGCGTGAAATCCATGCCCTGCTTTTGGCACTCGCGCTTAACGGCCCACAAGAAATCTTCGTGCAATACTTTGTGATGTTTCAGTGACGCTGCTCGAGCCGCTGCATGGCGAATGCAATTTTTGATGTTTCCACCAGAGAGTTCAAACTGACTCAGGTGCCCCAGATTGAAATCGGGGGAAACGGGAAGTTCTGCTGGCAGATTGCGCTCCCAGATCGTCTTTCGTTGCTGCTCATCAGGCGCACCGAAAGTGATCGAGTAAGTAAAACGCCGCAAGAAAGCCGGGTCCATATCCTTAAACTGGTTCGTACTTAAAACCAAAATACCATTGAAGCGCTCAATCTCTTGAAGAAGGAAATTCACTTCCATGTTGCTGTGCCTATCCTGGCTACTCGCAACATCCGTCCGGGTTCCAAACAGCGCATCACCTTCGTCAAAAAGCAAAATCCCTCGAACGCCTTCGGCAGCGCGAAATACGGCGCGCAAATTCTTCTCTGTCTCGCCAACCCACTTGCTCACGATGGAAGACAACTCTACTTGATAGAGGGGAAGATCCATCTCAGCAGCAAGTACTTCAGCCGCCATTGTCTTGCCAGTGCCGCTTGCCCCATGCAAGAGAACGGTCACACCGTGGCCGCGACTATGACGCTTACGAAAGCCCCACTCATTCTCGACTTTCGCTTTGGTGCGGATATAAGAGAGTGCTTCTTGAAACTTCAACGCAGTGATGGGCCCCAACACTAAATCGCTCGCGCCGTACGTCGGTGTCAGTCGGCTGGCAAGTCGAAGGAGCTCACTATCCGCTCGCCCCGAACCAGATTCCGGATTGAGCGACTCGCCAAAAATAATAAGCCCTTCCCCGTAATAAGAAGGAATCTCTAATTGGCCGATTGAAGCCGGAGTCAGAAAAACAAACTGCACTGTGGGAAACGATTTTAGGAAGACTTTGATGGCAGTAACTGTAGCGACGGCGTCACTCCAGTGTAAGCCATCCACCACCATTACTTTTGGTCGAAAGTCCTTAAAGTCTAAACGGAGTTCCGCGCTCTTGCTGTCATCGAGCAGGGCCCACTGAGTGTTTGAATCGATCTTGCGAACGAACTCAAAGAGAGGTGCGGCGTCAGATGCCACTAGCCCTTCGACAGCGACCCAACGCTTACCCGCTTTGAAAGCTTTCGCAATAGCCTCGAACCCCATAATCCCCTACCCAAATCCTGCAGTTAGTGCAGAGCTTCCTCACGTAGCGTATTGATGCGATGCCGCTTCAATCGACGATAAAGCGTGGGTCGAGACACTTTGAGTTGGCGCGCCATATCGTCCAGTGTTCCCCGATACTGACCTACACAGTTTTGTAGAATTCGGCGCTCATAGGCATCCAGATAAGACTCAAGCCCCATATCGAGCACCCGCTTGAAATCATCCGGAGCCGCTTCGACAGCCTCATCGAGCATCTCGCTGTCGTTCGAAGCAGCGCTGCTCCAATACATAGGAGGCATGTGTTCCATCTCAATGGACTCAGCCCCACGCGAACGCAGGCAGAGAAACTCGACCGTATCCTGAAACTCACGAACGTTGCCTTCTTCCCACCGCTGCTCACGCAAAAGCGTCAAAACTTCAGGATTGTACGGCTTTGCAAAGCCTGCAAACTTCAAAATGAAATGTTCCAGCAAGAGAGGGACATCCCCTGCGCGCTCGCGCAAGGGAGAGATCTGAACCACTACCTGAGAGATACGTGAATAAAGATCCTTACGAAACTTCCCTTCCTCAACCATCTTCTTTAGGTTGCGATTCGTAGCTGAAATGATCCTTACGTCCGCTTTGCGTTTTACGTCATCGCCCAGTCGATAGTATTCCATTGAATCCAAGAACGTCAGGAACATAGCCTGCGTTTCGAGAGGCATTTCTCCGATTTCATCGAGGAACAAGTCGCCACCACGTGCAAGTTCAACAAGCCCACGTTTGTCGGCAATAGCACCTGTAAAAGCACCCTTCTTATGTCCGAACAACTGATCCTGAAACTGCTCCGTGTTTAAACATGCGCAGTTCAATTGCTCGAAAGGTCGCATCTGGCCGGTCAACTGGCCGACTACTTCAGAGGAATAACGAGCGAAGGGTGTCTTGCCGACACCCGTTTCACCATTCAAAAGAACGCGCAAAGTCGCTGCTTCTTCCAATATCTTCTTGGCTCGCAAAATGCTCGGATCTTTTCCGACGATCTGCTGATCCGCCACCGACTTTTCGAAAGCGCGTTGATATACCCGGCTTTTCATCGCACTGCTGAACACCTTTTCGATCTTCATCTCGAGTGTTTCACGATCAAAAGGCTTTTCGAGATAATCATCTGCACCTAGTTTGATGCATTTAACGACGGTTGGGATTTCACGATAGCCCGATACGACAAGGGCTGGTTTCTCTGGGTAGCGCTTCTTGAAGACGCTAAGAAACTCGATTCCGTCATGCTCGGATTCAGAAAGATTGATATCGGTCATCATGCCATCAATGTCTTCCGAATCGAGTATCGACAGAGCCTTTTGATACGAGCTGGCCAGAAACAACTTATACTTGCCGCCCATTGCGATTTGAATCGCCTCGAGTGCCAAAACTTCGTCGTCCAAAATCAATAAAGACTTCACTTCGTCTAATCCTTCCGCTGGGTTTTGAAGTGGCGGCAAGGTATCAAAAGTGAGACAAGAAAGATAGTAACAATCTGCGTCACGCTCTAAATCATCAGTTATTACAAATGTTTGTTTCATGTGCGTTCAATTCGGCTAAAGCGATCCTCAGCCCGCTTTTCCACAGGGGGTGGGGCTTTAGGATCACCGGGCACCTCTGCCTTCACGGCGGGTAGGTCGCGATCGGTCGGGGCCGACTTCGCGTCGGCAACCAGGCAGCCCACGCGCTGGACAGACTCCTCGCCTAGAAGTTGAGGAGTCTCGAAAAAAACGCAGCCCTCAAAGAGAACCCCTTGAAAGGAGCATGCCTCAAACGCGCTAGCGCTGAAGTAACAGTGACGAAACTGCATGTGAGAAAAGTCGCATTGGCGGAATGTCACGTCTAAGAACTGAAGACCTTCGAACTCGCATTGATAGAAGCCGACGTGCTCAAAATGCACGGCTTGCAAACGGCAAAGCTCCGGTTTTTCCCCCAGCAGATAGCGGTGAGTCACGATCGAGTTGGAAAGAAGCCGGATTTCTCCCCCGTTTGCCACAAGATCCTTCCACTGAACTCGCCGGTCGTTCGTTTCGAAGGTTTCCACGCTAAGCCCTCCCCAAGACAACGTCATACTGAGGTCGTGCCCCATCCAGCCGCATCTGCAATTGTTGAATCAGATACTTTCCATCGAGCGCCTTCTCTCGGCCTAGCTTGACGTCCAACCTGTCTCCCGGAAAACCCACGTGCTCAAAAAGGGAGAGCGTCAGTTGCTCGCCTTGCATGGAGCGCTTGCTCAAAGCGCATACCAGGCTCTGTCGGGCCTTGTCAGGATCTTGGTGAGAAGGAGCGACTGTCTCTCTCCGGCCATTGGCCGGCTTCCAACCCATTCGTTCCTTGAAAGTAGGACTATCCTTGAACACACCGAGCGGCTCGTAGATCGCATTTGCGCTGATCTCAATCTTCTTCGCCTGACCTTCCTGAGGGTCGAATGCCAAGACCTCCGCCGCAGCAAAAATCCCGTCCGACCGGCGGAGTGCCTCTAGGGAACGAATGGCCGTTTTTGTCCCATCAAAGTCGGACTCTTTTCGATGAGCGCCCAGGGCAACAAAGACCAATTCCTTCGTCGCGGAGTGAGGGAAAAAGAAAAACCCATACTCGGAACCCAATTGAATCAAATGCTCAAAGAACGATCTCCCCGCGAGGTCGAATCCAGGCAGATCCTGAGAAAATTTTCCCTGAAAGCACGGACGATAATCGACTAGGCCTGCGACTGTCTTGAGAAAGTCTTCAAGACGCTGACCCTTTACAAATTCACTTTCGTAAATTCGATTCAGTAAGTCCGACCCATCTCGGTACTCCAACTCAAAACGATTCAATCCGCTCGTTCGTGCTGAACAGAGTTCACCGGAGAAAAGGACTTTTCCGCTTCCTTTCACCGAAAACGTCTTCGGCAGCTCGCTAAAGGCCTGACTTGCCTGCTTGCTACTGGCAAAAGCATGGCGCGTTACTACTCGCCCTACTCCATCGAGCTTTAACTCGAGATGAAGGGACTGAATCGGCAGATCCTCTCTTGCGGAAAAGGATAGTTCGTACGGCTTCACATGGCCTCCTCTGCGAAATAGCGGTCAGTACCGTCGACTAAAACATACATCCCAGCTCGTGCGGCTCGCTCAGCCAGATCACTCACCAGCGCCTCATTCGCAACCATGAGGCCCTTCTTCGGATCCACAAAATGGGTCATGAGGTTGAAGACTCCGCGATAGCCAATACCGGCAAGCGCCGAAACCACTCTTTCGCTGTCGGCTTCGAATCCAGGCATAAGCAAGTGGCGCACAATCATGCCGCGCACCATCTGCCCCTGATCGTACAGGCAAGGGGTATGTGTGCGGGCCATCTCTTCAATCGCTTTTAGCGCAACCACTCCATAGGCCCCCGGTAAATCAACCGAGCGTGCCTCTGCCTCCCCGATTACTTTCAGATCGGGAACGAGCACATCGCCCACAGCCGCAAACTGGGCTACTTGCGCGGGCATTTCAAATCCAGACACTTTCAAGATGAGCGGAATGGCAGCGCCGGGCCCCTGCTTAAAGTGCGTCAAGACAGGATGTATCGCTTCCCAAACGTGCGAGGGAGAGATCAGATTAATGTTGTGCGCGCCACGCGCAAGTAGCGATGCCATTTGCAAACTAAATTGCTCAGGATTCACATCGGTACCCAAGCGATAAACGGAAGTTTCGGGTGTGTAGCAGAAGCGACAGGACAAGTGACACCCGGAAAAGACAATCATCCCTGCTCGTTCGTTTCCCTGAACGAGGAGCTCTTCACCGCGGTGTATCCCAGATTTTAGGATTCGAAGCTGCATAACTCCCTTACCTCATCCCAAAGATCCGTAACGACCAGATCTCCGTCTTGGGTGATGAAAATGCGGGTAAGAGGAACGGGGGTGCCGTCCCGCTCCTCTATCCCTTTTGTGACGCACGCGCCGTCAAGTGCACAGGTGTCGATTTGCTTCTTCACTCGTGCCTCTCCAGCGACGTTTCATGATCGGTTTGCGTGGTTTGGTAGTAAGCATCTTTTAAGTCGCGGCGAGCCAAGGCCCCCAGGCGTTCTTCGAAGGCCTCCGTGAGCTGCTCACATTCGGAACCCACCGTACCTTGCACATCCAACTGCACTTCACCCTGCGCATCGATCGTAAACTTGATCTTCTTCACCATTGAGCCACCACCATCTCTAGAACCCCCTCTTCGTTCTCCTTTTCTTCAACCGAGTATCCCTTCTCGGCTGCTGTTTTCAGGATGGTCTGCCTTGCATACTCTCGCTTCACAGAAGCCAAGAAGGCCGTCTCCTCAATGCCCGATACCTTCGGCAGAAGCTCCCAATCACCGACGAGCGTGTAGCAACCCTCCTCGTCTTGCACAAACCCGATGTCATAGTGGGTGGAAGTGAGGATCTTAAATTCAGCGGCGCTGCACTCGCCGAAGTACCCTCGGACTTGCACTCCTTGAACCTCCTCGACGACGTCATGCCCCATGCGTTTAAGCGCCGCTTGAAGCACCGACTTATCGCGCATCTTCGTTTTTACTTGGGCGAAGTGTGACACGGCAGTTTCCTCCCTTCCCAGGATGTAGGTCGATCGGTAGCAATCCGACAGATAGGCTTGCGGGCGAACTTGGGTTCACCCACCACCAACTGAAAGGGACGGGGCAATAGTCGGAGCGCATTGTCTGAAAATTCCTCTATCCGGCCGAAATCGAACCTGCGACTTAGGCGAACGAAGACCCGCGCCTGCCTATCGAGTCTATCGACTAAAGCAATCTGCCGTCGTTTACCCACTACTGTTTTTCGGTAGGGACGACCCGTGCGAATGCGCGCTCCAGGAAGGTACACGCGTGCCAGGAGTCTTATACTTCTTAGAGTGCCTTTCGTTGCAAGGATATGGCTGGATAGTGCATCGAGGTCCGAGACCTCCTGGGAACTTAAGGTAGCTGTTTTCAATCCGCGCAGCTCCAAAGCTCTTCGCTGACGCTCCAGCGAAGCCGTGTTTGAGGAAAGGTCGAATGCTTTGAGACAAGCAGCGGCGGCTAAGCTTTCACATAGGTCATCCAACACTGACACAAGCGGCAGACCTCCTTCTTTGCCAATTCTCGCTTCTGACTTGAAGTAATCCGGAAGCCTCTTCGAAAGCAGGTATTCCCTTCTAAGCACTGAGCACCTCCCGATGTGCCTTTCCGGATTCGAGCGTAAACTGCTCCCCCGGTTGGCGACGAATCGTTTCAACGATGGTCCCATGCTCGCCTACGGCAATCCGAAGTCTTGAGCCGTTGGACAGAAAAGCAGCCGCTTGTGCCTCACACTCTGCGACAGACAGCGGCGATTCAATTCGCAAAGTTCCATAAGGAGCCGGCTGAATCGCACGATTCAGGGTTACCTTGAGGGCGACTTCATCCGTTGTACGGCCCGAAACGAAAAACTTTATGGGCGTTCGAAAGAAGGGTTGCACGTCGAATGTGAAGCTTAAGGGGACACGGTCTTCGAGCCATCGGCGGACTTTAGAAAGCAGCTCCTGCTCCTCTCCCGGCGCAAACCGCTCAGCGGCCCCTCCCATCAGAATGAAAAACGTCAGCTCGCGCTTCGCATCATTCACTTTCACTTCTGCCGAGCGTGCCCGCTCATCTATCGAGGGAATTTGGAGCGCTAGCTCTTCGGGAAACAGGCTCGCCTCCTTACGATCGGGTAGAGCTCGAAGCGTCGAGTAGAACCGCTCAAGATACATATCCGCGTTCTCACGAGGCGTTGCGCTGCGTCCCGGTGTTGCGGGGCGGGCACCCGCAAGGACGCGAGGGCGGTCATTGCTCAAAACGGCCGCCTCTCCCAGCACCCGTTTAGGCAGGCACACGATATCCGCAACTACATGGACTCCGCCTGCATAGTCTCGGACGCAGACGCCACTGCCTGGCAAGATAAGTTCATTGCGAGCCGGATTGTAAAAGAAGCTGCGATTGAAGATCTCAGGATTGGTATTTCGAAGTCTTAAGAGCTCATTCGATTGCCGCGTAAGCTCCATTTCCACTTCGTCAGGAAAGCGAAGCCGAATTCTCTCGGGAGGCAGTACGGCTTCTTCCGGAAGTGGTAACGCTTCCCAGGGCTCACCCAAAAGGGTACCCAAAACGACTTCGGATCGAACTTCGGCAATCTCTAGCTCCACTAGGCTAGGCGCTCCTGGTTCCAGTACGAAAGCTTTCGGGAAGAACGCATAGAGCGATTGCTCCTCATGGGTAAACCGCAGCGACTCACCCGGCTGGAAAATGTGCGCTTTCTTAAGGCGGTCGGCAGGTTGCAGCTGAACCCAAGTACTCGGGAGGCGGGCATGCTGGCTATTGAAAGACAGAAGGCTCGGTAGGCAATCCACCATCGTGTCTATGAGTCTTTGCTGCCGCGCCTCAATCGCAACTAGGCTTCCGCATAAAGATTCGGCCAGCACTTTAAGTGGATCAAAAGGGGAGAGTGTGTCCCAGTTTGGGAAGTGCTTCCGAAAAGAGTTGTCCAAGATGCTTTCGTAGGAAGACTGGAGTTTTTTCTCTTGTGGATTATGCATAGAGCAACACCTTCACCATTCCATTTTTACCGGTCGCCTTATACTCAAACTCCACTCGCATCTCGAGCTGATTGGCTTCCCCATTAAAGGCACCTATCAGGACGTCCTTAACTGCCACTCTCGGCTCGCAACGCGTGATCGATTCCCTCACTTCGCTCTGAATCTCAGATAGAAGACTCTCCGTCAGAGGACGGAAGAGAAAGCGATACAACTCACTCCCCAACTCAGGTCGCAAGGGACGCTCACCTTTTCGAGTAAGAAGCACCGCTCGAATCGATTCCTTGATTTGCTCTTCACTCGAAGCCGCTCGAAGAAACACTGCTTTCCCTTGCTGCTCGATCAGAAATCCGGTTGCGCCAATCACTTGGCCTCCCCCTTCTCGTAGCTTCCATCAGAGAGGAGCTCCACCGACAAGTGAGCGGCCGTGGGTTCCCCTTTTGGGTTAAACCGAGTGGGGTTCCAGCGATAGCTTCGCAAGAAGCCGCGAAATACTGTAGACCCCATTTTAAATTCGGCAGGAGGAACAGAAGCTGTCTCCCCATCCACTTGGTTGAGTTCCTGAAGGAAACTAGCAACCTCACCCAGTGTCCCCTCCTTGGCTCCCGCATCTTGGTCAAACACAAGCTGAACGCGCAGCGACGCCGCACCCGCGCAGCGAAATGACACCAGAGGGGCACACTGCGCAAGCTGCGTCTCTATTGCAAAATCATTGCTATGGCTGATCTCGTATTGCGTTGGATTCGAGCCAAATACGAGCTCTTTACCGCTTTTAGTGTTCTTCAATTTGCCTTTCGTGACTTCCATTTGCGGTCTCCTACCCAGTGATGCCTTCATGGGCGAATTCGATGTACTCGACGATCAAATCCGAACTGTCCTTACTGAGTGAGGGGCCTAGCCAACGACAAGGCCAGGCATCTAGTACCCTCCAGGTCCTGACCGAATTCTTCTGGGCATCCAGCAACTGAATCGTGAGCGTTTGCCGCTTCAGCGGTTTGCTGTAGTCTGCAACTTCCATAAACCAATCGGTGAGGCTTTTCTTACTGCCCTTGCCGGCAGCATTCCCCTTGCTGAAAAGGATCTTGTTGAGTTTAGGCATTCCTCGGACTGCGCGTGGCTGGGTTGCCCCTCCTTCAGCCACATACTGAACCTCAATCTCACCCTGCAAACCCTCGCAGCTCTGGAACACCGTTTCATCATAATCGTCCATCACGATTTTGAAGTAGGCGGTGAGGATATCCTTTTTGTCTGATGCCATTGAAATCTCCTAAGCGACGAACTCGAGTGAAAAGCGCTCCGCCGAATGCGGCAATGCGTAGTTCAACTCAACCAGAAGTCGCTCTTCTCCTTCTTGACTGACCACTTCCACTGAGGTGGTAAAGGGTTGCTGTAAATCTCGGTTAAAGATGCGGCGCACAGACCGCAGAAAGTTCTGCAATGCGCTGTCGACATTTACGGGTAAGTTCTCGTCGACCGCTTCGAGCACATAGGGTTCACATAGTTGCTCAGCAGCAATACGAAGCTTTGAAGTGCTACGACGCAGCGGTATCAAACGCGCTTTCCAATCCGCACAATCCGCAAGCGTGTAGCCACCCCAGACTTGGGTTTGGCTAGCGTGCACAAGGAAGGTGTTGATTCGCGCATCGAGCAACTGCCGACGCTCACTAACACCAAACTCTTTCAGCGGAACGAGAGGTGACGGCAAAGTGATCTGACTCGCCATTTCTTGAATGCCTACTTCGGCATCGGCTCGCTGAAACCATGCTGCCATAGCAATCGATGGGGGAACTGCTTGATCCTCGCGAATCAGCCAAGGGTGAAAGAGGGCCGCATCCGAATAGAATAGGCCCTTAGTAAACGCTTCCGCCTCGGCCGCAGAGAACCGTTTGGGAAGATCCATGAGGAACAACAGATCGGAAACTTCCGTGACTAGCTCCCCTACCTTCTGCAAAAAACAGAGGAGCTCTTGCCCTTCAAGTAGTTCCGTCGCCTGCGGGATGACCAGCAAATCCGCTTTCATCTCCCAACTACGAACAGACTGAATTCCGGTGCGTCGGGCAACCCCTCCGTCCACTCCCATCATGGCTTTGAGAACGTCTTCAGATTCTCCCAAGGACAGACCCAGAACGTGTATTTGCTTGCCACCCGCTTGGAAGAAGTGCTCCACATGGCGCCATGCAGATGCGTCGAGCGCGGTGTCGGACTGACCGCGCGACGCTTCGACCTGTTCAAAAGATCGAAACTCGCGGTGAAACGCTCGTGTGATACCGCTAAAGTACAACACACAAAGAGGAACACCATTGGACCCGGCCACTAGGCCCACGCGAGGCACGCGCTTAGGCAACCCTCCCGTATCCGATCCCATGCAGTCAGTTCTCGACAACTCGCTCATCGATCACACCATCTTCACATCGCCAACGCTCAGAACCACAGTCTCCACGAGAATATTGTTCCCGCTTCCGTCTTTGGTGAGCTCGGGACCAATCCAAGCCTTTGCCCAGGCCCCTTCGAAATCGAACTGAGCTACTTGCTTCAATTCGTTATTGAGAAGGCGTATAGAGCCAGTACGCGGCTTTGCCATGTTCCCTTTGGTCTTTACCTCCTGAGACCAATCATGAAGCGATTTGTCTCCGGAGAAGCGGCGTACGAGCGTGATGTCGCGCGCGTTGGTGCTGCCCGGTGTGTTGACCGTGTGTTTGCCGGTGGCATCCTTTGAAGGGATGTCCTCGGTTTCGTTTCCTAATCCGCTCACACGGATGAAGCCATCCCCTTTAACGTTATCGATCTTCACTTCGAAGTTCGAAACGGGATGGTAGTCTTGTCCTGCCATTGTTTTCTCCTATTTATTAGTTAGAGGCCTGTTCATTCTCTAGCTGTTGTTGAATATTGATTTGAATGAACTCCGCCGGCTTGACCGGAGCGATGCCGATTTCTATCGTCACAATTCCAAGGTCAATGTTCTCCGGTGGATTCGTTGTTGCGTCACAACGGACATAGAACGCTTCTTCTGGCGTTTTGCCCTTCAATGCGCCGTCGTTGTAGAGCGTTTTTAGGTAGGCGCGAATATTACGCGCAATCGCTCCCCACAACTGCTCGTTGTTCGGCTCGAAGACGACCCATTCTGTCCCTTTGGTAATACTCTGTTTCGCCACCTGGAAAAGACGACGGACGTTGAGGTATTTCCACTCAGGATCGGCACTCAGGGTACGTGCTCCGTAGATCCGAATTCCCATATCGTCGAAGTCGCGAATCAAGTTGATCCCACGCGGGTTAAGCAGGGATTGCTCGGAGCGCGTAAGCGAGTACTTCAGTCCCAAAGCCCCCCGAATCGTTTCATTCGCCGCGGCTTTGTGAACGCCTCGATCACTATCGACTCGAGCGATTACCCCCATAACGTGTCCGGATGGGGGGACCATCGTTACCTTCTTCGTCGATTCGTCAAAGACGCCGATCCAAGGCCAGTACAATGCTGAATCCCGCGCATCACCAACCCTGGGAAATTCATGAAGCTGGGTCTCGCCCAGATCCTCGATTCCGTCCAGAATCGCCATGCGATCTCCACACTCGGCTGCGTGGTCTGAAAGCATTTGATGTACCGAAGATGATGTGTGGCCTGGAGCTGCAACCAGCGAGATCTCCTCTATTCCCTTGAAAGCACACAAACCCGTGCGCCTGGCAGGGCCTTTATCTTCCCCTTTGATCAACGCCGCCACTTCGTCTGCCGTTTGACCTTCCTTGGCTGCGCCCACGTTGTTGATGAAGCACTTTGAGCCACCGTTTAAGAAGTAGCCGTAGACTGCATGAGCAAGGTTTCCCCCTTCTGCAACGCCCCCATAAAGTTTCTGGTACTGAGCGAAGCTCGTCACCAGCATGGCTTTGTCGATGGGACCTTGTGTGGCCTGACCGATAAAGGCAGCGGTCGAACTGCCGACCGATTCAATGGGCTTGTTGCCACTGGATACGATATTGGAATAGACGCCAGGGGCCTGATACGTACTCAATTGGTACTCCTTTCATTATTTCGATAATCAATCACTCTGTGCTTAACGAGAGCTTCACGGTTGAGGACTGCGCCGCTGTGATAGAGCGCAGTGTACTTAAGTGAAAGTGTTAGGGGCTCTTGGCCCGTCGCCATGGCGCTAGGTGCGTTCGCCGACTCGAGGATAAATAGGGCTTTCTCTGCGGACAACCGGTGGTAAATCGCAGGCTGGTTCTTGAGTGGCTCAGGCAAAAAGGGTTCAACCATTCGATGGTCGAAGAAATAGGCAATGAGGCGATCCCACGCGTCATTGCGAAGTGCACTACTACTAACGAGTAGCGCATAACTGAGCCGAATGCGATCAGGAGCTCGCAGAACGAGCGCCGAACCGCTTCCATCTTCGGCCCGGTAGGTTGCTTGATCCCGCTCAAGGACCTCGTAGCCTGTGAAGTAGAGGTGGTAGTCGGAGCTATTGGCGCTGAAAGGAGTACCACTCACCACTCTGGGACCACGGCGAAACAGGCTATAGCTATTATCAAGCAGCACTTCATTGAGTAGGTTCTCAATGCTCGCTGTCACATGTTTTAGAAACTCATGTTTCACGTCGCCTCCGAACACTCCTAACAGCAACGCCTGTGCCACATCGTTTCGTGAGGGAGCACCACCGATTCACCCCGGATAATCTCAATCGTGAAACAGCTCGAGGCACTTTCCCATCTCACTATTGAATCGAACCTTCACTCGACCCGCCGTTCTAGCGCCGGTTCATGTCGAGACGGAGTTGGTACCAGAATTGCGTAGTGAAGAAGCAAGGGGCGCAAGTGGGCGCCAAACTCTATATGAACAAGAATTCGCTCGGACATTTCACTCAAACTCTTTCAGCGCATATCCGAGCGCGCTACCCGTTGATCAGCCTCAATACTTTCGAAGAGGAGCGTGCCCTCGAAGTGATTGAATCACTTGGCAAGGCGCGTGCGAGCTCTCTGTACGTCTGGTCCCGCACTCAAGGAGTCATGAAGGACAAGGTGGGGACTGCGGATATGGCAGACCCTATGGCTGTTCTAAAATGGTACGAGGGAGTGAATGATAAATCGATCCTGGTATTGAAGGACTTTCATCCCTACCTCAAGGAACCTTCGGTAGTTCGAAAGCTTCGCGACTTGAATGCGCTTTTCAAACGACAACCCAAGAACATCATCTTCCTCTCTTCCACTTTCCCGGTCCCGGCAGAACTGCAGAAAGAAGTCGCCGTCCTCGATCTCCCACTCCCCTCTAGAGACGAGATACGCCCTTTGGTAGACCGAGCCGCTGATTCTCTTAAGTCCAGCATCCCTGACAATGTGGTTCGGGAACGAGTCGTAGAAGCAGCGGGCGGCCTCACCCTCGATGAAGTAGAAAATGTCTTAGCGAAAAGTCTCGTCACCCATGGAGCGTTGGACACTCACACGGTTCTTGATGAGAAGCAGCAAATCGTCCGTAAGAGCGGGCTGCTTGAGTTCATCAACACTTCAAAAGATTCCGTTTCGGTGGGAGGCATGCCGCTGCTCCGACAATGGCTTGCTTCACGCGCCAAAGGCTTCACACCGGAGGCTCGTGAGGTGGGTCTTCCCGCACCTAAGGGAATGCTCATGGTCGGCGTTCCAGGTTGCGGAAAGTCACTAACTGCCCAAGCAATTAGTCAGCAATGGATGCTTCCACTCCTACGACTAGATCTGGGACGCGTATTCAGTGGCCTGGTGGGGTCTAGCGAAAGCAATATCCGCACTGCGCTTGCCACGTGTGAAGCTGTCTCTCCCTGCATTCTTTGGCTCGACGAGATTGAGAAGGGGCTATCCGGAACAGGCTCCAGTGGGAGCTCAGATGGCGGGACGACAAGCCGCGTATTCGGAACACTTTTGACTTGGATGCAGGAAAAGAAAAGCCCAGTGTTTGTCGTTGCGACGGCAAATGACATCTCAGCATTACCTCCCGAACTGCTAAGAAAAGGGCGCTTCGATGAGATCTTTTTCATTGATCTTCCGACGCCTTCAGAGCGCAGCGATATTTTTCAGATTCAGCTACGCAAATATGGTTGGGAACTTCCCGCAGATAATCTCCCTAGTCTTGTGCAGCGAAGCGATGGCTTCAGTGGCGGAGAGATTGAACAGGCCATCATCGCCGGACGCTACTTGGCCTTTGGAACCACCGAGCCGTTTGCGGCAGCACATGTGCTACAGGCGTTGGCGGAAACCGTTCCTTTGTCTCAAACCATGCGGGATCGCATTGAGGCTTTGCGTTCGTGGGCTCGCTACCGCGCGCGTCCCGCCTCTTTTGACCCGAACAAGCCTGTGGAGAATGTCGAGAGAGGGGATCTTTTGGAACCGATGAACGCTAAACACAAGGGTACGGAGGCAGAAGCATGTTAGAGGAAGTCACTCGCCCACATTTTTTTCCAGGGCAACTGCTGGACTACCGCGACTTTAACCGCCTTTCGTTGCAGGGCGACAAAATCGCTGCACTGATGGGCTCTCAACTTCTAGCGGGGGGAGGCATCTTGCTCCAGTCCTTGCGAGAGTTTGAACCTGCCTTCTCGGAAGGGCTCACGGTTGTAGTGCGTCCCGGCATGGCGATTTTGCCAAATGGGCAAACATTGGTTCTGAACTCTGACTTAGCAATCGACCTATCACAGTTTGCGGTGAAAGGTGGGATGCGGGCAATCGTCAGCATTCGAAACAAAGCAACCGCAGAAGATCCTTATCAAGACCCCGAGGACCCCTCCATTCAGGGTTTTCAGACACACCGCCTAGTGCCCGAGCTAGTGGTTTCCACGGAGGAGGTCCCTGCCGATTCCCTGGAACTCTTTCGGGTCATACTCGACGACGAAGCGCATTCACTCCGATTGCCTCTGCGGGAAGAAGAATGGATAGGAGGCGAGCTGTCGGCAAAGGCGGGAGTGGCCGTGATCGACACTCGTTTCCGAAAACGGATTCTCCCTCTGACATTTTTACCACTCGACTTTCCGCAGCTCATGAAGATACGCGCTGCCCTCTATCGAATTGAGGAGGCGCACAACAGACTACAGCGCATTTTTCTGTTCGACGATATACAGGGCACTAGTGGATACCTCAGTCAGTTGCACGCGGAAGTCCTTTCAGTTCCCTACCAAGCACTAAAGGTGGCATTTTTACTCGCCACTTTCTCAGACAGGCTTGCGATTTTTTTGGAGGCTCTGAGTCGCAAGTGCCCAGCGGATCAGGCGAATTTTAATCGCGAACTTTTCTTGGAGATATCCTCAATGCTAGGTGAAGCGCGTGAAAGGCAGGCCTTGCCTCGTGCGTTGCCCTTCCAGCTGGTACTTAAACTATCGGACAAACTTGATGACCTTGCCCGTTTTGCAGAAAAGCAGTTCACACTCATCAATGCGCTGGAACAAGCGCTCATTGACTTGCGAGATCGCGCAGTAGATTTCCCTGAAAAGACCACGCTCGCAGGCCACGTCTTCCGTCGAGTCGACTATGTTCAGGCCACCGATAAGCAGCGGGTTGTATTTCAAAGCGAGTCCTCTCAGGTTCGAAAACTTCAAACCCGTTACAGAAGTGGAGATCTCGTCGGGCGGACCGGGGTTTTTGTTCGCGAAGGAAAAATTCAACTCGACTTTCAGATTCTGCACCCTGATGCACCCGCCATCGTGTGGTTTCCACAGTACATCCGACGCAAAGGGGCCAAGCTCGAGTACCGCATCAACGGCAAGACCCTGCTCCAGGACTTTGCTCCTGAGGGGGATGACAACGTTTGGAAGAACCGAGGTCTCATCATTCAGCCTGAGGCCTTGATTGCTCAGAACAACCGCCTGACTATCCGGATCGATGAAGCCGATCTCGACTACGGTTTCTTCGAGGCGGCTATCTATCAGCCGCTGAATGCTCAGGGAGTCTTTCAATGAGAAGATTGGGGGCGATCACTTCTTGCACAATCGCATTTGCTGGGGCCTTCTTCGGCCGCCGAGATCCTAGTACTCAATGCGATAGCAATGGCCTGACCACACTCAAAGGGTGGCCTCGCCTGCCTGAACAGGCCGCGCTGGACGCGCTTTCAGAGCCTCCGCACACGAACAAAGTACGAGCCGTGCTTTATTGTCACCGTGGAATGCATGCAGGTGAAGTATTTCCCCTTCGGGGGCGTTCCGCTCAAATTGGAACGTCAGCAGACGCGGATATCGTCCTAACACCTAGCCAGGACGCTTTGCCCACGAGCTATCGCATCGATCTAAGCGACGGCGTCTGGATCACGGCCAAGGCCCCTCACGCTTTCGAGTTGAATGGGAGAACGGAGTACCGGGCCAATCTGGTCGATTTCGATGAAGTCTCCCTTCTAGGGAATCAATTCATCCTGTTGGAGCTAGATCCCACTGCTTTAGGAGAGAATCCATGATGGCTTCACTCAGTATTCTGGACAGGGCACGAGCCCTACTCGAAAGATCCAAAACAGAAGCTGGACTTCGGTTTGAGCAAGCGAAAAGTGCGTACACCGCGGAAGCTTGCTGGCAGGAAGGCATGCGAACGCTAGATGCCTACAAAGAACTGCCCCCGCATACCACTCCCATAGCAGGGCTGCTCATTCGATTGGCGGATGGCGCTTGCTTGCCGCTTCAAGAAGGAATCAATGAGTCAGGGACGAGTCTCATTCGTTTAGAAATGGGGGAGCTGCGTCTCATACCCAAACAGGGAGAACCGACTTGCCACTATACGAATGATGTCTTGGCGCTTCCAGAAGGCATTTTCCAGATCAAACTCTTTCCGACCGGACGCCACTCCCTCTGGATTCGGTTTCACGCTGAGGTGACAACATGAAGCTACGAACCCTCCTATTGCTGTCCATCCTGCTCGCAGCCTTTCCTCCGCGTACCGCCTATGCAGATTCTCTCACGCTGAGGAATGTGCAAGTCGTGGATGATCACATTTCGGCCGAAGTGACGGTGCGGGCGATGGGAACTGCCAAACCCTATCTACGTCTGGAGAGCTTAGGGAAGAATCTGGTAGCTGAAGTGGTTCGCGCGCCACAGGAGATTCTCCTGCTCGTGGACACCTCCGGGTTGTGCACGAAGTACCAGATCGGTTCTGTCGTTCAGCAATGGACGGCAAAACTAAAGAGCGAACTCCCCAGTTCCAGTCGAATGAGTTTGGCCGGATTTCATCGAGGTTCTATTGAGATTGCTGCGATCGCACAACCCCTGAATGCCATCGACCCTGAAGCCATTCATTGCGATGCCAAAGCGGTTTCCTCAAGTCCCGACAAGGCACTGCGACAGTTGCTCGAACGGGATCCCGATCCCGGTATGGCTCGATCGGTCTGGATACTTTCGTCGGGAAACCTCTTTCTCTCAAAAGAGACGTTGGAAGCGTTAAAACAGGATCAGACCGAACTCGCGATCTTTGTCTATAACCCTTTTCTGATGAATTCTCTCAAGGGAGTACTTGAGAGTTTAAGTCAAAACTTGGGGACGAACTTATTTTCGGCAGGAACCCTTCCCACAGAAGCCTCTGACCTACCTATTCGGTTCTATGGGTTTGAGGGCAACCTACCCAGCGGCCTCCAAGGAACGCATTCTCTATCGGCACACGTTAAGAAGGGAGATCAGGCTTTGAAAAGTGCACCGCTAACTTTCAAGGCGGGCGCAGCAAAACCCCCCAGTGCCATTGCAACTCTACTCTCCTACCTGCTCCCCATTGCAGGGCTTGTACTGATCGCCTACGCTCTGTACCGCTTAGTGCGGTATTTTCTCCCACGAAGCTGCCGCAGCTGCGGTCACAGAATCCGCTACCGCGATCGCTCTTGCGCCTTTTGTTTCTCAAGGAATGGCGCCTACTTGATCTGCTCAAATCCCTTGGGCGATAAGCAACCGGTAGTTCGTCCGCTCGTACGCGCTGTCGACGAGCCCGAAATAGCAATTGGCACACACCGCAAAAGTCGGCTGCGTTGTCTGCGTGCGCGCGGGGAAAAGCGAAAAGCGTACTTCACCTTAAGGCGACTAGAATTGGATGGGGGACTAGCGTATCGACTGGAAGCGACTCGGACTCCGGTGTTCGTCAACGGAGTTCCAGTATACGCCTCACGTCACCTAGCCTCCGGTGACCGAATCTGCGTGGAGCGGTCGCGATTTACTTTTGTTCTCAGCGAAGGAAATTCAAATGCGAGCTAAGATGCTTACACTCTCTACCCTTCTGTGCCTAATGTCGCTTGCTTGTAGCAGCACCGGGGATCGGCTTCCCCTTGAGACGGATGATGCCCATGCCACACTGACTCTCAAAGTCGAAGGCCAACTGATCGTTGTTCAATCGTTTCGAATCAAACGCGCGGGGTGTCGTGAAGCCCAAGAAAACCTGCCGGTCAAGATTCACCGGCATGGTACTGGCGCGATTCCAATTACCCGTAGTTGTAACGAAGCAACAGGCGTCTTACGCGTGGAGAGCAAGCAATTTCAGCCGCCTGGAAACTACTCGCTATCGCTCGCGCGCTATCGTAGGCGATTTTCATCAAAGCCGGCACTCATCACCGTCAGGTACCGGAACGCGGATTTTGCTTCTGAAGACGATTGGCTTCCGGAAGGCGGCACCCCACTAGAGCCAGGCATTAAAGTAAAAGGAGAGGTCCATTACCACTCCGGTGATCAAACAGACTGGTTCCGAGTTAAGGGCAGTCAGGCCTCAGTCGGACTCACTTTTTTTGCCGCCGCCGACGCACCAGTCGCTGAAGTGTTTGCCGCATTACCGGGAGGGTCAGGAGTGCGGCGCATCGGGACTCTCGCAGAAGGCCGGTCGCGGCACTTTCCCATGAGAGGAGAGGATCTTCTGGTTCGAGTTCGCGCAAAGGAGCTCAGCGGCTCTAGTTCCTATTCCCTGCTTCGTCGCGATACGGAATTAGCCAGGCGCGTGAACGTTCAGGTAGTCGACTGCTATGCCATTGGCGGAGGGATGGGAGTAGCCGTCCTCAAAGCTGCAGCAGGAATTCAAGCCGGAGACGGCGTCGTCATTTCGGCTTCCGATGCTTCTGGCAAGCGCAAGGTGCTTGGCAAGTGCACGGTAACGACCGTGAGCGAAGGCGATGCTAGTTGCGAGCTCCCCTATTCCGAACAGGCCGAATGGGTGGATTTTCGCGCAGATGGGGTCTTTTCCGGAGGCAGAGCATGATGCAAGGATTTCAAAGAGCCATCGTTCGTAACAATAATGATCCCGATAAACTCGGAAGGGTTCGCGTGGAGTACCCTTGGTTTCAAGGAGACTCCTTGGAGCATCCCTCGGAATGGTGCGAAGTGTGTACCCCCTTTGCCTCCAAGGAAGCCGGGATGTGGTTCATCCCGGAAATCGGTGAAGAAGTACTCGTGTACCTTCAAGGCGGTAACCTGGATCATCCAGTGATTCTGGGTTCACTGTATAGCAAGCAAAATAGACCACCCGAATCGAATCGAGCCGGCGACCACAACTCCGACAATTCCAATGCGCTGAAATTTATTAGAACGCGTTCGGGCCATCTGCTCGCCTTTGACGACTCCGACGCGGACCGGGCTGTGGTTCTAAAAGACAAGGAAGGTCGACGGCTAGAGATTCTCTCGAAGGAGAACAAGATCGTTCTAAGCGACGAGCAGAACAACTGCCTCGTCATTGAAGGTCCAACGATCACGATTAGCAATTCCAATGGGGACGAGGTTCGGATCGAATCAGGGGGTATTACTGTAAAGAGTCAAAGTGTGAAAATTGAAGCGGCAGCTAGCCTAGAATTGGGCGCGGGGGCGACAGAGGCACTCGTGAAAGGGCAGAGCTTTATGTCGCTATTTAATTCGCATACACACACGACGGCATGGGGACCATCCGGACCGCCAATGGCTCCTATGACTCCGGCCCAGTTGAGTGCGAAAGTCAAAACCGTCTAACGCAACCGCAGACTCGGAGCACGGAGCTTCTTCGGCGCTAGGATGGAGAGTTTGCGGGCAGGTATGGATTCGCCCTCGCGGTGCAAAGCATCCACAGCTTTCACAGCCCAAGTGTATTTGCCCGGGGCCAGCCCCTTCAGAATAGCTTTCTCGCTCTTCGTTTCTAGGCTGCGAAACTTCTTCCCTTCACGCATTACCGTCACAACGTAGGAAACGGCATCTTTCACAGGTTCCCATTGTAGAGCCAAGACATCGGTCACTTTCTTAGGGGCAAATGCATAGTCAGCCGCGGGTTGTACACTAGCCGGGGCACGCAACTTCGGGAACGGCCCGTGCTCAAATCGGTAAACGGGACTCACTCGCAAAGCGCCGCCACTAGAATTGAGTAACCGCACTCTCCAGAAAGTGGTGCCCTCGATCGGCGGGAGCACCGCACTGGAAACGACTGTTTCGGTCGTCTGATGTACTTTCACGGCGGAAGCAAATGCGGAATCGGATGCAAGTTCCAACTGGTAGTAACTGCCATCGTCGAGCTGCCCGGCGGACTCCCAGCGATATTCAAACGCCGCCGGCGCTTTCCAATACTGCAAGCTGCTATTCGCGGTAGGAAGCTTCAGAATTAGCGGGCTCGCTTCCGTCACATCGAACCGCTGCCAGATAGATTCTCCCACCGTATTGCCATCGATGTAGCCCAAGACTCGCCAGCGATAAGAGCTAGGCACCTTCGATATCCATTTGGAGTTTGGAGTGATTGATTCCAAACGGACTGTCTCTGACCTTTTATCAAAGGGTTCGATCTCCAAACGATAGGTTGCCCTTAACCCATCGAGACTCCATTGAAAGGAAATAGGCTCATTGCGTTTAAAGGTTGTTCCCGCCTTGGGATTCTGCAGATCGATGGTGAGCTTTGGCGCTGAGGCGAGCCGGAACCGTATGCCACGAGAACTCACGGTTACCCCAGGATACCGGGACGTGAGCCGCCAGTAGTAGTCGCCTGGCGGAACCGCGTCTAACCACGCCATACTGGCCGAAGGTGCCACTCGCGTTTGAAACTTTAGGGTGGAAAAATCTGCCTTTTCGGAGATCTCCAAATGGGTCGGGATTGTATCCGGAACCACGCCTTCCGACCGCACGACATCCCATGAAAAAGGAATGCGGCCGCCTTTTGACCATGTTGTCAGCTTTTCATTCTCGGAAGGGGCCGATGGCTGCAAGGCTTTTGCCGGAACGACTTTGAAAGATCGCGTTTCGCTGAGTGGCGTGGTCCCACTCACCAAGCGCCAATAGTAGGAGCCGGCTCCCAGGGCATGAGTCATGCGCTTAGCATTCAGATCCATCGGAAAAGTCCGGGTGGTCTCTGGAGAGAACGAACGCCGAGACGAAATCTGAACGGCCTGATTCTCGGTAATCCCTTTCGAACTAGGCACCCACTCAAACTCGAAAGCGTTTGGCTGAATGGCCCCGGAAGTAAAAACGACTTGCTGAGGAAGAGGTCTCAGAAGACGGACGCGCAGGACCTCGCTCTTCGTCTTGCCCTTTTCAACTCGAAGAAGTGTGTCTGTTGCTCCCTTGCGGACGACAAAGGAACCTTGCAAGAAGCTGAGCGCCATATCGCGCGAGTCTTCAAGGACAACGAGACTGTTCTCGCCCAACTCTACCGAAGAACCATCCATGAGCCGGATGGTCGCGGAACCACCTGTACCCACTTGCACCGCATCGCGGCGAGAAAGCAATGCTCCCGGTGCCACTTGTGCCCAAAGAAAGCTGGTAGCGGGCTTCCTTCTGACGCTGTGTTGCGCACTTTCAAGCGTACCTACTTGGGGACCTGTGGCTTCAGTGGTGGCATTCATCTCTCGGTAGAGCATCCAACTGGATGACAAACCCATCCCAAAACAGAGCAAAACAACCGGAATCGGCTGCCACCAGGAGCGTTGTAACGCGAGAGTCGCCATTGAAGAACGTATCGGCAACTTGATGCGGAAAACTGAACGAAACTGCTTAATATTGCGCACTAAACTTCCGATGAGTACGTAGATGAAATTCCCTAAACTCCGTCTCAAAATCGGTGCGAAACTCATCGGCTTAATCGCCACCTTACTCGTTCTTTCAGCCGCGGCTTTGGTTTACGTGTCCAATCGGCTGTTCGTCGAAGACAACACGGCTTTGATTCAGCAGATGAACAGCGATACGGCAGCGAACCTCGCAGGTCAGGTCCGCGAGATGTTCTCAAACATCACTGACAAAGCTCGCATGGTCGGAAATGTTTTCCGCCAGGACTTCAAGACGCCTGGTGCCAGGGACGCGATCTTGCGCGATACGTTTGCGACTGATGCGGACCTTCTAGGTTTTTTCCTTCACGAGCAGACCCAAGGAAAGATGCTTCTGAAGGGGCAAATAGTAGCTCCGACCCATGCGGCGCTCGGAACCGGTCAAGCTGTCTTCTCTCAACTAGAGTCGGCGGGGGTATCTATTCCAGAAACCCTGCAAGGCAAAATGCAGGTCAAATCACTCAAACTTTCTGACGGAACGGCGGCGCTCGCCATTGCAATTCCGTTTATTCGAGATGCAGCCGATGGGACTCGCTTCACGCATTCAGTCACTGCCCTACTCAAGCAAGCGCGCTTTGCAAAAGCATTTGAAACCAACGATATCGTAACGAGTTTCCTCATTGATTCGACGGGTCGCTATCTGGCCCATCCAAATACGGATCTATCATCGAACGGAGAATCCGCGGCGCACTTGGATATCGTCTCCAAGATGAGGGAAGGTAAGCTTGGAAATGGTCAGACTTCCTATCTCGATCCCATTGCTCAAGAAATGCGCCTCGGTGCGTTTCGGATGGTAGGCCTCGCAGGACTTGGTGTTGTGGCTGAAGTCCCCCAGGCCAAGGCGTTTGAAGCCGCTGCGCGCGTCCAATTTCGAGCAACACTGATTGCCCTGATAGTCCTATCGATTGCATTCCTCGTGGGCTACTTCTATTCCAACACAATTACCTGGCCTATTCGCCAACTTGTACAAGCGACCCGTCAGATTTCAGGTGGAGATTTCGGGGTTCGTCTTTCACCACGGTCCTCGGACGAAGTGGGGGAACTTGCCTTGGCCTTCAACGATATGGCAAGTGGACTAGAAGATCGCGAGCGCGTTAAGGCGACCTTCAATAAGTTTCACAACAAGGAAATCGCGGAGAAGCTGCTCTCGGGGGACGTTCACTTAGGTGGCGAGCGCCGTGAAGCGACTATCTTCTTCAGCGATATCCGCGGATTCACCTCGCTATCAGAGAGTCTTCAGCCCGAGCAGGTTGTGGAAATGCTCAACGAGTACATGACTCAAATGGTAGCTGTCATTCGCCGACACGGCGGAATCGTCGACAAATACGTGGGCGATGCGATTATGGCGATCTGGGGAGTCCCCCTGGACAATCCAGATGCGAACTTCCAGGCCATTTCTGCGTGCCTAGAAATGCGCACTGAATTGGCAAAGCTCAATGAGTCTCGTATTGCCCGCGGACAACCCGCTTTACGCATCGGAATGGGATTAAACTGTGGGCAGGTGATTGCCGGAAATATCGGCTCGGACGAGAAAATGGAGTACACCGTCATTGGAGACAGCGTGAACCTTGCTTCCCGCATCGAATCCATGACGAAGGAATTCGGAACCGACTTGCTTATCGCTAAGAGCGTTCGCGCTAGCGTGCAGGACCGCTTTATTTTTGAAGCGTGCGAAGGGGTAAAAGTGAAGGGAAAGAGCGATTCAATCGAGACCTTCAAGGTTCTGGGCTACCTGAAGGACGGAAAGCCCACAATGGTTCTCACCCCTTACAGCGACTACGAATCCGAGAAGAGTGAAAAGGTAGTTCACGACCCCAAAGCTGCTTAAAAGCGGTAAGACAAGCCCCCACCCATCTGCAATTCATTGCGAGTAAGAGCGTAGACGTTGGTATTAATGTAGGTACTGGTAAAGGTGGTGAATCCCCTGAGCGAAAGTCTATCGCTCAACGGGCGTTGCGCGACTCCCGTCAATCCCACAATCAGGCCATTTCGATAGGAGTGTTCGGGTGTTACGCGCGACAAGAAAGTAAGCAAACACGCGTCCGCACTAAATTGGAAACCAGCCAATGTAAACAAGGGGGCTGAAACGCCCAACCCGAGTCGTATCAGAGAAATAGGTTCGTAGATCGCGGTCGCGCCGCCTCTTATCGTCGGTTGATCGCCGATACCGGCTAAGAATCTCAAATCGACCTTTTTTGCACGATGAGGTCGAAACCCCATCCCCACCTGCAGATTTGCAATGAACGGTTCACGCGTTGTTACGGCGGGGAAATCCTGAACGCTAGTAGAAACCAATTGGAGATGTCCGGTCATAGACCAACGTTTGGATAGCTTCTTGGCAACCCGAATGTCACCTCCGGTATTTACCTTGGAGGTGATGCGCGAGGGCGCTGCGTCGGTGCGATCCCATGCCGAGATCTGAAAGGCAGTGAAAACAGGAGCAAATGAAAAGCTATTCTCAGGCTCGTCGAGAGGATCGGCTTTGGGCGCCGGCAATCTCACAGGCTCCCCTTTGATAGAAAAAGGAAGCCAAACACCAGGCTCGCTGGGGTAGAAGCGCTCAGTGAGTCCCAGCGGCAACGCGCCTTTGAGTTCAAGCACGCATGCAACTCGAAACTCATACTCACCGGTGCCGGCGTTCTTTAAAAGGTAACCAGGAATGGATGTCCGCTCTGGGGCCAGCGGCTGTCCATCTTTACGGATCTCAATTTGGTAGTGTTTGATTCCCCCGATAGGTTTCCAGCGAAACACCACTCCGCGAGTAGCTTCAGAGGGCGAGAGCAAATCACCTGGAGTCGGTGCAATAATTTCAGGTGGCGCAGGTGAGGAGACGAAGGGAGCCGGATCTGACCATTCACCGGGTTGCTTGGTCCAATCCGATGCCCGCATTCGAAAGACGTAAACACCCACAGGCAATCCCACGTTCCAGGTCGTCTTAGTAGCATCCAGCATCCGGTTTACGACTTTTTCCCCGTTTTGAGAAACCTCGACTTCATAAGACGTAGCACCCGGAATGGCCTCCCATTCCAAAAGCACACTGCGTGCGATAGCGTGGTGCGTTAGATTGAAGAGCACTGTAAACAACGGAATGTAGAGTCGCCAAACCATAGAGTTTTCTAGTTTGCTTATCGGTATTTCGTGCGTGAACCCCCAGCGAATAGTACGGAGCACTGAGTCGAACAGTGGATTGCCCCTTGTTGAAACCCTCACTCACCAATAAAATAATAAAGGGTCGTAATTAAAGCGTTCTCCCCTCACCGAAAGGGCAACACAATGGCACGCAAGCCTTGGCCGATAGTGATACTCGCCATGTTTCACTTCCTCGAGCCCGTTTTTAAAATTCTGTTCTACTCACTTCTTTGGGATATGCCCGTAAGTCGCTTCCTGACTTACATGCAATATCAAAGCTCCTTCGGGGAACTCTTCCTCTTCCTCGGAGCATTTCCTATCGCAGGATTCGCAATTTTGTCGGTAAAGAAATGGAGTATTCCTACTTTCTTTCTTGTGCAGGTTATTACTGTCGCGGGGCACATCTATTATCACCGAGTTGCACCTAAAGCCTTTCCCATAAGCCTTATCGTCAGCGTGACGGTAGCAAATCTGGCTGTGGTGACTTACTTCCTAATGCCCGCTGTTCGGATTGCATACTTGGATCCGCGCGTGCGTTGGTGGGAAGCTAAACCCCGCTACTTGGTCAACCTATCGGCCAAGGCGATCCAAGGAAAGAAAAGTACGGAAGGAAATATTTCTAATATTTCCGAGGGTGGTATCTTCCTAACCTGTACTGGCAAAGCGGCTTTAGCAGTGGAAGAACCCATCACCCTGCAGTTTGATTTCCTGAATTTAGCAATGACGGTTACCGGACGGATTCGCCACTTCAGCACGGGATCGGGAGCCCACAAATATGGAATTCAGTTCAGCGATCTGACCCGCGAGCAGAAGACGAACATGCGCCGCTGCATCGCCGTTCTGGGAACTTTGGATTATGAGCGCCAAGGCGGGAATGAAGATGCGGTTGAATCGCTCAAGACTTGGGTTCGCACGCTTGTGAAGACAGGTCGGGGCCTGATGCCGGAAGTGAAATCGCTACCTGCGAAAAAGACGCAAGTGAGCGTGGGATCCGACACCGCAACCTCTGACAAATCCGTCGCAGCTTAAGTCGAAGCTTTGCGTTTACGAAAAGAAAAAGCCGGGGTGGAAATTCCACTCCGGCTTTTCTATTTCTAATTTGAGCGATCGGTTGGTTT
>JBGTAN010000017.1:0-3508 GCA_041749855.1 Bdellovibrionota bacterium
GAACCGCTTCAATCTCGACGTCAGGCAAACCAATGATAGAGTTCGAATAAGGCATGGGGCTTCTCCAGGTTGTTGATCGATGCTTTGACACACCAATCTTAACCCAGGGACCTCATGCCCCCTTTAACGATGTAGAGCCCAATCGGAACGCTTACCCTTATCGCGTCACTGAGCTGGGCGGGCTCAGAGTGCCAAGTCACGGTCCACTCCAGCCAGACGGTATTTACCGGTACGGTTTTCTATCCACCACCGCAAGGCTACGGAGCGCATTTCCCCTGGACGGAACGACAGGTTAAGAACGCTGTTTCCGTGATGCAATTTAGCCACGTCCACTCCTTCACGAGCGTGCCTGGAGTGCATCGCATCTTTTCCGGAACGGTTAGCTACTTTCTGATCGGTTTTGATCCGAAAGCGTGCGGCGCGGATATCGGAATGTATACGAACCAAGGCCGCTGGCTTGGTTCCTACTCAACCGAAAGCGGCATTGTCTACAAGCTCTATGCTCTGATGGCCAAGAGCCAATGGTATAACACCCTGGTCGAGCTCAACTCTGCCCGTCTCGTTCGCGTAGAACACTAGCCCCGGATCCTATGCTAACGGTTCGAAGCCAGCGGGCGCGCTTTTGCGGCTCGGAACTTGTTTTCGCACTTTTAAGGAGTGAGTCGGTGAAGAGCGCTCACGTACTGGTAATCGCCGAAAGCCTCGATGAGAACCAGTCCATTGCCATAGGCATTATTGCGAGCTTTCACCTGCTGCGGCATTTCTGAGTTGAAGCCCTGGATGGTTCGCATATCTGCACCACCGAAGCTGTACAGTAAATAGCCATTGAGAGAAGACGAAAGAGTGCCCGGCGTAATTCCCGTCGTACTACCGAATTCGCTAAAGTACCGGTGGCTGTCGCTGGATTGCCGGGCGGCGACCATGTCGATCGCCGGTCGAGAAAACTCAACGTGCTCTGCGTTTCGATCGCATGAAATCGTGAAAGCCGGAATCTGTACTCGATCTGCAGAGTGGCTGATCACGATGTCGTGCTTAGCACACGTAAAAGGAACCGATTCCCCTCGCTTGAACAATTGGGGACCATTGCCCAGGGCGTCGGCCGCGAGCCAAGTTCCCTCAAGTTGAGGTTGGAGCTCGATGGTCACCGTTTTTGTATCTGATTGGGCGCGACCGTCACTCACCGAGTAGCTAAAAGCGTCCGTACCGATCTCAAGGCCCTTCGGGTTGTAGTAGAAGCCATTCTCAATCGACTGACCTTTGTGATTGAACAGAATCTCGCCCTTGCTGGGAGCGGATTCGATGTCGACAGTAAGCGGATCACCATCGGGGTCCATTGCGGGGTATTGCTCGACAACGACCTCACGGTGGCGAATCGAAAGAGCACGATCCTCGGCTATGGGGGCAATGTTGGCACATGTGCTCACGCGGACTGAAACGCTTTTCGGATTCATGTATCGGTACGCAAAACAGTCTTGGCCCGAAGCTTCGGCCGGTGCGGCGTACGTGCCTTCGCCGCCGGAGAGGGTGAGTGTTCCCTTCTGCGGTGCAATTTCTACTTGAGCTTCGCTACTGTAGGGATCCGCCTCGTCGCCCAATGCGAATTTCGATTCTGTACCTGCTAGCAAAAAAAGCTTCTTTGATTTCTCGACGACACCATAGCCTTCGCTTGTGCCGCCTGGACGGGGTCCACCCGGGATACCCAAAAGCTCTCCATTTTCATCACGACAGCCCGTCAGAAGTGCCATCGAAAACGCAATCAATAGAAAAGTCTTGTTAATCATTGTCGACCTCCACCTGCTATCCATGATAGCGGGCGCCAAGAATTGGAGGCGTAAGAAGCTTGTCCCCGTTGGCTGGAAGTTTGACACGAATCCGACCTGAATTGTGTGTGTAGCTTCATAATCTGCTCAATTGGCTCAAATAATCTACTGATAGACTGATCTTATCCTAGAAACTTGAGCCAAATATGCTGCCTTTCACTGACGAAATCTCCCGATTGGAGAAGGAAGCTGCCGCCGGGAATTCCTCGCGTGTGGCTAAAGCACTTGCCAACCAGTCGACGGGGAATCTTTCGTTAGCGCAGGCGGTTCGCGCAGCGAGCCTCGCTAGGACCGTGGGGGCCATCGACTGGGGCCTTCGAGCTCTCACCCCCATGATGTGGTCGCCGACCGGCAAGATTACAGGCAACGAGGATTTACTGACGCTGTACTGTGGGCTACTCGTAAAAGCCGGCGCGGCAGAAGAAGCCCTGAGGCTTCTTGGAACTGTCAAGAACGAGCTCAATACTTCTGCCACCCTTTACCGAGTGCATGCTCTGGTGGGTCAGTGGCGCTATGGCGAAACGATTCCGCATCTGCATCGGTACTTGGAGCTGGTGCAAGCGGACGCGCGCCAGCAGATTATAGGTGAACTCAATCTCGCTGCGGCTTTCATTCACGAAGGTCGATCGCTTGAGGCGCATGAGGTACTTGCCAAGCTGCTGCCGCGTTGTCGGGAATTTAAGAATCCGGTGTTTTTGGGAAACGCTTACGAAATCAGAGCCCAGCTATCGCTCTTGGATCGTCAGTGGCAGCAGACTCTAACCTGGCTGAACAAAAGTGTAGAAAGCCATCCCTCTGCAGCAGCGCGACAGGAGCTGTTTATCGCGAAATGGCGCGCGGTTGCTGTTTTGGCGCAATCACCCCACGCGCCTGCCTCGCGAGAGCCTTTGAATAAGCTTAGACTCGATGCTATCCAAATGAACCATTGGGAGACGGTCCGCGACTGTGACCGCCTTCTTGCCGTGCATACCGGGGATCCGACTTTGGCTTTGAAGCTATACTTCGGCACGCCGTACGAAGCATACCGCGCTCACTTGATGAGAGAACTCAAACAGCCCCTCGAAATTCCCTCTGACTATCCGCTTGTCTTCACCGGAAGCGGGCGGCATAAGGAGCTGTCGTTGCTGATGGAAAAGCGTAGTTTGTGGTTCCAATTGAGTCCCCTGTCAGCGCGCCTGTTCGCCGCTCTAGCTTGCGATACTTATCGAGGAAGAAGCGTACCGGAGCTTTTCTATCGCCTTCATCCCGACGAAAGTTTCAATGTATTCAATTCCGCAGTTCGCATCCGAGTTGCGATAAACCAGGTGCGTAAGGCAGTGAAGCCCTTGGGTTTCACGGTCGTGTGTCGCGAGGGACTTTACTCTTTGCAGAGCAACGCGGCGCTCGTGCTTCACGTGCCCAAGAACCTGGAAAGTCTGGCTGCTTCGGGCCATCGCGTTGCTTTTCTTAACGCTCAGGGTGCGGATTTGAGCCGGCCCGACCAAGTGGCTGCTGCTTTAGGCGTGTCTGTCCGGACGGCCCGGCGAGTGCTCGGGCGGTAAGTGACTTAAACAGCCATCGAGGTCTTGTTTATCGGTTCGAAGCCAGTGGGCGCGCTTTGGATGTTTTGAATTTGTTTTCGAACTCGCGTCTGGCCGTATGCAAGCACTTTGAACGCGACCGCGCATTTGAAATCGATTTGCACTGAG
>JBGTAN010000018.1:0-70451 GCA_041749855.1 Bdellovibrionota bacterium
ACTTACTAAGCCGCTTATTCAAACGCCGATCGCCAAAATCCCCACCCGATAACCCTGCTTCCGCAGAAAATACATCCATCTCTAGCTTTGATCATAGCCACCAGCTTGTGACAACAAAGATGTGCGGGATCTTATGTCCCCGGGACAGTTCAACATCTCGCGCGAGAGGTCAGCTTCCTGTTCCACCGCTACTCATACCTAGCGCAATAGCGGGGGACCACCGTTGGGCGGCGCCCAAATCGTCGTGAGATCCCAGCCCGCAAACGTGGATGGGTCGGCCAGTTGGGCGCCGCTAAGAGAAGTTCCTAGGGAATTGGTACATCCCGCGCAAGCGGCGGTAGAAAGATAGTAAACACTTGGTGGAATCGTGGCGCCATTCGTTCCGACGGTGGGTCCCGAGGCACCCGCCACGCGTGTCACATTCCCCGTCGTGTAGAGCCGCTTCAAATTGGCTGCCGCCGCAACACTAATTTGTCCGACGAGCCCCCCACCCGTACCGGTAGTGGTAGAAACATGAGCGGAAGAAAAACTATCTTCTAAGATGCTATCCGCAAGGAACTCTCCCACCAATCCCCCCACTTTGCTTTGACCCGAAACACTTCCCGTCGACCAGCATCGGCGGATGGTATTGCCACTTTGGCTGGTTCCAATGATACCGCCCAGGGAACTTTGAACCGAGCTGAGATTGCCGGTGTAGGACGCATTTTTCAGCACAACGTTGTTGGCCTGTCCCATGATGCCCCCCACGTCGGAGTTGCCGAAGATAGTCGCATTGACTTCGAGGTTTTCAAACTCGCCGTCGTCTGCCAACCCAACAATCCCGCCATAAAGGCTGTGGGGGCTGGTAGCAGTGATACTCATTGTAGAGCGACAATTTTTGATCGAGCCACCGAGTTGACTATACCCCACTACTCCACCGGTCATTCCCACTCCCGAAGTCAGGGTGCCGGAAACAGAGCAACCATCGATCACCCCCAGCAGCTCACCGACAAGGCTCCCGACTTTGAGCCCACCTGGGACGGCGGTGAGGGCGCCGTCAAAACTGACGTTTTTTAGCACGGAGCCTGAAGAAGCAAAACCCGCCATGGCTGAGCAACCAATGGTGCAAGTGACATCGCCCGAAAGCGAGAAGTTCTGAATGCGGGCATCCGAAGAAAGACCTAGAAAGAACCCAAAATCCGCGAACGCTCCGCTGGAATAGTGCAGGTTTGAAACTTCAAAACCGTTCCCTTCAAAAGTTCCCACCAAGGGAATGCCGGTCCAATTCTGAGTAGGAGCGACAGCAGACAAATCGACGTTCTGAGTCAGGATCGTCAGCGCATTCGGGACCGTGCTGGCCGCCATATTCGCGAGTTCGGTTGGGGTGGCGACGGTTTCAACTCCCGGCCCATCGAGGTACTTGTACACGCGGGTAGTAACTTCAACGCCGTTCTGCGCAAGCGTGAGATCTTTCGCGCCCAGTCCATCGGTAAAAGCAGGAGCAGGACTGCTGTGATTCACCACGGATGAAAAACCTCCGTCCGCCCCACATTCCAAAGCCGTGGGTGAAGTGAGCCCTTCCCCAGCAAGGGTTACCGTCCCACCCCGCGGATCGCAGGTTCCTGAGATGGTGATGGTTTGATTCTCGTGAAACGCACGCGGTACGATGTCGGATGTGATTTGCAAGAAGTCTGCAAAAGCTAAACTGCCCGATAGAGAACATTGGCGTGATTCGACGCAAATCCCCGGCCCACAGCCTGCGACAAAAAGAATGATCGATGCTAATCCCTGTCGGCAAAGACGCGTGGCTATTTGCATTGTTCCTTAGACGTAGTGCGCCCAACTTACCTCAAACAAGTCGCTGCGAGTTCCTGCGCATTGAAGCTGGTGAAGGCGAGGACCTTGTTCCAGTCTGCGTCGCACTTGCCTGAGAAGCCATTGCACGGAAAGTTCGAGCGCCCGTAGATTTTTCCGGACGCAGGATCCGCCGCAATCTTATCTAGCGTCATGAACTCTTGCTGAGGGAGATCCACATCAAGAGTGCCAACGAACGCAGGGTTCTTTGGATCCGAAACATCGATAGCGTTGAGCTGCCTTGCGTCCCGGCCTGCCACTAGAGCACATTTGCCCAAGAACGTGACAGAGCGTGGTATGCCGGCAACCGGAAAGGCAGATAGCTCTTTCCCCGCAGAGGCATCCACCAAGTAGAGCTCACCCGAATCTTCGTCCGTAACGGCAATGAGGTTCTTCGCTGGGGCATACGCGATTCCAAAAAAGCCGTGCCGATTGCCAGCAAATACGGGTGTCACTTTTTGAGATGTAGGATCCAACCGATGCAGATTCCCAAAGGGGCTGCCGATCGCTTCCGAATTAAGCACATAGAACTGATTCCCCGCTCTAACTCCGGCCAGCGGGAGCCTCAACCGCGTGGATAGATATCGGGGCGCAGAAGTGCGATTCACCGCGAAGAAGGTCTGCGAGGGCATGCCGAGCGTATTGGTCTCGGTATTGCCCCCCGGGTCTGTAAAATATTCTTTCCCATTGAACGTACCCAACCACTCCCGAGCCCAGGCCTGCATAGGAATAGCTCGGGTAGAGGGCACCAGCTTCCCCTGCTTGTTCTCGACCACCGTGTACTGAGTCAGATTCGGCTTGTGCGCTGTCCCCACGACGATCACAGCGTTTTTTGCGTACGGGTAAACGTAGCTAGCTGAATGGGGGAGGGTCACCTTCCCCGCAAGCTTGTCGCCGATATAAGCTTCCAAAGAGTAGTTCGAATTAAACGCTTTGCGCGACTTGCCTACCCATAAGGCCCCGTCGTGGAAGGTCATCCCTTCAAAGGGCTCCCCCTTATCGAGGGTCGTGATGACCGTCGTATTGGCATTCGCGCCAAAACAAACAAGCAGAAGAACAGAAAGAACGATTTGCATCCCCAACCCCCAAGCGTTCTTTTTAATCGGATTGGAGATAGACGGTAAGGGGCTCTGCGTAAAAGTGGATTCAACAAAGTTGCACGGCACCCTGCTCTGAGTTATGTGACCTCGATGAATCAAACCTCACTTCCGGGCAATCATAACCTCGCCATTGGCTATCTTATTTGGGTCTTCGGCTTCACCGGCTCGCATCGTTTTTTTTATGGGCGCCCCGTGACCGGCACGATTTGGTTTTTCACTCTGGGGCTATTGGGCGTGGGCTGGCTCATCGATGTTTTTCTGATTCCGGGAATGGATCGCGATGCCGAACGTCGCTACGCTTCGGGCCGCATCGACTATAACCTCGCGTGGATTCTTCTGACCTTCCTGGGTGTTTTCGGAGTCCATCGTATGTTCATCGGAAAATGGATCTCGGGCATCGTGTGGCTTTTGACGGGAGGCCTTTTTCTGGTGGGATACGTTTACGACTTTTGGACTTGGAACGAGCAAGTGAGCGAGGCAAATCAAGGCTTACCCAAATGAGCAGTCATCGAACGGCCGCGGTTTTGGGGGCTTCGGGCTCCGTCGGCAAGGCGCTGATGGAGGAGCTCATTAGCAATGGCTCCTTCCGAACCATCGTGACTTTCGTGCGTAGTTCACAACCCGACCAGGTGGCAGCGGCCCGCAATGCGGGGATTGAACTGCGTGAAGTGCTCGTTTCAAAGATGGACCCTGCTGGCTTAGAAGCCGCGGTCGTGGAAGCCCTGCGTTCGATCGGACACCAAACTTGGGGCTTGAGTGTATTAGGCGTGGGCGCAGGAACGGCGAAGCTCACTATCGACGCCCACCGCTCTATCGACGTGCATTTGAATGCCGCTTTTGCGCGCGGGTTGAAGGCAACGGGTGTGAAGCACTTGGCATTTATGTCTGCGGTCGGCTCCGATCCCACAGCAAAAGCGTCGGGTTCGGGCGCTGCGGGCATGCCTCGCTACGCTCGAGTAAAAGGCGAATCGGAAGAGGCGGTGAAGAATGAAGGCCCCGCCGTTGTGAGTCTCTTTCGCCCGGCGATGATTATTGGATCGAAACACACCCCCTGGCCGCTAGAGAAGTTACTTCCTTTGTTCACTTTCGTGACGCCTGCGAAATTCAAATCGATTACCGTGCACCAAATCGCAAAGGCCATGATCGCTTCGTCCTTGAATCCCCCTGCCCAATCCGGCGTCTACCATTACCCTGAAATGATTGCGTTGAACCGGCAATTGCAGCATGGCAAGATTCCGAAAGATTGAAATACCAGCTTCGCAATTACCAACAGACCGCCGTAGACAACGTCGTCAAATTTTTCCGAACCAGCCAAGAGCCGGCAGCGGTAGTACTGCCCACTGGCTCAGGCAAGAGCCTCGTGATCGCAGAACTTGCCCGCATCGCCAAGGGGCGTGTGCTAGTTCTCGCGCACGTTAAAGAGCTAGTCGGGCAGAATCACGAAAAATATGTCAGCTACGGCCTTTCGGCCGGAATTTTTTCGGCTAGCCTCGGCAAGAAGGACCGGCACGAGAAGGCCATTTTTGGAAGCGTTCAATCCATCGCTCGAGCGCCGGATGATTTTTTTGAAGACTTCTCGTTACTCGTCATCGATGAGTGCCATCGGGTAGCAGATGACAGCGATACGCAGTACCAGGAAGTCATCCAGAAGTTGCGGCACCACAACCCGACCCTTCGCATTCTGGGACTCACAGCTACTCCCTACCGCTTGGGACTAGGGTGGATTTACGAACGTGCTCAAACGGGTGAAATCAAAACCGATCAGCCTCGCTTCTTTAAGCAGTGTGTTTTTGAGCTTTCGCTACCCTACATGATCAAGAACCGGTTTTTGACCGTCCCGGTTAAGGTGGATATTCCGGTGACGAGCTACGATTTCTCCGAACTTTCGGAGAGCGACCGGATGTACACAGCAAGCGAGGTTGAAGACATTCTCAAGAACCAGAAGCAGCTTACTCCACTCATCATCAACAATATCGTCGACATCACCGAGCGCTATCAACGCAAAGGCGTGATGATTTTCAGTGCGTCCGTTCGACACGCAAAGGAGATCCTTTCCTACTTGCCTGAGGGACAAGCACGGCTCGTGGTCGGCGATACCGATATGGCAACGCGCGACCAGATTGTTTCAGACTTCAAAGCTCACAAGTTTAAATACCTCGTCAATGTTTCGGTGCTGACCACCGGCTTCGACGCCCCGCACGTAGACGTAATCGCGATCCTGCGCCCAACGGAATCGAATAGCCTCTATCAACAGATCGTAGGGCGCGGGCTAAGGCTCGCTCCGGATAAGAAGGACTGTTACATTCTCGATTACACCGGGATGGGGCACGACATTTACACACCGGAGATCAGCGACAAGCGGCCGGCCAAAGATACCGTATCCGTCCTCGTGCCCTGCCCCGCTTGCGGTTTTGAGAACATTTTTTGGGGGTACACGGATCCGGACGGAGTGGTGACAGAGCACTTTGGAAGAAAATGCCGCGGTTCTGAGCAAGATCCTTCGTCTTATCTGCTCAAGCCCTGCGGTTACCGCTTTCGCTTAAAGCTTTGCCACGCGTGCGGGGCGGAGAACGATTTGACAGCGAAGGAATGTGAGCAATGCCGGACCGGGTTAATTGATGCGGAGGCCAAACTCAAACAAGCAAAGCTTTCTAAGAACGCCCACGTTTTGACTCCCGATCGGATCACTTTTGAGCAGCGCCTAGATAAGAACGGCAATCCGTTCCTAGAAATCCGCTACTTCGACTACGACGCTAGGTATCTGAGCGAGGTGCACTTCTTCAGCAATCCATCGTCTATCAAGAAATTTAATATCAACTTCCTCCGATCGCATCTGAGGCGCCCAGAGCTTGCTGTCGAATTTGAGCAACCCGAAGACGTGATTAAGTATCAACTCCTTTTCAGATTGCCTGCCTTCGTCATCGCCCGAAAGCAGGACCAGTACTGGAGAATCACGGAGAAGGTTTTTTCAGAGGAACTGTAGATATGGGCCCCTTCGGTGAGTACAATCGAGTGTGCCCATTCAAATACTGAGAACCCTTGTTGCGCTGTGCGCCGTCGCTTCGAGTGCTTTTCCCTGCGCCAAAGCGTTTGAGAAGTTGCAGTTTGTCAAACTGGAAACACTCGCCTACGCAGTTGAGTCAAACAATAAGCTTACTCCGACTGCCAAACGAGTGCTCTATCGCCTTATCACGAAATCGCCCGACTTCTTCCAGCAGTTCGACGAAGCCAAGCGGCTTACCGACCGGTTGAGACAGAACCCCGAGGCTGTCAATAGAGCCGCCTCTAACGTCACGGGAGACAATCCTACCCTGCACACTATGGCTTCCCTGGTGGCAGCGCGAGGGAGCATCAAAGACTTAGTTTGGAGAAACGGCACCCAGGCTCGAGATCGACTGGAAGCAATCGGGGGCGATATGCGGCCCCTGTTCAATATCTTTTCGAGCCAGCAGAGCATAGAGGCATTGGATCAATCACTGCGAGTTCTCAACGACGCAGGCCGGGCGAGGCTATCGGCCGAGCTATTCAAAGCCACGGGATACACCTTCCAAGAGTTTAAGACCGACCCGACGCTTCATGAGATATTTGCTGACCAAGTGATTGCGGTGGTTCGCAATGAGCTCGGCCTGAGATCGGCAAAGTTACCTGCCGGGCATCCCCAGATTGCTGTAATTTCGGACCTCTTAAACTCCCTGAATGCCGATCGATCCGGCGATTTGTCATTTTCACTTGGTGGTAGAGATGCCGCTGGCTTCATGGGTGGCAATCAGGCGGGCGATTGCACGGCAGTGGGAAGTATGAACTATTGGACGCAAGGCGCTTGGAATTCCACGATTGAGAACAATGAGCTGCAAGTGCACCACAAGGGCAAATTCTTTGCGCGCCTTATCTTTGTCGCAGGGACTTCAATGGGTGAACCCGTGATCTGGGTGCATGCCGCGGAGTTTACCCCTCTCTCTCGTCCAGGAAAGGAAGCGAACACCTCACGTCTTTCCGACAAAGATCTTCAGAAGGAGATTTTCAAACATACTTTGCAGTACCTTGCGGACCGAGCAAAACGCAGCGGCATGAAAGATGTTTTTGTCACGGGAATCTCCAATTCCTTTGGATTTGTGGATTCGGTGAAACCTATTGTCGATAGCTTGGTCGCAGAAGATAAGTCGGGCGGAACCGCTCTAGAGCCACGTTCTTTTTCGATGCTTACCCCAGTCGACTCTTCGCATCGTTTGCTCGATAGCGTTGAAGGCCCACACCCCGAACGAGCGATTCCCATTTACTTTCAAGGTTGGCCCGGGGGATCGGGGTTCCAGCGTACTGGATCCTCCCCGATTGAAAGAGCCTCCCCCTCTCGGGTTGCCCCCTATGGTGAACAGCAGATTCGTCGGGCCGATCTCGACATTGCCTCTCGCCTAGTACAAGAAGTGGTCCGCAACGAGCTTGCTAAGCATAGTAGAAGTATCGAAAGCATCGTCGGGCGAAGGCCCTTCAAAGAATCGATGCGGTCAGTTCTTCTTTCGGAATCGCCCGGTAAGGAGGGTGCAGCGCTCTTTCGCCACGCTCGAGATTCGTTGGGAAGCATTGCTCGCTCACTCGATCCTGCATCAGCCGAGCAAATCGTTCAGCGGCTCACGAAGTTGGAAACAGATATGGTTGCAAAATTTAGGGGAATTGAAATCGTACCAACGCAAGAAGAAGCCAGAGTGATGAAGCTTTTCACCAAGGCACTGAAAAGACTATCTCGTCAACATTCAATGGAATCGACTGATCAACTGGTGAAGTTGGCCAGAAAGCGCGCCATTCGGATGGCCAAGGAGGGGGAGGGGGAGGACGACGAGCCCTCTGTCCAGGACTTCAACCGAATGTTGGAATTCCTGCCTGAACTTGAAGCCACGGACCCTAGGTTTATGGCGAAATGGTTGCGTAATTATCGAGAAGCGGCTTTGGATCAGCACAATAGCGGAATTGATCAATGGTACGCTCGTCGCCCGAATGCGCTTCGCGAAACAGCCCTGCCAATGCAAGAAGCCATAGCTAGTTTGTCCAGAATGGATGGAACGATTCCGGGACCAGCGATTGTCGAAGTGTTGGAACGCGCGAATCCTCAGTTCAAAGCGTCCATTCGCGAAGCACTTCGGGAAGCGGCTATTTCGCCCGAGTCCAGGGCCCTGATCGAGGCCCACCCCGGACCCGCACTTCAGTTCTATATGGACGAATCGCAGTATTCGAACCAATCCTTGCACGCTAGCGCTTCAGCGATGTCTTCCAACGTAAACACGTTGAGCCTTCGAAATCTGATGGAGTAGAGAGAACAAGGTCAAACTATGCAGCTCAATCCCGTTCCCCCGTTCAGCTCGGGCAGACCTAGCCGAGGCAAGTTTAGCTTCGGAACTACTTGATTCTCCCGGCCGCATTGTCTAAACCCTCGGGGAGCTTAAAACCTTTCTGTCCGGTAAGGAGTCCAAATCGATGCTACCAAGCCCCTTAAACCGCCGGTGGCTAACCGCAATCCACTCGGTGTGGCTTACGCTGAGCTTCGGCAGCGAGATCTTTGCAGCGCAACGGTGCGACCTTGCCCTGGCCGCCATGGAAAACGGCCTGGAGTACGTTTACGCGGTGACCCCCACGGAGGACCTGTGGAAAGTGGCGGTCGCTAGCCACGATGCCATCCAAGTTCGATCGCCGGCGCGAAACGGAAAGATCAATCAGCTGTTTTTTGCAACGGAGCCGCTCATGGGGACCTCCGCCGACTCTCGCCTGACGATCGCGCACGATTCCGCGCTGGTAGTTTTCTCGCCAAGAATCCTGAGCGTGACTGATTGGGCGATCACGCCTAATTACCGAGTGAAAGCAGTCGAGCTTCGATCCCATTCTGCTAAAGCTAGCCAGATGGAGACCTGGTTCGAGGAACTCAGCCAAGCCCAAGCGGAACCCGACTACCGGGACTTGGCTGCGCTGCGAGTACATGCGGGGCTTTCGCGCGCGCATGTCATCGGTTTGATTGTACACCCCGACCGGAAAACCCCATTCGAAGCTTCTTTTGCGGACACTTCGCTTGAGTGGAATCCTGGCAGCACCATGGTCTTCAACGATCATTTCGTTCGGTTCCCCACACCCGACTTTGTTTATGATGCGGAGACTTACAAACCCACTTCAGAGGCGCAGGAAGCCCTGCAAAAGGCTCTTTCTGGTCGTACTCGCAAAGAACAGGGTGACTTGCTGTCGGAAATGTATCGCGACGTCTTCAACTTAGATGAAGAAGAAGATCGAGATAGAATTGCGAGTCTTGTAAGAGGAGTCTTTGCCTTCAGCTTCGAGACCGCAGCCGCCCGAGCGGCCTTTGTCACCCGGAACAGGCCCTTCGAAGATCAAGAGCTAATACTTCAATGGCTTACAGCCAATGATCGCTAGAAACTAACTAAGTATTGCCACGAGGGCGATGCCTATCACCGCCCAAGCTACTGCGATCTTCGCAATGCTTCCCCAGAGCCTAGCCCAGAATGCGGCTTTTCCGATTTCCCAGCGAAAACCTGCTTCCTTGCCCGCAAGGTATTCCCCATACATCGCCCCCGCCATCGCTCCAGCCGACGCTCCCACGATCACCCCGACTAGGGTGCCTACCACGGGCACGATAGATCCCAAGGAAGCGCCGAAAAAACTCCCCACTATAGAAGCGATTACCGCAAAGAGCGCACCCTTCTTACTACCGCCGCGTGTGATGACTACAGCAGAAGAGAAAAACTCCGCGAACTCCCCCGCGATGACCAGCAACGCAATGACTCCCACTGTTTTCCACTCTAGAGTTGCGCGGACAGGGCTTGTAAAGAGCGCTGCATAGGCGGCTGTCAGTAGAAGCATGAGCCAATTTCCCGGTAAGCCAAAGAGCGTCAGTATTGAACAACCCATGAGTGACACGATGAGAAGGACCGGCCAGACGATTTCCATGCTCGCGCTTGTAGCATTGAGCTCGAATCGAGTCCACCCGCACCCGTGCCGAGACCTGTGTTGCGGTTTTGACTAGGCCGTTTACGCGACTTCTGCGCGTCGCCGAACCAGGTTTGAATCGAGCCAAACCATGATGTCCTTGCTATCGACAGTGGGGGCAGTCGCTCCGGTAGTACAGACTCAGGCGTGGATAACCTTCTTCTCCGATAATTTCTCTCGTGTTTTCGTCTTGCATCGTAACCTCCTTCTAAAGGACGAATGCAAGCGAAGTGCCGCACACCAGCATGCGAGCCGGTCGTTACTGAAGCACAACCGTACTAAGTCGTTTTGGAGTAAAAAATCCGCCCGGGCTTAAGCTACTTGTCCTCGGCTTTGACACCGACCGCGTGCTTCTTCTCTAAGGTGTCCGCTAGCTCATTGAACATTCCGGCGAGCTCACCCAAGTGATCCCGGTCTCGGAACTTGAGACGGGCCGAATAGTTGCCTGTCTGAAGTTGCTCAACGAAATGCTTGATTCGCACGAGTGGTCCGAACGTCCGGTGTGAGAGGACGATTCCCAATAAAAAGGAAACCAGCGTCGCTGGGATACTGAGCGCCGCTATCGAGACAATGAGAGCCGTTGTACTAGAAGGCGCTAGAATAATCGCCTGACAGCCGTCTGAACCATCGGGACACGGAATGGATGAGGGGTTGTGAAAAATCATCACAGCCCCCGCAATCAACCCTGTCGATATGGCCACCGCAAACAACGCAAAAGCGAGCCCGTAAGTATACTGCCCTGCCCTAACGAGAATCTTTCGACGGAAGAACCGCGGTTTTTTGTCCATGTTGTCTTCTTCTCCGCTAGAGGCACGCACCCGGGCGGCGGGTGTTGAAGGTTTGTAAGGGAATAATCTCTCGGAACTGCTCCAACTTCGCGTTTCCAGTCACGGCAGTAAACTCCATATCGATCATGAAGTTATTGATGCAACTCACTTTATTGAGGTCGGAGAAAGGGAAAAGATGAAACCTCGAAAACTCTAGCCGTTCCGGCGCAGCTGCGGTCGGCGGGGTACCGTAATACCGAAATTCGAGTTTAGTGAGATTGACGTTAAACGGCGTGGGATCCATCAGCACTCTCTCCTCACCGGTAACTTCTTCCTTCAGGATGATCTTTCCTTCTGGGCTCGCACAGAGAAGGAAGGTGCGAACGGGGTAAGCGAAAGAGCCTGTGATGTTGTTGTGAACCTGCGGAACCTGGGCCATTCCATTGAGGGCGAGGGGCATCTGAAGGCTCACCTGATGGTAGGTGTAGGAGTTGCCGGGTTTTGAAACTCCGTCATTGGGATCGACGTCGGTGTTTACTTGTTCAACGATGTCATAGGGGCTTAAAGGCGCGCTGCTAGGACCCGTCACCGCGACCCGATAGCGTCGGAGTGAAAGCTTGTCTGCATCAATGATGTAAAGCTCTGGCGCAGTAAAACCCGGCCCTTGAAAAACGAACTGTGGAACGTTGTCTTCCGGATGCGTTGTGAGGTGGAGGCGTTTAGGAGTGCCTATCTCACTCTCACTCCATTGCCCAAGCAACGTCTCCGGCCCCACCTTGTATTCGAACGAGGTAAAACGAACGACGGAGAACTTCTCGTTGGAAGCATCTACGGCTTGCTGAGCGCAGCCGGCGATCGTAGTGGTCGTCGGAACTCCCGCTATGCCGCGATAGAGATTGTCGGTGGGAACGAGCAGTCCTTCGGGCGGATCAATGATGATGGTATTTCCGACCCTGCGACGAACCTCCGCCAAGACCGTTTCCGCTACCATTCGAATACTGGCTTGGGTGACGGCACGATTCTGACCCTTTATCAGCGTGAGGACTCCCTGATAGGCAGCGAGCGAAATAAGAGAGAAAAGAGCGAGCGATACCATCAGCTCGATGAGCGTGAAGCCTCTGTGTCGTTTTGAAATCACGCTTTCTTTCGCTTTAGAATAGTCAAAGTGAGGGGAGCTGAGGTCTTCCCACTTGGAGGGTTGTAGGTTCCGACAATCTCAACCTCAAAAAGAGTGTTGTCGGAACTCGGCAGCTTGAGAAAGGCCGCAGGCTCGAAGGTCATCGTACCGGAAAGGTTTTGGCGAAACCGCATCGTCACTTTGATCTCGGCGCCATTGGGAGAAACCTCATTGATGCACGCTGCGTCGCCGTTTGCTCCGGTTTCTTCCCGAATGAAGATGCCCTTCCCCGAATAGTAGCGAGTGAGACAGCTACCCGCGTCAGGGTAGGCCTCTAAGCCTTTGCCGTGCAGTTCGGCCACATTCTGCATCACTACATCTTGAATTTGGGTTTGCTTCTCCTGCTTCAGGGAACCGACCTGCTGGATAAGCAAGTAACTATTCATAACGGTCGCAAGGACGCCAAGAATCACGAGCCCAGCGCTCACTTCCAACATCGTCATTCCAGACTGAGACTTCAGCACCTTGGTCATGGATCGACTTTCTGCTGCCGGACGTAAGTCGTCGGAAGCGCCGTGTTTGCGATGCCACCCAGATTATCAAAGTTAAAGCTCGGGCTGGACTGCATAAAATTGAAAGTCCAAATCATGGAAGAGACGAACGCAACGCCGTATCCAGTAGCGCTATTGTCTGCATACCTCAGGTTCGCTCCAATACACGGGGCATCCACCATCGGACGATAGCCAACGGCCGGATTGGTACTCGTATAAGTAAACGTTTTGGTGGGATCGGGCAGAAACATCGAAACAACTTGTGAGTTGGGTTCTCTCCATTTGAGTTGATTGCGCAGCGGAATGTTCAGATCCCGCTTTCCCACCGGAAAATCGGGATTGAACTCGGCGATAATCTGCAACCCATTGAAGTTGATAGCAGAGGCATTTGGATTCCCCATTCTCCCAAACACCCAGGGATTGAATCCGTGCCACATTCTAGGTCGAGCGGTGGCGGGAGCCCAAGTGGCCGGAATATAGTACCTGCTATCGAGGGGAGGAACCCCATTGTAGTAGGGGGCGTCATTCACCTGGGCTAATGTAGGAGCTACATACGACGGAGCTTCTCCCAACCCAGCGGGTGCATAGGTGTTCGCCTCTGTAGCAACCCCATCACCCGGCTTATCGAACCAGCAGGCGCCCGTCATCATGCTGTATCCCGCATCGGCATAACCCCACAAGCCGCGCAAGGCGAATGCAGACCCGTACCCAGCAGAGGCAGCATTGGTGATCAGCGCAACGTTACTTATCGAAGTATTCCGATATCCCCACTTGAAGCCATCTTCTTCCTGGTGAACGTAGTCCGTCAGCGTATGTCGACGGGGTTGGAAGAAGCCGCCGGTAGGATTGAGCATCTCGGTCATGGCTGAAAAGGTTACGGGAACGTGCGTCGGCGTGATGATAGTCACCCTCTCAGGAGACAGAATGACCATTGAAAGCGGATCGAAAGTTCCGTCCGTTTTGTCGGAGTCCTCGTTGAAGTACCCAATGCGACGACGACTCGGATCGACAACCAAAGGCCCCGGATCGGTAGCGAGATCTTTCTGGTAGGGTTTGAGTATCAACTCTTTTTCAGTAACGAGCCAGATCGGAACATTCCCGCGAATGTCAGGGTGGGCCGGATCATGAAATGAGGGGAATATTCCTTGGACGTTGTTCTGAGAAACCTGCGTGCGATCTTTCAAATAGATCACGCGGCGCATGATTCGCTTGGGATCGATTCCGACGTAGTCTGCGGCATCGAAATTCGCGAGTTTGGTGTCAAGTGTATCCAGGTTCAGATCATTCACTCGCTCGCAAGGGTTCACCGAGGGGTTGGCCTGAAACTTCTCCAACATTGCGTAGTCAGTGATATCGCAATCTTCGTGACTTCCATCGTGCGTCCCAGGGCTAGAAGGATCCAGCACTAGCCCGCAGACTTCGGCTTCCTCTTCCAGTGCTTCCAAATTCTCCCAGCTGATCTTCGTAAAATCGGCGGCAACGGCTTCGGATCCAGTGAGAAGCACTCCGTCGAGACCCGCATTGTTTTTCCAAGCTTTGAATCCATTGGGAAAATCGATCGAGCTCGCACAACGCTTGGCGCCAGTTGTATAACAATTGAAAGTTCCGCCCCGCTGAAAACCCAGCGCTGTGTAGGAACGCACTACCCTCCAGTTGTCAGGGTCGCTTTCGTAGTCTCCGCTGTCCGCGAGAAGCCCCACATCGTAGGGCCGAGGGAGTCCACGGCCCGCTAATGCGGTCGGGTAAGTCCCTGCTTTTAAGGCAGCCAAAGAGGGATACCCTGGCACGGATGTATTCCATGTTTGGACTCCGTTTAGCACCGCATCCGCAGTCGCGGCACTCCCCGTAAAGAATGCGTGAGGGGTGTTCTGATAGGCGCGAACGAAAAACCCTCCGACCTTGGGCGTGTACGGGTTGAGCCAGCCCTGGGTGGCGGGATCCATTTCATCCATGATCGTCTGATTTAACCAGATGCCGCCACGGGCATAGAGTCGCTCTGCTTGAAATATATGGGAAAGGTGTCTGTGCGGTTGGTAGATTCCCAAATCAACGTCACCCCACCCAGTGGCCGCGGGAGACAAGGGCCCACGATATGACTGCCCTCCAAGCTGGATGGCGCCTTCAAAGTACAGACGTCGACTACGGGCGACCAGCGAGCTCACAGCACGGTTGTTGTGCTCCGAGTACGAACCCGCATTCATCTGGGAAACGGCTGTGGCCTTTGAAAAGATCAGAAAATCTGACGCATCCATCACACGAAGGCTCTTCTGAAGGGTGAACTTGTTCCCATAGAAATTTCCTGTCGCGATCATTTGGATGATCTGGGTTTTTACATCGAAGGTCGCCTTCACTTCATATTCGACATGGCTTCCACTTGTTCCTGAAACACCGAATTCTTCAGAGCGCAGACAGTTACTGTCGGGGGGGATCTCCCACATGCGACGCTTGAGAGCTGCTTCGAGCACATCAAAAGAAGAACGGGCAGTTTCTTCTGCGGCAAACTGAGACCAACGAACGTTGAGCTGCCCGGCTCGATAGCGATAGAGGGAAATAAAGGCGTTCAAGTAGATCATCATCATCAGGCCGGCGGTGCCCAAGGTGATGATCACAAACCCATTGCGGTTTCTTAGAACAGGCACGGAAAAAGGATAAGTTGAATAATTTTAGAAGTCTAGACGCGGCCGGATGTAGTTCGGATGAAGTTTACTTCCGTGTTGCCGGCAGGAGATGCTCTCGATGCGGGTCGGGCGACTCTCCTGTTCATCGGACGACTGCTTTGGATAGAGACTGTTTCGCTTCAATGTGCTCGGGACACGGATAATCCGTTGCACTCGAATGCAAGCGAAGTGCCGTCAATGACGAACGGACAGTCGAACCTCTTTATTGTCCTTGTACCGATAGTAAACAAGCTGTTCGTGCTCTTTTGCCCAGAGCTTAAAACCCAACTGAAGCAGAGTTTTCCGTGCGGATAACCTCCTCCCAGGTGAACCACGTCTGCATTCACTTTCGAATCAAACTCCCCCCCTTCGGAAACTTCTACGCGTGAGGACTGCTGTAGGACAGTCGCTGATTCGATTGGCCAGGTGTGACTGGCCAGAAAAAGCCTGGGGACCATTCTAAAATCGGGTTCTTTCAGGAGCTGAACCAGTTTTGCACTGGGTGCAAAGGCCCGTGCGAAATGGGTGAGGATAAAAACCGATTTCATGGGCTCGCCGGTATCGAAAGCACGGGCAAGATGCGGTTGGTAGAAAGACGGAACAGGTTGTGAAAGCCGAAAGGCGCAAATGTTGCCCAGGTGCGAGGGGATGGCAGCCGTTGCGGAAATCAATAGCTTTAGAAGTACCATCAGGCTCACTGGGGCATACTAGAACAAGATACACTGGGGATCTACCCGGCCGTCTTGTATATGAGCTGGGAGATGTATAGGACATCATTCACCTTCCAAAGTTCCGACAAATGAAGGAGAATTCCCAAATGCTACTTCAAACGCTCCTTCTCATTTCCATTTTGAGTTCAACTGTGCAACCAGCCGGAGCTAAATCGTCGGTCGCTTGCCCAAAAGGGGAGAGCTCCCCGTTTGAATGTTCCTGTGTGATCAGTGACCCGCTCAGTTGCACAAAGGGGGAATGCGTCCCTCCGGGATGGATCGCAATGCTCTCAAAACTACGCTCTGGTACTTCCAAGGTTATTGCGAAATGCCCTAGCCCCTGGGAAACCGTGTCTGAAAAGAATTGCGGAAAGCACTTCTCAATACATTTTGACTTCGGTCCCGGACAAACCAATTCAACATTTCTATTCGCAAAGACGGAACCAGACAGACCTGTGGGACTACGAAGAAGTTCCGATTACCCAGAGTTCTGTGGAAACCGGGCTGCGACTCTAGTTCAGGGGATTGAGTCGAAGTGCGAGGCAACACCCCCCAGAGTGCTGTGCCGTTAGTTTTACTGACAGGAAATGCCCTCGATGCGCGTCGGGCTCTGTAAGTACTTCAGAGTACACCTAGAAGTGCCCTTGGGAAGCTTGCGAATCAGACGGATGTGACTCTGCGTGTAAAGACACGCCATCCAAATGTCTGCCTCTGACTTTCCAGAGAAGGTCCAGACGGGGGCTCCCGAGCCGCCTTTATTGTCGGGGGCCAAGATGGCTCCGTCATTCGGATGACCAAGCGATAACTCAATACTGTCGAGGCGCGTCGCGCCGTTCAACTTGTCGACTACCCCTGTCCATCCAATTACTGCTTTGGATAGAGACTGCTTCGTCTCAATCTGCTCGGGGCACTGATAGGGCGCCGCAATGCTAGCCTTAACAAACGCGAATACAATCCATGTATAGAATGACATCTATTAACCATACCAAACTTATCGTTTCGGGTCGAAAATCATCGGCCAAGTTCTTCGGTCAAAACTCCGGCGAGCTTCTCTAGGGCAAAAGGCTTCTTGAGAAATCGTCTCGCACCGCTTTCGAGAGCTTCCTTTTCAATCTGGTCGAACACACTGAACAAAACAACTGGGAGCTCCGGGTATTGCTCTCCGATGCTCTTACAGAGATCAATTCCGCTGAGTGAGCCTAGCTGGATATCGGACAAGACAAGATCGAGACCGTGCTTCGGAGCGAGAGAATCAAGTATTCTGAATGCGCCATTTGCGGAAGTGGCCATAGTCACTGAGTACCCCTGGTTCATCAGAAAATCGTGAAGAATTAAATGCATCGCAGCGTCATCCTCAACGACGAGCAAGCTAGCTACCGTTCGCATGGGTCTCTCCACCCGCTTTCAAGCATCGCTCTATCTTCGGGATGAGCAATTGCTGTCAATGCTTTGGCGCGTTCTCTCAATGGCTTTCCCCAGAGTTCCGCGATTCCGAATTCAGTAACAATAAAGTGAACGTGCGCCCGCGTGGTCACGACCCCAGCGCCCCTCCGCAAAGCCGGAACAATTCTCGAAATTCCGGTCTTTGTCCTACTGGTAATCGCAATGATTGCCTTACCGCCGACCGATTGGGTTGCACCGCGGATAAAGTCCATTTGACCACCCACCCCCGAAATGACGCGAGCACCGATGGAGTCCGCACACACCTGTCCTGTGAGATCGACCTCGATTGCAGAATTGATGGCGATCACTTTCGGATTGGCAGCTATCACTTCCGGGCGATTCACGAAAGCAGAGTCCAACTGAACCACGGACGGATTATCGTCGATAAAATCATAGAGTCTTCGACTTCCAATAACAAAGGACGAGACTGTTTTGCCAGGTAAGACCGTTTTTCTTGAATTATCGACCGCACCTGCCTCTATCAAATCCAGGACGCTATCCGACCACATTTCTGTGTGAATGCCTAAATGCCTCCTATCTCGAAGACAGGAAAGAATCGCATTAGGTACAGCCCCTATCCCCGTCTGTAATGTTGCTCCATCTTCAACAAAGGAGGCGACTAGTCGGCCAATCTTTTCTTCTTCGATGGTTTGTGCTCGTGGCGTCTCTTCCGGCAGTTCCGTCTCTGCCTCTACCGCCAAATCAATTTGGGAAGTGGACACAAAACCGTCACCATGTACTCTCGGCATCCTCGGGTTTATTTGGGCGACGATGCGCTTCGCATTTTGAACTGCCGCAAGGGCAACGTCGACGCTCACTCCCAAGCTGCAGAACCCATGTTTGTCCGGCGGGGAAACTTGGACGAGTGCAACATCCAGCGGGAGAATCTGAGAGCGGAATAGGCTCGGAATCTCCGAGAGAAAACAGGGAAGGTAATCCATATTGGCTTGTTGCATTCGCTTACGCATGTTCGAACCGACAAACAGATGGGTCACACGAAAATGTTCAGCATCATCGGCCTGCGCATAAAGCGCATCGCCCATCGTATGCAGGTGGATCAACTCCACGTTCCGAAGCCGTTGTCTTTGCGCATTGAGTTCGGCTAAAAGCACGTTTGGCGTAGCCGCACCGCCGTGAACAAAGACCCGTTGACCCGACTGTAAAGTCGACATCGCGGACTTAACATCCGTAAGTTTCAATTTTGTTTCACCATTCACCCCGACCATTGCAAGGACAGTGCCCTTGGCCCATTGGGGACCTTGACGTATTCCATTGGACAAAGTCGCCCATGCGAGACATAAAGTCCCATGCCGTCCCTTGAGGAAATTCAAATTGGGAACTACTAAAGGCCGCATTCTCGCCGTCGACGACGATTTAGGCATTCGCACGCTGCTCCAGGACTTCCTGACCCAGGATGGCTACGCCATCACATGCTTACCTTCCGCGGTCGAAGCTTTAAGTCTACTTCGCACAAAGGTCAGTGAGCCACACGGCGTACCCTTCGATCTCGTCATCTCAGATATCCGAATGGCGCAGATGGATGGGATGCAATTACTTAGCGCTTTGAGAGAAGAGATGCCTGACCTTCCGGTCATTCTCATCACAGGGCACGCAAGCATTGATGCGGCTATCGAAGCAACGAGACGGGGTGCTTTTCACTATCTCGTAAAACCCTTTAGGCTCAGTGAAGTAAGCGTGCACGTTGAGCGGGCACTCGAGAAACGTTCACTTTCACTCGATCTCCAAAGGCTCAGAAGAGAGCTGAAACAGGGATGGGGCCTTAAAGATATCATCGGAAAAAGTGCAGCCATGCGCTCTGTATTCGATCTCGTAGAAAGGGTGGCCCCTTCTACTGCGAATGTTCTCATTCAAGGCGAGAGCGGAACGGGAAAAGAAGTCATTGCCCGCGCCATTCATTCACTCGGACCTCGTTCGAAAATGCCCTTCGTAGCCATCAATTGTACGGCGATTCCCGAAGCGCTACTTGAAAGCGAGTTGTTCGGACATGCCAAAGGCTCGTTTACGGGGGCAATCGGTATAAAGAAAGGGCTTATTGAAGAAGCAATCGGCGGCACATTGTTTCTCGATGAGATCGGCGATATGAGCCCTTCGCTTCAAGCGAAGCTTCTACGTGTTTTGCAGGATCGCAAGATCCGTCCCGTAGGGTCGAATACTTTTACAGATGTCGACGTGCGGATTATTGCCGCCACTCACAAGGACTTGAAGGCGGGAATCCATGCCAATACTTTCCGCGAAGATCTTTTTTACAGATTGAGCGTTATACCCATACAGATCCCGCCCCTTCGGGATCGCCCAGACGATATCCCTTTGCTCGCCGAGCACTTTCTCAATAAGTACGCAGCGGCGAATGGGACCGGTGGAGTGGCTCGGATACGAGGTTTTAGTAAAGGGGCGCTTGCGAAGCTGATACGGTTCCGATGGCAAGGCAATGTGCGCGAACTTGAAAATATCGTTGAACGAGCCGTTGTTTTAGCAAGAGGCACAGTTATTGAGGACACCGATTTGCCGGATCCAGACACAGGAAGTGCGGAGCAATCTTTTAAAAGCCTTAGCTCAGACTTCCCCACTCTTACGCAACTCGAAGAGCGATACATCACGGTGGTATTAAGTAAAACGGCCGGAAGGAAAGACAAAGCCGCTCAGATCCTAGGAGTCAACCGCCGTACGCTTTACCGGAAAGAACGCGAGTACGGATTGGTTACCAACGAAGCTCCCGAGGACGCGCTATTGGACAGTTCGACGGGCGCCGAAAGTACCGCAAGTCCGCCAGCCTTTTAGGGAACACTTGAAGCCTGCTTGTGTACCGCTCGAATGAGTTTTTTCACGTCCAAAGGCTTCGTCAAAAACTCGTTGCATCCGGACGCGATACATTTTTCCCGCTCATCGCTCATCGCATGGGCGGTGAGCGCGATAATCGGGGTATGGATTTTTTCTTTCCTTAGCATCCGAGTGACTTCATTGCCGTCAAGCTGCGGCATTTGCACATCCATCAAAATGACGTGATAGTTGCCTTTTCTCGCCATGTCTAAGGCGACTTGGCCGTTAACGGCTACTTCCACAGCAGCACCTTGCTCGCCCAGGAACCGACTTATCATTTCCTGATTGTCTGAATTATCCTCTGCTACCAAAACCCGAAGCCCGTTCAGACGCGGGAGATCTTCTGGAGGCGCGGTATTGACCAACAGGTTGCCACGTTCATGAATAGGGATGGAAAGCTGAAAAACACTGCCTTGTCCCGGCCAGCTTTCCACCAGTGTGAGCTCCCCTTCCAGCGCTTCGGCGAGCCGGCGCGAAAGAGCCAGCCCCAATCCTGTTCCTCCAAACCTCCGAGTGGTTGAGCTGTCAGCTTGGCTGAAAGGATGAAAAAGGCGCTTTTGTTCCGCCGGGGATAGGCCCACGCCAGAGTCCTTGACTGCAAAGCAAAGAAGATTCTTTTGGGTCTTATCGGTAAAAACCCGCAAAGACACGCTCCCCCTTTCCGTAAACTTGATAGCGTTTCCAAGCAAATTACTCAGGATCTGCCGTAACCGAGTAGGATCGGTCACCATCTGCTGGGGCAAAGGGCGATCATATCGGACATCAAAAGCAATGTTCTTCTCAGAAGCACTGTTCTGGAAAAGACTGACGACACTTTCAATTTCCGAAACGGTGTTGATCGAAAGCAGTTCGACTTTCAATGCACCGGCTTCGACTTTCGAAAGGTCGAGAATATCGCCTATCAGTTCAGTTAGGGTGTCAGCGCACCGGCGAATCTTATCCAAGTAGGATTTTCGCTCTTCGTTGGATTTACAGTAGAGCGCAATCATTTCAGAAAAACCTAAGATACCTGCGAGCGGCGTTCGAATCTCATGGCTCATATTGGCAAGAAACTCACTCTTGGAGCGGCTCGCCGCTTCAGCCACTTCTCGGGCTTTTCGCAGTTCTTCCTGAACACGTTTTCTGTCGGAGATATCGCGAATGGCTGCGGTTATAAGAAACCCTTTGGGAGTTTCCAAGGGACTCAGACTAATTTCGATAGGAATTTCGCATCCCGATTTGTGTAGGCCAAAGAGTTCGAGACCTGCCCCCATGGGACGCACCCGAAGGGCTTCAAAATAATGGGATCGCTGGGCGACATGGCGCTCGCGAAAGCGCACCGGGAGCAGAATTTCGATTTTCTCATTTAACAATTCGTTTCGAGAGTAACCGAACAATCTCTGGGTTTGCGAGCTGACATAGACGATGTTCCCTTGGACATCGACAACCACGAGCGCATCCGGTGCGGATTCAACGAGGCCCCGCCAAACAGCTTCAGACCACTCATTTTCCATTCCCCCAGAGTCCTACCGCGTGTTGTGCCGCATTAGCAACCCATCCGAAGATCGCTAGGAAAGCTGCACTCATTCTTTGCATTTTCTCACTGGTAGATTGGATATTCTCCCGTTAGAAGGAATCCCATCGATTATCGACTAGCGCTCAATGAGTGCGTAGGCTTGTCCACTTCTCAGTGTCCAAGAATTAGCTGACTTTGTAAAACCATTATAAGCACTTAGGCAAATTCGTATTCTCATTGTCTACTCCCTAGCTCGAAATGCCCACGCTTCTTAGCCTAAAAGCCGGCTGGCATGGCAGCTGCACTTATAAGCCTCAAACTGCATCTTTGAATCTTCTGATACAATTTCTAAAACTGCGGAATGTAGGTGGTACGTGATGAATAAAAATGGAATCACCACAATTTTGATGGTCGCCGTTCTAGGTATCAGCGCCTTATCTGTGACGTTGGGAACGGTCTACGTCCGCCAGTCGATCGAAAAACGCGGGCAGATGCTCGCTCAAGGCAGAAAGCTCTCGCTCCAGAATTCTGTTTATTCTTTGGTCTCAGGCTTATCACGAGGCGGATACCTGCAGGCGAAATTTACTGACCGGCCCAGCTCGAGTCCGGCCGGGGCAATCAGCCCCAAACTCACCCCCCGGCCTGAGATTCTTGCAAACAATGTGGGTGAGCCGACTGGACTAGCCTGTATCCCCATAACTGCTGCCGGAGAAACGAATTTCCACCGGGCTTCTTACTGGGAACTTAACCGATCAAGCGACGGCGTTTCCAACCTCACTATGCAGATCTGCCCGAACGGCTCTCGCAAATGGGATGGAAGTTGCGGCAGCACGCTCACTACCCGAGTAGAGTTCTTGAGTCTGATGGGTGATGGAAGCGACAAGGTTTGGGAAACCGTCAGCGCCAGAATCCATTTGGAAGTACCGAGTCTGCCCGCCGAGTCAACGCTTGCCAAGATCAGACTTCCTCGCCGGTGCGGGCCCCCGTCAGTCACCCCTCCAGCTCCCAAACAGACGTGCGCCATCTTTCAGGGCCGCCGAGGCTCCCAATTCGGGGCCTATAAAGAACATCCTTTCGACTATTGGCAATGGAAGGTTTTTATTCCGGCTCCCAATCTTGCCACGGCTTTAAAGAAGCCAGGTTGCGGTCCGAAGTCTGCTACGGGCAGAAGTTGCAGTCTCCCTCCGACTGAGTGGGTAGAGAACGTAGTGCCGACCCCAACCCTTTCCGGCCAGTTTCAGCCCTGCAACCGGATGATTGAACCGGTTTCCGTTTGCTCCGGTGGATACAGTTCAACGCCCCAGAGTTACACACACACCGATGGGTACGATTATGCTCTTTTGAATGCGCCCCAAGCCCACTCGGGGACTACTTTCCGCGCTGGCACGGTGTGCGGTACGGCGGAGTGCCCTTGCTACCTTTTGGTCACCCATTCACCTTTGGTGATCTCCATCGACAACGAGCCCGTGAAATTTACGGGTGGTAATGAGGGAGTCAGTTTTGACTTTGGAGAAGCGAATCCGGCCGCCACTTCCTGGATTGCAAATCCTAAATCCTCTCAGTTTCTTGCGTGGGATCGCAACGGAAACAGGAAAATTGATTCTATCCAGGAGCTTTTTGGTGACCCTACCGAAGGGCCGGATGGTCGGAGTGAGGCAAATGGCTTTCTGGCTCTGGCCAAATACGATAGCAACGCCGATGGCGTGATCGACCGCAAGGACCCGATTTTCTCGCAACTCGTTCTATGGAGCGATCGGGATGGAGATGCGGTTTCGAGCCCTAGAGAACTCAGAACACTTAGCCAGTCGCAGGTTCGTAAAATTGAGTTACACTATACGGAACAGATGGTGTTCAACGATCAATGGGGCAACCACTCAAAACAAGACTCCCGCGTCGAGATGGACGATGGATCGTTTCGAAATATTTACGATGTGTATTTTGTGCCGGCGATGCCAGCGCAAAAAGCGAAAACCGTAGCGTCAAAACACTGATGAGCCACTCTCAATCCTCAGGCTTTTCGCTGATTGAAGTCGTTTTGAGCGTTTTCCTGCTCGCGATCCTCAGCGCTTTCATTGGCCAAGTTTTCGCCCAACGGACCCAAGAAGTAAAAAAGCTCCGGGAGCTCGCAGCTGTAGGAGATTTATTGCCCTTGGTGGAATCGCATATCGCGTTCGGAATGAAGACGTTTCTGGAAACCCCCCCGCTGGGAGCTTCCAATTGCTCGGGTACTCCGTTGGCGACTGGCGAAGTCGCCTTTCGATTCAACCAAGCTTTCCCAGATACGGACTACAATCACGCTGGTTTTGGTATTGTTATCGCAACCGAAGCCACTTTAAGCCCGGTCCCTGCCGAAATCACAGAGCCCAGTTACCTCGCAGCCCGAGAAGCTTGCCTACGCAACCAAGACCTCCCTGGAACAGGAACACCCCCAACGGATATTTGCACACTTACTTCTCTCCGGTTTTGCTTGGTTCTGTCGCCGAGCACAGTTACAAGCCCGATTGCGGGTGACCCCTCTTTTGTGTTAGTCCGCTACTTTCTCACGCACGCCTTAAACGGCGGTCCGCTTCAGGCCGATGCCTTCACGCTGGCAGAGGACCGCGGTGGAAGGGTCGTGTACCAGATCCACGTTCTACGCAGAAACACTCGAGGCGAGATCGTCCCCAAAACTCTAGCAGGTAACTTCGATGCATCGACGCGCTAGCAACGGCTTCAGCCTCCTCGAAATTTTGATTGCGCTTGCGATTTCCTCAATTGCGCTGGCAGGGAGCTACCAGATTTATCTCGCTGCTTTAAAAGGCGATGAGCGCAACCAACGCTTCTTAGCGCTGGAAACTTTGGTTTCGTCTTTTTACGATGTGATTCGAAAAGACCTTTCCAAAAGTCGAATTGCCGTCCTTACCCCTGGAGAAGAGAAGGTCTACCAAATTGACCAATACGATGCGGACGAGAACATGACCCCCATTTTGTATACTTGGGAGTGCCATCCGCCCCAAGCCAGAGCGCGCAATTGGAGCGCAGGTCAACTTACTGAAGCGATGGACCGGATGAAGGCCATCTGTCCGGACATCGCCTGCCCCGATGGCATGCTCCCCGCGATTGAACGACAAGCTGGCGGTAGCACGATTTTCTTCCCCAACCCCAATTCTAACGTCAGCTTTGACCCCCTTGCCGCTGCCTACTGCATTGAAACACACCTAGACAGGCCCACGGAGATGTTTAAAGTGGTCGTCCTAGGAATTGATCCCAACCAACAACTGATGGCCTACTCGCGGACTTTGTACGTAGATGAAAAAAGCGCTTACTATGGAACCGAGGACGTCAAACCCCTCAAATGAAACGGCTCACTCAAAATCCGATCTACCTTCTTGGCATCAGCGTGCTGCTGATCACGCTCGCACTCTTTTTTCGGATGCAGCGGCCCGACGAAGACGAAGTTTCGCAGGCCGAAACGCCGGAAGTCACTTCCCCAGCCCCCGTCGCTCCCCGCCCGGTACCCGTTCCTTCGGGGAAGTATATTGCCGAGAGAAGGCTACTTCTGCCGTCTCCGGAACAGCCTCATTACAAGGAACTAGAACAGCAGCTTTACACCATCACCAAAAAAAATGGATTTCGCCCCCAGGAGTTCCCCTACTCTCAAGGCACTTTGCGGATCACCCCCGCTCAAAACGGCCAACCGGAAAAACGCCGAGCCGTTTGGAGAGACGTGTCAGGGTATTGCACTTTGACCGCAGAACTCTCCCCTAGCTTCCAAGTCGTCTCCAGTGACATTCGCTGTAAAAACTAATAGATTCAAATGGTTAATCGAAGCGGCATAATTGATCGATGATTCTTTGCTACTCTTAGAGTTGTAAGAGGTACGTATGCTGAAGATCCTACCGGTTCTCATCGCTTTCTCATTTTCCAGTCCAACTTATGCGGGCACTCCTGAAGAGACACTGTCCGCATTCGGTTTCTGTAAATTTAACAGTATCCCCAGAATGCTCACGAGCAGCCTCGGTACGCGCGTGCAGGCCCCGATGACGGGCGCCAACCACGGGCTGTACGGCCAATTGTTTCGCGCGCTTGATGCGGGCGATTCGGCCACGGTTAGTGCATTGAACACGTCGATGGGCTTGCGCGGTTGTAAGTTCTCGGGCGACCAGAGCAATGTTCTTTTCTTCTATTCGAAAGCAGAAGGCTTGGCTTTTCTGTGGCGCATGGGCGCTATGCGAGTGCCTGGCGATAGCAGCACCGTGAACAATCCAGTAGATCCACTCATTCTGGAAGTACTGGGTGACAACGTTTGGAACATGCAGCGCACGTCCGGCAAGATCTTTGCTGACACGCATGCGCGCGTGATGGTCATCAATCCCGTTCGTCGCAACTGGCTGACGATGGTGAACTACCCAATGGGTGATTCTTCGTTGGATGCGGATGCTACTTTGGCAGGACTTGCTTCTCACATTGAGTTGCTCAAGCTCTACCCAAGCGCGCTCTACATCCAAGAGTATGCGACCGTCGATGTCGGCATCTTGGTGGTGAATGGTTTGCACTCGCACAACGATAGATGCAAGTCTGGCCCACGTTTGATGATGGATGCCGTTCCCGAGTTTCTTCTTGAGACTCAATACAACACGCTGGGCTTTTGCAAAAAGGGCGTGCTAGACGGCCCGGCAGATTGCATTAAGGGCAGCATTCAGACGAGCAGCCGAGCTTGCCCGCCCGTTTCCGCCGACCGCGGTCGGTTGATTCAGTTGGAGCTAGGAAAGAACTTCCGCGGCCCCAAGGCTGGAGGTCGCATCCAGAACCTCATTGGTGCGCTCAATCAGACGATGGAGAGCTGGGTCTCGACTAAGTAATTAAATCGAACTACAAAAAGCAGTCGCCTCTCCAGACTAAGTTTTGGAGGGGCGCTTTTTTTTCATTCATGTAACATCTCCCGCGAGAGGTTCACATCCATTGAGGATCGCGGGGCGAGGACTTCTTTCCACGAGTGCATTCCAAGCGAATAAGCGTTCCACCTTCTGTGCGAAGAAACCCAACGCCCACCCACAGCTGATCGAACATGAGCCAACCCGACTTAACAACCTCGATGCCCCTACCATTATCGCCTGCTTTACCTGTCGTCGTAAGCTCCATTTGAAGAAGCGGTGTGCCCTGGTCCTTTTCCAGGCTCGTGACCTTCAGGTCAAACTCTACCTTCCAATTCCCATCATTGCGGGTCGAGTGTCTTCCGTAAGCTGTTTTCACCCTCTCGATGTCATTGCCTTCCGGCTGGAAAGTGAGCCAATCCGTCTGGGTGCCTGGCGCCACGTACTTCATATTGTCGCAAACAATGGAATACTCGCCGAACTCCTCGAGGGCAAAGGTCGGCATGGCTGCGAGCAACATAAGGAACGAGAGTGTTTTTTTCATGTGGGGGTAAGTACCAGTACAGGGAACCGAAGATCAAGCCTCAAAGTCGCAGCCCATTCCCGAATTCGGTTTCGCTGGTACAATATCGACCATGAAAGCTTCAGTGAGATCGGCTTATGGCCCACCCAGCGTTTTGCGAATCGAGACCATCGAAAAACCCACACCCAAAGCCCAAGAACTACTCGTCAAAGTGCACGCGACTACGGTCAATCGTACGGACTGCGGAGCGCTTTGGGGTAAGCCCTTCATCTTTCGATTCTTCGTCGGATTCCCCACTCCCAGATTCGTTTCCACTGGTACTGACTTCGCGGGAACTGTGGAAGCGATCGGAACTGCCGTGACACGTTTCAAAGTGGGAGATCGGGTCTTTGGCTTTAACGACAACTGCCTGGGCTCGCATGCAGAATTTTTCACCATCTCAGAGAATCAACCGATCATGACAATCCCCGCCGCTGTATCGTTCGAGGATGCAGCCGCTAGCTTGGAGGGCGCTCACTACGCCTACAACTTCATTACCAAAGTAACATTAAAAGAAGGATCCCAGGTTTTACTTAATGGTGTCACCGGAGCGATTGGATCGGCCGCCTTACAGATTCTTCGAAAATATAAACTGAGAATCACTGCCGTTTGCGGACCTGCCCACCTAGCCTGGGCCAAATCGATGGGTGCAGAGAAAACCTACGATTATACCTGTGAGGACTTCACAACCAAGAATGAGAAGTACGCTTTGATATTCGATGCCGTCGGCAAGAGTTCCTATTCTCGCTGCAAACACCTGCTTGAGAAGGATGGTGTCTACATCTCTTCCGAGCTAGGAGACCGCGCCGAAAATCTTTTCTGGGCTGCCGTGACGCCGTTTCTCGGGGGCAGAAAAGTGATTTTTCCAATCCCTGTCGATATCAAAAGAACCCTTGAGTTAGTCCGAGATCTTCTTGAAAAAGGCGAATTCAAACCGCTGATTGATAAGTCGTACCCGCTCGATTCTCTTGCTGAAGCGTTTGAATATGTCGCAAGTGGAGCTAAACTAGGCAACGTCATGGTGAAATTTCAGGCCATCTTGCTTGCTTTCTTGTTCGGATGTGCGGGGTTGCACGCCGATGAGCGCCGCGTGATCACCAATCACGCGCCTGTTCATGCCGAACCCTCCCGACAGTCGGAGGTTATCGGTCATCTGCCTAAGGGGAAACGGACTTGGGTGACCGACCAATCCGGAGACTTTGCCAAACTTCGATCGCGATCCCGACGAAGCTTATGGCTGCTGAAGAAAGACTTGGAGGCGCTTCCCGACTCAGAGCCTTATGAAGTCAGCACTGATGTCGATGCGCCTTTTGCCCTGGGAGTGTCCGACTTCAAGCGCATTCGCCTCGACCTGGGAGGCTCGGCGGGCCGAGTTCAGAACGAAAGCTTCTTAGAGGTTGCGGCAGGGGTTGAGTATTTCATGATGGAACGTTTGAGCTGGAGAAACTCGGTATTCTATAGAAGGTACCAAGTGGCGCCCGATTTCATCGGCTTAGACACTTCCGTCAGAGGAAATGGCAACCTTCCCCTGGGCCCCCTTCGGCTGCGAGGAATTATCGGTGTGGGCTACCGATTCGCAACAGCGCAGGAAGGCGCTCCGTTTGCGGAAGTGGGCGGATTTGCCGAATTGAAAGGATTTGATGTCGGCCTGATGCTCAAAGTTCTTAATCGGTCTATTTTCGACTCCTCTCGAGAGAACGTCGTTCTCTACTCCGTGGTGCTTTCCGGGGGCACTGGCTTCTTCTAAGAAAAACCTGACACTCTTCGGCTTAGGTATTGACTCCGTACTATGGTACGGACGTTAAGCTGATGGAGTGGACATGACGATCGGAAAATTGGCGAAGGTATCGGGCGTCGGGGTGGAAACCGTACGTTTCTACGAGCGCAAGGGACTCATACGCAAGCCCCCCAAGAAAGAGGTGGGCTTTAGAACCTACTCCCAGGATGAAGTGACTCGAATACAGTTCATCCGGCGTGCGCAGGAGCTGGGCTTTACACTTCGAGAGGTAAAAGACCTCGTTGACCTCCAATCCAAGCGGAAGATGACGGGCGAGCAGGTACAAAAGAAGGCCGATCAGAAAATAGAAGCGATCGTGCAAAAGATATCCGATTTGAAAAGGATGGAAAGTTCTCTACGCCAGCTGTCTAAAGTTTGTGGTGAGGGCGAACAAGCCATTAAAGAGTGCAGGTTTTTAGATTGCTTTGAAAAAGGATGCTGAGGAGAAAACGATGAAACGACTACATGTACATGTATCAGTCGAGAACATTGAAAGCGCAGTCAAGTTTTACACCACGATGTTTGGCGCAGAGCCGGTCAAGCAAAAGCCAGACTATGCGAAATGGCTTTTGACTGAACCCAGCCTGAATTTTGCGATCTCCGCTAGAGGACAGAAACCTGGCTTCGATCATTTCGGAATTCAGGTAGAGGAAGAATCCGAACTCGCTGAGGTTCGAGATCGCATTGAGAAAGCGGAGCTAAAGACCTTTGATGAAGGTGAAACCACTTGTTGTTACGCGAAAGCGGATAAGACTTGGGTGATGGATCCTGCAGGGCTACCCTGGGAAGCGTATCATCTTATGGCTGACGCAGACGTCTTCCACGAAGCTTTGCCCACTCCGGTTAAAGACAAGAAAACAGGTTGTTGCGGGTAATCATGATTCAGTCTGCTTGTAGTTCAAAGAAGCGTCTTTCTTTCCTAGATCGCCACCTGACGCTTTGGATATTTGCGGCCATGGCTGCGGGCATTGGTCTCGGGTTTGTCTTCCCTAATCCTGTGCCGTTCATCAATGGCATGAGCCTAGGAACCACTTCCGTGCCGATCGCGGTAGGGCTGATTCTGATGATGTACCCGCCGCTTGCGAAGGTGAAATACGAGCGGCTCCCCGAAGTTTTTCGCAACAAACGAGTGCTTATACTTTCTCTGATTCAGAACTGGATCATCGGTCCGATTCTGATGTTTGCCCTGGCGCTGCTCTTTCTGCGAGACATGCCGGAGTACATGATAGGGCTCATTCTCATTGGACTTGCACGCTGCATTGCGATGGTCATTGTCTGGAATGACTTAGCGGAAGGGAGCACGGAGTATTGCGCCGGACTCGTTGCCCTGAACTCCCTCTTTCAAGTTCTGTTTTTTCCCCTCTACTCCTACGCTTTTATTACTCTCATTCCCACTTGGTTCGGACTTGAGGGAGTGGCCGTCAATATTTCAATGGGCGCCATCGCTCAAAGTGTTTTCATTTACCTCGGCATTCCCTTCCTCGCTGGATTCGCCACACGCTTTTTCCTCGTGCGGTCCCGCGGCGTGGAGTGGTACGAGCAGACTTTCATCCCGGCGATTAGTCCCCTTACTCTTATTGCCCTTCTTTTCACTATCGTTCTGATGTTTTCGCTAAAAGGGGAAAGCATTCTCCAATTGCCTGTCGACGTGGTGCGGATCGCCGTGCCGCTTTTGATTTACTTCATTCTCATGTTTCTATTTTCTTTCTTCATGAGTCGGAAGGTGGGCGCACCGTACCCTGAGTCAGCCACGCTGTCTTTTACGGCTGCTTCGAACAACTTTGAACTCGCCATAGCGGTTGCGATAGCAACTTTCGGGATACACCATGGCGCCGCTTTTGCGGCAGTCATAGGACCGCTTGTGGAAGTGCCCGCACTAATTTTTCTGGTCCGAGTGTCGCTCTGGCTGAAAGCGCATTATTTCCCTGTCAGCAGTTCTAAAGGAGAAGTCGGTTGAATATCCTTTTTATGTGTGTGGCAAATTCCGCACGAAGTCAGATGGCCGAGGGATTGGCTAAGAAACTTTTGGGCAGTGCTGCGGTCGTGGAGAGCGCTGGCTCTGCCCCTTCCAAGGTGAACCCCTTCGCGCATCTAGCAATGAAGGAGATTGGAATCGATTTATCTAAACACTACTCCAAATCATGTGACGATTTAAAACCGGAGTTTCTCGCTCAGCTGGACTATGTCATCACACTCTGCGCTGAAGAGGTCTGCCCTGTCCTCATTTCCCCAGCGAAGAAACTACACTGGCCTTTCCCCGATCCTGCTGGGGCAGGGTCTAGCGAGGCAGAACAGCTAGAACAGTTTAGGAACACTCGCGACGCAATTGCCCATCGGATCAGTGCCTTTGCCCTCGAGCTACAGACTCTAGCAAACCGACTGTAGTCCCTGGGGTGGGATACCGATTTGCGAACGCACAGGACGCTTCTTTTGGGACTACGTTGCGCGGAAGCCAAGGACATGAGAAGAGAAGAATTTACGTGCCTGGGGAGGAAAATGATCCCTATCAATCATTCAAACATGGAGCTGTTCGCCACGATAGCGTTTGCTCTTGCAGTCCTTCACACCTTTCTCACTTCTCGTTTCCAACGCATTGCTTCTGGGTTTCCCGAAGGATCGGTAGGTGAAAACCTCTTTCATCTGCTAGGTGAAGTCGAGATAGTTTTCGGTCTTTGGGCAGGTATCTACCTCGCCTTTGTTGCCTTCAGCCAGGGCTTTACTTCTTCTTTGGATTATCTGAACGGAAGAAATTTTACCGAACCCGCTTTCGTTTTTGTAGTCATGGCAGTTTGTTCCACGAGGCCGATACTCAATGTCGCCGCCCGGTTGATTGAACTTTGCTCGCAGGCAATCCCTCTCAAGCGATCTCTCGCTTTCTTTATCTCTGCGCTCACGGTGGGGCCGATCCTCGGAAGCCTGATCACGGAACCCGCGGCAATGACCGTCACAGCTTTAATTTTGTCCCAGCGATACTATTCCAAGCGAATGAGCGAGCCTCTCAAATACGCCGTGCTAGGTGTGCTCTTTGTGAACGTTTCCGTCGGGGGAACTCTCACTCCCTATGCCGCCCCGCCGGTCATCATGGTGGCCTCTCAATGGGGTTGGGACTTTGCCTTCATGATTTCGCATTTCGGATGGAAAGGGGTGCTCGCTTGCGTTGTTTCGACACTGCTCGTCGCCTACCGCTTTAGAAAGGAGATCTCGAGAGTCGATATCGCGCTATCGAATACGGGCCAGAAGGCGGTTCCCATTTGGGTTTCCGCCCTTCATCTTCTTTTCCTCGCATTGATTGTCCTTTCGGCTCACCATATGGTCCTTTTTATTGGTCTGTTTCTTTTCTTTATGGGGCTTGTGGTCGTAACGCATGAATACCAAAGTGAGTTGAATCTCAAAAGCCCGCTACTGGTTTCCTTTTTTCTGGGGGGACTGATCATCTTGGGTGGTCGGCAAAACTGGTGGATAGAACCTGTTATCAAGAGTCTTGATTCTACCTTCCTTTTTCTGGGGTCCATTGGCCTGACAGCCATTATCGACAATGCGGCACTGACTTACTTAGGGGCACAAGTACCGAATCTTGCAGACACATCCAAATACTATCTCGTAGCCGGAGCGGTCGTTGGGGGAGGGCTTACGGTAATAGCCAATGCGCCAAATCCAGCCGGCTTTGGAATTCTAAATCCAACTTTTGGAGCTACTGGTATTCGTCCGCTAGGTCTCTTTAAGGCGGCATTGATACCTACTCTCATTTCTGGACTGTGCTACTACCTACTATGAAGGGACCTGCTCACTATTTGTTGAAGATGATCGATTTGGTGGCAGAACTTGAAGCAAGCCTACGCCCTTTAAAAATCTAGTGACCGAGGTCTTTGGCAATGATGGTTCTTGTTTAAATCGATATTTAAATTTCAATCCATCTTTACAATAGATATATAGATGGGACGGTGAAACCTTGGATCAACTACCACCATCTATACTACTTCAAGACGATTGCAGAGGAGGGGAGTGTTTCCAAAGCCGCTGTCGTGCTCCGACTGGGCCAGCCCACTTTGAGCGCGCAGCTTAAACAGTTCGAAGAAAATATTGGCATCACTCTATTCGACCGGAAGCATAGGAAGCTGATTCTCAATGAACAAGGCCAGGTAGCCCTCGAGTATGCCCGAACCATCTTTAAAGAGGGTTTGGAGATGTACGCAGTGTTGCACGGTCGCTTCAGTCCCAAAAAGGTATCACTCCACATCGGTGCGCTCGATAGCGTGGCCAAACAAATCGTCTTCCAGATGGCGAAGACCGCTTACAAGCTTTCAGACTGCCTCATTTCCATGACCGAGGGAAAATCCGATGAGCTACTTCGCGAGTTAGTGACTCACCGGATCGATCTCTTGATCACTAATGTTCTGCCCTCGGGGGTGGATGCTAAGGGCATTCTTCACAGACTGCTTGCGAAGCGAAACATTGGCATCTACGGAGCTCCGAAATTTAAGGCCCTTCGAAGGGGGTTTCCCAACTCTATTTCTGGCCAACCCATCATTTTGCCAACTTACGACAGTAAACTTCGCTATGACATCGAACATTGGTCCAACACGACAAAAATCGCCCTGAACACCATCGCAGAAAGCCAAGACATTGCGGTTAAGAAGATGATGGCTGTGGGTGAGCTGGGCCTCATCCCCGCTGCAAAGCATGCCGTAACTCGCCAGGTCCTTGCGGGAGAGCTTGTGGAGATTGGTCAGCTTCAGGGACTCTATGAAGAACTCTATTTAGTCAGAGCCGGTCGAAAAATTGAAAACCCGGTCGCGGCTAAACTGTTCCAATCGTTCTCTGTATAGCCAACGATCCAGTGTGTTTTAATCGATGCATATTATAGAATTTATCTATTTTTTAAAATACTGGTTTGGCCTTAGCTATTAGTGTGAACCAGGAGATTTGAAAATGGGCTCCACCCAATCCGATGTTGAGGTTTCTTATGGCGTGAGTAACGAGTTTTTCCGTTTGTGGCTCGACGAGAAGATGAATTATACATGCGCGCTTTTTAAAGACAGAACGAACTATTCCGATGACTTCGAAGCCGCACAACAAAATAAATTGCGTTTCTTATCGGAAATGGCCCACATCGGACCCCATACGGAAAGTGTGCTCGATGTAGGCTGTGGCTGGGGAGCCAACATTGAGTATCAAGCGGTCATTAATAAAGTTCCTCAAGTTCATGGTTTTACTCTGAGTGCAGAGCAGCACAAGACTTGCGTCGAAAGAACGCAAGGAATGAACGCCGTAACGGCAACCTGTGAAAACTATCTCCACTACCAAGCGCCCGTTAAGTTCGATGCCGTAATGTCTATTTGTATGGTGGAACATGTGGTTAGCCCTGAAGATGCGCGAGCGGGGAAAGCCATCGACCTATACCGGGACTGGTTCCGCCGTATCCATTCATGGACCAAGCCTGGGAGTTATTTTGGAATGCAGTGCATAACGCGTTGTGGAGTCCCCCGAAGCAAAGCCGACCTGGATGACATGCGCCACGCGACGTATGTTATTTTTCCCAATGCAGTAACACCGAGAGTAGAAGACATCATCGTTTCATCCATTCCGTACTATGAGTTAGTTGAGCTTCATTCCCGTCGTTTTGATTACCGCAAAACAACTTGGCACTGGCGAGAGCGGCTAAGAAGCCATAAAGCGACAATAGTGACCAAATGGGGGAATCGCGTTTTCGACGACTACGATCGGTACCTTTCGACTTGTATCAAGGCTTTCGAAAACAACTGGCAGAGTCTCCATCAGTATTCGTTTAGAAGACTGGACTAGACCTTATGGACTCTTTCCCTTAAAACAAGCTGCCCGTGGATGATTATACGCATTGCGCTCACCCCTATTTTGGCCGCACGTTTGTACTGGCGACAAAACATGAAAAGGAACATATTCTTCGTCCGATTTTTACCAGCCTATTGGGAGTCGATTTAAAGCTTGCGCAGAACGTTGACACGGACAAGCTCGGAACCTTCAGCGGGGAGATAAATCGTAACGGTTCACCTCTTGAAACAGCCATAAAGAAAGCGCGTCTTGGTATAGAGGCCTCGGGAATTCCAATCGGAATTGCAAGCGAAGGTTCCTTCGGCCCGCACCCGCAGCTTCCTTTCGTTAACTCTGATCTGGAAATCCTCGTTCTCGTTGATACTGAGCGGGATATCGTCATTGAAGAATATGTTGTGAGTGCTTCCACCAACCTAGGAAACATTGCAGTTGCCACGATGAGTGAGGCTGAAGCGTTTCTGGCCACGTGTAACTTCGGCTCCCATGCAATGGTAGTTAGGCCTAACTCTTCACTCTGTCCGGATACGATCAAGAAGGGCATCTTGGACCGTGAAACTTTGGCTATTGCGGTGCAGAACTGTGCGGCTCAATCGGCGGACGGACTCGCTTGTATAGAGACCGATATGCGGGCCCACTTAAATCCCACGCGACAAGGTGTCATTGCTGAAGCTGGAGAGAAGTTTGCTCGGCGAATTAAGATGCTTTGTACCCAATGCCAGAGCCCCGGATGGGGAGTTGTAGATTGCATCATCGGGCTTCCATGCGAAACATGCGGAGGCCCCACACAGTTGATTCACAGGGAAATTGAAGGGTGTGTGAAGTGCCCCTTTCGTATCGTTCTTGCTCGCTCCGACGGCAAGTTAAGGGCGCCAACCCACCTTTGTCCTCAGTGCAATCCCTAGCGAGGAAATGGCTATTACACCCTACCCAGAGCGGCGATGAGATTTGCTAGGCTTTTTCGATAATTGGCGAGCGCCTCAACTGACCGAAAAGCTGCGTCAGCTGTGGCCTGTTCTCGAAGGTTGACGAAGATGAGGTTACTATCGCCTTGTGCGAATCTTTCGCGTTCCCCCTTTTCTAGCCGTCGAGCGAGCGCCGTTTCCTTGCGAGTGACTTCTACGATTTGAAGTGCGGCATCTAAGGCGGACTTGGCATCCTGCACCTCGGCCGTGATGCGGTCTTGCTGAAAGCGACCTTGAATCGCTAGCCCTTCGTAACTTGCTATCGCCGCGTCCTCCAATCCCCCAGCGACATTCGTCTGCAGGGGAATTTCAAGCAGCACTCCCACTTCTACGCGCGGAGCATTTCGAGTGGGATCTCCTTGCCTCAGGCTCTGGGCAGCCGTCAGCTGCAAATCAATGCGAGGAGCCTGTTGATTCGCCGCTAGTCGTCTGTCTATGTCTACTTGAGACTTCGTCGCATGGATTCGTCCAAGCTCTGGACGCGCGGCAAAAGCAGCTTTTAGATCCACCGAAGGAACTTCCTGACGCGTCGGCTCCGGGATAGTTTCAGGAAGTCGTTCTGTCGAAACTTGAATGGGAACTCCCCCACTGTCTCGCATGAATAGGGAAAGTTCGATAGTCGCCTGCTGGAGTGATCGTTCAGAGGAAATCAGTAACGACCGCCTTTGAAGAATCGCTCGTTCATTATCGCGTCGTTCAAAATCGGGAAGATCACCATGCCGGACCCTCTCCGCCAAAGCTTCATCACGTTCTTGTGCAATCTCGAGCAAAGACCTAAAGATAGCAACACGCTTTCCCGCAGCTACCCAATCCCAATACCGGTGAGCCGCGCCACGTAGGGACTCAATCTTCTGCTGTTTAAGTCGAAGATCTGCTACTTGAACCCCGTACTTCGCTTTCCATAATCCCGCTCTGCCGCGATCAATCGGGCCATCCCGCCAGGCGGGGACATTTAGACCCGCACGTAGTTCTCCGCCTGGATTGGTTTCTGCCTTGAGATCGTAAATGGCAAACTGGCCGGTTCCCAACCGATAACCGGCGAAGAAAGAAGTTCCCCAAAGTGTGGTCGGTTGCTCCAACACCGAATCCACGCGTTCGTTTTGGTAGTAGCCCAACGCCGAAGAACTTGCTCGAGTTTTCCATTGAAGATCAAACGCCCCTTCCGAGGATCGAAGCAGGCCAGAAGCAGTACGAGTCTCTTGTTGGGCTGCTTGAATCAGAGGGTACTGATCGCTTACGGATTTTTGCACTTCTTCGATGGAAAGCGCCACGGCTGAAGCATTCAGAGGCGCAAAAAATGAAAGGAGGCACCAGATCTTCACACTGTCCTCATTTTCCAGGATCTGAGAGAAGCGCGCTAGCACCCTCAGGAAGGCTCGGCGGAAACCCATTGAAACGCCTCCATAGCTCGTATCCAAGAGTTACCTGGCTTAGAAGAACGAAACCAATGGATCGCACCCCTTGCCGGAGGAAATTTCCATCAGGCCACCTTTCTCCCTTTGCCGGAACGACCACCACTCGGAATTTTCCTAGGCCATTGTCACTTGCGTCAATAAGTGCCACTTGGCCGCCAAAAGTCCCGACAGCCGCTCCGGGCCAACCACTAAACTGAATGGCCGGCCAACCTTCGAACTGGAGTCGAACGTGAGCTCCTTCTCGGATGAGCGGCATGTCATTTCCAGTTACCCAGATCTCAACCGCTCGGGCGGCGGTATGGGGTACGATGATCGCTAGGGGCTGACCTGCTTTGACAATTTGAGCACCTTGCCCCGCAATCACCCGCAAGACAGTCCCACCCACAGACGCGGTTACCGCTTGGGTCATCTGCCGAGATAACCGAACGTCCACGCGCGCCAATTCAGCCGATGAATTGGCTTCTTCTCCGAGGTACCGCGTGTATTCCAAGTTGGCTTGCTCAACGGAACGCTTCGCGCTTAAGCCTTTCTCATACAAAAGCTTCTGCCGCTCGACATTGATTAGCGCCGTCTTTACTGCGGTTTCCGCTGCTTTCACTCGAACCGCCAGAAAATCGCGCTCCGATTTCAAACGAGCCAAAATATCGGGATCATTGTCAGTGAGATCGACAATCGGATCTCCTGCTTTTACTTGAGATCCTTCAAAAACGTACCAGTGTTTGATGCGCCCATCTACCGGGGCGCTGATCTCCTGTTGCCGATCGTTTGGGGCGTAAGCAATTACTCGCCCTGAGCCGACAGCCGTCTGCTGCCAGGGTAAAAAAACGAGCAAGAGAGGGACCAAGATAGACAGCCCAAAGAAAGCTCGAAAATGTCGGCGATAGTTTCTGGTCACCAAGACACTTTCTAGCGACTTTGGGACTGGGCTAAGGTCACGTATGCGGAACCGTTGTTTTCGGATGGCCATTACGCAGACCTCCGACCCTTAAGCTGTTCAATAGAAATCGTTCGTTCGAAGCGTTTTGCAAGTTCAGTGTCATGCGTGGATAAAATGAGTGTCCAGGGCGCTCTATCGTCCATAAGAACTCGCAGCGCCGCCTCCCGAGAAAGGTCATCTAGCTCGTCGAGAGATTCGTCCAATAGAAGCAATCTCGGCTTGCCCACGATTGCTCGCGCGAGAACCAAAGCATGTGCTTGGGTCGCAGACAGTGGGCCACCGTCGGATCCAAGTTGGGTTCGCATGCCTTCATCCAGAGCCTGAACCTCTTCAAGTATTCCCGCTTGGTCTAACGCGCGCGTTACGTCGTCGGTGTTTAGGTTCTGGCGACCGGCGCGGACATTTTCAAAGATCGAGTCGGACAGGAGCTCCAAGCCACGGATGAGGCTAATTTGGTCACGCAGATTTTCCGGAGAGATATCGCGGTAATCGCGACCATCCAGCAGTAGCGTCCCTCGACTAGGTTCCTTTATCCCGTAGATTAAATCGACCAGCGTGCTCTTACCCGAAGCGTTAGAGCCCAGAATCGCAACTCTGTTACCGGCTTCAATCTTGAGATCTACATCGTCCAAGATTGGCTCGCCTTCTTGATACTCAAACCCCACCGATCTGAGCTCAATGGTTGCCGGTCCCAACTTGACAGGAAGTTGTTCCTCAACCTCCCGCTCCAGAGGAAGTGCCATCAAGCCATCCAGCTTATCGAGTGCCGCCACCAAATCGTAAAAGGCCTCGAGATGCTTTTGAAACTTTGCCAAAGAACCCAAAGCCGTAGTCACCACGATTTCCGCCGCAACGAGCTGGCCCAAAGTCAGCTGGTTTTTAACTACCAACCACGCGCCTATACCCAAGAGTCCGGAACTAGCGATGGCTTGGAGAGTGAGCGAACCCACGATCTGCCTTAGTAAAATCCGAAAGTGTTCGGTTCGCGCATTGAGATAGGCTTCAACGACTTCATCTGCGCGATCGATTGCCCACTCGCGGGCTTCGCGTGATCGAAATAGCAAGGGCCGAGCAGCAAGGTCTTCGAGCCAGGCGGCAACCCGGTACTTCTGCACCGATTCTTCGATAGCCGTGCCCACGGCACCACGACCTAAAACCAAAATCACGAAAGACACGCCTGCTACTAGCAAGATGGCGAAAGCGAGCAGAAACCAGTGGTAGAAGGCTAAAAGAAGCAGGCCCAGAACGATCTGCAAAGCCAGCGCGAAGCCCTCTAAAAGAAGTGTGGCCCCACTTTTTTGAACGGTGAGAACGTCGAAGAATCGATTCACCAGCTCGGGAAATTTTTGTCTCGAGGTTGCTTCGATCTTTACACGAGGAATTCTATAAGCGAGCTCCAATGCCACGACCGCGAAAAAGCGCTTCTGAAGCAACTCGACCATGAGTACTTGAACTCCACGAAGAAACGCCGCGCAAGCAAGGCCCGTAAAGACAGCAAAAATGAGAAACAGCAGGGGCTGATTCATCGCACCGAAGTTAATGGTGTTCACCAGAGTCTGAACGCCCACCGGAACGGCAAGCGAAAGAACTCCCACGCCCACTCCATAGGTGAGCACCATCCCGATTTCCTTTTTCTCGCTGCCGAGCAAAGAAACCATTAGGCGAGTGGCGGAAACTTTGTGCGATCCCATCAAGCTTTCTTTCGAAGTTGGTACGATGCGGGATCTTCCCGTATCTATAGTACCTTTCGGGTATTTACATCATCGGCTAGAGGATTTTGGTTAACACGACGCATTATACAGGCTAAGGGGAGCCCTGCTTTCGAATCTAAAGTACGGCTTCGTACTTTCTTGCCCCACTTCGGTACGAGACTTTTCCGCTAGTCCGGTCAATTAAGAACAAGTGAAGCCACTGATTGTCGGCGAGCTGCTGCACCACAGCGTGCCTTTCAACGATTTTTTCAACTTCTGCCTCGGGCGCCTCAATAAACACACTCAGTCTGAGGGGGTCGTGCACTAATTTGTCCCCGCTGTGAACCGATTGAAAAGGAAGTCCAATTCGTAAGTCCCCACTATTGCCCTCTGTAACGCCCATTCGACCCACCATATTGTGCAGCACTTTATCTCCCGAACCGAAAGTACCCATTGCGGTCGAGGAAGCGTAGTACTGCATATTGATCCAATTGGTGACCACCATGGGAGCAGTCATGATGAGCTCCAGCGTTTTCATCCCCTCGTCCGCGGTGAAATCGTAATCGTGCAGAAACGATCGCCCCTGAAAAGTTGATTTAGACGTTCTAGAACGTGGCGCCACGATGAAACAAGCGTTACCCGCAAGGGCCCATTCCGGCCGAACTTCAGACCAGTTACAAACCCTGTCCTGCCCCGGCACGAATGCAGAGTTCGTGATGAGAGCTCGCTCTTTTTGAGCGGATGCAGACGCCTTGGCAAGCGGGCCGGTGATTTTCTTCAGAATCGTTTTTGCCGCGGCCGGAAGCTGCTCGGCTTCCAAGATCAAAATTTGATCGGTCACCGTCTCATGAATGGCGGCCACGAATCGGGTGTCTTCCGGTATCGTGAATTGTCCGCGCTTTAACAATTCGTCTCGCACCTTCTTGTCATTCAGGATACGGCACAACACTCGAGCGTTCAGATCTCCGGGATGCCCCCCACAAGCGCCGCAATCTAGCGAGGACCCGAACGCGTTATTTGTCGTGACGCTTCCGTGACCACAGAGGACCACGACAGGTGAGAAATCACGGATCCCCAAGTGAGTCAGGGCAAACGTCGCTGTCGCCACCTGGACTTCAAAATCCGCCAAAAGTGCGACCTCAGAACTATCGTCGAATTTCACTTTGAAAAGCTTTTCAGCGCGCGCCCCCCAATTGAGAGCTCGTTTCAAAATCTTCGCTCCAGACAACATGCCAAAAAACTCGACGTAGGCAAAAGAGGAAACGAGTCCCTGTTTGAGCCCCCCTAGAAATTTGGAAAACGACCGGCTTCCCTGAAACTTCGAGCGAGAAGAAACGCTGGCACCTTCCTGAATTTTCAATTTCGGCGTCAAGAGCACCGGACAACGATAGGAGCTCGATTCCTTTTGTAAGTGGTTTATATCCAGGGTCACCCCGAAGAAGCCTGCAAATCCATGTGTGGTGACTTCAGAGGCTTCTGCCTCAATCTTGCGCCGGATGATTTCGGAACGAACATCGATGCAAAAGATCATCTGCGCACTGGCTTTCGCAGGCGCAGCGACTACGGACTTATCTTTGGAAACCAGTTTTCGCGCCACCTGCCTCTGATAAGCCCATTCATTCGCTCTCTGCCAGATACTTAACAGCACGTAGTTGTGATCCAGCTGTGCGCTTTTATGAGAGAAAGTGGTCATCTGTTTCTTGTGCTCTTCTCTCCAGACCCCATCGAGTTCCGAAAGAGTCGACTTAGCCCAGCACTCATAAGTCATAAACATAGCCACTACGTCTTCTATCTTGGTCCCTCGATGGTTATGACTGAGCCCTAGGCTTTCCTGCCAATGATGCCACTGAATATGAGAACACCATCCCATAAGCCGGTGACAGCATTTCATCACGTAGAGTTGCAGACTTAACTCAGAGTTGACTTCAAGCCGCTTGGAGAGCTCCCCAATGGCTGCAATAGGATCAGCAGGTAAGCTGTTAAGGAAATCGGAGTCTCGCGGATACCCTAAATAGTCCATGGAACTATCGATACCGATCAAGCTCCTCCACTCTTCATAGAGTCTTGCTCTGCCGGTTCGTAGGCCAAAGGGTGCCTGACCCTGGTCAAAATAGGATGCGCAATACTTTGCTACTTGATCTACAACTTGAGAGGAAAGCGGAAGGTTGTCCCATCTTGAGACAAAATCCGAGTAGCTGGAAAAGCTCAACTCCTTCGCCGTACTTTCGTTGCTCTCGCGAAGAAAGCGAGCAAAGTCGCCTTCGAATCGATGCCCCAACCGGTTGAGACTAGCCATTGCGCGTTCGATATCTTCTTGTTCGATCAGGCCCGCTTCGTACTTTTTGACAAATACTTCCAGTGGTAAAAAAAGGCTCTGACCAAAAACGCTACTCAACTGGGAAAGCGTCTCGTAAAACCCTTTCTCTCGCAGATTCCAAAACGGGTTCACCGCTACAATGGATTGCAAGGGCCACACGGGGGTCACTATCCGAATCGCTTCATTCACCGTGGCCGCTACATCGACGCTTTTCGTAGGGGACTTCGAATCATCCATCAAAATGGTGTTTATCACTAATGCCTCAGGATTTGTGGAAGTATCAACCATGTCTTAGGTCTCCCTCTAGAACGAAAGTGCTAATTAAAATACCGAGTTGAAATTTGTGGAATGTATCCGCCATTCCAAAAGAACATCCAAAGTCGTCGGCCGCCCGGCTCACTCAGATTCTGCATCCGCTTGGCAAAGTAGATTCCCAGCGTAAACAAGGAAAACACCACTACGACTGAGCTAATCCAAACCCCATCAATATCCACGCGGGTCGGCATCACACCGCTTAGCGAAGTCACCCCGAAATACTCGAAGGCGGCGTAAATTCCAAAGCCGGCCAGGAGATAGGCGGAGCACCCCAAAAAGTTTTTTGCGATCCCCGAGTAAAACTCCGTCCTGGACCCGATCACCTGAGTAATCGCAAGCGCAAGAATTCCGAAATATATCCACAAAGTGGAACTGAGCCCTACAGAATCGGAATGAACATTTAGACCCGTGAAAACAAGTAACGTGGCAAAAGCATAGGAGATGGCCAGCCCCACGTTAGACAGCTTTCGCTGAGGTGCTTTAACCTCCTCGAGAATCGTTCCAGTCGAAAGAAATGCATGCGCTTTGTAAAAACCGTGAGCAATGATGTGGAACAAAGCCAAGGTGTATAAACCCAGACCGCACTGAATCATCATAAAACCAAGCTGACTAATGGTGGAATAGGCGAGGTTTCGCTTGATATCGGTCTGAGTCATCATAGCGAGCGCGCCAAACACTGCCGTCACTCCCCCCACGACAGTGAGAATAGCGTGTGCGACCGTGGCATGCGTAAGTATCGGCGCCAGTCGGATAATCAAGTAGCCCCCTGCATTGATAATGCCGGCGTGCATCAACGCAGAGACCGGGGTGGGAGTTTCCATGGTTTCTGGGAGCCAGAAGTGAAAAGGAAACTGCGCCGATTTGGTCATGGCTCCTATCACAAAGAGCAAACCAATCAGAAAAAATCCGCCATGGCTTGTCGCCGACTGAAGGACTTGCTCATTTTGCGCAATCTCGAAAAGTTCTCCGAAGTTAAAAGTGCCGAATCGGACATAAGTCAGCACGATACCTAAAAGAAGACAGAGATCGCCGAAACGGCTCACCCAGAACTTTTTTCGCGCGGCAAGAACGGCCTGAGGCCTTGTCTTGTAGTAAAGCAAAAGCTGGTGCAGCCCGTAGCTGGTTCCAAGCCAAGCGGCAAAGAACATCAACAGATTGTTGGAGAGCGTTAAAAATACGACGAAAAAAACAGTCATCTGGAAGTTTCTGTAGAACTCGAAGCGCTTTGAATCACCATCCAAGTACCTAATGGAGTACCTAAATATACAAAGAGAAAGCAGTGTGATTACGGCGAGAACGATGGATGAGAGCTCGTCACCGCGCAGACCAAAGTCAACATTGACCAGGTTAAAAAGAGTCGCTTTGAAAAAAGTTACTTCGATACCGCGATTGTAAAACGTTTCAACTAGAGCAATCAGCGCTACAAGGAATTCAAAAATTCTAAGTGCCAGAAGCTTTTTGACATTACTGTCCTTTCTGGACAGCGATATCAACCAACCTAGAGTTAAACTAAAAAGCGGCGTCGCAATCAGTACCGCTTGCCAATTGATGCCTTCAAACATGTCTCGTTCCTCCGACCCAAGCCAACCTCTACCTTATACCACCCATTTGAAACTCTACTGAGACACTCTGCATTTGTTAAAATAGATAATACTGATGTGTTCAATCGCTAATAGCGATTGATAGGGGACCCTTTACTCGCTTTTGCAAGGGGCTAGCGCAATCGTAACGCGGTCACTATTCTGCGATGGAGTAACCAAGATCATGCGCTACGAAATAGTGATGGACCACGGGGAAACGGGGAACAAGTGCACGATTGCACCGCTGCGCGGTCGACCTGATTTTCGCTTTTTTCGTGTCCACGGAGAGAGGCCGCTCGGCCCTCTCTCGGCGCCCATCCTGTTGCACCACGAGGGGGAATGTCTCACCCAAGTTGACCTCACAAAACCGGTGCAGTCTCTTGCCAGCATAGATTGTGTTTGGCGTCGGCTCCCGACTATTCAGCGACGGCTTAGCTGGATCGAAGCCCCCGCAAAGCTCGCAAAACTTCCCGAGGGGTTCGTCACCGTTTACCCGCGTGTGGGACAATACCTGCCCGATCCCGAAGGGGGACTCGCGACCATTGAAGCCCTCTTTATAGCAGCCGCACTTCTTGGAAAATGGGATGTGACTTTGCTCGCTCACTATTACTTTGCGAGGGCGTTCATAGAACGAAATGCAAAGCGCTTCGTAGAACTCGGTGTTCAAGCAGCTGCTGATCAGATGCTTTGGCCGCCGGAGAAACCCCTCGTGAGGACCTCGCTCAGTCGCAGAATCAATCGCGGGCAGATTCAGGTCTATTCGAAATAAGTGTAACCACCCATACCGGCTTCGTAAAACTCGAGCAGTTCACGGGCTTCCTGGGGGGTGAGATTGCCATCGCGCATGGCCTTGTCAGCGTCCCGACGCATCTTGCTCACCAGCTCTTCAGGTGCATATTGGAGATAAGTGAGCACTTCGCGAACCGAATCCCCGTCAATCACCTGGTCGATACCAGGTTTGCCGTTCTCGTCGAGGCTCACGTGGACAGCGTTGGTATCACCAAATAAGTTATGCAAATCACCCAGCGTCTCTTGATAGGCACCCAGCAAGAAGGCTCCCAAATAGTAGGGCTCACCTTCTATCAGAGGATGCACTTCAATGGCTTCTTTGGCTCCTACGGCCGAGGGAAAGCTATCGATTTTGCCGTCCGAATCGCAGGTGAGATCTGCCAACACGGCGCGGCGCGTGGGAAGTTCGGTTAACCTGTGAATCGGCATAATGGGAAAAAGTTGTTTAATCGCCCAACTATCCGGAAGCGACTGAAAGACCGAAAAGTTACAAAAAACGGTGTCCGCCACTTGTTTAGACAGGTGATGAAGGTCTTCTGGAATGAAATCGAGCTTCTGCAAAATCTCGTAGAGCTGTGAATGAAAAGCACGTGCGAGATTTTCGGCAAAGGCGCGCATCTCAAGCGAAACGTGCCCCAAGCTAAAAGCGCTGAGCGTTTCCTCCATCGCACGCGAAGCATCGTGGTATGCCTCAACGACGGTCCCCGGCTTCAAATTGTTAATAGCGTCCATCAGATCGTAAATCGGCCGCGGAGCACCTGCGGGAATCTTTTGGGGAACCTCGAAAGAGCTTCCCTGAATGGCGCCAATTGCCTCGAAAACAAGAACACTATTGTAGGCCATGAGCGCTCGACCCGACTCAGACACGAGCTTGGGATGAGGAACGCCGGCCCGATCACAATTTCTCATGACCCGGTAAACAACGTCGTTCGCATACTCTTGTAGCGTATAGTTGATGGAGGATTCGAAGTTAGACTGAGAACCGTCGTAATCGATGCCCATACCGCCACCGACGTTCATATAGCCCATTGCCGCACCCATTCGGTACAGCTCGGTATAAACGTGAGACGCTTCGTCCAAAGCCCGCTTTACGTTTTGAATGTTGGTGATTTGGCTACCCAAGTGGAAGTGCAACATGACGAGGCAATCCGCCAAGTCGCGCTCCTTCAGGTAAGCCACGGCTTCTAACAACTCCGTGGTTGTCAGACCGAATTTAGAGCCCGCACCCGCCGAATTCTGCCAACGGCCAGAACCACGGGCGGCAAGCTTTGTGCGCACGCCGAGCTTCGGTCGAACTCCCAATTCCTGAGAGATCTTCACGAGAATTTTCAGTTCCTGGAACTGCTCGACGACGGGAATCAGTTTGCGACCGAGCTTCTGTCCCAACACGACCATCTTCAGGAACTCTTCGTCCTTAAATCCGTTGCAGATGATGGGCGTATCCGGCCCGGCAAGCGCCAAAACAGCGAGGAGTTCCGGTTTGGACCCAGCTTCGAGGCCGAAACCGAGCGGCTCTCCAAACTTCACCACCTCTTCTACGAGGTGACGCTGGTGGTTCACTTTGATGGGATAGGCACAGAAATACCCGGCTTTATAGCCATGCTCTTTGATGGCTCCATGGAAGGCCCCATGGATCTCGTTCATCCGGTGTCGGAGAATATCGCTAAAACGTAGAAGGACAGGCGGCTCTACGCCTCGGGCCCGGAGTTGCTGGACGAGTTCCAATAGATCAATGGGGGTTTTGTCGTCTTGCTGAGGGCGAATGGCGACATTGCCTTGTTCATTGATAGTGAAATAGCCACTGCCCCACCGATCGACGTTATAGGTGGAAAGTGCCGACTTTACGTTCCAATTCTTCCTGTCCATTGCCTGTCCTGTATCTCAGTATTATCCCTGAGGCTATTCATAAATAGAGGAAAACCTCTCGCGCGAGAGGTCAATCTGGCGCCCCTAAAACTCTGACCCATCTTTGCGGGTAAATCCCACGGTACCGTCGGGCTTTCGGAAGTAGGCGAGGTCCACATCTGAGTAGAAAGCAGCATCGGATTTGTCGCGGTTACTCATTTCAAGGTACTTCGCCGGCTCGCTACTTCGATTCACCAGTTGATGACCGTTTTCAACGCCTGCCGGGAAGCCTGCACACATTCCGGGGGTGAGGGATTGTTCTCCTTCATTCGTGATAAGAACCACTTCGCCTTCCAGGATGAAGATGAACTCATCTTCCTTGGTATGCCAGTGACGCATCGATGACTCCTTACCGGGTGGAAGAGTCGTGAGATTCACCCCGAACTGAGTAATGCCTAAGGCATCGCCCAAAGCGCGCTTTTCTCTGGGCAACACTCGGGAACGATAGGGCTCTGGATAACCGGAACTCGTGCGAGGCGTGAGCGTTGCGGGATCTAGAGCCGGGTGTTTCACTTTCATTTCATTCCTTTCACTACGTAGATTGAGCTACCACGGCGAGCCAGGGTTGCTCAGCGCGGGGCCGTCCGGACGGTCGGTAATAGTGGTGCAACACTTCAAAACCGGCTGCGATAAGCATATCGCGGTATTCCTCAAACTCCAGGTAGGTCCCATAACGCTGTCCTGACCACCCCTCTGCATTGCCTCTCGGATTAGAGGAAAACAAAATCCCCTGAGCCACGAGCGCCAACCTCAGCTCACCTAGAATTCGAGGCATCTCTTGCTTGGGAATATGGAAGAGCGATGCATTGGCAAACACCCCTTCATACGAAGCGGTTGCAAGCTGGAGGCTTAGGAAATTCTGATGCAAGGTCTCGCAGCCGCTGAGTCTTCGGGCCATCTCGCAGAAAGTAGCACTCCCGTCGAGACCGACGGGATCGTGTCCGAGCGACTTGAAATAGGGGAGATCGCGGCCCGGCCCGCAGCCCAAATCGAGAATGCGAAGTCCCTCTTTCCGGGGGAGCGCACTCAAGAATGCCTGATAGTTCTGCGACACATCGTGGTCCTTGGTCCCCTGCCAGAAGGAGTCTGCACTGGAATCGTAATGCTGGAGCGTCACCGAGGTGATAGCTTCCAGGTCCTTTGAGGTGAGATTTTTTTTCATGGCGGCCGAGTCTTTTAACATTCAGTCTTTTAGATCTCTGGAAGCTATTCAAAAGACGCAATGGGGTCAATTAAGTCCGCCAGACTTCCCCTTTGCCGACTACGACTATCTACGTGCGTTGGAAACCAGTCACTCCGTGGGTGAGGCCTCGGGATGGTCCCCGCTTTATCTCACTGCCTCGATTGACGGATCCATCCAAGGGGCTTCGACCCTGTACTCCAAAGCCCACAGTTATGGAGAGTACATTTTCGATTGGGCCTGGGCGCAAGCTTATGAAAGGCACCAGATTCCGTACTATCCCAAGCTGCTGGGGGCTATTCCCTTCACTCCTGCGACGGGACCCAAGTTTCTTTTTGCCCCTCACGCGAACCGAGAGAAAGTAGCAGCGACCTTGATTGCCGCAAGCCTCCAGCAGATGGAAACGCTCAGTCAAAGTTCGCTTCACTACCTGTTCATAACCCCCGAAGAAGTCTCGTATCTTGAAAGAACAGGATTTCTCATTCGACATAGTTTTCAGTACCACTGGGAAAATCGTGGCTACTCCACCTTCGGCGACTTTCTCGATGCGCTCAAATCCAGAAAGCGCAAACAGGTAGTGCGAGAAAGGGAACAACTTCAACAAGAGTCGCTCGTTTTTCACGCCGTGACAGGAAATGACTTAACCCCAGCACACGCGAAACTCTTTTACGGATTCTACTTATCCACCCTGTCGAAAATGGGCGCATACGCGTACCTCACCGAGACTTTTTTCTCTGAAGTGTTCGATTCGATGCGAAATCAGATCGTCTTGTTCCTGGCAGGAAAGGAGGGAGAAGCGGTGGCTGGCTCCCTTTGCTACTTCAAAGGAAACACGCTCTACGGAAGGTACTGGGGTGCGACCCAGGAAGTACGAAACTTGCACTTCGAGCTGTGCTACTACCGGCCGATAGAGTGGGCCATTGCACGAGGTCTGAAGCGATTCGAGGCCGGAGCGCAAGGCGAGCACAAAGTAGCGCGGGGCTTTTTACCCGCCACCACTTACAGCGCTCACTGGATCCGTCACCCTCAGTTTCGAGAAGCCATCGGGCGATTTATCGAAGAAGAGAAGTCCTCTATCCAGCGCCTATTCGAGGAAATGAAAGCGCATTCGCCTTTTCGCTGAACTAAGGCTTTGATTTGAACAATTTCTTAATCACTGGGCTGTAGCTGGGGGAGAAGAACGCCAGATAAATCACCGCCGCGTTGACGAGGACCCCTATGACCATTCCACTTGGGTCCAGGAAGGCGTGGACAAGAAAGATGTTTACGGTGATGGGCGCCAGTATCACCAATGCGAGCGGGACAAAAAATCCTGAGACCAGGAATAGACCACACAGAATCTCTAAACCCTTGAGTAGGAAGAAGAAGTATTTGCTCGCAGCGAGCCCCGTGAAGAAAGTCGCCATGTCGCCTTGGAGTGGCGGCGGACTAGCAAAGAAGAACGCGATTCCCCCGAACAAGAAGAGGGCTCCGAGGAGGACTCGAACGACGATTTGGATTTTTGTTTTCATGCCTTAAATTATACCTGGTTTAACCGCGACCCGATCACGTACTATCGAACTATGGGGAGTCGAAAGCTGATTGATGCGATATGTTACGACTCCTTGAAGGTTTCACTCTCCAATCTTCACCGGTTCGGACTTTTTCTTGCTCTATCGGCTTTTTGCCTCATCGTTGAACTCCAATCATCGACTTTGCAGCCGGTGAACCACACAAATGAAGCTGAGACGGAATTTGAACGTCTTCCTGCGGTGCGTGGTTCGCGGCAAAGAGTCTACTCCTTACGAAAAGTAGAACGCGATGAAGTCTTTGTAGGGCAATCGCGCGCTCAACAGAAACTCACTCTACAAATCGCTTCTCGCCATATCTACTTACCTAGTCCTTTGACCCGCACCTGCCTGCCCATGCTCTGTTGAGAACTCCGTTCGCGTCTATGTTTCGTGACGATTTAACCCCTTAAAAACGTGCCACCGGCACACCTAGGGAAGGGAAGAGAGTTACTCATGGTGCGTCAAATTCAAAGACTGCTTTTTCGATCCAGATTCCGATTTTGCACGCTCGCCTCTATTGGAATCCACTTTGTCGTCATCCTATGGATGTTCCATAGGTTGGTTGAGGTGGAGGGACCAAAACCTCCTGTCTTCTTGGCGCTGGAAGAGGAAGCCGAGGTCTACACAACTCACGAATCTCCTAAAATGGAGGAACGCCCGTTCGCAACTACCGAAAAGGCCGAGAAAGAAGCCCGTCCCAAGAAATCTGAACTGCTCTCTAACCTCAGTCAAACGGTGGAAAAAGAAACACGGGCCCCTTCGGCGGAGGCATTTCGGTCTTCAGAGCCTGGTGTTCCTGGAGATCACTCCCCTATCGGAATGAGCGACTTGGGGGTTTCGCCACAGCACCCCATCGGTGAGCACGGCACCAGTCCCACTTGGGAAGGCTTTAATGAACTCCACTCAACAACCGACGAATACCTACCCGACCTTGATTTGGGGCCTCGTACTTTGTTGAGCGCGCGAGAGTACGCCCACTGGGGCTTCATCGATCGGATTAAGAGCCAAGTCAGCTCACCGTGGCGTAGATCCATTGATAAGCGTGTTGGTGCCCTGTTGCTGATGGGGCAAGTCTTACGGAAAGAAGAGTCGACAACAAAGATCCACGTTGAGATGAACAGTGAGGGTGAGGTGAAGGACGTTTTCATCATTTCATCAAGTGGATCAGAAATGCTGGATTCGGCCGCGGTAGAAGCATTCAAAAGGGCCGGTCCGTTCCCGAATCCGCCAAAGCAATTGATTCGCAAAAACGGGGGCATTGCGATCCGTTGGACTTTTGTTGTGACACAAGCAAGAGTCGGTCAGGTGTTCGCAAACGAAGTTCCGGTTCGGCGAACGCGCAATTTGTAGGGGGAGTACATGGTGAGATTGGGCTTGGTGGGGTTTTTGATGCTATCTGCGGTCAGCTGGGGCACCACCCCGCCTAGCGCCACGGTGGAAAAACCACCTGAAAACAAGACGCTGAAATGGATTCAGCGGAACTTCGGGATGAACTACAATAGCTTCTTCTACGGTCCGGGACTGGGGCTGCCGCTGGACTTACCGCCGGGAATGACGGGCGAACCTTCCGACACGGGACTCAATTTCTTCAACTTGGTTTCTGTGAAGTGGCGCTTTAGCGAGCGTTTCGCCTTTGACATCCAGTTTCGAAATCAATTGGTTGTGACCAATCAGTGGGAATTCCGTCATCAGGGACAGCGCTTCGGAATCTCGGGACAGTTGCTAAAGGGGGAAGACTGGGTGCTTTCTGGAGCCATCAACTCGGACGTACCCCTTGCTGCCATTGCGGGTCAGATTCCTTCAGAAAGAAGGTTGTTATTAAATCCTGGCATGTTCGCCACCTTCTCCTACAACCCACAAGGAAGTCGCTGGTCTGCTTTTGCGCTCCTAGCCCCTCGGGTTTGGTTTTATAGCAATCGAGACGCCGTTGCCCTTCAGGACATTCCCAATGGCGGCACTCGCAATAAGCCGGAATTCTCGATCTACGTAAATCCTTCTATTAACTACGCAGTGAACTCGAAGGTGGGCGTGCGCTTTGGAACCACTATCGAATACTCGAAGAACATTGGGTGGGATTCAGCACGACGCAATTACATGCCGTTTGAACTAGGTGTCACTTACGACATCGACCCGATGTTTAGCGTTTACACGTACCTGCTCTCATCTACACCGCTAGACGATGCGCTCAGAAGGGAACAGCTTGCGCCCAATACGCCGCCGCATTGGGCCCAAACCGCGTCCATCAATCTTTGGCTCAGCGGAACGTTGTTCTAGTGCGTTAGTAAATCCAGAACCCGCAGTGTGGTCGCTGTCAGAGAACGCACCGTCCGAGCGAGGTTCGCCTCGAAATCGGAAGCGGCGGAGCCACTTTCGGTAATCTCATTGGCCACTGCCTTAATGGCAAAAAAGGGCGTCTGGGTCAGGGAACACACCCAAGCTATAGCGGCCGATTCCATATCTTCAAGCAGGGCGCCATTGGCGCGCATACGCATGATGTCATCGGCTCGATAGTCCAACGAGTTTCGGGTCGATACCCCTTCCACCCGCAAACCCAACTGCTTTGCTAAAGGCGTCACATCCATGGAATCGTAGTGACCCAGCCCAAACGCTTCCCAACCCGGTAAAGGGATTCGATGGTCATGGTAGGAAAACCTGCGACTCAGAAACACTTCTCCGATTTCCGCCCTGCACTCCGGAAGACTTCCCACGGTTCCCACGCTCACCATAACGTCCGGATGAAACTTCTGAACGGTTGAAAAGGCATTGACCGCAGCGGGCTCGGTTCCGATGAGATCCACTCCGTAGCGCGCGTCTTTGCCATTGCAAGCGACTATCAAATCTAGGTCTTTGTGCGGCCCCGCGAAGTATCGAAAGGGGATGCCCTTCTCTACCGGGCACAGAGAAATCCCGAGCGCCTGAATGAGCGGGTTTGCCTCTGCTTCCATCGCAAAAATCAGGGCAACTTTTTTCAAAGGAGGCACTAGGGCACCCGAGCGAGAACCGCTTCCAATCGGTCAAAATTCTCTTCATTGGCTTCGACCGCGTGAACTTTGGCTGCTTCGCAATCTGCCGGGTTGGCAAACACCATCCGGAAAGTGCATTTCGAAGTCGTGGGAGTCACTTCATCAAAAGTCGCTATCACTTGAAACTCTGGCTTTGAGAGGTGGTCCCACACAATCTTAGAAAAAGCTTTCATGGATACAAACTTGGAGACATTGGAATGCTTAGCGCCATCGGGGCCCTGCATAGTGAAATGCCAATCGCCCAAAGGTCGGAACTCGAATTTGTGAAAGATGTTAGTGTTGCCTGTCGGGCCCCACCACTGCCCTAAAATCTCAGGGTTGGCCCAGGCGGTATAAAGCTGCTCCTGCCCCACGTTGAACGTTCGGGTCGTGACGATTTCTCTGTCCGAAGCTACTTCATTTTCCAACCGCGTCTCCTAGAAATTAAATGTTCAGAGATTGGGGCTAGGGAGTCAACTCGCTATCTTTCCAACCACAGACTGCTACAAGGAAATCATGAAAACCTCTATTGTTGTTGCAGGTGCTAGTGGATACATCGGCCGGGGCATTCTGCCCTTGCTCCTTGAAAAATTTCCTAACGCGGAAATTACCGCCCTCTCGAGATCGGCGCAAGCCAGTGAAAACCCCTCCATCAGCTGGAAAGCCTGCGACCTGTTCTCGCTGCGTTCTCTTGAGGATGCGCTGCCTCCTCGAGTCGACCTTGCCTACTATCTCGTGCATTCGATGGGGCCCACCGCACAACTCGATCAGGGCTCGTTTGCGGATTACGATCTCATTCTCGCGGACAACTTTTCTCGTGCCCTCAAAGGAAAAGGGGTCAGCCAGCTGATCTACCTAGGCGGCCTCATACCGGAGAACGTGAAACTCTCCCTGCACCTGCAAAGTCGACTGGAAGTGGAAGATACTTTCCGCGAGCACGGCTTGCCCACCACCACCTTTCGCGCGGGCCTCATCCTGGGAGAAACGGGGTCCTCCTCGCAGATTCTGACGAAACTCGTTCGGCGACTACCCGTCATGATTTGTCCCGCGTGGACGCAGACGCTCACTACACCTATTGATCTTCAATCCGTGCTAGATGCGCTCTGCAAGGCGGCGCTGGACCCAGGCATGGTCAATCGGGTGTTCGACTTGGCCGGTTGCCTACCGCTTACTTATCTTCAGATGATGCGCAAAACGGCGCACCACCTCGGAAAGAAGCGCTGGTTTCTCTCAGTTCCTTTTTTTACGCCGACACTTTCTCGGCTTTGGGTGAGTTTGATAACAAATTCGCCCAAGAATCTGGTTTACCCACTAGTGGAGTCCCTCAAACACCCGATGGTAGCTCGGCCAAGCCACTGTTTTGGAAGTCCCCCCACGAAAGATTACGCATCCCTTCTGGAGGACGTTTCGCTCGCAAAAACAGTGAGGCGTCCCACCTTTCACTTTCGCCCAGTGGGCAGGACGGTCCGATCGGTGCAGCGTATGGGGCTCCCCGAGGGAAAGAATGCGCTTTGGGTTAAAGACCGCTACGTAGAGTGGCTACCGAAGTTCTTCGCACCTCTAATCCGCGTCAAAGTGGAAGGTCCGCGCATAGCCTTCTCCGCCCTATTCTCCAAGCCTGTATTGCTTGAGCTACGGTTAAGCGAAGAGCGCAGCAATCCCGATCGCCAACTGCTCTACATCATTCGAGGCTTGCTAGTTAGGCGCAAGGAACGAGGAAGATTGGAGTTTCGGGTAGTGCTAGGCCGCCGCTTCGTGCTGGCGGCCATCCATGACTTCAGTCCGGCCTTGCCTTGGTTTGTTTACAAACTAACGCAAGCAAAACTACACATCATCGTGATGCGCGTATTCGGAAGAAGCCTAGCGAAATGTATTGAATGAAGGAGAAGGAACTTAGCCTACAACGCGAACGTTGTTAGCCTGAGGTCCCTTTTTGCCGGCAACAACGTCGAATTCGACTTTCGTGCCTTCCTTGAGATCTGCTCCGTTAGTGTCATTGGCGTGCACAAACACGTCTTTGCTTCCGTCGTCGGGCGAAATGAATCCGAACCCTTTTGCGTCATTGAAAAATTTAACAGTACCTTTGGTCATCAGTCTTATCCGAGTTTAAAAACGCCATATTGGCGCTTACAAGCCATACAGACTATAGCGCTTTATCCTGAAAGTCGCCTCGATTCGTCCGTTCCAGTAGAACCAGCTCCTTTACATGCGCTCCGCCCCCACGAATTTCCCATTTCACGTCAAAATCAAGCACTCGGAACGCAAAAGGCCTTCCTTCAGAGCCAGGATCGCCGATGGGTACGGCACGCCTTTGGCTTGCTGGACGAGGATCCCTTTCCAGCATCTGGTGAATCAGCCCCTTAGCGTGCAGTCCACCGGCACGGGAGAGCGCCTGCGCACTTTCATCCGAAAAGGTCACCGGAAGCTTGGTAGAATCCTCAACTGTCCACCCCGAGTTGGCGCCCTCGATTCGGTCCGCGTAAGGAAGATAGGGTTTAATGTCGAGAACCGGGGTTCCATCGAGAATATCCACCCCACTCACATGAATCTCAATGCCACCCACAGCGTCATAATCAATCGACTCCAACTTCACGCCAGATAGACCGATGGGGTTCGGACGATGGGGGGATCTAGACGCAAACACACCGATGTTCTTGAACTCGGTATCCCGTGGGGGGTCGACAATCGGATGCCAAGCGCCCCCCGCCTTGTGAAACACAAAGACAATCCACAAATGGCTGAACGCTTCAAGGCGACTCAAGGCGGCTCGAAACTTCGGATCGGGCTGGAGTTTCAGCACTCCCTTTGCTTCACTCATCATTCCGGACTGACGAGGCACGCCAAACTTCTCTTTAAAAACCGTGTGAAGCGTACCTATGGCTGGAAGGTGATAGTCCATAACTGCCCCATACCTAACGGCTGGCAGTATTCCACGCAATCTGTTACTCACTCCCCCTATGGAACAAACACAGACCCCAAATGACGGTTTTATTTTAGAGCTTTATCGACACGGTTCGGAAGTGCCGCTGTACGTTTCGGTTTTCGACGAAAAAGCAGAAGCCGGTATTTCCGACTACTCGGAGTCCAAGGCGGACGCCGCGATTTTTGAATCGCGCGAAGCGCTACTCCCTCTCGCTTCTATTGAAGTGGAGTCGGTAATCGATGACGGCGAAGGTGAAGTTTCCGCTTTTGATGGCTTTCGAATCCTTCCAGCCGCTGGCAAGGGCACCGGACAAATCGTCAGTCGCATCGAACTGGAAGCCGCACTTCAAGCCTTCGAGCAGGGCGAATAAATCAAACCACAATCTGAAGTAGTCGAAGAAGTCCGAAGCTGGGTGTCCTCTATGGTCATCGGGCTCGGGCTTTGTCCTTTCGCGGAGCAGTACTTTAAGACGAATCGGATTCACTTCACCGTAAGTGATTGTGATGAACCAGAAGACCTTCTGGTAGATCTCTCTGAAGAGCTGCAGCATCTGGCTGCAAAGCCACGGGCTGAACGCGAGACTACTCTATTGATCGCGCCCGGCATTCTGCCGGACTTTCTCGACTTCAATGATTTTGCGGGAGACACCGAGCGCCTGCTCGAAAAACTGGGACTGACCGGCACCATTCAGATCGTCGGTTTCCATCCGAGCTTTCGTTTTGCGGATGTGGCTGCGGATGCACCTGAGAACTACACGAATCGATCCCCGTATCCGATGCTGCACCTGTTGCGTGAAGAAAGCGTAACGGAAGTCACCGATGCGATGGACGATGTGATGGAAATCCCGAAGCGCAATTCTCTCACTCTACAACGCCTCGGAACCGCAGAGATACTCGCCCGTCTGAAATCTCTCAACTAACGCTCGTTTATTTAATGTAGGGCTGCGTGATGATTTCCATGAGATTGGCCGAGGGGTCTTCAAAGTACACACCCCTCCCAACACCGAGCCTGAAAGTCGTCCACCGAGCACTTAATGGAAAAAAGACGCCGGGCGTCGGCGCACCGCAGCCCGGCATCAACGAGTGTTTAGCAGCCGCAACCCACTCCGCACTTACAGACGTCGCAGTTACAGCGTTTTTTTATGGTTTTCATGATCTTCTCCTTTGAGGCTAAAAGTGCCTCAAACACTAGCGTACACCCTGTAGATAGGTACAGAGTCAAGGGGGCAACCCTAAGCAAGGGACCTTGACCCTATAGCAAGGTATAAGGTGTATGATCCATTTCATGAGGACGCCTAAAAAGAAGCCCGGTGTTTCAACTCAGCTACGCATTGGAGAAGTCGCCAAGCAAGCTGGTGTCGGTATTGAAACGATTCGATTCTATGAACGTGAAGGAATCATCGCTGATCCACCCCGACGCGAATCGGGGTACCGAGAGTACGATCCCGAAATCGTTACGCGTCTTCACTTCATAAAGCGCGCCCAGGAGCTGGGGTTCTCTCTCAAAGAGATCTCCGAGCTCATGGCGCTAAAAGTAAACCCCAAGCAAAATTGTTCTGGTGTGAAGAAGCGGGCGGAGTTTAAGCTCTTGGAGATCGAAAAGAAAATTCGAGACCTAAAACGCATGCAAGCAGTCCTTAATGAAGTTACCGAGGCCTGCGTTGCCAGCAAGCCCATTTCTGACTGCCCCATTCTCCAATGTTTTGATAGCCAAAGCCGAAAACCTTAGGTTTCTTATGGGAAGAGGTTAGATTTGAGTTCCATTAGCGCTGTCTTAGTCAGCATCCAACTACCTGATGTCTCCGATGACGATTTCGAATCGTCACTCGCCGAGCTACAACGGCTCGTGACGACTTTGGGGTTTGAAGTCGTCGGCACCATCACCCAAAAGCGTAAGGCGCCCTCCCCAGCGACGATAGTGGGCGAAGGGAAGTTAGAAGAGTTGGCCGCTTGGACTAAAGGCGAGAATGCCAGAGCGACCAAAGTGGTCTTCGATCAGGAACTCACGCCCAATCAGCTTCGCAACCTTCAGGAGGCCACCGAGGCCGAAGTGCTGGATCGCTCGGGAGTCATCGTCGAGATCTTTCACCGTCACGCCAAAACGCGCGAAGCCCGTTTGCAGGTTGAAATCGCTCGCTTGAATTATTTGAGCCCGCGCATTCGGGTTGCAGGAACCGGAGAGCGTCAAGGCGGTGGAATTGGATCCAAGGGGGCGGGAGAAACCGCTCATGAACTGGATCGACGGCGCATTCGAGATCGTGTCTCTGAACTCCAGGCGGAGTTAAAGGTGATTGCGGCGGATCAGAGCCATCGCCGCTCGCGGCGCCGCGATCAGAGTCGAGTGGCGCTGGTGGGCTACACCAACGCCGGCAAATCCTCTTTGATGCGTGCACTGACGGGAAGTGCCGTACTCGTGGCCGACAAACTCTTTGCGACGCTCGACACTACGGTGCGAGCCATGCAGCCCGAGACCTTTCCGCGCATTCTCGTATCGGATACGGTTGGATTCATCAAGAAGCTGCCCCACGATTTGGTCGCCTCTTTCCGATCCACGTTGGATGAAGCAGGCGATGCGTCGCTGCTTCTGTACGTTGTCGATTCTGCGGACCCCACGTTCCGCTCTCAACTTGAGATCACCCGAACCGTCATCGGCGAAATTGAAGCGTCCGATATTCCCTCGCTCATTATTCTGAATAAGTCGGATTGCCTTGATATTGCTCAAGTCCATCTGCTCAAACGCGAGTTTCCTGATGCCTTGCAAATCTCAACGCGCAATCCGGACGACGTCGAACGCGTGAAGCAAGCAATTCGCGAGTTTTTTGAAAAGGACATGGAGGAGATTGAGCTCCTCATCCCCTACGACGATCACAAGGGGTTGATTGGCGAAATCCGTCGCAACGCGTCGGTCCTCAAAGAAAACTTTGAGGATAACGGCGTGCGTATGGTGATTCGCACAACGGCGGAAGCGCTAGCGAAAATCAAGATTCTCATAGCGAAGTAACCTCATTACTTTCAAAAACTTACCAATTCATTTACCCGATAGTTTCTGGGCCATTGTGCCGATAAGACTCTATGGGAACTTTAAATATTAACGCGGGGTTGCGCTGTCTCTGTTTCATCGGACTGATTTACGCATTCCCCCTTCGCGCTGAAGTGAACCTAAGGCTCGAATCCGAGGGGTCAGTCGAAACCCTCCTCACCAAAGAGCGAGTGGATGTTGCCGCTGGTCAGACCTTTGCCTGGGACGGCAAAGAACCTGTCGCCATCTTTCAAAAGGAAATGCTTCCCGTGGTTGTTGTTCCCGGGGATTTCAAGGGCGATGTCAACGTGAAGGCAATGAAAATCAAGGACGTGTACGAAGCACGCATCCAAGAACTTGCCGACTCTGCAATGTCTGACCTACTGACCGGCGTCACAGAAATTCAAAAGCTCTCCCGCAAGCGTCACTTCAAAATTGCGCATGACCGGTACCGGCAGCTCAAAGCTCAATACCCACACGTAAAGTTTTTGGATTTCATCGGCGCTAGCCTTTCCATGCTCACGGGAGACCGTGCAGGCGCTCGCGTATTAGCAACACAAGCTCTTAAGGCCCACCCCGAATATGCAGACGGTAAAGCATTCGTTCAAAGCCTGGAGGGAACAGCAGAGTGATTCGCCATTTCGCAAAATCGATTCTGCTTCTGGCATTGTTCGAAGCTACGAGTCTGTTCGCGAATCTCTCTGCGACCGTTCAGCTAGAGAGCGAACTTCAGGACAAACTGCGTTCGATCCTTACTCCGTTTGATACTTCCGCCATAGTCGTCGTCAACGTGGAGCAGAACCCGTATCGATTCGAACTCCCCGGTCTGAACCTCGCGATCGATGACCTGACGGGATCGTTCGGCGAAGGAGAGCTAGACAAAGAAGACATCGGAAAAATTCAAGTGCGCGTTCGATCCCGTAGGGCAATCCCCACCGACCTCCGAGCCGCTCTGTCAGAAGCTATTGCCATTCCGACGCCCAAGAAAGAATTCCTGTTCGATATAATTGAAGTCGACGTCGAGAGATCCGTCTCTTCACTTTCAGACTTTGGCAAAGTAGTAACCTTGGTCGTGCGCGATCGCCTCTTGTGGATTGCCATTGCGATGGGCGCCCTTCTTACAGCGATCGCAGTCTTTGCGCTTCGGTCGCTTCGAAAGGTTTCTCAGGACACAGTAAACCAGCTTGTGGAAGGCCTCACCCCGGCGCCGATGCCACTTCAGAACGAGTTCGAAAGTCTGACCGTGGAATCGGCAGTGGCTCTTCTCTCGGATTGCTACTGGTGCCACCAAGATGACTATGCCGCCTGGTTGTGGCTTCGCTTCCCCGCCTCGCTTCGCACCGCCGTGTTGGAACGCTGGACCGAAGCACGAGGCTATGTGAAGTCGCTCTCCTCAGTAGTGCCCGCAGCGCGTAGTCACCACGCCCATCCCAACTACTTAAACCCGATTGACCTGAGCTCAGTTTCCCAGCAAGGGTGTGAGCAATGGGTACGTAAAAATCCTGGCGCCTGGCACGCATTGACCCCGTTGCGACAGGCCCACATCGCAATGCCACTTAAAGAGCGAGTGCGCTTTGAGGGGACTCGAACGGATAGTTTGAAATTTCCTTCACCTCCTACAGCGCAGAACAAACGGGTCGTAACTTCCGCCATGGAAATTGTAGACCTTTCTGACGAAGATGAACTGGCGCTCCTGGCGGATCCCTCCTTTGTCCCGGTCGACTTGCGCAAGCACGTACCGTCTTTGGTTTGGGTAGCACTGCTCAGTCCCGCGGATAGGGAAAGGCTTTTGGCTCCCGTTCCGGCCAAAGACCTAGCAGAAGTTTGGATGGGGCCCTCTCGCGTCTTGCAGATCATTGAAGCCAGCCTTTCACCGGAAAAGCGCAAGCGGGTGAGCGAGTGTAGGACCCAGATCAAACCCACACGCAATAGCGAGACGATGCAATACCTCGTGGGGCAAGCCGTCTGGCTTCTCATTCAACAACCCTCGTCGGGACCGATTGAGCCAACACGGAAGGCCGCATGAGCCGCGCCCTCTTCCAAGCACTAGCGCTTCTTAGCTTTGCAACCACTTGCCTGCCGGTAAATGCTGTCGATGGGAAGCGGTTGCGACTGATGGGCGGTCTCGGAGCGTCCTCCCTCACAGGTCCCGGTGGGTCGGGACTGGGGTCGGGACCTTCTCTTGGTGTGAGTTACGCGCTCAACGAACGCTTTGGCGTGGGAACAAATTTCACTCAGACCTTCGCTTTCTCCAATAGCTTCACACCCTTTTTCTCACGTTTTGAAATTCAGCTCACGATGGCTTTGACGGGACAACTCACCGGCACGACGTCTTCACTTTCAGTAGACTCTCAGCCGATGTTTCAGGCGCTCGCACCAATGAGCGAAGGCTTGCGATTGCGACTCAAAGGAAATCAATATTTCTTCACGGGGGCGACCACCGTTTATCCCTATGCGGGATTCGGACTCGAAATCTGCTACGAGTGGGGCGCGGGCAACCGAACGGGCTACGAAGTCACCCTGGGGGTTGATCGCGTTTCAAATACGCAAAACACGATTCTTCCGGTCAATGCTTCATTCGTTTTGATATTCTGGCCCTGAGCAAACGCCTATATGAAAACGCATTCCTACACAGTTTTCTTTACGCTCTTTCTGCTGGTTCTAGCAGGCTGCAACGAAGCTGGACCCAATCTCGTCGATGGGATTTTTGGCGGCGGAGCTCCCTCTATCACCGCCTCCTCGACCCACCGCTTGTTTCCTACGCCGCTGGAGCAAGGAGAGGCTTGGGTTGTTTCTTTCGTGGATTCGAATCGAGGAAGCAATCAGGGTATGGCCTACACCTGCACGTTCGATCGGTTTATCGATGGAGTCGTCACCGCAGGAGATGACTGCAGCTTACTACCTGGTTGGCCACTCACCACTTTTGGCGACGGCACCCTCACCTGGACTCCCGATAAATCGGCCTGGGGCAGCTTCGAACTCGCCGTGAATGGGACGAATGCTTTTGGCTCGGGGCAAGTCATCATTCCGGTCTCCGTTCGACCCGGCTATAGCACGGCCCATTTGCGTGGCGACTGGAGCGCGCTCTTTGCCGATGGAATCCATCCCTCCACCGACTCCAGTCTCGTATGGCGAGACCTCACTACCAATGGCTTTGATGGAACCCATTCCGATACCGCACATGCCTCTTGGGTAGGGACGGGACTTCACACCAATCCTCTCGCCGTGGCCTACGATGGCTTGGGAAATACGGCGTTTGGCGGGAACGTCTTAGAGAACCAGACCAAGATGATGGTGCAAACTTGGATGGCCCCCAGCAGCGTCACCACCCAAGGTGCGATCGTTGTAGGAACGAGTGGCAGCGGCGCGGGGCGTGGATTTGCCATTCGCCAATCACGCAGTCAGACGAACCAGTATGAGTTCGTCGTTGGGCAAACCTATCAGGACGTCATCTTCGCCGACAATCCCATCGGCTATTGGAGACTCAACGAATCCGCTGGCCCTACCGCTTATGATATCTCCGGGCACAATCACAACGGCACTTACACAGGGGGCGGTTTCACTTTCAGTCAGACGAATGCCCTTACGACGGATTCCAGCTCCGCTACTCTATTCAATGGTACGTCTTCACATGTAGTCATCCCTGGCCACGTGGACTTTCAGGTAAACAATCTGGTTACAATCTCGATGTGGATTCGCCCCACTACACTTGCCTTGCGGCGTCCGCTTTATTCCAACCGCGCTGTGGCCGGAGTAGGCGACTTCAATTTTGAAGCGGGTGTCGGAAACGGTGGTACCGCGCGTTTGAACCTGGTCACGCCTGGCGTTTGGAACGCAGAAACCTTCAACGGCGCTCTGGCCACAGGCACTTGGCAACACGTCGCCTATACGCGCAATGGCGCCGTCTTGGGTAATCAGCGACTTTACATAAATGGGGTGAGCCAACCGCTGGGTGCTGAGGCGATGGTGGCATTCTCCAATAACCTAAACAACCAACTCATTGGGTTTGATCCCGTGGCAGCAAACTACTTCAGCGGTGTGATCGCTGAAGTAGCGGTCTTCAATTTCGCTCTCGGCCCAGACCGAATCCTTGCGCAATACCAAGCGGGTCTCGGCATGTTTGGAGGCATCTGCTACAGCACTTCCGCATTCACCAATAACCAATGGAAGCTGCTCGGTGGACTTTTCGACGGCACCACGGCTTCGTTTTTTGTGAACGGTGCGCAAGAGTGCACTGTGTCTGCTCCACCGGTGCTGACTCCACCGGAAGAGGACTTGAGCGCCGCTTCGACGGTGGCGAGTGAGAATCCCTGGCAGGGCAGGATAGCCGACTTGCGCGTTTATGGGACAAGCGATGGAACGGCAGTGGGAACAGCATCCGACCATTTCACCATTTTCGAAGGCACTGCGGATCGTTTCAGAGAGTTTCCTGTGGGCGGACTTATTACGTCGGGCCTCGTGCTTCACGCCGACGCAGCGAATGCAGACAGGCTTGCGCCTTTCGCGAACGGCTGTGCAGCCGCCACACTCTCCTGGTTGGATCTGTCTTCTGCACTGGCCTCAGGCACGCTGACCGGTTTCGCCGGCTGCGGTGCCACTTCGGGGTGGTTGGGAACAGGCGCTACCTCCGACCCCTACCGGCTTAAATTCGACGGAACCAACGATTTGGTCGATTTCCCTCACAGCACCGCACTTAATCTCGCATCCACACTCTCCGTAGGAATGTGGATCCGAAGCAACACGCTGGCGACACACCCCAATGCCGATCTCGGAACGAAAGCGGGATGGTGGAACCTATCCATTGGAACGCCTTCGGCAGGCCTGATTCGACTCAACGACGGCGGCACCAATGGCCGGCATACAGCGGCAGCGCTTTCCAATGGAACGTGGAACCATGTCATGGCCGTGAAATCCGGTTCTGGATTGGACTCCGTTTCGATCTATATCAACGCAACGCCAGTGACCACCGCACAAACAGGTACCAGCTGGGCGGGTGCTACCGGTTCCACCGTAACGACCCTCGGCGGTGGTGCAAACGGTTACTTCAATGGCGATATTGCCCACTTCACTGCGTACAACCGCGCTCTTTCTGCCGCAGAAGTGAGACGATCGTGCCAAGCAACCCAAGCCCGCTTTGCCGGAGCAACCTGCAACTAGCCCACTTTCCTTTCATAGGGCCCAGAGGCCTGTGATAAAACGGTCAGGAATGAAACTCTCGATCATTCTGTTTTTCGGACTTTGGGGCGCGAGCAGCGCCGTCCTGGCCCAGGACTGTAGTGAAGCCCTGCTTGGAGCGCAGCTTGCCGGACTCAACCTTAACTCCTACTTCATTGGACGCCTTCTCCATAGGGATAAGGCCCAAGTGCGCTCGATTCATGAAGCGCTTCCCGAACAGGCAAAGCTCAAGATGATTCATTTCGTGCGAGATGCCTCCTGGCCGTTTGCTGCCAGAAAGATGGCACTCGACACACTCTACGATTTGTCCCGAGATGATTTACGGCCGAGTTTTCGCGCAGACGTTGTGGATCTAGCTCGAGACCTCGTAGCAGACTTCATTCAGAAGCAAAAGGCGAGACTGACGTTTCCGGACGAACGGGAATCCGCCCACTTCACTAGAAGAAGCAAGGCCCAGAAGACGGAGGTCTCTTACTCTCCGCCCGAAAGTGTCCAGGACTTTGAGCCCAATTCGGAAGCCAAGATCTTGATGGTGCGGTCGATGCGTTGGCTCCAAATCTACGGTCCTGATGACTACCTGGTTGCCATAGAAAAGCTGGGGTATTTATACGATTTAAGCCTAGAGGAAGAATCGTCCCTCCCCCCTACGGCACGCACTATCATGACCGCCGAAATTGAAGGGCTGATCTCCTCTCTCGCACAAACCGAAACGGCTCCCGAGCGCGCTTTAGATGTGTTGGAGCAATTAGGACGTAGTGGATCAACGGTAGGACTGGCACTTCACTTCATGGAATCTTGTCAGGTTCTCGAACCCCCTTATGAGTTTACGAGCCGCGCAGAAAGTATTCTACGGCGCATCGCTATTAAGCTGCCCACCCACCTCGAAGAGCAGTTCAACAGAACGCAGAATTACCGACAGCGTTTGGATGCTGCATGGAGAGCCGCTACCGCGAATGCATTGAGTCCGCGACAAGGGCAAGTACTCGCCACCGAGTTTCACGAAATCAATCACGATTTCAAAACCAAATCGCTCGATGCCCCAGCCCTGTATCAGCTGGATTTTCGTTTCGAAGAGTTGCGGCAAAGGCTCGACTTGCGGAACGTTCCCATTGACGCTTCCCTAGCGACAGCTTTGGCGACTCTACTGGTGAAGTTACAGACCCAGGCAAAAGAGCAGAAGTATTCCCAACATAAAGAAGGTCTGCCCGAAGCATCGATTTGCACGTTCCGCACGCTTCAAGCCCTTCTCGTAGCACTCGATCATCCCGAACTCGCTCCTGCCCTGCTTTCCATTCCAAGAGCCATAGCCTCGCTTCGCGAGATTTCCGAGGACGATCGCACAAACGCATCTGTGTACGGCAGATGGACCATCGTCTTCGCACGCCAAGTGCTCAAGTACAAAAAGTAAGCTAGGCCTTCTTCACAAACTCGGCCTTCAAATTCATCGCGCCGATGCCGTCTATCTTGCACGCGATATTGTGACCATCGACGCCACCGCGGAACCTCTTCCGCTTCTACTTGGAGGATCTTTGGGCATCGGGAGCCAGAGTACTACGCCTTTGCAGAATCGGCACCACCTTGGCTCCAAGCTAAAGCGCGTTTTGGCGACAAGATCCAGCCTTGAATCATGGGCTTTTAAACACAATTGCAGCCAGTTTGCCGCGTTGGCTGAGGCGTACGCTTAAGGTGAGTCATGGAGGACTCTTATGAAGAACCAAATTGGCAGTACGTTGCGTGTTCTTTCGTTTCCCTTACTAATCGCAGGATGCGTACCGGGTACGCCTGCTGCCAAACTGCCCGACCTTTTGAATGGCAGTACGAACGGGGGCTCCGAACCGACGATCGGTATTGGAAACCACCTTCCTATCTTGCCCGTAGATCCTGGAACGGGCGTTCCAGTGAACGTGCCGCAAGATCCGGGTTCCTCGGGCGAAGGCGGGAGTTACAATCCTCCTGGCTCTGGAACGGGCGGGGATGGGGGTGCCTACATCCCCGAACGCCTGCTCTTCTGTGGCGAGCAGGGACAGATCGTTCTTCAAAAGGGACAATCCACGTTGTTGCAATGGCAGTATCCCAATGGCTACGTGCCTCCGACCGGCCTTAGTTTGACTCTTGAATCGGATCCAGCGGGTATTGCCAACATCGGCACTATCACTCCGGTATCCGTGCTTAGTGCCACTTATACTGCTCCAGCTTCCATTCCCCAGGAGTTCACCGTCAGCGTTCGCGCTGCCCTTCAGGACTCCACGTCTGCTTCCGTTTGCCGCGTGCGGCTCGTGAAGGATGGCGGCTTGGGGGTGGAGGACGACGGTACGACTCGAGGCGCAGTCGGGAACGTTTACCCGCTTCCGGTGAATCAACCGCGCTTGCCGGACTTCAGCCAAATGACACCGGTTTCCACGGTGCTCGTTCCGAACTTCGACGTTCCGCAACGTGCCTTCTCGTTGGGCTTCCCGGGTGTTGAAGATCTCTTCGAGTGGTTCGGCATTCGCTTCGAAGGGCGCATCACCGTCCCCACGACAGGAATGTATGGACTGCGTATTACGTCCGATGACGGCTCGATCTTGTGGATTGATGGAACGAAGGTCATCGACAACGATGGCGTGCATGCACCGGTAACCGTTACGGTGAACAAACAGCTCACCGCCGGAAATCACGCCTTCCGTTTGGACTATTTCCAAGGGCCGCGTAACTTGATCGCGCTGGAGCTGTTTTGGAAAAAACCCGGAGATGCGGGGTTCACGATTGTTCCGCCGGACGCGCTTTTACGTCCGGCCCCTTAAGAAGGTGACTGCGCTAGCGACTGCAGGCCGCCGCCGCAATTACACAACCCGGCATCTGCGCATTGCACTCGGCTAGCGCCTGGCTCTGTGCAAAGGCGGGGATAGAGCTCCACGCCCACCCATAGATGGTTGGATCGATGCTATGACTTGCAACCGCGCCACAGGCAGAACGAAACCAAACCATGGTTCGGCAGTCTGCCGCACGACAATGGAAAAGGGCTTCATTCGCTGCATCTTGGGAGTACATGTACCGGTGCGACCAACCCGCCTGCCCCGTGCGAGGAGAGTAGGCGATGGCCCCGAAGGTTCCGTAGTATCCGTAATAGCCCAGGGGGAAATTGGGACCGACAAAGAACGCGCCGCCCCATCCTACTAGAACCGGGCTATTGGGGTAAAAAGCGGGGTAAGTGTAAACGAACCCTGTATTGGGTCCGCCGAAACCCCATCCGAAACGACCGTTGTAGTGGCCGACGCTTGCAACAAAGCTAGCTTCACTCGCTGGCGCTACGAAGCTGAGCAGAAAGAACACCCCAAACAGAGCCTGTAATTTTTTCACAACCCCTCCCCAATGGGGAAACTGTATCAAACCTTGGGGAACACTGTCAGCAGTGCATTTGCGGGCGTACCCGAATTGAAGAAGCTTTAGAACGAGTAGGTGGTATCGACCATGACGCCGGAGTAGGCAGGAACCAGTCGACAGATTCCACCCGAACATTGCGGACCCCCCGAGGTGGATCCGACGAGCGCGCGCCCGGTGAACGCATCATATTTGGCAAGCAAGCCCACGTTTCCAAAATGCTTGCCGACGCTATTGGGGTAGGAAGGAACGAACTCATAACCCGCATTCAGACTCCAGTAGGCGGAAAACGTATAACCCAAATCAAAGAAGTTGCGGTCTTCATCCTGAGCAATCGATGACAGCCCCGAGCGCCCCGTCATTTTGCGATAGCCGAGTTCTAGGGTCTGACCTGCGCGCGTGGGGATTTTTGCTTTTAAATCGCCGTGAGTGAGGTAGTTTTGTCGATGAATCAGGCGATGGCCCAAACGAGATTCAAAGGCAACCCTGCCAGCCTTCCACTTTCCGGCCACGACTCCTTGGTACAGCTGCCCGTTGTACGTCCGATCTTCGCCGGCCATGACGGCTGCCCGAATCGAATGGTGTGCACCGATACGCCGCTCGGCCGTAAAACGCGCTGTCGTCACATCTGAGAAATTGAGGACTGTCACAATGTCCTCTTCCATCGTGGGAGGACGGTGAAAGTCGTATCCAAAATCACGGTAGTCCTTAAAGTCGAGTTTCCACTTCCAGCTGCTAGGCGCATACACGAGCGATGCGTAACTACCGTAACCTTCAGGTAGATCGCGTTCGATGATTCCAAGACGGCGGCCTTGCATCAAGTTGCTTTCGGCATAGAAATCCCAATCCGGCGCAAACTGGTCTGCGGAAACGACCGCTCCCACGGTCTGTCGACGGAGATTAATGTCGCCACCAGCTGGCTGATTCAACGATTGCAAGTAGTGCATTCCGACGGCGGCTTTTCCGAACTTGCGTTTCAAGCCCCCACCAAACAAAAACACCTGCCTCGCTATCAACGGGTTTGTCATGGGCAGCAAGGCAACCGGATTGAGAAAAGAATGCACTCTTCCCCCAAAGGCGAAGGCTTCCCAGTTCTCTGGAGTGAACTTCACCGAGAGGCCTTCCAGCGTGTTGTCGATCCCGAACGTATCGTCACGAAACAGCGAAAGCGCGATCCCTCGACCTATTTCCTGGTGGCTATCGCCAGCGACCACTTTCCACTCGTCGCTTTCGAAAGTAATACTCTTCTTCTCCAGGGCTATAGGAGAATTCAAACCATCTGTTTGCGTCAGGGAAACGCGATTTGAAAAGGAAGTACCAAACGTAAACTTTCCATATTCGGCGCGCAGGGCGGTTTCGCTGCGCAAAAGCTGCGGACTCGCTCCATCTTCTTGATTCAGATTGGTGCTGGTGAGAAGTGAGTGATTGCTCACTCCGATATCGACTCGGGCGGTATCCATTTCCAAGGATTCGGTGGCTGCAAAACATACGGAGACGAAGCAGAGAATCGTGGTGATGGATTTGAGCATTAGCCCTTCCTGGGTGAGCGCATCTTATCGATAGCTTGATTGATGCGATCGAACATCGCCTCGTGGTAGCCGTTGAACTCGGCCTCGATGTCACGAGTAGGAGAAATCAACACTGAGTAGGGGAGCGTGCCGGCCTTGTGGTATTTGCTCAGAATCTGCTTCTGAGGATCCAGAATAACCGGGAATGAAAAACCCATCTGACGCATGGTCGAGGGCACTTCACTTCGCTGCTCATCGTCCACATTTACCGTGAGGAGATCCACCGGCAGGGAAGGATTCTCTTTCAGTTTCTTAGTGACGTGGGTCAGTTCTTCCATGCACGGGATGCACCAGGTGGCCCAAAAGGAAACAAGCAGCAGGCGGTCAGGTTTAGTTTGCGAATCGAGCGATGTTTTCCCGCCCTCAAGCAACTCGCCTCGGAAAGCGGGTGCAGCTTTGCCGAAAATCACCGAGCTGCTAACGAGTACAAGCAGCGCAAGACGCATCATAAAGTGGCTTCCAACGATGTCGTGACGACATCATCGACGAGAAAAGTGGTCTCACCGGGAGCGAAGGCTTTAATGACGTTGCCTGCTTCATCAAGCAAGGCAGCAGCCGGCAACTCCATCGTGCCTCCCACCAGCTTGCGGAAGTTCTTCCAGCGCCATTCATCGGCAAACGCAGGTCCATCAATATGCAAAACGTTCGCGTTGTACTCCTCCGCGAGAGCCTGAGTCGGGGGCTCATTGCTCAACGCACCCGTGGTCACATAGAGCTTAAACTTGATGAAAGGTGCGTACTCAGTTGCCGCTTTGATCTGCGCCTGAATCTGGGGATGTTTGTCTTTGCATTTGGTGCACCAGGGAGCGCTAAAAAGCACGAGCTCGACCTTCTTGGTGGGCTGAACGACTGGCCCCGACTGCGGACTCTTGCCGCAGGAGGCCACCGCAAAAAGACCCCCGATGACTGCTGCACGCCAGGACCAAGTTATAATTCTTCGACGCAGAGACGCTGATTTTATCCCATAACCCATGAAGTCATTGTATCTCGAAGAGGTGCGCGCGTTAAGGATTTCGCCGGAGCGCTATTAACAGAAGTTACTATCGAGTGAGAGGCTGGAGCTTTAGGACCCTGAACGCAGTGCGTGAACCCTGGTTTCTATCTCTCGCGCGAGAGGTTCGTCGAGGCTCGGCTTGGCAAACGATGGCAATCCCTGCCGACCGGGAAAGGCCTGTTTGGCAGCAAGCTGATTGTGGGCCCGGCACAACACTCTGAGATTCTCAATGTCTTGGCTACTCCCACCCTTCGCCCAAGGCCGAATGTGATCTATCTCCAAATGAGCGGTTTGATTGCACTGAACCCCCGAGACAGAACGGAAAGAGCATCGGTGCTGGGCAGCGGCTTTGACTTGCTGTCTGAGCGGCTTGGGAACATAGCGGGTGTGCTTCCGAGGCCTGACATTGCGAGGACGTTTTGCAGCCAGGAACTGCCTTAGAACACGTTTTAAGAAGACCGTTTCGTCCTTCTCGGAAACTTCCCGGTGCGCTTGATCCAAAAGCCCTTTGAGCTCTTCATCCAGCGAAGCTTTGAAGAACTCTTCCTTTTGCCTCGCCTCAGGGAAGTGCTGACACAAAATCGTTTCAATCTCGCGAGTCGATTTCTTGCAAACTTCAGGCAACAACGTCGCGCTGTTTTGGTGAGTGAGGTAGGGGACAATCAAGCTCACACCTGAAAGCGATATCTCGTTCCGCTCCAGGAGTGGGGCTACTTCTTTGAACTGCGCCGAGCAACGAGCGGCTTGGATACGCCGGCCTGCTTCTCCTTCGGAATAGTTCAAAAAACGAACACAGAAATCATGAAGACTCGAATAGCCTTCAACCAACCAAAGCCTTCGGTTATCTATCTCAACCAAATACTCCAACACCTGCGCTGTAGAACGCTTCTCCACTCCGACCGCTTCGACAATCCCTGCCAAGAGACCCTTATCACTCATTTCCTTTAGCACTTTTCACCTCTCAAATGAATACACATGTATGTATTTCAGGGAGGGGCGGTTTGGCAACTGAAAAATGTGATTTTATCGACGACAAAAAGGGAAAGTACCGCCGCAACCTCTCGCAATGGAATGGACCCGCCCTTTAACAGGCCTCTTGAGGGCCGAAGCAGTTTTCCGTAGAAAACTGTGTAAACGAAAGGACGGGTCCAATGAAAGCAATTAGCGTACTGGGAATTGATTTGGCAAAGAGTGTTTTTCAACTGCATGGGGTCGATGAAAGAGGCCGAGTTTCGTGTAGAAAGCGCCTGGGTAGAGATGAACTAGCTGATTTTGTGG
>JBGTAN010000019.1:0-128332 GCA_041749855.1 Bdellovibrionota bacterium
GCCTTCGGGTTCAGAAACTTTCAAAACTATCGAAACCGGGTGCTTGCCCACTGCGGTTGGGACGGGGTATTCGCTATCAGAAATTAACCACCCAGGGACCATGCCCCCTCGGATGGAGTAGAGCCAAGATTACGTTCACATTCAAATTTAAGTAATGTGCCTCCGGGGAGAATCGAACTCCCACTCCCGTGAAGGAACCGGATTTTGAGTCCGGCGCGTCTACCAATTCCGCCACAGAGGCATAAAAGAGAGTGTTGTTCGTACCAGGCGAGTTGCTCGTTTTCAAGCCGAGTCCAAATACCACTCAAAACCCGCACAATCAGCTGTCTGATCTTAGGACAGTTCCTGTCTAAACACTGCGTATTGCTGCATAGCGGCAATCTTTGCTAAACTTGTTAAGTTCTGCCTCCTCAATAAGTCCTGGGAGTTCTCATGAAGTACGTTCCGCGCATCCCCATCCCATGGGACATGGTCGTTTTTTTGGCCATCACCACGGCTGGTTTCGGCTATTCAGTGCACCGACTTTTCAATGATACGGGACTCAGTCTCGAGTCCGATCAGACGCGTCGGATCCAAAGTATATCTGCGGTTTCGGTTCCCACGACTGCCGACTTAGGGTGTCTGGAGCGAAGCCTCCCGACGCAAAGGCTCGATGCACAGAGTGGGACCATTCGGTTGCGTGGCCGTTTTTGCCACCTGTCTAAACGCGCCATGCAGTCCTTCGATGGCGTTCAAATTACCAATCTCACCAACGGATTCGAAGGGACGGTGGTGTTTCAAGGTTACGAAGCTTCGTTCGTGAGCGACTTTGTAGTTTTGGTTCCCGGGCGCAACGAAATCCAAATTGAGTGGCGAGAAAAAAGTGGAGCGCCTGCGCGGCGCATTCTCGCCGAAGTTTTTGAAGCCCCGAGATCCCGCTCAAACTAAGGCATCTGAATGGCAAGCGACATTCCGTAACTGGAGTCGACAGAGGCTGGTAAGAATACGTACGCCGTAGAAATAGAAGCGCTTAGCGTGGGAGAAAGAGCCCTGCTGAGGCTCCCTTCCCAGATAGACATCCGAGGCCTGTAAGTTACCGCGGCGTAAGGTAGATCTTTTCCTAGAGAGCCGCGCACTTGGAGAACCAAGGTATCTGCGGTCGCGGTTCCACCCAGCGCCGCGGAGAGCCGGTGTTGATAAATGCCAAAGCCCCATGCGGGCGCAATCAGTTCTACCTTGGAAAAGTCCGTCAACACATCGTAACCAAATTGTAGCTTGGGGCCTTCGGGTGCTTTGGTGAAAGACACGGTCGTGTTTTTCACCTGCTCCATTTTGCGCTGTACTTGTTGGACGGTCTTCTTCATCTCGGCGGAGATGGCAATCTTAGGGGCGAAGGCGTTCTTAACGGCATCGTTGAGGCGCACGCGCAAATAGCCTTGAGCAAAACCAGAGCGGACTTGCGCTTCCATCGGGCTCTTGCCGGCCGCATTCAGCGTCCCCATTTGATAGAACTCGCCATGCCAGTTGTGGCTCTCAAAAGGGAGTCGGCTTTCATGATAGCGCCAGGTATCTTCGTAGTTTTTTTGAAAGCCTGCATCGGCTGAGGAAAAGTAACTGTCGTACACCCAAGTCTCAGATTTGTGCTTCGGTAGTTCCATAAGGCGTTCGATCGCACCATCTGAGGCTGCGGCAATGGCAGCCATCGATCGATCGTCGGCACTTGCTATAGAACAGTGGAGACCAAGAAGCATGACCGTCGCACTACGCGCGAACAGTCCCGTCCAATCGGTCCTCCTCAAAGAAAACACCACACACTACTCCCGGGCACAGCTTGAGCAATCCTGATGCCAGTGAAGACAAGCAGTGTTCGTCCCCCTGCAATCAGAAAAGGGCGGCTATTGTTTACTCAGGGGTGCCGTTTTGCGCTCTTTGGGGGGCGGTTTTCGTAGCTTGGAAGCTTTAAGGATTGGCCGCGCGTGCGATAGCGCGAGCAGGAGGGGCGTCTGACTTCGGACCACCGAGAGTCTTGGTTTCTTTGACGAGACGCGCGTAACGAATCGCCGCGTACTCGAAGATGTTGGCTCGGTTGGTGGCGGCCCCGCTCGATCCATCAAGGACTTGCCCACCCGCAATTTCATAACCTTCGCCTTCGGCTTGGTCGCCCATGAGTTCCGCCATGAGTGCGTCGAAAGCTTCTTCGCCATTGCCTTTGGAGCTGTCGGACCTCTCGGAGTCGCCGCTTGCTGCCAATCCAGGACCGGGGTCGCTCGCGATTCCCCGAGCAGGTTGTTTGCCCGTTGCTGCGTCCGAGTCATTGGCCCCGTCTGCTCCACTGCTTTCCATGCGGCTGTTCTGAGGCAAGCCGCCCACAGAGCCCATCATCGGGGCAGTATTAATCGGTTTTGCACTGTCGTCCATTTCGAGTTTGCCTGCGGCCACAGGTGCCAGTGCCGTCGCTGGTGGGCGAGCCGTGTCGGCAACCTGGTTTAGCAAGTCGCCTACTGGTTCGGCCGGTTTGGACAAGTCCGGAATGAAAGCCTCAGGCAATTCGATTTCAGAAGTCGCTGTGGGTTCGGCCCGAGCGACCGTGTCATCAAAACTAAGTTTCTCTTCTTTGACGGAACTTTCCTTGAGTTCAAATTTGCCGGCTTCAAACTTTGCTTGCTTCGGTACATCATCCATGGAGAGGGCTTTGCGACCCTTGTCGTTTTCCTGAGCGCTCTTTTCCAGTTCAGAGGCTTGCTGACATTGTTGCTGCGCAAGCATCATCATCATTTTGTCATCTTTCTTGCGCGCTTCATTCATCATCATCATGCAATTCACTTTTCCCAAGGCCGCTCCCGCGGCGGCTGCTTTGGCGGCGGCCTTGGAACCTTCCATGCGGTCGACTGGCTTGGGCGGTGTCGCGGGCGTCAAAGTGCCTTCAGTGACTTTGCTTTCCATGATCTCCGCATGGATAGGAAATCCCACGAGCAGAAGCAGGGTGATTATTTTGCCCACGCCACCCTCCCGCGTCCAATGCCGCCTTCTTTGCGCGTTTTTCGAATCCGGAAGCTAGCGTACTCAAATAGATTGGGAGTCTTAAGGTTCTGCGCAGGAGCAACGGAGATATCCGCAAGCTGCGAGCCCCCCATCTCCATGGTTTCACCAGCGCCGCCGCCCATGATCTTTGCGAGCATGTCGTTCATGTCGCCGGAATCTGATTTTCCATCGCTTCTGCCATCGCCGCCTCCGTCGCTGCCGGCAATTTCGGGGATCTCACCATGCGCCTTGCGCTTTCCCTTTGAGGAGCCGATCGCACTTTCGGATCCGGAAGCCAATACCCGTAAGCCATCCCCTGAAAGTCCGCCTCCCATGCCCGAAGTGGATCCAGGGAGTTGGCTCTGTTGAAAGGCCGGCGAACCTGCCTTGTTGGTATCATCGTATTGAAGCTGTCCGGGATCAATCGGTTGTAATTTCGTCGTGGATCCGGCGCGTGCATAAGGCGTGAAGTCTTCGTCAAACATGGGATCTTTTTCAAAAACGGTTTCCGGGACCTCTGTTTCGTCCTCGGTATCGGCCACCTGGGTAGGCGCGCTTGCTTTGTACTCGGGAAGTTTCTGGGCTTCTGTTTTGTCGGTCGTCTTTTCTTCTTTAGGGATGTAGCCCAAATCCACTTTGGCTGGGCTATCTGCAGCGGCCAGTTTGTCTTTTGAATCTTTGTTTTGGGCGGCATTCGCGGCACTTTGCGCGGCCTGAGCACATTGCTGCATGGCTTGGGCTTGGAGCTGTGCCTTTTTCGAAGGATCGGGTTCTTCCTCCGCTTGTTTGAGCAGCATCGCGCAACTGAGTCCCGCAATCGCTGCTCCAACTGCGGCCATCGCGGCGGCAGCACCCGCTCCGTCTTTACGATCGGGCTGAGGGGGAGGCGGTGCGGGGACAGCAGGAAGCTGGGGGAGGGCTACTTCAGGCGTGCTCATCAATGGCCCATCTTCTGCGCGTAAAGGGGCCGCCAAGGCAAAGTTAAGTGCCAGGGCTAGGCGGACAGATAGGTGAATTGTCGGGCGAACCATTCGCATAGACTCCTTGGGGGTGTATTCTGCAAGGCCAGGGCCCATGCTAAGACATTGAAATCATGTGAGTATACATTGTGAAAACTGTATACGGAGTCGACGCCCACGCACGGCTCTTACACCTTGGAAGGTTTTTGACTTTTTCAAGCAATGGACATAGATTCCGGGGCTTTGACACGTCCATTTCGAAAGGGGACTTCCTTTGGCTAGACATGCATCCGCAGTGAAAGCGGCCCGACAATCGGAAAAACGTCGCGTTCACAACACGACGCTTCGATCGAATTACAAATCCGTCGTGAAGAAATTGCGCGCTGAAATTGCAAAAGCAGCGGGCGGAAAAGCGGACAAAGAAGCTCTTGCTGGTGCGCTCAATAGCGTACAAAGCGTTTTGATGAAGGCAGCTAATCGTAACTTGATCAAAGTCCGAGGCGCTTCCAGGCGCATTGCTCGGTTAAGCACCGCCGTTCAGCGCGCGCTTTCTCACTAAACTCTCCCCCTACAACAACGCCCAGCCCTCGTTGGCCGAGCTCCGTCTGGAGTTTGAGCGGTCGTACTACGCGTTCTTGAGTGCAGGGCACTCACGCGAGCGTTAGTTGCAAGCTTCGCCTTCGTACTTTCCAAGGCTTGGGTCTACTTGCTCCGACCAAGCTTCAACACCACCCTCCAGTGGTCGTACATCCTGAAAACCGTGATCGATAAGAAACGCTGCGGCGTCGAGACTGCGAATTCCAAAATGGCAGTAAACCGCAAGGGGTTGATTGCGCGGCCAACTGTTTAGCGCCTCCTCCAACAGCGCGCGATTGAAGGGAACAGAACCTGGAATGGACCCGTGGTTGTGTTCCCAGGTCTCGCGAACATCCAAAATCACGAGTTTGGGTTCTTCTTGCATCCACTTTTTGAGTTTTGGAGCGGAGATAGGGGTGATTGAGGTTCGAGATTGGAGTTGAAACTCCATGAATAGGATCTGAGGGGGAGGTAGAGCGTGGCTTTTTGCGAATGCAGTGAAGCACGCCGCTGGATCAGACGCGTTTATTTGAACGTTGAAGCGATCGTGTAGAAATTTCTCGAATGCAGGGTAGTGAAACAGTACTTCGGAGAGTGTCGAACCATCACTGATCACCGGTTGAAGCGGTGTTTTTTTCCAAAAGTTCTCTGCAAGGGACAGAAAAATGCGTTTTAAGAGATTTTTTTTCATAGAATGTCTTCACCGTCTTCGATCGTGTCCGATCATTTTATCGACGATAAATTGCAATTGCATCTTCGAAACGCAATTCGCTCCACCAAAAGTACGAGAACTATTGAATAATTGCTTGATTAAAAAATTCTTTTGCGTAAACATTGAAAATGGTGAAGGCATCTTAGATGCAACAACCGTTGTCACGTAAACGCAAAAACCTTATCGCATGATTGGGGGCTACTATGGCTAAGAAACGTAAAGCAGCTAAAGCAAAAAAAGCTGTTAAAAAAACCGCAAAAAAAGCGACGAAGAAAAAAGCTACTCGCAAAAAGAAGTAATTCTTTTTGAGTAGCCAAGTCTTCGGGCAACTGAGGGGTTGGCTAAGCTTTGAAAAATTATTCGGCGGCCAATGACGAAAGTCAGTGAGCCGCCGAAGTTTTTTAAGGGCTTGAGTTAAGGGTTTTAGCCTAACAATTTGAGGGCGAGGGCGGGCATTTGGTTCGCTTGAGCCAAAATCGCAACGCTTGCCTGGTTAAGAATGTTCGATTTCGCATACTCTGCGGTCTCAAAAGCCATATCCGCGTCACGAATCTGTGAAAACGCGCCTGAGATATTCTCCTGATAAACCATGAGGCTGCGCATTGTTGCATCCAGACGAGATTCACCCGCTCCGATCGCTCCACGTACTTCAGCGATAACTTCCAGGGCATTACCGATAGGGTCGAGCGCCTTGCGGGCAGACTCCACATCGGTCACTTTCAGCTTCTTAATCCCTAAGCTATCGGTATTGATCTTAAATCCGGTGCTGATTTGAATGCGGTCAATGTTTTTGTTGTTGTTCGGGCCAACCTGAATGGCAATCGTTTCGCCTTCTCCATTGAGCAGAGGGCGTCCGTTGAAGATCGTTGATTCCGAAATGCGATCCAATTCTAACTTCAGCGCTTGGTACTCATGGTTGAGGTAACCCCGCTCCTTGTCGCCGTTTGTGTCGGAGGCCGCTTGGACAGCTAGCTCCTTCATACGAATCACAAGATTGGTTATCTCGTTGATGGCGTTATCCGCTGTTTCCAACAAGAAGAAAGCGTTCTGGGTGTTTTTGATGTTCTGCCCAGTCGCGCGCAGGGTAGAGCGCAAGCTTTCTGATATCGCGAGACCTGCAGCATCATCTTTAGCTTTGATGATGCTAGAGCCTGACGCCAACTTATTCTGCGTGTGCTCTAACTTCTCACGGTTATCATGCAACTTGTGTTGCGCGACAATGGACTGAACGTTCGTTTTTATTCGAAGTCCCATGACTTCCTCCGTTGAACTCCCCACCGAAACCGGTGCCAGCTTGCATTCTTGCTAGCGGCGATCACTTAAGACCGGGAGACGAGACCTGTAAAAGAAAGCTTCCAAAGCTTCCTCACAGGTTAATTCGTCAAATTGTGAAGAAAGGTTGAGAAAAAAATGAAGGGAACGACATATTCTTTTGCGGCACTGCGTTACGGGGTCGTTTTGCTATACTCCTGGAGATGAAAAAGAGAATCCTTCTGATTGATGAGAGTCTCACGGTCCAGAAAGTCGTCGCGCTTACCTTAGATAGAGAAAAGATGACGGTGACGAACGCAAAGTCCCGTTCAGAGGCGATGAAGATCATTTTGGAGGCGCCTCCGGATGTGATTCTGGTCAGCGATCAAGTGACTGGGCTTAGCGCTTCTTCCTTTCCAAAAGAAGTGGAGACCTGGGTTGGCCGCGACAGGCGCTCTCCACCCTTGATTCTGGTTACCAGCCACGACGTGAAAGAGCAGCGCGGCTACGCATCGGTTCTCAAAAAACCTTTTGCCCCCCAGCTTCTTCAAAGCTGCGTGAGCGATGCGTTGGTGGGTGCGCCCGAAGAACGAGACGATGCGCGGATGGAACGCGCCTTCAGTGATGCTTTCTCAAATGAGTCTGATTTGGTAAATGAAACCTTCAAAGCCGAGATCGAAGACGCGGAAGCTACGCTGCTTACCATTGCGGCTCCTTCGAAGGATCTTTGGAGCAATCAACCCACTGTGCCGTCTAAGGCGGCGCCTAAGAATGTGAAGGGGGACGCTGTGGAAGTCATGAGCACCGAGGATTCGATGCAGTACAAGGCGCAGCTCGAAAAAGAAGTAAGGCTTGCTTTGGATTCTCACGATCTAGAAGATATCGTTGCCCGATTGCTCGAAAAGATTGTGCCTCCCATTGTCGAGCGTTTGGCGCAGCAGCGCTTGGATCAACTCTTAAAGGAGAGCGAGAGTTTTGTTGAACTCAAGCCTTGAAACGAAGCCGGTCGTCCACGAGGTCTTTAAGAAGATCCATCGGGTCGAAACGATCGAATCCACCAATAGTGCCTTGAAGGAACTCTTCCATCAGGGCGCGAAGGCGGGAACGGTCATTATTGCGGAGCAGCAAACCGCTGGTCGCGGCCGGGGAGATCACGTTTGGGCCTCACCCTTGGGTGGCGTCTACCTCTCTGTGCTTCTTACGCCCGCGGACCCTCGTCGCCCCACTGAACTTTCGTTGCTCGCGGGCGTTGCGATGGCGCAAGCCGTTAGAGACACGTTGCCCAAGGCGGTCGAAGTAGGCTTGAAGTGGCCAAACGACTGCCTTCTCAATTGGCGCAAAGTCGGCGGCATTTTGTGTGAAGCCATTCCGGAAGATCCCGCGGGAACCTGCATCGTAGGGATGGGCGTCAATGTGAACCTCAACGAAGAACATTTGAAGCCCTTCCTCGCAAACCCCTTTTCTGCAACCAGCTTTATGTTGGAGTGCCCCGGCGGGGACTTTAAGGTCAGCCGCGTTGCCGACATTCTGCTTCGCAAGCTAGAAAACTGCTATATCGCGTACAAACAACGCGGCTTTCAGAGCATCCAATACCTCTGGGAGCGAAATTGTGCTTTGGTCGGAAAAAAGGTAGAAATCACCGTATCGAATCAGGCCGGCCCCGCCGGGAAAGCGGTGGGTATCTTCCTAGGAATCGACGACCAGGGAGCCCTGGTCCTGGCCACAGGCCAGCAGGGAGAGCGCCGGCGCTTTGTGTCAGGTGAGCTCACATGTTGTTGGCGATAGATGTTGGTAACTCTCAGACATCCTTAGGCGCCTTTAGAGGTGGTCGACTCCTACACCATTGGCGCATCGAAACCCGCTCCACCCGCTCGAGCGATGAGTACGCCTCGTTGCTTCTACCGCTTTTTAGTCAGTTCGGAATTGAGGCGGGTCATTGGACCGGTATCGCTATTTGCTCGGTTGTGCCGGCCAGCGATGGACAGCTTTCCGAATTTTCCCGCCGCTACTTAAGTCACGAACCTTTACGTATTCATGGGAGCCTTCCACTGGGCTTTTCAATGAACCTGTCCACGCCTCATGAAGTCGGCGCCGACCGTTTAGTGAATGTCGCTTATGCGATTCGTAAGCTTACTTTGCCTTGCATCATCGTTGATTTTGGAACTGCGACCACTTTTGATCTCATTTCAGAGGATCATGTGTACCAGGGAGGGGCGATTGTTCCTGGCCTGTGGATGGGAGCCGAAGGACTGGGTGGAAAAACTGCGAAATTGCCGGTGATCGATCTGCAATTCCCTTCCAAAGTGATTGGGAAAAGCACGGTGGAGGCAATTCAAAGCGGCATCTTAAATGGCTACTGCTCGCTGATTGATGGACTGCTTGAAAAGATGGAAACGGAAATCGGGAGCCGGTGCGAAGTAGCGCTGACAGGGGGGCTTTCTGCGAAGTTTGAAGGCCGATTGGAGCACCCTGTGCGCATCTTGCCCGATCTGACGCTGGAAGGGATTCAGATTCTGCATGACGAAGTGGTAGGCCGGGACTTCGCATTAGCGCCGTTGCCCCCACAACCTATTCACTAATCAGACACAGTGCCCGCTGTAGTTTTTCTTTGTCCCCGTCGGGGAGCCCGATGGGCGTAAGCAAGCTGACGTTGGACCAGCGAATCAAACACCCTCAATAGGCCATCGTGTGGGCGCGAGGGTTCGGCACCAAAAAGTTCGATCACCTGGTGGACCGCTTCAATAGTGGAAACGCAATGGGGCTTGGGTTGTTTTCGGACCTTGAACCGGGAAGGGGCCGTGGGTTGGAAGCTCACCATCGGTAGTTTTTGAAGGTTTAAGCTAAAGCGCCGCATGCGTTTGGCTTGGGCCCAAGTGGCATCGAGCAAAAAAACCACTGGCTGCTTATCTCCTGGGAAAACGGACTGTCGTTGCAAGGCTGTGCAGGTTGACAGGTCAATAGCCGAGAGGCCGGGGTAGAGCAGCGCACACGCATTGCGACTGTCTGCAATCAGTGCATTCACTTCTTCGTGCTCTGTGAAATCGGTTCCTCGATAGAAACAGGAGTTCTCTAGGCTTAGGTGAGTCATGCGGCCCGTCGCAATCGAACGCCTCGCTTCTCGCTTCTGAATGAGGATGACAAAGCGAGGGGTCGATGCAAAGGGCGTGATGAGGCTGCAGTAGCACAGAGCTTGGGGAGAGCGACATTGAATGCAGCGTGGAGTCACGGGTACCTACCAAAGCGATTGTAGCAGATGTTCCCCGCCTGAATACGCTTGAGACTTTGGACGTGGAGGTGTGCACCACGAGTGCGTTAGCCTCCATTCGGAGTGAATACGTTTAAAGCTTTTTCGATCGTACTGACACTTTTGCGCTCTCGATAAGTGCACACGCGCAAAAGGGCAGCAGAGGTCGTGGCACACCGCTTGCTCTAGTACACTCCCGACACCTTTCGCGTTTGTGTATCCGCGAGGGGTAAGAAAAAGCGGTTTTAAGAGGAAGTAGAAGCGATGAAACACATGAACGTACTTTTTGGTTTGGTGGTCCTGGCTCTGGGTTTTTCGCTGCAAGCCAATGCAGAGTTCTTTCCTGGCGGTACCCAAGCGGGCGTTGGAACGGCTCGCATTTCGGTGGGAGTAAGCGTGACGCCTCGGTATAGCCCGATGCCAATCGTCATGCCCGTGCCGATGCCTTATCCGCAGCAATCTTGCGGTGGTTACAATCCTTGTGGTGGAAGCCACGGCGGATTCTACGGCGGTGGTTTTTACGGCGGCGGATACGGTTACGGAATGTTTCGCCCCTTCGTTCCTGGTTGCGGGCATCGACGCTGCGCACGCTTCACGCGTTGCTGCTTCCGTCGCGGTCCTCGCTCAGCGTTTGCTTTGAACATCCGAGTCGGTGGATTCGGCTTGGGCATTCGCTCTGTAAGCTTCTAAGGTAGGTCATCCTTCAAGTTCGAGAAACCTTGTGCTACGGTGGCACCTCAAAAGAGGTAGCCACCGATGGAAGCTGTTCCAGGATTAGAAGTTCTCAAGCGTCAATGTGACGATCTAAAGACACGTGTGGAATCTCTTCGGGGGCGTCTTTGACGTCGCCCGCAAAGAACGTCGTCTAGAAGAAATCGAAAATCTGTCGGCTCAGGAGTCCTTTTGGACGGACTCCGCCAATGCCAAGAGCGTACTAAAGGAAAAGAGCGGCCTGGAGGTCGTCGTCAATTCCCTAAGAGAATCCGAGCGGCGCCTCGGCGATTCCGAGGCCATGTCGGAGCTTGCCACTGAAGACCCTTGCGAAGAAAACCTTCGCGAATTTCAAAATGAATTGACCCATTTACTCGTCATTGTCCGTCGTATGGAGCTTGCAGAAATGCTCCGAGGCGAGAATGACAAGGCTGATGCCATTGTTCATATCAATGCAGGCGCCGGGGGTACCGAAGCTCAGGACTGGGCGCAAATCCTATTTCGCATGTACATCCGCTATTGCGAACAGCGCGGCTTTCAAACGCAAATTGCAGACACGCTTTCCGGGGAGGAAGCTGGCATCAAGTCGGCCACCTTTTTCGCCAGAGGTGAGTATGCCTATGGGTTTCTGAGCGCGGAGATCGGGGTACATCGTCTGGTGCGAATCTCTCCGTTTGATTCCAATGCCCGCAGGCACACGTCTTTTGCATCCGTTTACGTCTATCCTGACATTGAGCAGGAAATTGAGATCAAGATCGAGGACAAAGATCTCCGAGTGGATACCTATCGCGCAGGCGGGGCGGGCGGACAGAAAGTGAACAAGACCGATTCAGCGGTTCGACTCACCCACTTGCCCACCAATATCGTGGTGACTTGCCAGAACGAGCGCTCACAACATCAAAATCGCGCAGTCGCGATGAAAATCCTGAAGGCGCGCTTGTATGAGCGGGAGCTAGAGATTAAGCGCAAGGCCGCAGACGCCGTGGAAAATACCAAAATGGACATTGCATGGGGCAGTCAGATTCGATCGTATGTGCTGCACCCCTACCGGATGATCAAAGATCATCGCACCGGCTTTGAGACCGCTGACACGGGCTCGGTGTTGGATGGTTCGCTTCAACCCTTTGTAGAAGAGTACCTAATGGCAAAAAATTCGCCCGGTGGTCTAACGGGCCGCGGGTCGAGTGATATTCCGGAGTAAATAATGACGATTCTAATTAGCAACGATGATGGGATTAAATCTCCGGGCATTGCACTGCTAGCAGCAGCCATGCGCGATATTGCCGAAGTGGTTGTCGTTGCACCTCACCGAGAACGAAGCACCGCAGGGCATAGCCTGACACTACACAAGCCGCTGCGGCTTGATGAAGTAGACAAGGGGATGTATCAGGCCTCCGGCTCCCCGGCAGATTGTATCTATCTGGGCATTCGGCAAGTGCTGGGCCGAAACCCTGATTACATTCTCTCAGGCATCAATGCGGGCGCGAACTTGGGAACGGACGTGCATTACTCGGGAACGGTGGCTGCCGCCCGAGAGGGCGCCCTGATGAATATCCCGAGCTATGCTTTTTCACTCGTGGATTCGCCTTTGGAGTTTTCCAAGATTCCTGTTCGACCGCTGCAGTTTGCGGTCGCGGCCCAAGTCGCAAAGAAAGTGTTTTTGGCCACCAAGGACGTCCCTTTTCCAAAGCACACGCTTCTCAATGTGAATATTCCCAACCGTGCAGATATTAATCAGATTGGTCCGGTCGAAGTGTGTCGTCAGGGGATTCGGTACTACAGCAATGAAGTCACTAAGGGCACCGACCCTCGTGGCAAAGATTACTACTGGATCGGCGGTGCTTACTCCGGGTTTGAAAAGACGCCGGACTCAGACTGCACAGCACTTGAAGAAAGCAAAGTATCCATCGTTCCGATTACGATCGACTGCACGCATAATGCTTTTTATGCGACATTGCGCGAAAAGACGTGGGCGGAGTGAAAACCCGCTAACGCTTTAAAACGTCAAAAGCGTCTCGGCGCAAGGTATGAGCCGCGACTTCTTGACCTGAACGGCCCGCTCGAAGTCTGCCACCTGAAAGGGCGGCTGGGAGCCGATGAGTCGGGCGACTTCCAAATCCGACATGAGCTGCGCAAAAATAGCTCGGGCCTCTCGCTGAAGCTCTGGAGTGGGCGCGTGACGCATCAATCCTGTGAGCTTCTCCAAGCTATAGTAGTGCCCCGGCGCCGTGCCTGTTAGGGCAAGCTGATGCCACAGAATACTATCTATGGGGAAAACATCGGAAGCAGGAGCACGCATGCCCGACATGCCTTTTTGATGATCCGCCGTGGGGAATGCCGGATTGCCATCGCGCAAGTAGTCGCTTTCAAAGTCGTCGAGTTTAAAGAATTGGCGTGAATGAGGGAAAAAGATTTCAAAAGGCTCCTCCTTCACAGCCTTTACTATGGGTTCGACGCGCCTATCACCATTGATGGCCATGGAATGCTCTGCAAGCAACACACAGTCTCCGTCGCTTTCTCGGCAAAGGTAAGTGTACCCGCCACCAGGAGACGAATCGTGCCGGTAACTGAGAATCATGTAGGTATCGCCTGAGATTTGCCTCAAGCACCACTGGACAGGAGAGCCCAGGTAGCTTCTCGGACGCGGTATCACGTGGGGGAGAATGATCGATTGGCCCGTTCGAAAAATGAGGAGCGTTTGCACCTTCTTTTGTTCGTTTTCCAAGTACAGATGCAGCAGGTCATCATTGCTTTGCCAAAAGTGGGGATGGGAAAGTTCGTTGAGGGCGGAGAAATCTACCACGGTTCCCGTGGCAAGATAGGTCGTGTCCTCTCGCCCCTCCCGCTCAAGCTGAACCCGGGTCCTGGCATTGCCGACCACGTCGAGCCGAAGTGTGGTTTCAGTCGTAAGAGGAAGGCGCACCGCAGCCAGGGGGCTCGCTACGACACAGAGCGCGAAGGTCCATTTGAGAAGAGAGAGCACGGAAACTTTCATAAAAAAGTGAGGTAACAAAGTGCGTTAAGCCGTTGAAATTGCATTTGTAGCGTAAGTTGCCAGCTAGTTTCAACCGCGAGCCGCAATTTAAGGTTTTTTCCAATGATTCCGATGAGCTAATAAGTGATTCAGCTTGCCTCACCGGTTTGACTCAAGGAACGAGCTCGACTATGTTGCGACCCTTAATACGCAAACCTATGAACTTAAAGAGCCGTTGCTTGTTCGCAAGCGTCAGTCTGTGTCTTTTGGCCTGTGCGGGCATTCAGCCTCGGTACCACACCGTGGAGCGGGGAGAGACTGTCTCTCGCTTGGCGAAAGCCTATGCGCTCCCGGCTGCTGAGATCGAAGCGGCGAACCGCGAGCTTTTGTCAGAGGGCCTGCGCCCTGGGGACAAACTTTATATTCCTTTTGAAATGAGCCCGGACTGGGACAAAGAGTTTTACGAAGAACCTTCTAGAGAGGAAGCTCCGGAGATTCAGATCGCGGCCCTCAAGGTGCCGTTTGTTTGGCCTGTCCGGGGGCCTATCAGTTCACGGTTTGGTAAGCGCTACCTGCGGGGGCGTGGAAAACATTTTCACGAAGGGCTAGATATTGCGGCACCGAAAGGTACGCCAGTAAAAGCTGCGCGGTCGGGCCATGTGGTTTACGCGACCAACCGTATTGGCGGGTACGGAAACATGGTCATCGTGCAGCATCAAGATTCGCTTTCGACGGTCTATGCACATCTCACAAAAATGTTGGTCAAGAAGGGCCAGTATGTTGCCCGAGGTCAAAAAGTAGGAACGGTCGGTCGCACGGGCCGCAGCACAGGGCACCATCTTCATTTCGAAGTCCGGGCAGCAAGACGACCGGTTGACCCTTTTCCTCTGTTGCAGCGCCAATACGCCTCTAAACGCTAGGTTTAAAGCGAAACAGGTTTTCAAACATCGAAACCAGGGATTGTCCACTGCTCGGATTGTCCTTATAATATAAATAGATCGTCCAACGCGGGAGCACTCCAGATGACACTAACCAAAGCTGAGCTGATTGAATCCGTTTACGAGAAAGTGGGCTTTTCGAAGAAGGAAGCCGCTGATCTCGTTGAGTTGGTTTTTGAAAGCATGAAAGAAGAGCTTTGTAAGGGCGGGTCGATCAAGATTTCTGGGTTCGGCAAATTTCGCGTGCGCGCTAAGAAAGCTCGCATGGGCCGCAATCCTCAAACGGGCGATGCCATGGTTATTTCAGCCCGAAAAGTTCTTACCTTTACCCCAAGTCGCATCTTGCGCGACGGGATCAATGGCAAGGCAGTAGGCTTGCCTAGTGAACAAAACGACGATGACGATACCGATGACGCGGACGAGCAAACGGCTTAAGGTTCGTCCGGCCGTCTCCTCTAGCGCGTCGTAGTGATAGAGGGGAAGGAAGCGGTTGCTTCGGCGAGCCCTTGATCTTGTCCTTGGCTTACGAAGTAGGCCGCTGACCCCATCTTTTTGGCAAGTTCCATCCCTTCCTTTTTTCCGAGTAAGAAGAAGGCGGTCGCGCGTCCTGCCGATCGCATAGCGGACAACTCCGCAACGGACACCGAAAATAAGTCGGTCTCGACTGGCTTTCCCGATCGGGGATCAATCAACAAGACAGGATTGCTCTCAGACGCATCCGGCAGTGTCGCTGTCGCGGCACTTCGGTTTTCAAGGGCGATGGGTTCTTGCACCAAATGAGTGGAGTCGCCGTGAGCGCTAGGCCGAGCGACGGAGTATGGCCACGGTGCCCCCGAACTATTAGTCCCTAGGGATCGGGCGATTCTTCCCAGTCTTACCTGAAACCGATCTAGCCCCTTCTTTCGTAAAGTGTCGGATACTTCGTCTACGGCAAATGCGGGCGCGAGCGGGGTCAAATCGACATACAGTCCCCCCCGGGACTTTTTTAGCGCTAAGGGATCTTGACGGGCTTCCAAATAGAAATGGCCGACCCGAGTTTTAGCCGCCGCAATCGCATTGGGTCCGGGAGCCGTACGGCTTTTACGATAAAGCTCTGTCAATCGTCCTGCCGTAGGATCGAATGCGCCATTCGTGAGTTTGGCGAGTTCTATGCCTTCCGTCACCAGTGTGACGAGTCCTCTGGAAGCGGGAAGCCAGGTGAATCGCTCGGATCGATTGAACTTGGAAATCTCGGATTCCGGATTCTGATTGTTCGCGATTGCTTCCGCTTGGCGAAAGGCATCGGCAATCCAGGCATCCAAATCAGCGGATTTGAACCGCGTTGGCGAAGCAACCACACGCACTTCGTAGGCCGTGGAGAAGGCGGTTCCGGAGAAAACCCGCTCCTTCGTACGATTGCAGCTGGTCAGACCCGCTGCAAGGACGAGAAAGACAAAGAGCGAGGAGGTGGGAAATCTCGGTTTTAGCATGCCGCTATTGTCGCAAGGAAAGGCACTCTAGAGGAAGAGGTTTTTCAAAACCTGGTTTGCGCTGGTAGTCTGCTCGCTCATGAAAATTCTCTCAAATTGGTGCGCCGGGTCTATTTGCTTGCTCCTCGCTTCTGTGGCGCAAGCAGGCTCCAATGGTGAGGCGTTGTTTGAAGCGGCAGAGCAAGCGTGGCGGCTCACTCAGAAGGGCCTTCCCCATGCGGCTCGTGCCGCTTGGGAGGCATGCGATAAGACTTGTCTGACCTTGCGTCCCGATGCTTTCGCGGCCGTTGAACCGCGCAGCCGGGGAAAAGTGGCCGGTCACTGCGCGTGGGTAGCAGCAGAACTGCTCGCCGAGGAGCCCTCGCCGTGGCACTTCTCTAAAGCACGCCGCCTTAAGCAGGATTGGCTCACCTTTCAAACTTCCGACGTCGCAGAGAAGGAGCGACTACTTTTGACGGGTCGACTGCGTGCGGCGCTTTCTCCTCCGTATGGGCAGGATTTTCTCGCAAGTCTGCTGGCTTTGAGAACTTTGGAGCGCCTTGCCCCCGAGCGCCCCGAAGTGAAAAAGGAGATTGCGGTGAGTTTGTACCGTCAGGGCAATAGCGCCGCTGCACGTAGGGAGCTGGGAGGGGATTTTGATTGGCTACCAAATCTCGATTTCGATTATGGAGTGCGTCCCTATTTTTTCAATTCACCCGCTCGGGGCATTGGCGTGGGAGTAGTCGCATGGGACGACCGATTGAGCGACGGCCCTGTTTCCGTGTTCACACAAGCTTCCCTGAGTTCCCGTCTCAACTTACGAGCGAACCTTGTTGCGCGCTATGCGGGTTGGTCAGCGGCCGTTGGGGGGGCAGATGAAATTCAAGACAGCGCCTTGGGTTCTTTCCGAACCACTCGCTTAGGGGGGCAGGTCTCGTACAATTACCCGGTAGGTAATTTCGGCATTGAGGTCGAAGGGCAAGCCGAGGTCTTTGGTCCGCGAGGGTTGCCGCCGGGGTATGTTACTTCCCACTTTATCGGCGGCACTTTGAAACCGTATTGGGACACGCGGGATAGGGTGGAATTCCCTCGATCGGGCAGTTACGTGTCTTTCGGCACGGGATTGTTTTCGGCAGCTTCGAGTCCTTTCCTCAAGCTGCAACTTGAGGGAGCGGCACACCGTTCATTGTCGGTGCGTCAAACCATCAGCTTTGCGGTGAATGCGTATAGCGTCTCTCATTCAGCCCCCTTCAATGCATGGGGCGACCTTTCGAAAGAGGGTGGCGTTTTAGGTGTGCAGCTTTTTCGATTCCGAGAGCGCGCGATGGCCGGGGCGAGCGTACGTTATCGCCACAGGGTACTCGGTTGGCTGCACTCAGGAGCGTATGTTTCTACGGCGGTGGTAGGAGATAACTTCGAGCGTGCCATGCAAACTTTGCGTTTGGGTGCGGGTATGGAGGCGACGCTTCAGTTCACCCGATCCCCACGTTGGCTTCCTCGATGGGAGCTGGGGTGGTTTGATGGGGCCTGGGTGTTTCAGGGCGGGATGAGTGCCTTCTTCTAAGGACTCGTTCGTTAGAGGTGAAGGCCCTTTTTGATCTCATCGTGCTGAGCGGCTGCGTCTTTGTATCCCAGAGCGAGCAAAGCCCGGATGTACCCAGGGCTGAACATCAAGTAACTCAAGAGATCTCCCACTTCATCCGGTCCGCCGGTGGATCCGACGAGCTGACGGAAGTGAAAAGGGATTTCCTTTCGGAAATACCGAGCAATGGTTGCAGGATCTTCGCTAGGGCGGATGAGGTAAGGGTAAACCCTTCGGTTGTCGTCATTTAAAAACTTATTGATGCGGTTCACATTCTCAAAATCTTGTTCAACACTATCGAGAAAGATGGAGTTCAGTACGGCACCCGCGACGAATCCCATCCCCAGGTGATCGGGCCGAAAAGACGGGGTGAGGTCATCTTGTTTCTTGGGGCGAATGCTAATAGCGAGCAGGTGGGTTGCGCCCAGCTGAATGGCTGGGCTAAAGGGAAAATTGAAACGCATCGAACCGTCGCCGTAGAGCGCGTTGCCGATTCGGACCGGCGGAAATACCACTGGTATAGAACAAGATGCCATGATGTGCCGCGCCCGAATATTGGTTCGAACACTACGCCGCTGCTCACGCGACCAGGGCGCAATTCCATGGTGCGAGTCGTAGAAAATCGTAGCGCATCCGTTGTGGTAATTGGTGGCAGTCACGGTGAGCCCGTCAATCACTCCTGTTTGAACGGCTTTGGAGATCTTCCAGAAATGAATATTGTTGAGTAGCGTCATCGCAAGCGGGCTTGCATCCAGCAGTGACTTGAGTAAGAGGCGGTGGGTGAACTTTGAAACAAATAAATCGTAGAACCAGCGCGAAACTAAGCGTGCAATAGAAGAGAAGTTGGTTTGGAAAACCTGATCGAAAGAGAGCTGCTCCCACAACTCATAGAGCTTCACCGCCGCCTCGGGGAATGGTTCTCCTTGGGCAAGGTAGGAGGAATTGATGCTCCCCGCCGAAATTCCACTAAATACGCGCGGCTTATACTCCGGAAAGTTTTCTGCAATGTAACGCAGCACACCCACCTGAAAAGCAGCGCGTGCTCCGCCTGCGGCCAGGACCATAGCGTACTTTTTCTGGGGGGCTTCAGAGGTAGACATGAGTAAGTATTCTACCGTGAAATCCAGTCGGCGTCAGCCGCTGTCGTCAACGGGCCAGGTGCAATTGAATCGCTCGGGCGGAGACCCTTTGTGGGTTTGGCAGTGTGACTTTAGTGGTGGAAGAGCGAGGGTCAAAACTGCAATCCGTGACGCCTTGGTAGAGAATTCCCTGGTCACCAAGAAGCTGGTAGCCCAGTTGCGCTTTGCGAGTTCCGTCCTTAACCGTTTGCAGGTAGCGATTTTTCACTTGTAACCCCAAAACGAAGTGGCTCGGTTGAGAGCTTTCCGTGTGTGCGCTGTCAAAGAGTCCTGCGAGTTCAGGGGCGAGATCAACTGGAATGGCCGCGTGGTGCCCGGCCGGGATCGACGGCCAAAATCGCCACAGCGAGACGACGAGCACGAGCACTGCCCAAAGGCTTAAAAAAAGAACGCGTTCGGAAGAAATGGCTACTCTCCTTGAATCACGAGAACAAACTCGCCTTTGGTTTTTGGCCCACTGGAAGCGGCCCGTTCCAGCTCGGAAAGCGATCCCCACTGAAGCCGCTCGCTGTCCGAGTCGAGTTCCCAAGCCAAAAAAGCGAGGCGCTCCTTGCCGAAGACCTGGCGGCACTCGGATAGTAATTGCAGAAAACGATAAGGTCTTTCCATTAGAACACAATGGGCGCGCATCTGTCGAAGCGAGCGCCAAAAAGCCTCCCGGGGAAGCTTGTCGCGCGGCGGGAATCCCGCTACGAAGAAAGGCGGTTCCCAGCCGCTCAGGGCGCAGGCACTTCCCCAAGAGGTCGCAGCGCTTATGGAACGAATCTTCATACCGAGTTTACGTGCTGCTTCAAGGACATAAACTCCCGGATCAAAGAGCAGGGGCATACCCGTGTCAGAGAACAGCGCCACCACACCCGCAGTGTTTGCAGCCGCACGCAGGGGAGCTTCCCAAGCCTTTTCTTCAGGGCGAGAGGATTCGTCGAGTAGATAGAGCGGTTTCAGTTTCGCGCCAGGTACCTTTGAGAGCAGACGCAGAGCGACTTTTCGAGTTTCTCCAATATAGAAATCCACGGTCTCCATTCGAGCTATGGTCGAAGGCGCAAGAGGCTGAGTATCCGTAAGGGGTGTGCCTACGATCCAAAGTGTTGCTTTAGATTCCACGGATAGCTCCAAAATCGAGCATGAAGGCGAGTCGAGAGTAGGGAATGCGATTGGAGTCTCGTCCCACCGCGATGCTGAAATTCCAGCACGACCGTGGTTTCGTCCGAAAGCTTAAGCCCACGCGGTAACCATAGAATTGGTGCTCTTTGAAGTTGTACTCTATCATTCCGTCGATATTGAAAAAGGTTGGAAGACTTTTAGAGATGGAAAGCGTGGCCATCTGCGCGAGAAAGGCGGGATCAGCTGATTTTCGGTAGAGTGCGTTAACTGCAATCATGTCGTAGTTATTGCCTTGGTAGACGATTCCCGCTGAAAGAGAGGTCTCGCGAACGGGAACGTCGAGCACTTTGTTATTGAGTGTCTTGGTGTCTTCCAGGCCTATGGAGGACTGCAGCTGCAAGGAAAAGCGCCCCACCGTGAAAGAGCTAAACAGCTCAATCGGCCCGAGGCGGTTGTAGAACCGCGGATCAATGTTCGAGGTTCGGATGTTGTACTGCTCCGAAAGCTGGAACCAGAAAAAGCGATCGACTGAGTCGGCACTGCGACGCCTGAAACGATTAATCAACTCGAACCGCATGTATTCGTAAGGCGTAAGCTGGTCGATGAGATCAAAGCGAGGGCTCGAAATGGAAACCGTGGGCTGGGTTAAATCCCCCGAGGGATTGGGTACGGCGAGGTTGCGGTAGAAGAAGGGGTGAGACCCTTCTCCGCTTTGATAGATGCTGGAAGCGTAGATGGCCCGAGGCTGAAAAGTGTGACTGACTTTTTCAAAACCCTCAATCGACGTGGTGAAAACCCTCGAAATTTGCATTCCAAGAGGGATTTCCAAATCCAGGTACTCCCGATGCAGTAAGGTCGGCGAAGGCTCTGCGAAGTGGTAAGCCAGGGCGCCTGCGCGCACAATCGGTTGGAGTTGGAAACCGGCGGGCATTGGAACGTTGACTACCAGACGCGGCTCGAGTTGAAGGCGGTTGCCTGTGCGAATGTAGTCATTGGAGTCGAACGCGGAATCGGTATCTGTATTGGCACCCGAAAGCACAGGCGCGCTGGGAACTTGGTCGAATCTTCGGCCCCGGCTGTAGTGGGTGAACAGGGCGTCAAATTCATACGACAACCTTTGACCGAGCAAGGGGGTCGTCATTTTGGATATCGCCAGAATGGGCAGCTGAGCTGCCGTGCCGCCGTCGACATTGTTGTCCTTAGAAACAATGAGCGATTGCAGGTACTGCGCCTGAGCCGTGAAAAGCCACTCGTTGCCAGGTCGCGTGTAACTCAGCTGCGACCTCAAACTCCCCAGTGCAGAACGTGGCTCTAAGTCTCCGGTGTAATCAAACGCGTAGTACGGGTCGCTAACCCAGTTGATCATTTGGCGGCTTTGAGCCCGTGAACCTGAAAACTGGAAAATGTTGTGCGCAGAAACGGCCCCCTCGCCGAAGACACCCAGGAAACGAGCCCCTGTTCCTGGATCGACTGCTTGAGAGCCGTGGGGTCCAAACCGTCGAGTCGTCAGAAAGACGTTTGCGCGGCCAAGCTTTTCATTGGAATAAATGTAGCGATACAAGAGTCCGAAATGCAGTCCCGCCGTTGAGAAATGCGTTGAATTGATGGTGAGGTCTTGCCAAGGGCTTAGCGCAAGAAACAAGGGGAGTGTAAAACCCGTGCCTATAGTGTTGCGAACCGAAAAGGAGGGCATCAAGAAGCCGGTCTGGCGCTGCGTTTTGATGGGTAAAATTAAGTAAGGGGAATAAACCAGCGGTAGATTCTTGGCTTGAACAATGACGTCATAAAAGTGGGCATATTCGCCCATCGTGATTCGAAAGCGGCGCCCCGAAATCTTCCAATCCAGCGAACAGCCGGCGATGCTGGGGGTAGACAGCATGTCCAGATTACAATTGCTGTAAGTGCCATCGAGGACTTCGTAGTCCATGGCGGTGAAACGTCGAATAGTGCGCCCCGCTATTACGAGTTGTCCGGAGACGAGCGTGGCATCTTCAAACTCTGCGTCCTGACCCTTTAGATTGAAGTGGGCTTTTGAGGACCAAAGGGTAAGCTCGCCCTGAATCGTGCGGACATTGCCCGTGGCGACGGCTAGATTGGTCTGCAAGTCCACTTCTACTTCATCGGCCCACAGTTCCTGACTGCCGTTTCTAATGTAGGCGTTGCCTCTTCCGCGTAGAACTTTGGCGACGAGATCGCGATTGTAATAGTCCGCTTTGAATTGAATATTCTTCGGCAGTTCTGCCTTTAGCGGGCAGCAGCACAAAAGAAAAACAAGCGAAGCGCTATACTTCCAGTAAAAGCGCAATGCCCTGGCCCCCACCGATGCAGGCAGTTCCCAAACCTTTTCCACCGCCGCGACTTGCCAGCGCGTAGAGCAGATGTGCGGTGATTCGGGCGCCGCTCGCCCCCAGCGGGTGACCAATCGAAATAGCGCCCCCGTCCACGTTCAATTTCGCCGAATCGAGTCCGAGTTCCTTCTGCACGCTGAGCGCTTGAGCTGCGAACGCTTCATTCACTTCAACCAGGGAGATTTGAGTGAGTGTATCACCCGTTTTCGCAAGCAGGCCTTTCACCGCAGGTACCGGACCAATGCCCATGATGGACGGATCACAGCCCTCCACATAGGAGTCGATAAAACGCCCGAGAATCTTCCAACCGTGTTTCTTTGCTTGCGCTTCCGAAGTGAGAATCAAACTGACTGCCCCATCCACCATGCCGCTAGCACTACCGGCGGTGACCACTCCGTCTTTTTTGAAAACGGGTTTGAGTTTCGCAAGACCCTCCATTGAGGAGTCTGCGCGAGGGTGCTCGTCTTTGTCGAGTAGGGCGTCTCCTGCTTTTGTCTTCAAAGTAACGGGCGCTATTTCAGTCTTGAATGCCCCTTTGGCAAGAGCTTCAGCCGCCCGTTTTTGCGACTGCAGCGCGAAGGCGTCACTCATTTCTCGGGTGATGGAATATTTCACGGCGAGATTTTCCGCAGTGATCGCCATCGGCATTTTGGGAACCGTGTCGTAAAGCCCCGATATCAAGCTGTCCTCGAGCTCGGAGTGGCCCATTCGATAACCAAAGCGTGCACCGCGCAGCACGTAGGGGGCTTGCGTCATGCTTTCGGTGCCTCCCACTAGGACGACTTTGGCCTCGTTCGCTCGAATGAGGCGGGCACCCTGAATAATGGCCTCAAAACCGGATCCGCAAAGGCGATTGACCGTTACTGCCGGAACCCGCTGCGGAAGGCCAGCCCGCAGGCCGACGTGCCGGGCGAGGTAGGCCGCATCCGCCGAGGTCTGCATGACATTGCCGAAAATGACCTGATCGACCAATTCCGCGGGTACGCCTGCTTGCGCGAGTGCCGCCTGTGACGCATGAACGCCCAGATCGGTGGCTGTCCAGGTTTTTAAACTGCCCCCAAAGGCCCCAAAGGGAGTTCGCTTTGCTGCTACGAAGACGACGTTATCCATGGTGTTTTCTCTCTCAAGGTTGCTTCAGGTGAAAATAGCAAAATGGGTGTTGAAAAGCGACTGGTGCGTTCCTAGACTGTGCGCCGATGTCTGAACCTGAAGAACGGCTCCTCGTAAACCCTGTTTCCATGACCAAAAGCTTCGCCAAGCTGGGAGAGGGGCAAGCCAGAGTTTTGGATGTTTCCTACATCCGCGCAGTTGTCGAAAGCACCGGTCCTTTCTCAGATTTGGCAGAGGGACAGACCCTACGAGTCGACTTTGAACTCGAACGCAGTAAGTTTCCCATGGATATTGTCGTTCGCGGGCATGGCGAAGGGTGGGTTCGTCTTGATTTTCCTAAGCTCGTTCCCAGTGTCAGAGCAGGTCTGCGATCCTTCTTGTCGCCCCGGAAAATTGGTGAGTCGCTCGTCGAAGATTGGACTTCAGGGAAGCTTCGGCATTTTCACGGGCTCAATGAAAGCGAGCTATGGACGGACGACTCCGAAGCCGTTTTATTTACCTACTTGGATCAAGATGATCCGCAGTCTCAGTTTCTCATTCGTTTGAAAGAAGCCCGGGGACCTCTTGCTGTCGGTAAAATCAAGCGGTCAGACTATATGGAACTGTCCTCGCTGGATGCAGAGTTGGTGTTACAGCCGCTGTCTGATAGTGAGGTCTATCGAAAACTGGGTGAATGCCGGGACATTGTCACCAACTTTCGTCCGTCGTTGCCGGCCGAGTATGCGCTGAAGCAGAGGTTACTAAAGACGTTGTCGGAACATCTTTATTCAACCAGCCGGCGCGTGGAAATGCTTCCTCCCCGTCCTGCGGTTCCTTCGGCTTCTTAACTGTCGGGGTATCGCACAGTGCTCGCCCTTTCGACATATCTAACTACCCGAAACCACTAGCACAATTAGGTCGCCCCCCGCAGTGCCTAGCGTATTCCGCCTGTTCAGGCTGCTTTTGTGCCTAAAGCAAATGGGACTCGGGCTTGCACTTTATAGTCGGTGAATGTTCCGAAGGAATGAGACCGGGGAGACATGAAACCGAGGAAAGCTCAAGACTTACACGCTTTTCTAAAGCTGAGTGCACTCGTGTGTATTCTGGCTACTCCCTTTACACTTTCAGGTGAATCAGGTGCCTCAGACCATTTGCCAGGACCCAATGCATCGGTGGCACAGTCCCCGTCTGACGAAAACAAGCCGGGGGCTCCAGGGTCTGCCGCCGTCGAAAAGTTCCGATCGCAACTCGCGCGGATGAACAACGCTGGTTTAAAACAGTTTTTGAAAGATGTGACGAACAATGTGGCTTGGACACAGGAATCGTTCAACGCGCTCGTCGATAATTTACCGGCGCTTTCCGAAGAAAAGGCAAAAGACAAAGCGATTCGCGATGAGCTTCGAAAACTCTTTCTCAAAAATGAAGCCGATCTCAAGAAAAGCGTACTAAAAAAGCTCGCCGCAGAAATCCTCAAAGAACGTGCAGACGAAGGCGATCCAGAATTCGCAAACGATCCAAAACTCAAAGAGGCTTTGGACAAGGTTCTACAGGACAACCAGGACCAGTTAGCAGAGTTCCAAAAAGAATTTGATGAAAAGCTCAAGGAGGCGCTGGCAGAGTTGAATGAAAGGGCCGGAAAGGGAGACCTGAAAGAGGTTCCTCTTGACCCAAGCGCCCTGGATCGCAGAGCAGGCGACCCCTCAGAGGGTACCGGAGCCGGCTCCGGAGACTCAGGAGGGGGGTCCGGGTCTGGGGGTGGCAGCGGTTCGGGCTCAGGTAGTTCCCCCAAGTCTTCGGACCATCCGGCTTCAAGTCGACCCGAGAATCGCTTTTCCGATCTGCTCAAAAATCTTGGCAATTCCGAGTCAAAACCTGCGACCGCTTCTAGCAGCTCTGACTCTGATTCTGGGAGTAACTACTCTGGATCTTCGTCTGGTGAAGACGATTCCCCCGAAACTACCGCTGCAGAAAAGCCCCCGAGTCTGGACTCTCTTTCGGAGGAGCCTTTGAACTCGGCCGCTCCTGGGAAACTGGGACAACTGGGCAGCAGCCAAACGGGTGCACCGCTTTCGGCAGCAGGGGAATCTTACGGGCCTGCTTTTGGGGGCAATGGCATGGGCGGCGGTGGTGTGAACGGATTGCTTCCGATGAGTGCTTCCGCAGGCGGTGGTTCTTCGGGTGACTCCGGGGGGGCGGGATTTCCTTTCTCTTCGGGATTACAGATGGCTCCTCAAGGAAAACAAAAGTTTGAGTATACGCGCGCCAATCCCTATGGGTCGTCCTCGGGTGGGGACGCGGCCGATGGAGCTTTCGCAGCTGAAGAGTCTGACAACGAGTTTGGAACAACCGCCGTTAACACGTCTTCGGTCGTTCAGCGGCTGGGAGCAACGGGTGGCACTTCTCGCGGGTTGGCCGCGAAAGAGCCTGCATTCGCAAGAGCGGTAGGAATCATGCTCGGAGAGATGTGTGTCTCCGGCGCGCTACATTGCTCGCGAGAAAACATTCGATAGGTAAGAGGAAACGATGAAACCACTAGCAACTCAGTTTGTAGTTTTAGTATTCACGGTGTCTTCGGCTCTATGGGCGGAGAGCTACACCGGTGGAGCGAACAACAATCCTTTTCAGAACGCGAATCCCACTTCGAAGCTGCCGCAGGTTAGGCCGGGCGATTCAGGATTTTTTGGAAGCACCAGCAACATCATCGATAACAGCGTGGGAAATTCACAGAACGGCCAAGAGTACAAATTGCAGGACGCTCAACGCCAAGCGAATGCGGGCGTTGGAGCGGCAATCGCAGCGGGAACTGCTCTGACGGCAGCCTCCATGCGCCAAATGGCGCTGCTGAACATCCCGGAGGCAAGTCGTCTTGCTGCACTGGCAAGTTTAGAATTTGCGCAAGCCGCAGCCAGTGCTGCCACCGCGAACCAGAATAGCGGAGGAAGAGGCACGTTACTGGCAGAAGGTGGTCAAACCGGCAGCCAGGGAAATTTCGATCCGAACGCAATAGCCGAAGTGTTAATGACGGATGAAAATCGTCGAGTGCTGGAATCACAAGGCATCAATCCTGAAAGGTATCTCCAGAGCCTTACCAACGGTCAGTTGCGGACTCCTGAAGCCGTCGCAGCAGCGACTGGGCAGCCTTATGTCCCGCAGGAAATGACTTTCGGTGAGGGCGAGGTCCCTACTTTCCAGGGTTATAATTTTGGACCCGCTGAAGAACTTGGCGAAGCGATGCGTGAAGAGTTGGGAACGGATGACAGTGTGATTGGAACCGGTGGTGGTGGAGGTGGCGACGGTGCCACATCTGGAACCATTACGATGGGAAATCCAACGCAACCCGCTCCGGCTCCAGGAAACCACAATGGCACTTCGTTAAGCGTGCCCTGGGTAGCGCAAGGGGCGCGGGGGGCGGCAGGTACGAAAAAGGGTCTAGAGTTAGCACCCGATGCAGCGCGCGGGCTTGCTTCTTATTCTTCACTCACCATCGGATCCAAAGTGAGTGAAGAAGCTGGGATGCCGAGCCGGTCTGATTTACTTCAAATTGGAGTAGAGAAGCCTCGCCGAGGTCAGAATATTTTCGGTGTGGCGAAGCGGAACTACCGAGGCTTTGCAAAATGGCGGACCACTCGAGTCGCCCGCCACAACTAATCACTTGCGCACTCGAGCAATTTCGTCAGCGATAGCAAAGCTCGCCGCTGTCTCAACGACGCGGTCAGAGACGCGCCAGCTGGCGACAATCGTTGCTGCCGCCACGACTCCCAGAAGTGCTGCCGTAACTCGTCCCACCATGAACTGTTCGCGCAAAGTCGAATAGGTTAGCACCAGGCCCCAGCCGAAAGTAGCAAAGCCAAAAGCTTGCGCCCAAGCAGATGTCATCGAAAAAAGGGTGTAGGCTCCCAGCATGAGCGTGAGTACTACTGCCAATCGACGATAGAGGACGCGTTTACTCGTGTGGCGTCCGAGCTTTTCGCCTATCCACCAGAGCGTCTCCGAGAGCGAGAGCATACCAACGAATAAAAAGGCAACACGAGCGAAAGTGACGGCGAAAAGTGCCTGGCCCTGTTCCAAGCCAGTCCAGTCATTGAGCAGCCAGGCTAACTGCAAGTTAAGCGATTTTCCAACCCCGACTTGGCTCTCCAAAACGGCAACAAGTAAGAAAGTAAGCAAGATAGCCGCGTGGTTTCGAGACCACTGAAGCTGATTGATGAAAGTAGTGGGCGAAAAGAAAAAGCGGATAAATTGTTTCAAAGGGCCTCCCAAAGGGGAAATCAGACTCCCCGACATCGAGGCGGTAATTGCAATGTGTGCCATCAGAATACAGGGCATGAGAATGCACAAATCGGGTGTCGAATTGTTGGACAGAGGGCTGCGATGGGGCACTACTTGCCGTGCGCACCGACTGTATACCGATTAGTCGCGGAACGATCGCGCCGACAGTTTGTCGGGTAAACGACGGTCAAATCCTCAGCAAATTCAAGGTGTAGAGACTGGTGCGCCGCTTGCATTCTCTAAGGATGCAGGAATGAAGATGAAGAACATTAAATACACTCAGCTTGCGACTCTCAGCTTCTCGCTTCTCCTTGGTGCTTGTACCGATGGTCGAGCGCCTCGTGTGGTCGAAAATCAGGTGATCAATGCTGTTGGAATTACGCTCGATTACAAAGCTTCGCTCCAATACCAGGACAGCGCAGGCCCGAAGAATACCGATGCTCTGCAAATGGCTATTAAAGGTGGTGCGCTTTATTTAACGGGCCGCCCCTTTGGATTTGGTCGCCTTGAAATCGCTCAGGACAAAGAAGATCCCAGCGTCACTTTCTGGGCTTCTCAAACAGGGCTAGATAAGCCGCCGTCGGACCCCAACGCCTTTAGTAAGCTGGGCTCCTGGATTGTGAATTCTTATGCGACGAATGCGTTAGCCATCATGGGCAACGTTGCCTTTATGAGTGGCGCTGATGGGACGAGCGTGGTCAGTCTTGCGGATACCGGCCGCCCCAAAGAAACGCAGCGCTATCCGATGCCTGATCCGAATACGTATTTGCCGGTAACGGACCAAGCCTACGTTTATGCGGCAATGACTCCGCATCCAACGAAGCAAATTATGTATGGCTTTCGTAAGCAGGACTTCGTTTACACAGTCGACCTCTCTCAAGGGAAGCTGAATCTGGCCAGTAAAGACGCGTACGGCGCGCCAGGTGAAAGCCAGTGTTGCGCCATGGGTGCAACCACTTTTCAGAATAAGATCTTCGTCGCTTTCCGTGACCGCTTGGTTTACTGGGACGCGGGAATTACTGGCCGCTTAGAGAACGCGCGAGAGTCGCTGCAATTAAATGCAGTCAACGTAGTTTCAACGGCCCGGTACTTATACGTCCAGCATGAACCCACTGCCGCAAAATCCGCCGGAAGCAGTCGCCCGTCGGGAATCTATGTTTTCGATAGCAACATGCGCAATTTGGGCTATATCAAAGCAGGTAGTCCGCGCCGATTCGCGGTCTCCGAGGACGATACGCATTTCTACGCCAACGTGGATGGGCAAATGATTAAAGTCTACGAGATCTCTTGGCCCTATTGATTTTTTCATCTTCTGGACAAAGTTCTCTACCGGTTCTACCGTTACCCAATGCCACGTTCGTTCGCGTTCGCCATTTTGTTGAGCCTGTTCTACGTACCGCAACTCTTTGGCAAACCCACTCGTTTTGAAGTGAAAGACGCCGCCTTTCGTAATGTCGTCTCGTGGACCTCCGATGCGCTTCTCGAAAAGACCATTGCCGTGGCGCACTATGTCACCGGTTTTGTCGAGCTAGACCCTCAGAACCTCAAAGCGGGAATCAGCGGCGAATTTGAAGTGGATGTACGTGCGTTTGAAATGGGACCTGAGTCTCGACAGAACAGGCTTCGTGAGACATTGCTCCTTGCCGCGGAACACCCGGGTGCCTCTTTTAAAATAGACAAGCTCCTTGAAGTTTCCATGAATGAACTCGCCCCCGGCAGATCGGTGACGGGGAGAGTGAGTGGAACATTCACTGCGCGTGGCGTGTCTCGTCGGGAAGAAATGAATGTGCGGGCGACTTACCTGCCGGAATCCGAAACTACAAAAAAGCGACTGACGGGCAATGTATTGAAAATGAACGCTACTTGGTCGCTTGCGACGACGGATTACAAATTTCCCATTCCTGAAGCGCTGCTGGGTTTGTTATCGCCCACGCTGAAGTTTACGGCCGACTTGCTCGGCACGGACCAGTTGCCGGTGGCTACTCCATGAGTCGAAAAGCGGCGTGGGGTTTAGTGGGCATCGCGCTGCTCAGCGGTTGCACCAGTCTTTCCTCCCTTCAAACTGCGCGGGTGATGCCGCCTGGAGCTTCGAGGTTCTTTGTCGGTGGTGGACTGGTTCGTTCTTCCATCTTGAATTCAGGCGGTTCGACAAATGCGGATGGCCTTCCCTTCGTTGAAGGGGGAGCCCGGTATGGTTTTATCGAAAAATGGGATTTGGGCGTGAAATACACTTTGCCCGGTATGCTGTCGGGAGACGTGAAGCTCAATATTTACGAAGATGAAGCCTGGGCGTTTGCTCTGGGTTTCGGGGTGGGCTACATGGCCATTGAGAATGCCTCAACCGATCCCAATGCACCGGGCTTCAAGCAAGAAGTGCTCGACGTGATCGTTCCCGTCTACTTAAGCTACGATGCCTCACCCGGAATTGGGTTCTATGTTTCTCCCCGGTATATCCACCGCGAGGCCTCATCGATTATGCAATTGATAGGCAGCGCTTTGGGCTTGCGATTCGGTAATACCGCGGGTGCCTTTGTGGAGATAGCGGCGGCTGCTGATTTAAAATCTGACTTTGACCAAGTGCAATTGAACTTAGGGGTATTCTTCGGCAATGGACCATCCGTTCCCACTACGTCGCCGTCTGCCGACGCTCGGTGAAGTCTTTCTCACCTTTTTGAAAATCGGAGCCACCGGCTTTGGGGGCCCCATCGCACTGGTGGCTTTGGTAGAGCGAGAGTGCTGTACGCGCGGGCGATGGGTCACCGTACATGAGTTCAATGATGCGGTGTTGTTTTGCAAGTTGCTGCCAGGTCCTTTGGCTTATCAAGTAGCGCTGTGGGTGGGGCGCGCAGCTCGCGGGTGGCGAGGCGGACTTCTGGCTTGCTTGGGTTTTTTACTTCCTGGGTTTTGTCTCATTTTGGCTTTGGGTGTTTTCTATGAAGTCCTTAAGCATGCGTGGCTGTTTGAAGGGGTGCTCTGCGGGGTGCGGGTTGCAGCGCTTCTGGTGATTGCTCTGAGTGCATGGAAAATGGGTGAGCCTTATCGTCGACAAGCGCAAGGGTGGTTGCTTGCTATCCTTGGTGGTTTCTGGATGGCCTACTTTCCAAAATGGGAAGCGGTTGCGATTTTCGCAGGAGGAGTGGCTTTGGTGGTCGCCAAGCGAGTGGAGCGAAGGGGATTGCGTCAAAGCTCGCTGAGTCTGTTGGCTGCTCTGTTCTGGGTGCATTTCAAGGCAGGCGCGTTCGTCTACGGAACGGGTGTCGCAGTGCTCCCCTTTCTACAGGCCGAGGTGGTGGATTTGCGGGCTTGGTTAACCCCGTCCCAGTTTCTCGATGCGGTAGCTTTCGGGCAAGTCACCCCGGGTCCCTTGACGATCGCTTCGGCGTTCATCGGCTTTCTCACGGCCGGTTTTAACGGGGCGATAGTGGCAACCGCTGGAATGTACCTCCCCGGAATGATACTGGTGCTCGTTTTGGTTCCGCTAGTTTATGATCGCTTGAAGGGCAAACCCTGGTTGGCCGACTTTCAACAGGGGGCAATGCCTGTGGTGATTGGGGGCATTTTCGGGGCCTGGCTTTATCTCTTGCCAGCGGCACTGAGTAGTCGTGCTTCCGGAGTGATTGGCCTACTACTCGCAGTGTTACTCGCATTTCGTAACCTTTCAGGCGGTGTGGTCATCGCGCTGGGGGCGGTGCTGGGTGTTTTCGCAAAGGCGGTTGGGTCATGAAAAATCTTGTCCACCAAATCCTTCTGAGTCTGCCTCCGGAATTGGCGCACTCGTTGGGAAAGTTTGCTTTGGGGCTGTATCAATGGTTTTGGTTTTCTCTTCTTCGAAAAAGCCTTCCTCAAGCGCCCTCTATTCTCATCCCTTCGGTTGGAGTCGTGGCTTTTCGTTCGCGAGTCGGAGTGGCTGCAGGGTTTGATAAAGATGCAGAAATCTTTCCAGCGCTGGGCCTTTTAGGTGCGGGCTTTGTGGAAGTGGGGACTGTGACGCCGCTTGCTCAAACGGGTAACGCGAAGCCGCGGCTTTTTCGGCCTGCTTCAAAGACGCTCATTAACCATATGGGCTTCAACAATCGTGGGCTGGTGGAGTTTCGTGCGAGCCTTGCGTTACTGCGTCCCCTAGCCAAGGGCCTTCCCGTGTTTGCCAATATTGGAAAAAACAAGGGCACCGACAACGCATCGGCGCTGAACGACTACCGCAAAGGGTTTGAAGCTTTAAAAGGCTATGTCGACGGATTCGTTGTGAACTTGAGCTCTCCGAATACGCCTGATTTAGTTGCTTTGCAGTCGGAAGAGTTTCTAACGTCGCTTGCGAAAGTAACACCGGTCGGGATGCCCGTGTGGATCAAGTTTTCTCCCGATCTGGATAACGACGTGCTTTCAAAGCTTGCCGCGGTCGTAGGCGAGGAAGCGCGCTTTTCCGGAGTGGTAGTGACGAATACGTCGCGTGAAATGGCGGAAGAAGTGTTCCATGCGCCGCAAGGCGGTTTATCGGGCCGTCCGCTTTTCTCACGAGCGCTGGAGTGCGTATCGATTGTGCGTCAGGCCATCGGCAAAAAGACGGTGGTCGGGGTAGGGGGCGTGTTCGACTTAAATAGCGCCAAGCAAATGCGCCGCGCCGGCGCGGACTTGGTCGAGGTCTACACGGCTCTTGCCTACCGCGGCCCCGATCTCCTCAAAGAACTCAGCTCCCTCGACTAACCTCTCGCGCGAGAGATTACCAATAGTGCGCAAACTGCAGCATACCGACGTGGGCGTCCAATGGGCCCTGACCAATACCGAGATAGGTGTAACTTGCATCGAAATCCCACTGTCGATGGATGCTCCAAGTGAATGAAGCAGAGAGTGCAAGCGTTAGTTCAGGCGTGGGGGAAGTGGTCGTGTTAACGATACCGACTTCGGTGAAGCTCGGCGAGTAATTCTCTTCAAGGCTCAAGGCCGCTTTCACTCGAGCAGCAAAGGTTTCCGAAAGCTGCACGAGAGGACCGGCGCTGACGCCTGCCGACCATTGGGCGGCAGCCCTGGTGGGGAGGCGAAAATTCACGCTGGGTGACACTTCGAGAGCGAGTGTCGGAGTCAAGAGCTGACGCCACAAGAGCGAGCCGTAAGGGGCGAAAACGACACCGGATCCGCTGCTATACCCTCCACCTGTGCCGAAGCTCACACCCAAAAGCTGGGTGTCCGACTGATAGAGCTGGTGGCTAAGTCCGAGCGGAAGTGGCGAGAAATTTAGGGTCCAAGTGTCACTCAGGCCCACTTTCCAGAAAAGAGGGATGGGAATGGGAGGTATCGTTATTGTTCGAGAACCATCCGAAAAGATTCCAAAGGGGATAGGTGTTATCCAAGCCGCTACATGCTCAGGCAGAGTGTAGGGGCGGTTGATTTCCGTTCGTGGGTACTTCTGAAGCTCGGGAGCGCTTGTGCAGGCTGCTAGGACGAGTATCAGGGGCAAGACGAGTTTCTTCATGGAGGGGGTTTAGTCGAAGTTGGCTAAGGGTAGCAACCTAAAAAGCTGTTAGCATAAAGAGTACCCTAGGGTTTTAAGCTATTGTTACGATTGTGATTGTTCGACAAGGGCTTGATAGGGTTGCGCCGCGCTGCTATAAGCCCGCCCATGTCCAAATCTCTACTAGCGATCGTTACCGCCCTTTCTCTTTGTTCTCCAAGTCATGCGGCCCAGTTTTCTTGCAAGAACCTTTTAGCAGCTACGACGATAGTTGCCTCGCTGCTCGCGGGGGGGAGTTCATTGAAATCTATCCACGATAAACAGGTCACGGCTCGAGAAGAGGCTTACTTAGGTAGGCTTCAGTTGGAACTGCTCACCGGGCCCTCCCGATTAATGGGGCGTATTTCCGGGCTGCATGCCCAAGTAGACGAGTTGGAAAGCATCAACGACGAACTTGTCAGCTATATGGCCCATAATTACGATTGCTCCAAAGAGGCCGCACTTTTGGGTGGATCTGTCGTCGGAGTAGCAGCGGGGGCTGCGATACTTTGCTTGCCGCGTAAGCCAAAGCAAGAGGAACTCGCTCCTGCCTTGAAAGTCGACTGACCCCTTTCAAGGCTCATCTACTCGAGGAGCTTGCGGAACTCGGCTTCGCTAAGGGTTTTCACACCCAGGCTTGTGGCTTTTTCGAATTTGGAACCGGGGGATTCGCCTAGTAGCAGGTAGCTCGTTTTCTTGCTGACGGAACCGCTGATCTTGCCTCCGTGGGCTTTGATCATCGCTTCAGCTTGGCTGCGCGAAAGCGTAGGCAACGTGCCGGTGATGACAAAAGTAGCGCCCTGGAGTGTGTCTTTGCCTGCGCTGCGTTCGATGGCTTTCGGGGTGACTCCCTTTTTTAACAGGCGCCGCACTTCGGACACATTGTGCTTGTCCGATAGAAAAGCGGTGATCGCAGTGGCTACCGTTTCGCCCACTTCTTCCACTTCCATGAGCTGTGCTTCGGTTGCCTCCAAAAAGGCCTCGATGGTTAGCAGGTGGTCTGCAAGCAGTTCTGCCGTACGCTCGCCCACGAAACGAATGCCCATCGCAAAAATGAGTCGGTCGAGCGTGGTGGTTTTACTGGCTTCAATCGCCTGAATGAGTTTCTGAGCCGATCGCTCGCCTTGACGCTCTAGTGTGAGCAAGTCTTTCGCCTTGAGGTCATAGAGATCGGAATAGTGCTCAATCAGTTTGTGCTGAAGCAGCATCTCGATCCACTTTTCTCCCAGGCCTTCGATGTTCATGGCACGCTTAGAAGCAAAATGCCGCAAGCGCTCTGCAATTTGCGCGGGACATGCGATATTGGCGCATCGGTGCGCCGCTTCGCCCTCGATGCGGGTTACCTTTCCACCACAAGAGGGGCACTTGGTAGGAAACCGAATGGGTTTTTCTTTCCCAGTACGTTTAGCAACCACCACGCTTTGAACGTCGGGAATGACATCGCCTGCCCGTTTGACCACTACCGTGTCGCCAATCTTTAGATCCAATAGACGCATCTGGTCTTCGTTGTGAAGCCCCGCGCGCGAAACCGTTACGCCGCCGATAGAAACAGGCGCTAGGACCGCCACCGGAGTGATTGCGCCGGTGCGGCCCACTTGGAAGTGAACATCTTCTAAGATCGTATTGCCTTCTTGCGCGGCAAATTTGTAAGCAAACGCCCAGCGAGGAGAGCGCGCCACAAACCCGAGTTCACGCTGCGCTCCGAAAGAGTCGATTTTCAGAACCACTCCATCGATCTCATAGGGAAGCGTTTCTCGACGAGCTTCCATGTCTCGGTAGTACTTTTCAACCTCTGCGCGGTTGTTGCAGCGTTTCGTCAGGCGATTGGTCTTCAGCCCTCTATCGCGCAGGAACTCGAGCATCTGCGCTTGGCTCTCCAGCACCGCGCCCTCAATGCCGCCAATGCCGTGGCAAAATAAGTCCAAGCTTCTTGCCGATGCGACTCTCGGATCCAGCTGACGAATACTCCCCGCTGCAGCATTACGAGGGTTTGCAAAAACGGGCTCGCCCTTCGAAGCGCGGTCATGATTCAGCTTTCGGAAGTCTTCTTTGAGCAACAGGATTTCGCCACGCACTTCCAGAAGTGCCGGCGCGGGCTCTCGGAGCTTAAGCGGCACGGACCGAATGGTTTTTACGTTCGAAGTGACGTCTTCACCCGTTTCGCCATCGCCTCGAGTGGCAGCCATGACGAGCAGGCCCTTCTCGTAAACTAATTCGATAGCGAGTCCGTCGAACTTGGGCTCAACGACCACACTGAAAGCGCTGCCCAGTGCTTCTTGCCAGCGATCGAATACCGCTTCGAGTTCTTCGGGTGTGTAAACGTTTTGCAAACCCAGCATGGGTTCGCGGTGTTTATATTTGGGGAACTTCTTTAGAGGCATGCCTCCCACTTTTTGAGTGGGGGAGTAAGCGCTTCTGAGTTCAGGGTGCTTTTCTTCGAGTTCCACTAGCTCTCGAAAGAGGGTGTCGTAAGCTTCGTCGGAAATTTCAGGTTGATCGAGAACGTAGTATTGGTAGCCGTGCTTCCAGAGCTCTTCCACTAGCCAGGACAGGCGCTTTTTCGCTTCGCTCATTCGCCAGAGACGCTAGTCGAGCCGTTCCTGAGTTTGAGTACTTGGACGGCCGCTTCCAAGAAGATAGCCCCGGACATTTTCGAAGTTCCCAGGCGACGGTTCTCGAAGTGAAAGGGAACTTCAAAAATGGAGTAACCCTTTTGCAAGGCGCGGTACTTCAGCTCCACTTGAAAGACGTACCCGCGACTGGAGACGGAAAGGTAGTCAATAGCCTCCAAAACCTCGCGCCGCCATCCGTTGAAACCACCTGTCATATCCTGGATGCGCACGTGCAAGACGTTGCGCGCGTAGATGTTTCCGCCACGGCTGATGATTTTTCGAACAAAACCCCATCCTGAGACGCTGCCTTCGGCAATGTACCGAGACCCAATGACGACGGGGTGCTGTTCCAATCCTGCGATTAGAGCAGGAAGAGCGGAAGGCGGATGAGAAAAATCCGCATCCATTTGAATGAGCGACTCAAACCCGCGATCGATAGCCCACTGAAAGCCCGCCTTATAGGCCATTCCCAAGCCCTGCTTCTGGGGGCGTCGGAGCAGGTGGACATGGGGTCTTGAGTCCATAATCTTCTCAACAATCGCCTGGGTCCCATCCGGAGAATTGTCATCCACAATGAGTACGTTCAAGCCGGGAACGGTTTGTTCGATGATCGTGAGAAGTTGTTCAATATTTTCCACCTCATTGAAGGTGGGGACGATGACGACGGCTTTTCGCTCAGGCATAGCCATGACTTAAAACGAAAGTGGCTCAAACGGCAACCCATGTGCCTCGGCCACCTGTTCGTAAGTGAGCTTTCCCTGATAAGTGTTAAAGCCCTTCTTTACTGCCGCCGATGCTTTCGCTGCCCTTTCAGGGCCCATGTCCGCAATCATCAACGCGTACCGCAGCGTCACGTTGGTCAACGCATAGGTGGAGGTTCGGGCGACCGCCCCTGGCATATTCGTAACGCAGTAATGCACGACTCCGTCCGTGATGAAGGTAGGTTTCTCGTGCGAAGTGGGTTGGCACGTTTCAATGCAACCGCCCTGATCGACCGCGATATCCACAACCACAGACCCGCGACTCATCTTCGATACGGTACTGCGAGTGACGAGTTTGGGCGCCTTGGCACCTGGAACCAGCACCGCCCCTATCACCAAGTCGGCCTTTGAGACGCTTTCCTCAATATTGTCGATATTCGACATGAGCGTAATGAGCCGTCCGCTGAAAATATTGTCGAGATACTCCAAGCGTTTGGGATCGATATCCAAAATAGTAACCACGGCGCCTAGTCCGAGCGCCATCTTCGCAGCATGGGAACCTGCGACTCCGCCTCCCAAAACCACCACTCGTCCAGGCATTACTCCGGGCACTCCGCCTAGAAGGACGCCCCGGCCGGAGTTGTTTTGGTCCCAGCTGCTCTGCAGGTAGTACGCGCCAATTTGCACCGACATGCGCCCTGCGACTTCACTCATGGGCCGCAAGAGTGGCAGGGAAAGATCCGCTTCTTGAATCGTTTCATAGGCAATGCCGATGACTTTGCGTTCGAGCATCTCCACGGTTAGCCGTTTTTCTGCTGCCAAGTGCAAATAGGTGTAGATGATTTGATTCGGGCGCATGAGGGGGAACTCATCGGGAAGCGGCTCTTTGACCTTCATGACCATATCCGCCGACCAGATTTCATCAGCAGTTGCGACGATCTTTGCGCCCGCATTGGAAAAAGCTTCGTCAGAAATTCCGCTACCGAGGCCGGCTGACTTCTGAACCATGACTTGGTGTCCATGGGCGACCAGCGCCTTTACTCCGGCCGGAACCACGCCGACACGGTTCTCACGGTTCTTAATTTCTTTTGGAACTCCGATTATCACTTGGCCCCCTCGACAAAGAGAATGTCTAAGACGTCGTTGGCGTCATATTCCACAGGACCTTTTTCGTCTGATGTGAAAACGACTTTTCCACGCAGCTTTCCCCCTGAGACGCGCACCCATGTATCCGTAACGGTTCCATTGAGGCACCTACCCATTTTGTCCATTAAGCGACATCGCTCTTTAGACTCTGCTGCCCGATCGATTTTAGTCACGATAGAAAACATAGGGCAAGCTCATAGCATGATTCGCGAAGTTTGTCGTTTGGATGGCTGAGTCGGATTTACCAGTAGTGGCCGGCGGGGACTGAGCCGGGGAAGGGGATGGGGGCAGAAAGAGCGGCCGGAGCGGTCAGCTCGGTGAACATCTTTTGATGCGCTTTGCCCACTGCGATACCCGTGGTTTCGGACACGCGCTCGAAGTTTTGAAAAGATTCCAAGATAGTGAGCAGCGGCATGGAAAGTCGGACCGGTTCCATTAGCTCGCCTTCACACCCTTGGTGGACGAGATAAGCGCGGGTAAGTTTCAAAGAAACCTGTCCGGTGGCTGGGTTGAAAGCTTCTACTTCCAAGTCCTTTACGCTAATGCCCCTATCCATTTGAGCGAGTAATCCGTCGCTTAGCGCATCCCCCTCCAAATGCGGGTGCCAAAACCCGATGGTCGCTGGTGAGTCAAAAGAGGCCCGACGTGCATGCCCCGTGGGTGCTACATCCAGCTCGTGCGCGACTCGGGTGTTGCACGCAAGTCCCGTAGGTTTGCCTTTTTTGAAGAGGATCATTTGCTTGCGAGTAGAGCCTTCGTGGTCGGCCTGGATGGGAGGCCTGTCGACCACGGTGAATCGCAGCGCGACCGGCAGGGAAAGTTCTGACAGAAAGGACATTCCGCCCAAAACGCGATCCCCTTCAAAAGCTTGCAAAAACAGAAGTTGGAGACGGCCCACAGCGCGAGCAGACCACAGTATGGGCACTTCACCCATCGGCGCGGGCCAGCGCGTCGTGGGGGTCAGTGAGGCCCGCACACTGGCAGCGAGTCCATCCGGCGCAGCGGTTTCTTGCGCAAGGCCCGCAAGACTTGCGCGAGCCCGTTCCCAGAAATAGGGCGCGTTTCCTACTTTCCACTCTGCTCGCAGTTCGGCGGTTTCTTCAGTGCCTTGTTTGGTTTCCTCACTCAGGCGGGTGACGCTGTAAGTGCGCTTGCTCAAAGTGGCAGTGACTCGCGGAGGGCTGAGTTGTTCATTCTGAATCGAAAATGCGCTGCGAGCCGACTGCAAAAGTGTGGTGGCATGTTCGAACAAATCCAACGGGAACGAGGTAGAAGCGTCGACAGAGTCTTGCGTCCAGTGCTGAGCAATCCCCTTTCGCATTCCTCGGAGCGCGCTGCCTCGGCGCGTGCAGTGATGGATGGCATCGCTTTTTCCTGTGAAGCAAAGCGTGAGGGTGTGCGCGATTTCGGAATAGATCTCGACCGACTCTAGTTGTTGATCTCGAGCTTTCGCGAGCAGCGTCTCAACGTCCAAGTGCGCGCCTTTGCGGTTATTGTTGGTGGTGCGATACAATACTAGCATGCCTAAACGAAACGCGGCAAAAGCCGCAATTCTAACAATGTGCGTCGCTTTGGCGCGCTGCTCCCACGCGCCCGTCGTCACCAGCAACGATACCGACGCGCTCGAGCAGCACAATCGTAACTTGTTGCAGCAAGTCAGCGATCAAGAGCTGGAGGTACGGCGTTTGACGCGCTTTCTCGAGAAGGAACCGGTGCGAGAACCAGAGCCTGTTGCCGAAGACCCGAAATTACCTCTCACGAAGCTTCGTCCGGAAGTCGAAAAGAAAGTGGGGGACCCCGATGACGAGTCGTATTTCGATGACAGTCAGGCGGTTGCTAGTTCTTCGTTTGAGGTGATGACCTTTTATCAGACGGGCCGCCATCTTTATCAGGCAGGCAAGTACGATGAAGCAGTCAGTTCATTTAAGCTGTTCCTCGAACGCGAGCCTGAGCACGTGTATGCCGATCGAGCTCAATACTGGATTGCTGATAGTTATTTTCGAAATCGAGAGTACGGTTTGGCAGTCGTAGCAAGCAATCTTCTCGTCAGTCGGTATCCCTATAGTGTGCGTGTGCCGGAAGCCTTGTTTCGTTCGGCACTTTGCCATGTGGAAATGGGAAGCCGAAAAGAGGCGCGAGTACTTTTAAGGGATTTGCTCCGGCAATTCCCCCTCGATGCCACTGCGAAATCGGCTTCTCGAAAATTAGCTGAGATCTCTAATACAGATCAGGGATAGATCTTCATGAGAATCTTCATTTTGAATATTGCGGCCGCAGGCCTCGTTCTGAGTTCGACCGCTCATGCGCGGCTCTACAAGAACTACATCAATCCGACCCAAGCCGAAGAGGTCTTTTCGGCTATTCAGTTTGGTAAGCCTATTTCACAGCAACGGTGGCGCGAGCTGCTCGGCTCACGCCTCACTCAGCGCTACACCGTTCAAGAAGGCGACAATCTTTGGAACATTTCCACGCGTACCGTGGGCGACCCCTTCTTGTGGCGCAAACTATGGCAGGTAAACCCCGAGCTCTCCAATCCACACGATCTTCCTGTGGGGCAGATCCTTTCCTATTACAAAGAGGGGGGAGATCCCGCAGCTATTCATATTCCGCTAGTGAAGCTGGTTCCCAATAAGCCGGGGGCAGCGACCGATCTGGATTCCGACTCCTTGGTAAATATTGAAACTAAAAATCAGTACCGGCCTTCGTTCTACGTCATTTCCGAGGAGGAAGTCGTCGGCGAGGTTACTGGCGCCTATTCTGCAAAAGAGTGGTTGGGCGATTTGGATGAAATTTACGTGCGTTTAGATGCAGGTGAAACCGTTCCCGTGAAGACTCGGTTTTCCGTGGTTCGATTTGAGCGTCAGATTGAAGATCAGACAGCGGCCGGCAAGCCCTTTCTGGGAATGCTGGTTCGTTTAGTGGGCGAAATTGAAGTGGTGCACCAGGGTGAGAAATTGTCTCGGGCGAATCTCGTTCGCCACAAAGAGATTGTTCAGCGTGGCGACAGAATCATTCCCCTTCGGGCCCCTCTAAAGCCCTCGGCCGTTTTTAATCCCCCAGAGGATATGAGTACCCGGGTAGTCATGGGCGAGACTGCTGACGCTAAATATTACGGACAAGGACAAATCGTATTGCTGAATAAAGGGGAAGCCGACGGCGTAAAAACGGGCTTTTTGTTCCGCATTTTGCAGGACATGGATCCGCAAACCGAGAGCACTAAGGATGTGAGTGCCGGTTTCAAAGGAGAAGTTCAAGTCATCGATGTGGGACAGCTTTCCAGCATTGGTTTGATCTTGCGAAATAGCAGTCCTGTTCTTGTCGGCGATACTTTGCTTGCCGCGCAGCTTTTTCCAGAACCGCCTCCGACTCCTCGCCGTCCGATCTCCGAAATTTTTCTAGATTGAGAATAACGCGCACGACCAACCTATTGGCAGCCAATCCTGGTATTTTTCTGGCAACTAATAGGAGGAAGTACGCATGAAATCCGTCATTACCTTTGCCGCTATGGCATTTACGTCCCTCGCATTTGCTCAAGCTCAAAACGTCGATCCGTCAGGGTTCTTCAACCAAAGCGCAGTCGGCGCTGAAGTGGATATGGAGGCGCTTGAACAGGCCTTTAATCTCGATAAGAAGCCTGTTCAAATCGCAGGCGATCACCCTTGCGCCAAACTTGCGCTCACCGATGCTCAGATAGCGGACCTTAAGAAAGCGTTCATTGCTCTGAAGCGGGCAACCATTCAGGACAAAGCCGATCTCGCCATTGCGAAGCTCGACTACTTTGTTGCCTTGAGTGATACGAAGTCCTCTAAAGCCGTTGCTACCACCACGAGTGAAGCACTTTCGACAGCGGTCGGAGCGATGGTGAAAGCGCATTTGGCGTTCGTGAACGATGTCGTGTTTGACATTCTCACGGTCGATCAACGTGAGCCGGCGTTGGGTTGCATGGCATTCATGCACCACATGAACGAAGCCATGAAGTTGAAGAAAGCTTGCGAAAAACACTTCAAGAAGCCCGGTCCAGTTGCTCCCTAAGCTCTAAAATACATCATTCGATGGACGACCCGGGGCCTTTTAGGTCCCGGGTCGACTATTGCGTGAGTCCGAGATACTTGCGTAGGACCTGAGCCGGCGTTTTTCCCTCGATAATTTCTTTCTGCCAGTCTCGATCGCCAAACAAGGCTTCGAGCGCTTCGCACTGCAAAGCCCCGGTCGGATATACAAACAGCGTTCCGCGATCAAAAACTTCGGGGTTCTTGAAGTCGAAACCGCGAGGTCCGTAAATCCCGTCGATTTCTCCGCCGCGCGCGATTCCGGCCGAGCGCGATAGTGTGACTCCGTAGTGGTGCGCCACTCCCTCGACTCGCTCCAATCGTTCGAGCTCTGGCCACGGGTCGCGAGCCTGCGGGCGTCGACGATTATTCAGCACTTCGGAGATCAACTCACGGACCCGGGCATGATTTTCGGACGCTAAGTTGCCACGAATTTCTTTCCATTTGCGGATTTCTTCCTCGAGCCCGGGCAAACTCCGAAGTTCCTCCTCAGTTGGCGGATTATCCCACGGCGAGAGTAAGTTTGTGAAATCGCGTATTTGTACTATGTGAAAAGACTCATGGGCCGCTGCATTGGCCAGAACTTCCGGCGCCAAGAACCGATCTACCAGTTCTTGGTTTGAATTCTTGCGCATTTCCGGCAAGTCAACCGCCATAAAACCCATATCCGCGCCTTCCGCCAAAGGGTGCTTTTTCGCGTATTCGAATCGATCCTTCATCGCCCACTTTGTGGGCAGGTAAATCTCCGTGACCGCTTTCATCAGTAGAGCATCGGCGTGAAGGGGAACCCATACCGTTGTCGCATTCTTACACGCCCGGTGCTGAATGTTGGCCTTCAACATTTCCTGTTTGGAAAAACCAAAGAAGTAGGCCTGATCATCCTTGATGGCGAAGCGGATTTTGGATTCCGGTAAGATTTTCCAATGCGATTTTCCTTTGGCCAGCTTGTCAAACTCGGTCGCAAATAGGGAAACCCACTCTGGGCACTCCACAGTTTCAGCCATGGGCCGACGGTTGTCTGGTTCATGGGCAAACGCACTGCCAGCGACTACTAAAAACAGGCTCAAAATGAGGGAGTAGATCCGCACGCGAGGTGTAATGCACGTGGAATGCCGGGATGTTTCGTATTCTGATGGTGGATGGGAAAGAACTCTTCCTTCGGTCCCGGGATTTGTCCGCATCCTACTGCTCGTTGACGCCTCACCCGCTTTCCTGAGATGGCCGGCGGATGGACACTTCGTACCCCATTCAAATTCTTTCTCCTGCCGATTGCGGCACCAGCCTAGGTGAGATAGCTCAACCGCCTGAGCGTCTCTACATTAAGGGAGAGGCTCAGTGCTTGCGCGGGGCTCAATTGCTTGCGGTGGTCGGCACACGCAAGCCGTCCTCCTATGGGCTCAGAGCCGCACACTTCTTTTCACGGGAGCTGGTCGAGGCTGGGTTTACGCTGGTCAGCGGGCTCGCGCGTGGCATCGACAGTGTCGCCCACACGGCTGCCGTTTTAGGCAAGCGCCCCACCATTGCTATTTTAGGCCATGGGCTTGATCGGATTTACCCATCGGAGAACCGGCGGCTTGCCGATGAGATTTTGGAGTGCGGCGGTTGCCTTGTGTCTGAGTACCCGGAAGGCGTTCCTCCGCAAGCGCACCATTTTCCGGAGCGCAATCGGATCATCTCAGGGCTCGTCGAAGGCGTGCTGGTGATTGAAGCGGGCGCAAAAAGTGGGTCGCTCATCACGGCTCGCCATGCTCTGGAACAAAATCGCGAAGTCTTTATCGTTCCAGGTCCCTTCTTTGAAGAGGGGTTCCGCGGCAGTCACTGGCTGCTGAAGCAAGGAGCTAAAGCGGTTGTTGATTGCGCGGACATCTATGAAGACTTAAGAGGCGGGGTTGCAAGCGTTTCGCCGAAGATTTCAATGGAGGCAGACAGCGATATTTTGCGCGCGTTATTTAGGAAGCGCGGCGTCGCCACGTTAGAGCAGTTGTTGCAGGAACTGTCGTTAACGCCCGCTGAAACCGGCGCTCGGCTGGAGGCGGCGCTCGAGCAGGGTTGGGTTCGAGAATGTGGCCCGCAAAAATATGTTTACGCCGGAAAATGAGGGCTTGGATGTTTCTTGCCAAACACTATTTGCCCAAGAACAATAGAGGTAGCTTCTTAACTATCCAAAAAAAGAAAAATCGAGTGAGAGACAAGACACTGAACATCCTAGGTCTGCTGTCACAGTCATTAGCGAAGAATCGCGATCTCGTTTATGACGCGCAGGAAATCTGGGATGAATTGACGCAGATGGGTTTTTCTGAAGAAGACATCGAAGTGGCCGTCGGTCACATCGAACGGAGCATGTTGAACATGCCCGGCCCTTACTGGAGCGAAGCCCTTCCAGTACATCGAAGTTTCTCGGGAGAGGAGACCGCAAGACTCTCCACCCGGGTGCGCGGGTATTTGTGGAAACTCAAATGTCGGGGAATTATTGATCACGCCTTAGAAGACGAAATCATCCACAAAGCAATGGGCTTGGAAGAGCCGGCAGGGATCAAGGAAATTAAAACCGTTGCGGCACTTACCGTTTTCGGCTATGAGCACAAATTCTCGGGTGAGCGTGGAATTGAACTCTTCTCTGAACCCCAGCTGAATTAGTTTTAATGGAAAAGACCAAAACAAAAAAGAAAAGCCCCGCTCCGGCGAAGTCGGGAGCAGGCAAGGGGCTCGTCATCGTTGAGTCGCCCGCCAAAGCAAAAACGCTCAAAAAGTATTTAGGTCGTGGTTACGACGTTAAAGCGTCGGTCGGTCACTTGATGGATTTGCCCAAAAGCGATTTGGGCGTCGATGTTGAAAAGGACTTTGCACCGACTTACCAGCTCATCAAGGGTAAGCAAAAAGTCGTGGACGATATTCAGGAAGCCGCGAAGAAAGCCTCCAAAGTTTACCTGGCAGCAGATCCGGACCGCGAAGGGGAGGCAATTGCTTGGCATATCGCGCAGATGCTGAAGATGCCCAAGGCTAAAATCGTCCGAGTTCTGTTTCACGAGATCACCAAATCTGCGGTGTTGAAAGCTTTGGAAGAGCCGATTGAGCTGAATCAGGACCGATTCGAGTCGCAGCAAGCGCGGCGTATTCTGGATCGGCTGGTTGGGTACAAGATTTCTCCCATTCTGTGGGCTAAAGTCCGAAGGGGATTATCCGCAGGGCGCGTCCAGAGTGTCGCGGTCCGATTGATTGTGGAACGCGAAAAGGAAGTCCGCGCCTTTATCCCCCAGCCGTACTGGAGTGTGGCAGCCGACCTTCTAGGTGATGGCAAAAAGTTTACAGGCCGCTTAGTCCGCATCGACGACGAGAAAATCGATAGGCTGACGATCAACACGCAGGAATGGGCAGACGAAGTCGTTGCCCAGAGCAGCACGGCCACGTGGAAAATTGCTTCTATTACGAAGAAGCAGCGCAAGCGCAATCCCGATCCCCCTTTTATTACTTCGACGATGCAGCAAGAATCTTCGAAACGCCTGTATTTCAGTGCGAAGAAGACCATGATGCTTGCGCAGCAGCTCTATGAAGGCGTTGAGCTGGGTGAGGCGGGCGCGCAAGGTCTCATTACCTACATGCGCACGGATTCGCTGCGACTTTCCGACGTGTCGATTGCTGATGCCCGCAAGACCATTGGCGATGCATACGGCAAAGATTTCTTGCCGGAAGCGCCCATCGTTTACAAGAACAAGAAAAATGCCCAAGACGCGCACGAAGCGGTTCGGCCCACTTCAATTGAATTTCCCCCGGAGAAGGTGAAGCCTTTTCTCGATCCCGATCAATTCAAACTCTACGATCTCATTTGGAAGCGCTACCTTGCTTCTCAAATGTCTCAAGCCGTGTTCGATCAAACCTCCGTAGATTTAGATGCGAAGGGCACGAGCAAGACGTACGGATTCCGTGCGAACGGGTCGGTCATGCGCTTTGAAGGCTTCTTAAAGGTGTGGGCTGCCGGCGAAGATGAAGGTGATGAAGAAGCTGCCGATCGACTGCCGGATCTTCAAGAGAGCTCGAAGGTTGGCTGTGAGAAGGTCACGACTGAAAAGCACATGACGCAGCCCCCGCCGCGCTACTCCGAAAGCTCGCTCATTAAAGAACTCGAAGAGCGAGGGATCGGTCGCCCGTCTACTTACGCAGCGATTCTTTCTACGATTCAAGATCGAAAGTACGTGGAGAAGCAAGAGAACCGCTTCATCCCGACCGATCTAGGTGAAATCGTAACAGAGCTCTTGGTCGAGAATTTCAAAGACATTGTGGATGTCGATTTCACGGCAACCATGGAGAATCAGCTCGATCAGATTGAAGAAGGGCAAGCGGATTGGGTGAAGACGCTCAAGAACTTCTACGTCCCATTCGAAGCCACCTTGGCTTTGGCTGCGGAGAAGATGCGCGATGTGAAGCGTGAAGAGACGCCCACAGAACTGGATTGTCCCAAGTGTGCAAAGAAGCTCATTATCAAGTGGGGGCGCAACGGGAAGTTTATTGCTTGTCAGGGCTATCCGGATTGCCGTTTCACGGGAGAGTTCAAGCAAACTCCCGAAGGGAAGTTTGAAATTGTCGCTCAGCCAACCACAGATGAGAAATGCGTGAATTGCGGCGAGCCGATGATGGTAAAGAACGGCCGGTTCGGTCGCTTTCTAGCTTGTAGTGCCTATCCCAAATGCAAAACGACGAAACCCATCACCACCGGGATTCAATGTCCCGAGTGCAAGCAAGGGGAGCTTTCTGCCAAGCGCACGCGCTTTGGAAAAATGTTTTACAGCTGCACGCGCTATCCTGAGTGCAAGTATGCAATTTGGGACAAGCCCATCAAGGACCGCCCTTGTTCGCAATGCCAACATCCCTTTTTGACGGAGCGCTATACGAAAAAAGATGGCGCCAGTATCCGCTGTCCCAACAAGGAGTGCGGCTTTTCCGAAAAAGTCCCAGACGCCGCCGGTTCGTAAATTAAAAACAAAAAGGGGACGGCCTCCGGCCGCCCCCTTCTCATATCCATAGCTTAACTATTACTGGGACCTGATTATTGACCGTTCAACAAGCGTAGAGCGAGCTGCGGCGTTTGATTGGCCTGGAGCAACACTGCCACACCAGCCTGACGCAGAATCGACTCTTTGGTCAATTCAGTGGTTTCGTGTGCCATGTCTGCGTCACGAATTCGAGACATCGCGTTCGATAAATTCTCGCGGTACACACCTTGAGAATTCAGCGTCGTTTGCAGGCGGTTCTGAGAAGAGCCGATCTTGGCGCGAAGCTCATTAATACGAGTTAGCGCTTGGTCGATATCGGTCAAAGAACTTTGTGCATCTTTTTTATCGAGCACCGACATTCTACCAAGTCCAATGGACTCAGCGCGAAGGTCCGTGTTGCCCGGATCGAAATTGATACGATCCTTTGATGGGTCGTTGCCGGTGCCCACCTGGAATTCGAGTTTGATTTGCTCGCCGGCGAGGAGTTCGCGGTCCATGTAGGTCGTAGTGCGAGCGACACGTGTGATTTCTGAAGTGAGCTCTTCCACTTCGTGATTCAACATCGCGCGCTCTTTGGGTCCGACTGTGTCGGAAGAGGCTTGCATCGCTAGTTCGCGAAGACGAACTAACATGTTTGAAATTTCGGAGGTTCCACCCTCGAAGACCTGAATCAGTGCAATCGCATCTTGTGCGTTTCGCATCGCCTGGCCCAAGGAACGAACCGTAGCGTTCATCGAGTCGGAGATTGCGAGTCCTGCCGGGTCATCCGAAGCGTTGACGATACGGGAACCGGTCGCCAAACGTTCAATGGTTTTGTGCATGCGGCGCTCAGTGTTTCCCAACGTTCGTTGCGCCGTCATCGCGAGTGAGTTGGTGTTGATGATTAAAGCCATGGATAGCTCCTCTTTCGAAGCTAGCCAGTGACTTTGGGCTCGCGGATAGGCCGCGGGCGCTCATAGACTGTTTAGCTTCTTCGACCTCCTTCCATGTGAGCCGTTCTGCTTTTACAGAACGGTCGCAAACCTTTGCGAAGTTGTTGTTTCGGCTTTCGCCGTTCACAAGATTCTCTACCATCCCGGTAGTTCTTCTCGTGACACTGTCCCATTCGTCGAATTGAGGTAACGCTTTAAGAAAAAAAGATAAGTCGGCGCGTCACGTTCTGACGCGATCCAGAATGTAGCGGTTTAGATAGGAGATGAAACCGAGTGTCAAAAACTACTTGTCGCCAACACAGTGTTTCAGGGCCGGTTTTTCCCGGAAGTTCACAGTTGCTTCACAATTGAAGGCACGGTGCATCGTGCCTAAGCAAATCTTTTTTATGATTCCTTGAGGGGTCCGCGTTACGATAGGGACTCACCCAAGCGTTCACAGAGTCAGTGGGACACGAGCTGTGCCTATCAAATTGTTCAGTCGTTTGCTTCGCCTCGCGATGCTTTCAGTTTTTCTCCTGCCAGCATGTGGTCCCGGACTTTGCGCGGATGAAGCGATTTGCTCCGCCGCTACAACTATCTTTTCTGTTCGCGCATTTCCCGGAAATGGCAAACTCATTGCTACTTGGGAAGACTCCGTCTCTGGCCGAAGCTACGATCTTCGCTGGTCAACCAGCTATCCTGTGACCGAATCCAATTCTACGCTTATCCCCAATGTGAGTTCTCCTCATGGGATAGCGGGACTGAACAACTACCAAACCTACTACGTTGCGGTGAGCCACAATCGCGAGCTTTCAGCAACGGCTGGGACGGTTCCTTCCGAGGCCCCGATTTTTCCGGTGGATAGTCCGGAGCAGGGCAATAAATTGCCTTCCAATAAAGTGTTTTCACTTTCTTACTTTCAATCGCGACTGTTCGTAGGGACGCCGGGCGGGCTGTCGATGAGCGAAGACGGCGGAGCGACTTTCACTAACAAGAGCACTACGGTGGGAATTCCAACGGCGAGTACTTATTGGGGAGAGGGATTGAAAGTCATTGGGTCGTCAAACACTTTGGTTGTCACTTCGCCTTACGCCGCTGCTGTCTCCCGGGATGGGGGCAATACGTTCGTCGCGCTCAGCACGACCCACGGGTTTGTATCCACCTACATCTACGGAGGGGCATATGATAGCGGCACTTTCTACGTTGGAACCGCAGATGGTCTGGCGGTGTCGACAGATGGCGCGCGCAGTTTTTCTTATCGAACGACCGCTCACGGTTTACCGAACAACAACGTTAGAAAGGTTTGGGCTCAGGGCTTGAATGTATTTGCGGTCTCTGGGGCCGGCTTGGGGCTGAGTGTCTCAATCGATGGAGGGCAGACATTCACGACTCGCACCACTGCAAATGGGTTGGGTAGCAATACCATCAATGCTGTTGTCGGTTCCGGATCGAATATCTTCGTCGGAACGGCAAACGGCTTATCTGTTTCTCAAGACGGAGGGTCCCTGTATTCGAATAGCACGACGGCTCAGGGTTTAGCGGCAAACGACATCGGTGTCGTGGCCCTCGGAGGGAATCGGCTTTTTGCTGGAACCGGTGTGGGCCTTTCCATTTCCTCGGATCTCGGGGCATCCTTTACCACTCGAACTTTAACGCACGGGCTTTTAGACAATGCAGTGACGAGCATCGCTTACTCGGATGACGGCTCGCTATTTGTTGGATCCGAAGCTGGGATTAGTAAGAGTATCGACTCAGGCAGCACCTTTTCTGGCATCAGCAATCCCCTGTCATGGAGCGAGGCTAGCGGCGCTTTCTGCGTTTCGTCGAACCGGATTTTTGTTCTCAGTGGGGTCGATCTCCTGATTTCAGATGACGATGGCCTGACGTTTCGCAGGCGGTATTCCAGCGATGGAGCGTATGAGTTACCAACGGATGTTTATTGCGAGGCAAGTCACGTGTATCTTGCGAGCCAAGACGGCAACGTGACCACAACAGGAGTGTCGTATTCGCATGATCACGGAGATACTTTTACCTCGGTCGGAACGTTGAATGGACTCGGCAATCGAGATGTCTTCAGTATATTTGGCGACGGGCTGAATGTTTATGCTGCAACGCAAAGTGGCCTCTCGATTTCTACAGACGGGGGAAGTTCTTTCACGAATAGGACTATGGCCAACGGCCTTGCCAATAACTTCCAGTTAAACGTGGCCGGCACGGGCACCAACGTCTTCGGGCAGGCTGTTTTGGGGGCACTCTCCGTTTCCAATAACTCCGGCGTGCTTTTCACGAGCAAGACAACGGCTGACGGGCTTGGAAGCTTGGGTGTTTGGCGACTGTTTTCAACGGGGAATAATCTTTATGTGGCAAACGCCGCGGGATTGTCGATTTCGAACAATGGAGGCGCTTCTTTCACGAATAGAACCATAGCGAACGGACTGAGCTCCAATACGATTTGGGATGTCTGGGCCTCGGGGAGCGACATCTATGCCCTTGCGGACGGAACCCTTTGCGTGTCCCACGATGGGGGGGCTTCTTTTACTTCCAAATCTTTGAAGGCAATGGGACTCACCGGATCCGGATCCAAGCTCTATCTCTTGTCCCCTTCAGGCGTCGCCTCCGTCGACTTTTCAGTGCTTCAGTAGCTCGCGAGCAAGGGTGGGAAACGAAACCCCAAGAACTGGCCTACTTCGGTGGGGTTGAGAGTATTTAGGCCCGAGACTTGCTCAGTCACAGGGGTGTGAAGCCTGGCAGCCCAAAAATTAGTTGCAGTTGCGGTCTTTCGGAAACGAAATCCGGACACCTAGTTTCGCATGGCACTTTCCTGAGGAAATCCGACAGTCGCTATGTGAGAAGGTGGAAGTGTAAGAGCTGCGGGAGAAGTCTTTCAGAGGCGACGCATCACCCCTGTTTTGGGCAGAAGAAGCGAAGGGTGAATGAGCCGCTTCGCAAACTGCTGGTGTCTGGAGTATCGATGCGCAGGTCAGCGCGATTGTTGGGCGTTCATCGAGAGACGGTTGCCCGGAAGCTGCGATTTCTTGGCATCCAAGCCCGAAATCTTCACAGTCACTTCCTAGAGTCGTTGCGAACCAATCCGATTGATCACGTGCAATTTGACGACATGGAAACATTCGAGCATTCGAAAATGAAACCGCTCAGTATTAGCCTTGCTGTTACATCAGGCAGAAAGATCTTAGCCGTCGAGGTTTCGCAAATGCCGGCAAAAGGTTTGCTTGCGAGGAGGGCGGTAGAAAAGTACGGCTTTCGCGCGGATCATCGCCTCTAAGAAAGGTGTTTCCCAAAGCAGTTCACAAGACGAGCTTAAGTCGCAGGGGCTGTGTGGTAGGGCAGGGAGAGCTAAAGAGAGGGAAGTGGGATCCGCTGTTTAGTCTCAATCATACTGCGGCGATGCTTAGAGCGAATGTGAATCGCCTTTTCAGAAAAACCTGGTGCACAACCAAAAAGCGTTCGGCTCTAGCCGATCACTTGGCGCTCTACATTAATTACCACAATGGGGTACTCACCTAGTTCCACATTCGCTGAAATAAACACAGCGTAGTGGGTCAGCTTAAAAACCCCAGGGTGGAGGCTTGAAAGCCCCCACCCCAACGGTTTTCGATCAACTACCCGAGGTTTGGTAGGTAGGTGCGCCGTTTAGCGGAAATTGCTTCCGCTCATGCACACCCCATAGCCCTGACGGACTACCAATAGCGTCTTCGTGCTGTGCTAACGATGTTAGCGCAGCAGCTGAAGAGCGAGTTTCGGGTTTTCGTTCGCAGCTTGAAGCACTGCGACGCCAGCCTGTCGGAGAATAGTTTCTCGGGTCAGGTTGGTTGTTTCATACGCCATGTCCGCGTCACGAATACGGGACTTAGCGTTCATCAGGTTCTCAGCGTAGATACCCTGAGCATTGATCGTGGTCTGTAGACGGTTCTGAGTAGAACCGATCTTGGCTCGCAGTTCGTTGACTTGCGTAATGGCCATGTCGAGAGCTTCGAGACCTTCCCGAGCAGAATCTGCTTCGGTGATGTCGATGTCCCCGACGGCTAGCCCGTCCGAAGTCATGTCTGTGTTGCCTGGATCGAATACAACGCGATCTTTTTCATCGTCGTTGTTAACCCCGACTTGGAATTCCAAGCGAACTTCTTCGCCTGCTAGCAATTCACGGTCCATATAGGTCGTGGTGCGAGCAACGCGAGTGATTTCACTCTTCATTTCCTGCGCTTCGAGGTTGAGCATGTTTCTTTCTTTCTCACCCACTGTGTCTGAAGCGGCTTGAATCGACAGTTCGCGAATACGAATTAACATATTGCTAATTTCTGTCGTTCCCCCTTCGAACACTTGAATAAGAGAGATGGCATCCTGCGCGTTTCGCTGCGCTTGGTTAAGCGATCGAATCGTCGCATTCATTTGATCCGAAATGGCGAGTCCTGCCGGATCATCCGCAGCGCGGACGATTCGACTACCCGTTGCCAATTTGGACACCACACTGCTCATGCGCTCTTCAGTGTTATTCAAGTTGCGCATGGCCGTGTTGGCCAGACTGTTTGTTTGAATTGTAAATCCCATGTTTCCTCCTAATAAAGCCAGCTCACAAACTTTTTCGCTTTCCCCCGAAGGTGAAATCGAATCCGCTTACGTTCTGTACAACTTCCGCACACACGTCATGGGCCTCTGCTCCCAAACCATAGGGATTAGAGCGTGTGCATGGGTGGCCTGTCGGGGCCGTTCACGCGAGCTCTCTTAGCTTCGCAGCCCTTCGCTGGATGCGTTGGACCGCGAACCTTAAGAGCTTGCGCGTATACCTCGGGCAGGTCGCGTGGCCGTCGTTCTCCCTCCTCGTCCCTGGCACCCGTCGCTCTCGTTTTAGAGGCGACTGTGGCAAGGCGGTTCAGAAGTGACACCGCGCATCAACCCGTGACAGTTTGTCATCGACATTCTGCGTCATAAACTTGAGGACAAAATGTCACGCACGTACGTTTTTTTTAAGTAGGCGAATCCCCAGAGTTATCTGGAAATGCCGTAGCTACACAAGAGAGCCTAGTAGCTTAAGGGGATGGGTACTGCAGTCGGGACTTCAAAGTATCAGCCGGTGGAGCAGGGCTCTTCTTCAAGAGACCCCGCCCCACCCGACTTTTCCAATTAGGAAGATACATTTAGCACGCACTCATTCTCGCGGAGGGCAACCCGTTTTAAGGGTTATCCACGCAGAAGCTGGAGCGCTAGCTTGGGATTTTCGTTCGCGGCTTGCAACACTGCAACGCCAGCCTGACGAAGAATCGTTTCTCGAGTCAGGTTTGTCGTTTCAGCTGCCATGTCCGCATCACGGATACGCGATTTAGCGTTCATCAAGTTCTCAGCGTAGATACCCTGAGAGTTGATGGTCGTTTGTAGACGGTTCTGAGTAGAACCGATCTTCGCGCGAAGTTCGTTGACCTGCACGATTGCATTATCGAGTTTTTCGAGTCCGCCCTGTGCATCCTTTTTGTCGACGACAGAAACGTCGCCTACACCGAGGCCTTCAGCAGTGAGATCCGTGTTACCTGGATCGAACAAGACGCGATCTTTCGAGGCGACGTTGTTCACACCGACTTGGAATTCCAAACGGACTTCCTCACCGGCAAGAAGCTCACGATCCATGTAGGTCGTCGTACGAGCAACACGCGTGATTTCTGAGCGCATTTCTTGTACTTCGAGATCCAACATCTTACGTTCTCGCTCACCCACGGTATCGGAAGCAGCTTGAATCGACAGTTCGCGGATGCGAATCAACATGTTGCTGATTTCTGTCGTGCCGCCTTCAAACACCTGAATTAACGAGATGGCGTCTTGAGCGTTTCGCTGCGCCTGATTCAGGGAGCGAATAGTTGCGTTCATTTGGTCAGAAATTGCGAGACCAGCCGGATCATCCGCAGCGCGGACAATGCGACTACCCGTCGCTAACTTGGACACAACACTCGACATGCGCTCTTCTGTGTTATTCAGATTGCGCATGGCGGTATTAGCCAAGCTGTTAGTTTGAATTGTAAAAGCCATAGTTCCTCCTAATTGTTAACCCCGGTCGTGACCCGTACTGCTAATGCGATGCATCACGACCTGACACAATGCATTTCGACGCACTGCGGTTAACCTTTAAGGAAAAATGCTGCTGCGCGTAGTGACGAGAGAAGTCCTTGAGATCCCATTCCTTTTCCTTTGAAAAAAAAGGCTGTGAAGCCTAAGGAACTGGCCATTTTCTTGCCATTTATGAATTTGCACGCGTAATCTTTGAGCATGAAAAACAAACTTCTTCTGGTAATTGCTTTCTTACTACCTGCCCAAGCGCTTCCGTTGGAGTCGATTTATGTCGGGGGGCAGCTGGGCTTTGTTGGATTAACGCAACAAGCGCCTGCTTCCACGATGAACGCGTTGGGATTCGGCATTGATGTAGGCTTTCGGGTGAATCCCGTTCTGGATGTCTCGTTGAGAAGTGGACTCAGCTCCCATGCAGGTCCGACGACCATCGGGTTGTGGAGCAACACGGTATCGGCCGACTTCATGGTCGGGCACTTCAACGACATTCAATTATTTTTGGGCGGAGGCCCTGGTTTTTACCAGTTTGCAGCCGCCACTACCGAAACTAAATTTGGCTTGCACGCCAATGCCATTGCAGACCTCGTCTTAGGTGAGAACCTTCGGCTGGGTTTGGGTGGGCGCTTTCATGGCATCTTTGATCCGTCAGTCGCAACCCCCAGTTACTGGACGATGATGATGCGCGTAGGTTTCTCCTTTAATACAGGCCCTTAAGCGACATACGAGGCATCGATGAGTAAGCAGATCAAAAGCGAAATGGCGGGGACTGTCCTCGAGGTAAAGGTCAAAATCGGCGACAAGGTAAAGGCAGGACAAGAAGTTGCCATTGTCGAGTCCATGAAAATGGAAGTGCCCTTGCTCGCAGGCAGCGAGGGGGAAGTCAAAGCGGTGCATAAAGCAGCGGGGGACTTTCTCAACGAAGGGGACACTCTCATCGAGTTGAAATAGTGAAGCGCTATGAGTTTACCGATGTGACGTTGCGCGACGGCCTCCAAATGGAGGGCAAACCCTTTTCCATTGAGAAGAAACTCGCGCTCCTGCGGAAACTAAATGAGTGCGGCTATCAGCGTCTGGAAATCACCAGTTTCGTAAACCCGAAAGCGGTTCCCCAATTTGCCGATAGCGAGGCGTTTTGCCGGGCGCTTTTCGAGTCTCCCTTAGCTAGGGCACTCCCCGAGACGATGGCCTTTGTTCCAAACGAAAAGGGAGCTGAACGGCTTCTCACCTTTCCCATTCCGTGGGTCGCTTGTTTTGTCTCTGTGAGTGAGGCCTTCAACGAAAAGAACGTCCGTTCCACTATCGATGCTAGCCTCGCTCAGGTCGAGGCTATCGTCGCTAGGGTCCGCCGGGCCAAACGCAAAGTACGAGTTTATGTCAGCACGGTCTTTGGCTGCCCCTACCAGGGAAAGATCGATCCCAAGGAACTCTCTCGCGTTCTTAAGCGTGTCGCCAAGGCCAAGCCAGACGAAATAGCTTTGGGTGACACCATTGGCGTGGCTTCCTTTGATCAAGTGACGCGTGTCTTGGCTGAGTCAAAAAAGCACTTCCCGATTGGTAAAACAGCACTGCATTTTCACAATACCTACGGTCTCGCCGTTGCGGCGGCGCACGCGGGCCTGAAAGCAGGCGTGACAAAGTTTGACGGAACAACCGGTGGAGTAGGCGGTTGCCCGTATGCCAAAGGCGCGACGGGAAATGTTGCGCTGGAAGATCTTCAGTACAGCTTGTTCCGCGATGGCAAGCTTGCAGCGTTTCCATCGGCAGCCTTTCGCTCAACACTAGAGTACCTTTCCAAGGAAATGGGATTAACTCCTACCGGGCGTTTGGCCGAGGTATGGAAAAAAGGAGGCGACTGGTATGGCGCGCACTAAGACGAATGACAGCGCATTGCTCATCCGCCGGGAAGGGCCGCTCACTACTGCGATACTGAATCGGCCCGACAAACTCAATGTATTGAACAAGGAAATGTTCGATGAGTTGGCGTCTTTGGTAGATGTCTTGGAAGTCGACAAGACCACGCGGACTTTGATCATCACGGGAGCGGGAGAGAAAGCGTTTTGTGTGGGCGCGGACTTGAAAGAACGCCAGGGCATGAACGAGAAAGCGATTCTTGCCCGTTTTGATTTTGTCCATGCGCTCTACCAGCGTATCGAGAAGCTTCCCTTTCCGGTTATTGCAGCCATTGGAGGCAGTGCCTTGGGAGGGGGGCTCGAACTTGCTCTCACTGCGGATCTTCGCGTGGTCTCCGACGGTGTTGTCATGGGCTTACCCGAAGTGGATCTGGCGATCATACCGGGTAATGGCGGAACCCAGCGGTTGGCGCGTGCCGTCGGCGCTTCCAAAGCCATGGAGTTAGTCCTGCTTGCCAGAAAAATCACGGCCGATGAAGCTTTGCGGTGCGGTTTGGTGCACGCGATCGTCGCGCCTGGCTATGCTGTCTCCCACGCCAAACAATGGGCGATGAAGTTTGCTGAAGCGGCACCTATGGCCATTCGTCAGGCAAAGCGGGCCATTCGAGAGGGCATTGAGCTGCCTTTATCGAAAGCACTTCAACATGAAGTAGAAATGTATAAGCCGCTGATTCCCTCAAAGGACCGACTTGAGGGAATGAAAGCATTTTTGGAAAAGCGAAAGCCTAAGTACACAGGGGAATAATGACTACTGATATCGCAGCGCTCCAGAAGAAGTTAAAACAGGGCGGTCCCAAGAAGTACCATGACAAGCTTCCGGAGAGCGCAAAGCTGTTTGCGCGCGATCGTATTGCGCTACTGTGCGACAAGGATAGTTTCGTCGAAGACGGCCTTTTCGCAAATTGCCTGGTGGAAGAACTCTCTGCAGATGGCGTTGTTACAGGCCTCGGTCGGATAGGAGGGCGAGCGGTCGCCGTTCTCGCTAATGATTCGACCGTAAAAGCCGGGAGCTGGGGGGCACGCACGGTAGAAAAGATGCTCAGGGTTCAGGAAACCGCGGAACGCCTTCGCATCCCGCTGCTGTATTTGATTGATAGCGCCGGTGCGCGACTCACCGATCAGATTGAAATGTTTCCGGGGCGCCGCGGGGCGGGGCATATTTTTTACAATCAGGTGCGCTTGTCAGGAGTTGTTCCGCAGATTTGCCTTTTGTTCGGGCCTTCGGCGGCCGGGGGCGCCTACATTCCTGCGTTTTGTGATGTTGTTATTATGGTCGAAGGCAACGCGAGTATGTACTTAGGTTCTCCGCGCATGGCCGAGTCAGTCATTGGCGAAAAAGTAACGCTCGAAGAAATGGGCGGCGCGCGCATGCACTGCTCAGTGAGTGGCTGTGGCGATATGCTCGTCAAAGATGAGAAAGAAGCCATCGAGAAAGCGAAACAGTTTTTAAGTTATTTACCTCAGAATGAGACCCTAGCGCCTGCCGATGTAGCCGCCGTCGCGCCATCACGCAAGGGGGACGAGCTCAAGGCACTCATCCCAGAGTCGGCCGCGCGGGCCTACAATATTAAAGATGCCCTAGATACGTTTCTCGATGCGGGCAGCTTTTTCGAGATTAAAGAGCTCTACGCGAAGGAAGTCGTAACGGGATTTGCCCGTTTAAACGGCCAGGCCGTGGGAGTGGTTGCGAATCAGCCCATGGTCAAGGGAGGCGTTTTGTTCGTGGAGTCCTCCAATAAAGCCGCTCGCTTCATTCAGATCTGCAGTGCTTATGGACTCCCGATTCTGTTCGTCGCTGATGTTCCTGGGTTTATGATCGGCAGCAAGACAGAAAAAGAAGGCATGATTCGCGCGGGTGCGAAGCTAATCTACGCGCTGTCGGCTGCTCGTGTACCAAAAATCTGTCTCGTGGTTCGAAAGGCATTCGGAGCCGGTCTGTACGCGATGGCAGGTCCCGCATTCGGTACCGACTGCGTGCTGGCACTACCTAGCGCAAAGATTGCGGTAATGGGAGCAGAGCCCGCGGTGAATGCGGTGTACTACAATAAAATTCAAGAATTACCTGAAGACAAACGTAAAGCATTCGTCGCAGAAAAAATCGCCGATTACGAAAAGGACATCGATATCTTACGCCTTGCATCTGAACTTATCGTCGATGCGATGATCGACTTTGGACAGGTCAGGGGCGAATTGGTGAAGCGCCTGGCCTACTACGCTCGGCCAAAGGAAGCCCTTCGGCCGCCGGGTATTTTGCCGATGTAGTCCTTAAAGACGACATTCATCCATCTCGAAGTCCTTCTCACATTCTAGAACTTCTCGAATTTCACTGCTTAAGACTTCTTTCTGCCGCTGTGTCTCTTCCGAATGAGATTCAACGTAGTACTTACGCTGAATGCCTGCTTCGAGAGGGAGGATCTGTCGCAAGGAGGGTCGGGCGCACAGCCAAGCGTTGTTCGCAAGAAACACGGCACGGCGTAGCGTGACGTCGCGCTCTTTCTTAAGCAGGTGCGCAAACGTGAGCGCGCCTAGGGCATCGGCGAATCGCTCGTTGGGTGAAGCGGCATGTCCGTCCGCACTCAGTCGGACTCGCGAAGAGAATTCCCCTTCGGCTCTCATGCGCGCTTCAATCAAAGAAGAAAGCAGGGTCAACGCCTGGTCCATAGCGGACTTAAAGCGCACAGGTGAGGCTTCCTCTGAGCATCGGTATTCGCTGGTAAAGAATAGAAGGGCCGCTAGCTCGCCATCAAAAACATTGATGGAAGAGTCCCATAGAAAATACTCGCACGGGTTCAATTGCATGGGATTGCTCATCCGTTTTCCATTGGGAGCGGGTAAGTGCGAGGAGATGATGCGAAGAAACGCGTTGTCCTCTGCAAGTCTGGAGATGGTGCTTTGCGCATCTTCACGCGCGATGCGCTCCAAGTAGCCCGCTGGAAACGGAACCGTGTCTGCGCTTTGTAAGCATTTGTGAAAGCGAGGCAGCACCGGCTTAAAATCGTAGAGCGCGCGACTAGACTGCTCGAACCCGTCCTTGAACTCCCTCCAGCGCGGGCAAGAAAAGGCACTGGAGGAACAACTGGCTCTTCGCAAGTCGGTGAGAGATTGTCCGAGCGCGGATTGGCTTTCAAATAGGGTGATAGATCGAGAAATATCTAGAGAATGTGCCAGCTCGTGGGCCAGGGTATGGCGTACGTCTTCAGAATTGAAGTCTCCCGCGCAGACAGTTAGATAGTTGCGCTCCGTGTAGTAGTAGGCATTTTGCTCGGTGCGGGCACAAGCTAGTGCGTCTACTTCCGGGTCTGATCCAGGAACAATAAGCTTTGAATCCCTAATACGTTTCGTCCAATTGATTTTCACCTCACTGGGTAGGGCGGCTGATTGGGACACGACCTCGAGGAAGGCTTGTCGAATCGCTTCAAACTCCTTTTCTACTTGTTGCCACTTTGGGTGCTCGGTCCATACGGCTCGGGCGATCTCTGAGGTGAGAATGCTGCGAACTCGCGAGGATTCCCGCTTGAGTTCCCAGGGAATCAGATCCTCTTGGAGTTGTGAGTAGCCAGGGTGGTTGGCTTCCATGCGCTTCAAGGCTGTTTCGCTCACGGCAGAGTCCCAGAGTGCTTCTATGTCGTGAGCCAGTCGGACGACTCGAGCGCGTTCCTCAACGGTCATGGTTCTGCGGGGTTTGCGCGCTAAATAAGTGCGCAGTTTGTGGAAATAGCCGAACCGGCGGAGCAGGCTTCGAAAGTCCGCTGGAAGGCGCTCCTGGAATCGGATCTGGGTGGCTGCGTATTCAAAGTAAATCTGGGAGAAATCGTTGTCCGTATTACCCTTTCGAATCTCAAGCGATCCACCGCTACCCGGGAGGCTGAGACTTCCTCGGTGGTCAGGAGAGTAGAGGTTTTCGCAGAAAGTGCGGACCATGCCTAGGCAGGGCGGCTTTGCTTCATTGATGACTCGAAGGATGGGATTGTTCCCGTGAAGAGGGGCAACCACGAGCGACTGCGGGTCACTGACTTTCAAAGGGGCACAGCCAGCTAGCAGCAGGGAGGTCACAAGCCAAAAGGAGACGGTTTCCAATGGAAAGTTCATGCCGATACGGTCAAGATAACATGCTTCTTGGATTTGGCGTGCTCTCCCGCTATTCTTCAAACCCTGTGAAAAGTCTTAAGCCCGGTATTAGAGAAGCCCTCAGAGAACGCATTCTAGTGATTGATGGAGCCATGGGAACCGCCATCCAAGACCGCAATCTGACGGCGGACGACTTCGGAGGCCCTGAGTTTGAGGGGTGTAATGAGTACCTCGTTGTGACTCAGCCGGAGCTCATTAAGCAGATTCACGGCGCTTACTTCAAAGCGGGCTGCGATATCGTAGAAACGAACACCTTTGGATCCACGCCGCTCGTTCTGGATGAATTCGGACTAGGGTCCAAAACCCATGAAGTGAATGTGCTGGCGGCGCGCCTCGCCAATGAGGCGGCGGCCCAGTACTCCTCCCTCAAACCTCGTTATGTGGCGGGGGCGATGGGACCCACTACGAAGGCAATGACGGTCACCGGTGGGGTGGATTTTAGGCAGCTGCAGGAGCACTACCGCATCCAAGTCCGCGGGCTTTTGGAGGGGGGAGTCGATTACCTGCTTCTGGAAACCTGCCAAGACACGCGCAATATCAAAGCAGGGTTTCTAGGTTGCAAGCAAGCCATGAAGGAAGTGGGCATTGAAGTCCCTATGGCGCTTTCGGTAACGATTGAGGCGATGGGAACCATGCTGGCGGGGCAAAGCATTGAGTCGCTACTTGCTTCCGTGGCTCATGAAGACTTGCTTTACTTGGGGCTAAACTGCGCAACCGGCCCAGAGTTCATGACCGATTACATCCGGTCCTTGGCCGAGACTTCGCCTTTTCCGGTTTCTTGCGTACCCAACGCCGGTCTTCCTGATGAAAACGGCTGCTACTTGGAGACACCTGAAATGGTTTCCGGTGTACTGGCGCGTTTCGTCGATAGAGGGTGGGTGAATGTGGTGGGTGGCTGTTGTGGCACCCACGCGGGGCACATTGAGGCGTTAGAACAGCTGGTGCGTGGCAAAGCACCTCATCTTCCAAAACCTGCGAGCCGTTCTTTCGTTTCCGGTATCGATTTCTTGGAAATTACGGATGAGATGCGCCCCGTTATTGTCGGCGAGCGAACCAACGTGATTGGCAGTCGCAAATTCAAGAAATTGATTTGCGAAGAAAAGTTTGATGAAGCGTCCGATATTGCCCGTGCACAGGTAAAAAGTGGCGCGCAGATTCTAGACGTTTGCTTGGCCAATCCCGATCGCGAAGAAATGAGCGATATGCGCCAGTTTCTTGAGCTCGCAATAAAGAAGGTGCGCGCTCCGCTGATGATCGATAGTACCGACGAAAAAGTGATTGAGATGGCGCTGACCTACAGCCAAGGCAAAGCCATTATCAATTCGATTAATCTTGAAGATGGCGAAGAACGTTTTGAAAAAGTGTGTCCGTTGCTCAGAGCGTACGGGGCAGCGGTTGTGGTGGGTACCATTGACGACGATCCCGATCAGGGGATGGGCGTAACGCGGGATCGCAAACTCGCCATTGCCGACAGGTCCTATGCACTTCTGACCGAGAAGTACGGTGTGTTGCCAGAGGATATTTACTGGGATCCGCTCGTGTTTCCGTGTGCCACCGGTGACAAGCAATATATCGGTTCGGCCGTAGAGACGATTGAAGGCATTCGTCTCATCAAGCAGAAATATCCCAGCACAAAAACAGTGTTAGGGATCTCTAATGTGAGCTTTGGGCTGCCTGAAGCGGGTCGTGAGGTTCTGAACTCCGTTTTCCTGTACCACTGTGTCCAGGCGGGGTTGGATCTCGCGATTGTGAATAGCGAAAAACTGGAACGCTACGCGAGCATTCCGGAAGAGGAGCGAAAGCTCGCCGAAGATCTGCTGCACAACCGAGGCATTGATCCGGTCGGGGCGTTTGCGAATCACTTCCGAGTTAGAAAACCGACCACTAAAGAGACGGGCGTGAAACTTCCGCTCTTGGAGCGACTCAGCCAGTACATCATTGAAGGTTCCAAGGACGGCCTGGTTGCTGATCTGGATGAAGCGCTGCTCACCATGCGGCCTTTGGATGTTATCAACGGCCCGCTGATGAAGGGCATGGACGAAGTGGGGCGGCAGTTTAATGCCAACCAGCTCATCGTCGCTGAAGTGCTGCAATCCGCGGAAGCGATGAAAGCTGCCGTGAGCCACCTCGAAAAATTCATGGAGAAGTCTGAAACTTCCTCTCGCGGCAAGGTGGTGCTCGCGACCGTGAAGGGCGACGTTCACGACATTGGTAAAAATCTGGTCGAGATTATTCTTTCGAACAATGGTTTTAACGTGGTGAACCTCGGGATCAAAGTTCCGCCAGAGCAATTGATTAAGGCGATTCGAGAGCACGAACCCGATATCGTTGGACTCTCAGGGTTATTGGTTAAATCAGCACAGCAGATGGTCATTACCGCAGATGACCTAAGCAAAGCGGGCGTGACACCTCCCATGCTCGTTGGCGGGGCGGCACTGACACAAAATTTCGTCGATAAACAGATCTCTCGCGCCTATTTGGGGACCGTTGCCTACGCGTCAGACGCGATGACGGGCTTAGATCTCGCGAAAACGATTGTGGACCCGCAGGGGTTTGAAAAATTGAAGAGTGAGATGGCGGCGCGCCGCGCCGCACTTGCCGATGCCCAAGCGCCCGTGCGGGTAGAGGTTCCAGAGAGCCAGGAACGGTGCTCCAGCGTAAAGTTTGTAGAACACTTGCCTAAGGCGCCCGATTTTAAAAGGCATGTTCTCAAGCAAGTAAACATCGACCAGGTCTGGAAATTTGTGAACCCCATGATGATCTATGGGCGTCATCTGGGCATGCCGGGCAGTGTGGTTCGGTCGCTGGATAAGTTTAAGGCGAGTGCGGCAAACCTACTCGAATGGGAGCAAACGGATTCGAAGTCGTTCCAAATTTGGAAAGCAGTCGAAGAAGCCAAAGAGGAGTTCCGCGGTACTGAACTCATGGAAGCCAAAGCGACGTATGCGTTCTTTAAAGCCGCGAGTGACGGCAATCGCCTGTATCTGATGACACCCGAAGGCAAGCAAGTCACCGTGGAGCTGCCTCGCCAGAAAAAGCCCAATGGTCTGTGTTTAGCGGACTATGTGCGACCCGTCCCTTTTGCCGGGCGTACTCCCAAGTGGGAAGAGACGGAAGACAACGTTGCCGCTTTTGTGGTCAGCGTCGGAAGGGGTGTGCGCGAGATAGCTGAAAGCTTGAAGAATCGCGGTGAGTACTTGAAGTCACACATCGTGCAAGTGCTGGCACTGGAATCGGCTGAAGGGTATGCCGAAATGCTGCATTCGCAAATTCGAGCGCTGTGGGGATTAGCCGATGCCCCGGAGACGACGATGATCGACCGGTTTCAGGCGAAGTACCACGGCAAACGCTATTCCTTTGGGTATCCGGCCTGTCCCCGACTCGATGATCAAGCTTTGCTCTTCGATTTGCTCAAGCCGGAAGATATCGGCGTCCAATTGACCGAAGGGTTCATGATGGATCCTGAAGCCAGCGTATCCGCCATAGTTTTTCATCATCCTCAAGCGAGCTACTTCTCGGTGGGAGCACGCGACGGTGACGGCGTTTAATGTCGGTAATGGACCACATTCCGAAAGGCAAAACCACGGGCATAGGGAGCTTGCCTCATCACAATATCGACGCGGCACTGGATTTTGCATTCTCCTTCGACATTCCGTTTCTTCCACAAATTCCGATTCGAAATCCTTGGGAATATTCCGTTCCGCAAGCTTTAGACGGCTTGCCAGGAATTCGGGTGGAATCCGACGGAAGTGCCCATGTCGACATGACCGTGTGGGAGGGTAGGGCAAGAAGCTTCGATGAAAAGCTCCTCCACGCTTTTGATCGTGCAACCGAGTCAGATGCATTCGAAGCCTTTGAACCCTCACCGGCGACGAGTAGTAGCTGGCAGCCGTTCCTATGGGAAGTTCAAGAGCGCGCAACCAAAGTAGCCAAGATCCAGATCGTCGGACCGCTCACTGCCCAGTGGAGCTTGCGATCCTTGGAAGGGGGGCGCTTAGACGAGCACCCTGAAGTGTGCGCGCAGATTTTTCGCCTGATTCTCGCGCGCGGGCTAGCGATGAGTCGTCGCCTGAAGAGTCTTGGTGTGGAGACTATCGTCTATCTGGATGAGCCAGCGCTTTTCGTGCTCACTCCCGAAAACCCGCGACACCTACTCGGCCTGCAAGAGCTGAAGCTGGTGATTAGTACCCTGAAAAAGGAGGGGGTCGCAGTCGGGATTCACTGCTGTAGCAACACTCAGTGGCCCTCCGTGCTGGCCCTGGGAATTGATTTCTTGTCCTTAGATACGCACCTCAGTCTCGGTTCGCTCCTTCTGGAGAGCGAAGCGCTTGGGCACTTTCTTAAGGAGGGTGGGCGTTTGTCCCTGGGTTTGGTACCTACGACCGAGCCTGGGAAAATCAATAGTCGGGACGCCGAGCGCCTGTTTCTGGAAGTCGCACAAGCGCTTGAAAGTGGTTTAGGGCCTGAGCGCGGAAAAGCTGCCTTCACGGATGCGCTCTACACTCCTGCTTGCGGTCTTGCACTGCACACACCTCGGGACGCACAGAACGTTCTCGCTACTCTCGCCCGCGGGATTTGAAAGATTCCTCATTGCAGGTTGATTTGGCTAAGCGGTTTGCAGTAGGTTCGCCAAGTTAAATAAGGCGCTTTTTCGGATGTTTGCGAAAACCAATTCTGTTTCCCCTGCTTCTTCTCTGGCTCGTCGTGGAACGATTGCGGATGTGTTTCCGCTGGTTGCGGCCTTTGTTGCCATTTCGTTCGCATTCGGCGTGCTCGCTCGGGAAGCCGGTTTGCCTCTTTGGGTCGCTGCTCTTTTGTCGGCTACCACTTATGCCGGTACAGCTCAGGTCGTGGCACTGGGGCTGATTGCCGCGAACCAGCCGGTAGGGGTCATCATTTTAGTGGTTGGACTCATCAATGCGCGATTTCTGCTGCTTAGTTCAGTAATGGCTCCTAGAGTGCGCCACTGGCCACGCTTGGTTCGCTGGATGTTTGCCCTGCAGCTGACGGATGAAACATTCGCTTTGATGCTACCCGCGCGAACGCGGCCTTTCCCGGAGCCGCGTGAAGCGATGGCGCTTCAGTGGGGCGCGTATATCGCTTGGGTTTTGGGAACGGTCCTAGGCTTTACCCTCGGCGGCGATTCACAGATGATTCACTCACTGGGCCTGGATTTCGCGCTCGTAGCGATGATGCTTGCGGTACTTGTGCTTCAGCTGGCGGATTCTAAAGCCGTGGCGGTTGCTGCTTTTGCGGGTGGCTTAGCGCTTGTGTTTTCTGTCGTGGGGCTTTCTTGGATTTCGACCCTTGCCGCGGCAGTGATCGCGCCTCTGATTGGAGTTTGGTTGGAGGGGCGATGCAAACATCCAGCATAGTCCTGACAGCCGCCGGCATGGGGCTTGTGACCGCAGCTCTTCGCTTTCTTCCGTTTGTCATCAAACCCAAGGTGAGCACTCGGCCCTTGTGGACGATTTGGGTGCGCTACCTTCCGGTCGCCGTGCTCTCGGCAGTGGTCGTTCCCGCGGTTTTAGCGGCTCAAGAAGAGATCATTTGGGGGCCGATTAGCTTACCGTTTCTGGCGTCACTTCCGACGCTGCTCATTGGGTTACTCACTCGCAGTCTCATTGCGAGCGTCACGATTGGTGTGACCACCATCGCGCTACTTCGCAACCTGTTTTAAAGCAGGATGCCGGCAATACAAGCGGTCATGAAAGCGGCCAGATTTCCGCCAATAAAAGCGCGAAAGCCCAGTTGGGCAAAATCCTTCCGGCGCTCCGGCGCCATGGCTCCAATTCCGCCGATTTGAATGGCAATGCTCGAGAAATTGGCAAAGCCACACAGCGCGTAGGTCGTGATGTCGATGGATCGTTGAGAGAGCTGGCCCGCTTTCATGAGTTCTCCCATCTTGATGTAAGCGTAGAACTCATTGATAACGACTTTTTGCCCTAGCAGCACGCCGACGTGCGCACTATCCGCCCAGGGAACGCCCATCACCCAAGCAAGCGGTCGAAAGACAAACCCAAAGATCTGTTCCAAGCTAATGGCGAAACCAAAAAAGGCTCCGAATTTGGCAAGGACGAGATTGACCAGAGCGACTAGTGCGATGAAGGCGATGAGCATCGCGCCAACGTTCAAGGCGAGTTTCAATCCCTCAGAAGCTCCTAGACAGGCGGCATCTAGGACGTTCACTGATTCGCTTTTCACTTTTATCTTCACTTTGCCAAGCGTCGGCGAGGTCTGTTTTTCGGGGAGCATCAGCTTGGCAATGACGATAGCGGCGGGGGCGGACATCAACGAAGCGGCGAGCAGGTGGCCGGCAGGGATACCGAAGGCAACATACGCGGCCATCACGCCACCTGCTACCGTCGCCATTCCGCTGCACATCATGCACAGGATTTCCGAGCGGGTCATGGTTGAAAGGTAGGGGCGGACCAGCATGGGCGCTTCCGTCTGTCCCATGAAAACATTGGCCGCAGCACAAACACTCTCCGAGCCGGAGGCGCCCATCACGCGCACCATTACCCAAGCCATCCATTCGACTACTTTTTGCATTGCACCCACGTGAAAGAGGAGTGCGGACAGGGAGGACACGAAAATGATGGTGGGTAGCACGCTGAAAGCGAAGAAGTGGTCTTTAAAACTCTCTCCAAATACAAACTGCCCCCCTTTGTCCGATAGGGCGATAATCGCGCCGATAGCGTCGCGGGCGCCTTCGAAGATCGCCATTCCCATGGGGGTTTTGAGGATAAATAGAGCCAATACGAATTGAAGACCGACGCCGCCCAAGAGAGCTCGCCACGGAATCTTTTTTCGGTTTTCGGAAATCAGCCAGGCGATGAACAGCATGAACCCAAGGCCAAAAAAACTGATAAGTCTTTCCATCGGCTGAAACTAGGGGAGTGAGATGAGGCCGTCAAGGAAGGGCAGAGACGGAGGAAGAAGGCTTGGCTGCGGAGTGGGTTCGCTCCCCTGCCTCGCGCAAAACGCGGATAAGCTCATCGACCTTGACTGGCTTGCTCAAGTAGTCGTCCATTCCCGAAGCTAAGGCGCGCTCTCGGTCACCCTTAATGGCCGCTGCGGTCATGGCGATAATGCGAGGTTGCTTTCCAGCAAGGCGCGCCCGAATTTGTCGGGTGGCCGTGAGGCCATCGGTCTCGGGCATCTGAAGATCCATGAAAATAATATCGTAGTCGAGCCGTTGCGCGGCTTCCACCGCTTCCGAGCCATCGGAAGCCAAGTCGGCCCGGTACCCCAGCTTCGAGAGCAACCGAACCGCGAAGCGTTGATTAATCGGATTGTCCTCCGCAACTAAAATCCGCAACGGGAGTTCACGTCCTAGATTGGGGAGTAGGGCTGGTCGGCGAGACGGTGCGCTGAGTTCTTGGTTCTCCACCAGCAGGACATTGAATAAAACCCAAGTGCCTTGATCGACGGCGCTGTGGATACGTATGGTGCCACCCATTTTTTCAACAAGCGATCGACTGATGGCAAGACCCAGCCCCGTCCCTCCAAACCGGCGGTTGATGGTATTGTCCCCTTGCTGAAACGGGGAAAAAAGGCTTTCGCGCTTATCCTCTGCGATTCCGATGCCTGTATCGCTGACAGTAAACGCTAGATCCCACCGCTTACCCGAGTGCCGAGACCCCTTCACCATGAGCCGAACGGTCCCTACTTCCGTAAATTTCACCGCATTGGAAAGTAGGTTTACAAGGATCTGGCGAAGCTTGGCGCTATCGCCCACCACCCAAACGGGTAAGTCGGCGCTCAGGTCCTCTTCCAAAACCAGCTTTTTGTCCATCGCCTGACCACTCACCATGTCGAGCGCAGAGCGAATCAAAGGAGCGAGTTCGAACGGGTGAGGCTCCAGGTCCAGCTTTCCTGCCTCAATTTTAGAAAGATCCAAAATATCGTTCACAAGAGCAAGCAGCGCTTCGCTACAAGAGCGAATAGTATGAACAGACTCAAGCTGCTCATCAGACAAGGTCGTGTCGAAGAGCAACCCGCTCATCCCCACGATTCCGTTCAGGGGCGTTCGGATTTCGTGACTCATGCGAGCTAGAAACGAGGACTTCGCGGCCGAAGCAAACAGGGCTTCTTCTTTGGCCTTTACCAGCTCAGATTGAATCCGCCGGCGCTCTCCAATGTTTCGAATAATGAAAATCGTTTTATCGTGCGTCACACGCGATACGCGCGCTTCGTAAAAACGATTTTGCCCTCTGACCTCGAGTTCATACTCGAGCGTAGACATTTCCCCGGTGGCAGCTGTGTGTCTAACCGCCTCGAGAACTTGCTCGGCTAAGCCCTTCGGCAAAAGCGCTGTGACGTTTTTGCCAAGCACCGAGTTCGGTTCGAGCACCAAGTCATTGCCTGGGTCGATGAAACAATCTAGATAATTCCCCTCGGTAGACATCAGCAGGATGAGATCGGGGTTGGCACTCACCACCGCGGAAAGGTGTGAGCGTTTTTCCTCAAGGTGCCGTTCAGCGGTTTTAAGTTCAGTGATGTCCTGGAGCACTCCCAGAAACTGAGGAGTCGCTCCCTCGGTGGACAGGGGCACGCCACTCATCTTGACCCATCTCTCAGCTCCCGACTTGAGCAAAAAACGGTACTCCAAATTCAGAGGCGCTTTATCCTTCGCGAAAGCGCGCCATGCAGACGCAAAAAGAGAGCGATCGGCGGGATGTAGTAAGTTCATCCAGCCCTTCGCTTGGCAGGTGATGTCTTTCACGCGAGCAATTTTCTCAAATTCGCGATTGGCGTAACTGAGGTGGCCTTCTTGATCCGCAAGGAATAAACCAATGGGAGCGGATTCCATCAATGATTTGAGCCGGCTTTCACTGGTTGAGAGGCGGTCGCGAAGCTTGCGCTCCTCAGAAATGTCCGTACCTGTCGTGATGTACCCTGCAAAGTGTCCTTCTCGATTATGCCGAGGGACACCGCGCTCCAAAATCCAGCGGTACTGTCCCGACGAATCTCGGAGTCGAAACGTTCTCTCAAAAGCCGTTTTGCCAACCAGCGCCTTTTGCAGCGCGCGCTCGGCTTCAATCCAGTCCTCGGGGTGAATGAGGTCTTTAAAGTCCGTTCCAGAAGCGGTGGGGGACAAGCCCGTGAATTGGCTCCAGCGACGGTTGAAATATATTCCCCGCCCTTTGGGGTTGCTCATCCAGATGAGTCCCGGAACGTTATCACTCAGAGAATGAAATAAACCTTCGCTCTCTTGGAGCGCTTCTTCCACGATGTGAAGCCGCGTGATGTCCTGAACGGTTCCCATGACTTGAGTAACCCGCCCATTGGAAATCTGCGGGGAGCCCTGCGCGCGCACCCACATTTCGCGGCCTTTGGCAGTGATGAAACGAAACTCGGCGTCGTAGGGTTTTTGTTCTTCAATGGCCTGGCGAACGCATTCGGCAATGAGGGGCCGATCTTCCGGCGTGTAGAAAGAGACGGCGTATTCTAAAGAGATCGGTGTTCCGACCGGAATCTCGTGGATTCGGTAAGTTTGCTCGCCCCACCATACGGTTTTTTTTTCAACGTCCAAGCTCCAGACGCCAATGCGGGCCCTGTCTTGGGCTTGGGCGGAAAGTAAATCGGTAACGGTTTGCTCGGTGATGTCTCGCGCGATCTTTACAGCACCGACCACCAAGCCCGAGCTATCGCGGTAGGGGATCAAACGAACCGAGAGCGTCATTCGCCTCCCCACGGAGGTGGTTCGGTGCGTTTGGTAGGTTCTTGGCCCTTCTCCGGTGAAGACCGCTTCAAGCGCGCCCCCGAGTGCTTCGTCGTAACAAGGCAGGGCGGTGTCTGTTAGGTAGCGGCCGACCGCCACGGCAGGACTCATCTCAAAGATCTTCTCAGCGGCGAGGTTCCAGCTCAGAATTTCGGCCTGGCGACTCAGTAGGATAACCGCTTCGGGGAGATCACAAACCAACGCTTCGTAGAGAGGGATCTTATCAAGGGGGGGGGACAGCGGCTGGCTCATAGGGTTGGCCGGGTGTAACACTAAGCGTCGGAAATGTGACTCGAAAACTTGCAAACTGTCGGAAGCGTCAGGGTTGATGGCAGCTCCAAATCGAGTTCATGGTAGGCTTGCGAGTGGGAGAACTTATTTCGTGTCGGATGCCCCCGTATTTCAGACCCGTGGATTAAAAGCCGGGTACTCCTCCGAGTCGGTACTTAACGGAGTCGACTGGATCCTAGAACAAGGGGACTCATTTGCCGTGGTGGGTCCCAGCGGTTCAGGAAAGACTTTATTTTTCAAGGCCTTGGTTGGATTAGTGCCCTACCAAGGTTCAGTCCGTTTTGCGGGTTATGAGGTGAATGCGCTGACCGCTCAACGCAGGCAGGCCTTTCGGGAAGCGGTTGGGATGACTTTTCAGAAGGACGGGTTGTTCGATTCACTGAGCTGCGCCGATAATTTGCGCTTCCCACTCAATGAACGATTAAAGCTCGGTTCCAAGGAACGAGAAAAGCGGGTAGCGCAAGCGCTTGAGCAAGTGGGGCTAAGCGGCCAAGGGAATTTGATGGTGCACGAGATGAGCGGTGGAATGCAAAAGCGGCTGGGAATTGCGCGAGCCCTTTTGTTTTCTCCGCGCGTGATTCTTTATGATGAGCCTGCGGCCGGCCTGGATCCCATCACCACGCGTTCTATCAACGATTTGATTTGTGAAATGCAGCAGCGGCATTCAATGACCGTGGTGCTCATTACGAGTGACCTCACTCAAGCGCAGCAGGTTTGCAAGCGAATGGGGATGCTATGGAAAGGTCGCTTCGAGAGCCAAGGAACTTGGGAGGCATTACACCGGTCCGACAACGCTGCCGTTCGGCAGTTCTTTGGAGCCCTGCCTGATGGCCCTTTAACGGAGATGGCGCTGTGATTGAATTTCACGATGTCTACAAGGCGTTTGGTCCCAAAAAGGTTTTGAACGGCCTCAGTCTTTCAGTGGAGAGCGGTGAGATTGTTTTTCTGCTGGGACGTTCGGGGGTGGGCAAGTCCGTTACACTGAAACACCTGGTGGGGTTGCTGCGTCCCGATAGCGGTTCCATTACGGTCGATGGGCGCGAGATCACCGGCCTAACGGAAGCGGAATTCTTCTCCATCCGCCGTAAGTGCGGCATGGTTTTTCAGTTTCCCGCACTTTTGGATTCTCTCAACGTTTATGAAAATATCGCTTTCGGAATGCGCGCCCATGGAGTGTGTGACGCGGCTTCGGAGCGGGAACAGATCTTGGAAAACTTGCGGCTCGTGAACTTGGGGGAGGGTGTGCTTTCCAAGTTTCCTAACGAGTTGAGTTTTGGAATGCAAAAGCGTGTGAGCATTGCCCGCACCGTTGCGATTCGACCCAGCTACTTACTCTTTGACGAACCGACGACGAGTTTGGATCCGGTTGCGACGCGCAGCGTCCATGATTTAATCCAAAGCCTTTCTCGCACTTTGAACGTGACCTCGCTGGTGATTTCCCACGACATGCAGGGCGCACTTTCCATCGCGGATCGCATTCTGATGGTAGAAGGCGGGCGCATAGTGGATAGCGGAACTCCTGACAAAATGATCAGAAGTGATCACCCGCTGACGCGCGACTTCCTGCACGGCATGCAACGCGCTGCCTGACTCCTGAGACGCACCCTGCTGCTGTTTTAAGATACGTCAAAGTTCCCCCCATCCCAGACAGACTTCTGCGACAGTGGTGCAACCTGCCACAAAGGGTAGGGCGCGCTTGCGGCGTACTTCAGCCTAACCCTACTTGGCATCGCTCTTGCTCTTGCTTGGTTGCATGGAGGGATTGGCAATGAACGGTTACAGCTTCAGGTTATTGGAATGGAGTTATCCCCTGGCTCTTTGGCTCATCGTTGCCTTCTTTAGCCTACTGGCCTGTCGGAACGTGATTGCTGTGGCGGCTATCCAGCCGGTATCAGAAGTCGTTCAAACTCAGCTTGAAACCGCGGTTCCCTCTCTTGAGGGCAGTGCTTACGTTTCGGCAAATTATCATATTGCGGTACAATAACAGCCAAACCCGACTGCGGGGTCTCTCTGACGGCTGCTTTTTCTTTGATCAACAATGTAGGTTCTACCTTCCTCTTCGGTCTCACCGGATTTCGTACTTTTCTGCTGCACGGTGTGCGCTGGTCCCACGTCATCGACCAGATGTACACGGTTGGGGTCCGTTCCGTTAGTACAACGGTCGTCACGGGCATGTTCGTTGGGGCCATCATGGCCATTCAATTGGATTTGCAACTACGCGACTTTGGCGCCTCGGGCTTTCTGGGTGGGTTGTCTGCGAGTGTGACGATACGAAATGTGGGCCCCGTTCTCATCGCGTTTATCCTGTCGGGGAAAGTAGGCGCTTACACTTCGGCCGAGCTAGGCACCATGCAGGTGACCGAGCAGATCAACGCCATTCGGTGTCTCGGCACGGATCCCGTGCGCTATCTCGTGGTGCCGCGTCTAGTGGCGGTCGTGCTCACTTCCTTCTTGCTGCTTATCATCGGGCTAATCTGCGCCATTGCGGGAGGGGCTTTGATTGCCAATCTTCAGCTCGGAATTAATCCCGTTCGATTTGCAGCCAACATTCCCATGATCGTCACCTGGTGGAGTGTCGGCACAGGAGTGGTGAAAAGCTTTATCTTTGGGGCGATCATTGCGGTGGTTGCTTGCTACCAAGGCTACCATGCAAAAGGAGGGTCGGTGGGAGTAGGACAAACGGTGAAGCGGGCTGCCGTGCAAACTCTGGTCGCCATCATTGTTGCCGACTTTGCCATTTCCTCTCTATCGAACACCCTTTTTGATTTGCTGGGGGGTCGATGAACGCAGTCGTCCAAACTGTCGATAGTATTGGAAGTGCCGCTCTCGGATATTTCGAAGAGCCCATCGCACTCGTCTCGTTTGCTTCAGAGGTGGTTGCGCGCTTCTTTCGGCAAGTGCTTCTTTTTCGTTTTCGTTTCCGTTCGACGATAGAGCAGATCTATTTCATTGGGGTCCAGAGTTTGCCTGTCGTTGCATTCTCCCTAACGTTCATTTCTCTGATGATGATACTGGAATTTTCCTTCCACATGCGGATGGTGCTCCAGCAAGACTCATTGGTTCCCGCGTTTTCTACTTTGTTAATGTTGAGGGAACTTGGACCCGTGGTGACTTGCCTGCTTCTCACTTCTCGGGTGGGTGCAGGTATCGGCGCGGAACTGGGTTCGATGAAGGTCACGGAGCAACTCGATGCGCTTTCGACCCTATCGGTGGATCCCATTGAGTACCTGGTGGTGCCTCGTTGGATAGCGTGCGTCGTATCTTGTGTTTGTCTGTCGGTTATAGCCGTTGCCATTTCGATTGTGGGCGGGGCTTGGATTGCTTCTGTGAAGCTGGGCTACGGCATGGACGAATTTTTCAATACGATGTTTGTGTTTGCGCGCGTCAAAGATGGCACGGCGTGTCTAGTGAAGGCTGCTGTTTTTGGTAGCATTCTTCCGCTCGTTGCCAGCTTCCACGGCTTTCGCTGCCAGCCTGGCAGTGCGGGCGTCGGTAATGCAGCCACCGCCTCTGTGGTGCAGGGTTCCATCCTGATTATCATTGCCGATTTCGTTGTGACCTACCTTATCTACACGCTATAATAATTACAGTACCTTCGTTTCCTGTCCCCCAACCCTCCAATGAAAAATTTCAGCAAAGAATTCTGGGTGGGATGCCTCGTCCTTTTGGTCATCGGCTTAATGCTGGTGTTCAGTTCTCTGATGGGCGTGCTCAGTCCCTTCTCAAATGATGCCCGCTTTGCGGTGCTTTATGATTTTGCTGGCGGTGTGGAAGTCGGATCGCCCGTGCGTGTTGCCGGCGTGAAGGTCGGTAAAGTAGAGGGGATAGAATTCTTGCCGGCTGCCGTAAGCCCCGACCCTGAAAAACGGGCGCCGAGTCTGCGCCTTTCCATTTCAGTTAACAAACGAGCTGTATCTGCCGTGAGAGAAGATTCTCGCTTCTACATCAACATGGCTGGCATCATCGGCGAACGTTACGTAGAAATCACGCCAGGTACAACGGCGGTTCTGCCTTCTGGGTCTACGGTTCGCGGAGTCGATCCGCCACGTATCGACCAACTCCTTTCTCAGGGGTATGGTGTCTTCGGTCGGGTAGCCGAGTTCCTAGATAAAAAGGAAGAAACGATTGGGGAGTTTGTTGACCAATTGAGCAGGCTTTTGACCGATGCGAACGACTTCTTAAAAGGGAAGGACAATCGGAAAGTGTTCTTTACGTTGCTGACCAATCTCAATGCCGTGTCCTTACAGCTGCGAAACGGGTTGGATGACGAAAAGACAAAAGCGTTTTTCCGACGCTTGTCTGAACTCATGAAGCGCGCCGAGCAAGTGGATAAGCATGCGCTCAAGAAGTTCCTACAGGAGGAGGGTATTCGTGCACACATTTTCTAAGCTACTCCTCGCCATGGCCTTTTACACCGGCATCGCAGTCGCTGCCCCGGCGCCTCAGGAAGCTACGTCGGCTTTGCAAGCGATGAAGCTTGCACGGCGTTTCGGCATTGGTTTCAGTGCGGGTGGATCTTTGGCGGTTCTTGGAGTGGAAGCGGATGTAAACCTCACGAAAGACTTTAGCTTAGGCCTGGGTATGGGCACGGGACTGGATTACTCGACGGTCATGTTGAAAGGTCGCTATTTTCTCCTAGGGGAGTGGGTAAGTCCTTATCTGGGAGTATCGGTCGCCCGATGGTGGAGCGATGGCACGACGGCTTCTGCGATTGGTCCCGGTATCTTGTCCGACCAGTTTCTGGGAAGTGCGTACGATCTGACACAAGGGTTTTCGGTGTTTTTGCTGTCTCCTTCCTTCGGTGTTCAGTTTATGCACCCGATGGGTTTTGCGATTAGCGCAGAGATTCAGTATCTGTTTCGCCTGTTTGATTTTTCCAACGGCGCTTACGCCGGCCTTGCCGCACACTGGTACTTCTAAAAGCAGAACATGAAGCCTTCCTCAACCCTAGGCAGGTTTTTCTCCACCTTCCGCTCTGGCACTCGTTCGCTCAAAGCAACACTAGGCCTGTACTTCCTCCCGATTTCCATACTCCCCGCCGTGTTTGTCAGCGTCTATGCCACTCGCGTATTCGAAGAAAGTACTCGCGAGACCGTACGGCGCCGGGCTGAAACGGAGCGAGATGCCTTTATTGCCGAGTTTCAACGGCTTGAAACAGACACCTCGGACAGTGCGCGCATTCAGGCGGAGAGCAGTCGATTGCAAAGCGCAGTCAAATCTCGAAGTAAAAGTAGCATTCAGGGAGCGCTTGCCGTTCTACCTGAGAACACTAGCGCCCGGGTCTATTCAACGGAGGGAAAGCTCTTGGGATCGCGCCTGGCAACGTGGGATAGCCAAGCCTCCTTTTTGCCGGCAACCACACTTGAGCGAGTCAAAAGTGTCGGGCGGACTCGCGAGCGGTTCTTCAAGGAACAAGGGGTGAGCACGGTGGTTCGCCACCTTATTCGCGATCGCAATCGCCTGCACGGTGTCCTTGAGTTGCAAACGCTCATCGGCCAAAAGCAGTTAGCCGACTTTAAAACCCGCCGGGAAGTCGATACCGTTTTTCTCAATCAGGATCTTTCGGTGGGTGCCGCAAGTTTTGCGCTTCCGCCTGAATTTGTGAAAAGCTTTTCGGTGAATTCTCTCCCACTACCCGGGGGAAATCCTCGGGTCTTGAATCTGGGAGACGTCCGTTTCTCGGCCTTTTTGTATGAGCTTCCGGCCGCCTTTTCCCGCAAACAGAAGGACGGTTATTTCGTCCTGTTCCTGTCGATGACTGCAGCCGATGCGGCAGCGCATAGCCTGCGCATTGCGCTGGTCTATTTGACTGTCTTTCTCGTGATTGTCGTTGCTGCGTTTATCTACCTCTTTTCCAATCGTATCGTGGAGCCCATTGAACTACTCGTCATGGGGATGAAGCGACTGCGCACAGGGAAGAATGAGCAACTTCCTGCCATCGACTCTCCTTATGAAATAGAGTACCTCGTACATTCCTTTAACGACATGGCGAGAAACATTGCGGATGCCCGTGAAGCCCTGGAAGACAAGGTTACAGAGCTCGGCCAGGCAAATAGCGAAATTAGAGATGCGCAAGGCGCACTGGTTCAGTCAGCAAAGATGGTCTCTCTCGGTCAGCTGGTGGCAGGGGTGGCACACGAGCTCAATAACCCCATTGGGTTCATTTCGAGCAACATGCACCACTTGAGCGAGTACGTTGAGAAAATCCGAAGGCTTGTCACCGCTTATCACCAGTACCGGGATCAGCTTCCTCCTGCGGCCAAACTGGAAATTGAGCGTTTAGAGTCTGAATTGGAGATTGATTTCATTCTCAAAGACATGCTTGATCTCACGCGCAGCTGCGTTGAGGGAGCCAATCGAACTAAAGAGATCGTCCTTGGGCTGCGCACTTTCTCGCGCATGGACGAAAGCAACTTCAAGCCCTGCGATTTACATGAAGGATTGCGCAATACGGTAAAGCTTCTCGTTACCGAGATCAAAGACCGCGTTGCAATTGTCGAGGAGTTTGGTGCCATTCCTGATGTGGAATGCAATCTCTCTCAGATTAATCAAGTGTTCATGAATCTTCTCTCGAACGCTTCCCAGGCTATCCATGGAAAGGGAACTATTTGGATTCGAACACGTCGAGACGGCGATCGAGTTCGTATTGAAGTGGAAGACAACGGGGGCGGCATGCCTGCCGAAGTTCAAGCCAAAATATTTGATCCGTTCTTCACGACGAAAACCGTTGGGAAGGGCACGGGACTCGGGCTATCCATCGCCTATGGTTTGATTGAGAAGCACCACGGTCAGATTGCGGTTGAGAGCCAAGTCGGAAAAGGGACTCGCTTCACGATTTATCTACCCATTCGCCAGCCTGTGGTTGCGATGCAAAAGGGGCAGGGCTGATGCGAGTATCCAATCTGGGTTATCCGCGGATAGGTCGCAGTCGTGAACTAAAACACGCTCTGGACGGTTATTTCGCTGGCAGCTCAAGTCCTGGTGACCTTCTCAAGGTCGGGACCGATCTCTGCGTTGATCGATGGAAGCGCCAGAAAGACCTGGGCGTCGATTCGGTGCCGCTCAATGACTTTAGCTTCTTTGATCAGATGCTCGATATGAGCCTTTTGCTAGGAATTATTCCGCAAAGGTTTGATGCTCAAAAGCCTTGGTTGGAGCTCACCTTCGACATGGCCCGAGGCGTGGAGAAGAATGCGCCGTTAAGTGTGCGCAAGTGGTTCAATACGAATTACCATTTTCTCGTACCAGAGATAAACCCGACCAGCATCGTGAGCCCTCGCTGGGAGAAACTTCGCTTCGAGCTCGATCTGGCAAAGCAAAGTAGCGATAGTGCGTTTCATCCGGTCTTAGTGGGGCCCTGGACCTTTCTAAAGCTTGCGCAAGTAGAGGCAATGACGCCCGCTGATGCGCTGGAAAGACTCTTGCCGCGTTATGTAGAAGTGATCAAAGAGCTCGGCCGGCATGGCTTGGATTACATTCAGCTGGACGAACCTGCACTGTGCCAAGACATGGTTCGCGAAGATTTCAGAGTCGTCAGGCGCATCTACGAAACGCTCATGGCGCAAGGGGTTCCCCTCCAAATTGCGACTTACTTTGGAAGTCCGGAGAATTGGTTGAGTGAAGTGGCTAATCTGCCGTGTTCGGGGCTGCATTTTGACCTCTTGCACTGGACGACGACCATGGCGTGGCTCAAGACGCGTGCCTTTCCGAGAAACAAGGAACTATCGGTGGGTGTCGTCAATGGACGCAATGTTTGGGCCACACCGTTGTGGGATCGCCGAGAGGAAATGCAAGGTTTGCTTGAAGTGTATGGCCCGGATCGTTTGACGCTCGCTCCGACCTGTTCTTTGCTCCACCTTCCCATCGACAAGGCGATTGAGAAGCAGTGGGACCCCGAGTTTGCAAATTGGGTGAGTTTTGCCGATCAGCGCTTGGAAGAGCTGGCTTTTTTGAAACGGGCTTTGAGTGGCGACAAAAATGTGGAACAGCTACTCAAGCAGCGGCAGGCCGCGCTTTCGAGCCGAAGCACTTCCACTCGCGTGCACCGTCCCGAAGTAAAGCAGGCCGTTGCCCGAATCGAAGCCCAGCAAACGGCTCGAGGTTCTGCACTTCCGCCAAAGCCCCATCGATTCGTTGATATCAATCTGCCACTTTTGCCGACTACCACGATTGGATCGTTTCCCCAGACCTCCGAAATGCGTAAGACGCGGCAGGAGTGGAAGAAGGGAAAGTTAAGCGACGAGCAGTACCGAAAAGCGATGACGGAGGAAATCGAGCAAGTGATCCGTCTGCAGGAAAAAGTGGGCCTAGATGTTTTGGTGCACGGAGAAGTAGAACGCGCGGATATGGTGGAGTACTTTGCTGAGCATTGGGATGGAGTGGCTTTAGCTAGTCAAGGATGGGTGCAGTCGCTGGGTGCCCGTTGTGTTCGTCCGCCTTTGATCTACGGAGACGTTCGACGTCGTGCTCCTGCCACTGTCAGTTGGTACACCTATGCGCAAAGCCTGACTGAAAAGCCAGTCAAAGCCATCTTGACTGGCCCTGTGACTATCTTGAACTGGTCTTTCATTCGAGAAGATCAAGCCCGACAAAAAAGCGCCTTCCAAATTGCGCTCGCGCTGCGAGAAGAAGCGATTGATTTAGAAAAAGCCGGGGCCAAAATCATTCAGATTGATGAAGCGGCCTTGCGCGAGGGCGTGCCCATGTTGCGCGTCCATTGGAATCAGTATTTGCGTTGGGCAATGGAAGCTTTTCACGTCGTAAGTTCGGCGGTGAGCCCTAAAGCACAGTTGCACGTACATCTGTGCTACAGCGCTTTTAGCGACATCGCGGAAGTGTTGCCGCAGCTGGGTGCAGATGTCTTGCTGGTGGAAACGGCACGTGGCGGCGACGAATTGCTAAAACGTCTAAAGAAAAACCGTTACGAGGGTGCTGTGGGACCCGGCGTGTTCGATGTACACGCGCGCACGATGCCGGTAGCCGAAGATTGTGAGCGACTGCTCGAAGCGTGGCTCAAAGTATTTCCGGCCAGCCAGATCTGGGTCAATCCAGACTGTGGTTTAAAGGGGTTGTCCCGTGAGGACGCCCAAAGTGCTTTGTCGGCGATGGTCCAGGCCACTAAAGCCGTCCGGGCTCGCCAACGGCGCTAAAGCTTCTGCTAGGTCTACATTTGGGTAGGCGCTATCGCGCAAACAATGCACAAACTTGCGAGTCTTAAACCCATCAAACCAAGTGTGCCAATGTCGGAGCTTGTCAGAGCGCGAGGTGCGCGTGGCCGCTATGCGATCGCTTGCCTCGATTGCGCCTTGTGAAGCGAGCGCTTGAAGCGCAGGCTTTGAGAGAGTGTCCGTGGCATGCAGCCAGTCCGCCCCATCGGCCATCGCCTCTACTGCACGCAACCACTCTTTCAATTCTACAAAAACTCTCGGGTCGTAAACCTGATAGGCACCGCCCTCGGCAAGCAATTGCTCAATCTTCATGACTGACTGGCCGGTACCGAAAGGAACACGGTCAGAACGCCGAGGCGCAAGCAGCACCTGGCCGCCACCCGGCCAAACGAAGGCGACTTTTGCAATCTTCTGTAGAAAGTAGAAGTCTTCGGCCGCTTCGCGGGCAGGGAAGCCGCGGACCTGCGCGTAGGCAAGCGGAGAGAAGCTGACGGTGCTACCTATGGTCGGAAAAGCGTACGGAGATCCTGCCCACGCAAGACCCATACAGTAGTAGCGTAAGAACTGGTCGTACAAGCCGATAGCTTCGCCGAGGGATTCATTTTCCTCGTGCACAAAGGGGTGAATAATCGCTCCAATGGGCAAGGGCCCTAGCCCGCGAGGCTGACTGGTGGTCGGACGACAATCAAAGAAATCGGGCGCCACCCGGGCGTCTGCATCGGTCGTATGAATTAAATCAGAGCGCAAGCGCTTGGTGGCGTAAAGCGCGAGTGCAAGATCAGATCCTATCTTACGAGCTCCGCCTACCCCCGTTTCATGCTTCAGGGTTCTATCGACGATTAAAATGGTAAGCGCTGGCCATGGGGCGGTGACGGTTGGCAATCGCCGGAGCAGCTGTTGATTGGTTCTGCTGTGAATGGCCGAGCTCTTCGGTCCGTCGTTAATGACGACGATAACGAGCGCATGTTTGCTCTGTTTACTTGCAGCTTTATGAAGGCTCTCAAGGGTGCCATCGACCAAAGTATCTTCTCCATGGCAGGGTAGGACCACTACTTCATCGAACGTCCCATTGGGAATGGGCTCCAGATTCGGTTCGGCATAGGTCGACAGGTAGTCTGCGATAGCGTCTTTCACCATTAGTGCAACGCGTGTCGGTAAGGTACTTGTGAAATGGCTGCGGCTTCTGCTTCTCGCAAAGTGTTCCAGCGTGGAGTGACGGTGTGGGCTGGGAAAAAATGCTGTGCGAGTTCCAGAAATAAATTCTGATGATGGCCTTCTGCCCGTGCAAGACGGCTATAAAACTGTTGTAGCTTCGGGTCTTTGAGTTCCGCAGCGATAAGATGCAACCGCTCACACCCACGCGATTCAATCAAAGAGGAAACAAGCAATCTATCCAGAAAGCGCTCGTCGCGGCCAAAACGCACTTCCTTCATCAGGAGGTTCACGTAGGCGTCTTCTTCATCGCGCTCCAGCGTTAGGCCTCGGGCCTCAATCAGACGGAAGACTTGATGGAAGTGCTCGAGCTCTTCGCGAGCAAACTGGATCATGGGTCCAATGAGTTCCTGTCTGTCGGGGTAGCGCACGACGAAGGACATCCCCACTGCCGAGGCTTTGCGTTCGCAAGACGCGTGGTCGATGAGGAAGTGATCGAAATCCCGCAGGGCAAATTCGGCCCAATCCGGCTTTGTAGCTACAAGCAGCGCATCCATCGGGGCGATATACCACAGGCGCAGACCCGTGCCCAGCCCCGTAACGCAATGCAATGTCACGATTTTTCGCAAAGTTTCCGATGAGTATCCGATGGATGGGTCGAAACGAAAACCTCGGGCTTTGACGCTGACATTGCCTGATCACTTGCAGCCGTACCTTGTCTTAGACGACAAGCAATACATCCTTCGCAATTTCAGCGAAGAAGGCATGGGTGTGTGGATGCCTTCGCCCGCTCCCTTTGGGCTTACCAAGGGTGCCGTGATTAGCGGCGACATCGTCATTGGAAACCAGATTCATGCCGTCCAGCTAGAAGTCATGCATCAAGCCAAGGGCATCGTGGGGCTCGCCATTTTGCACAAATCCGTCGAACTCACCGAAATTTTCCAAAAGATGCTCGAACCCACCGCTTACGCACAAGCGATGCGCGTGCATCCCAAGTCGGGTACCATCGACGCTACGGTGAAGTTGCCGCGCCTTTGGTACAGCACCCGCGGTACCGAGCTCCTTGCCTGGTTTGACCCGAAGACCCGCATGACTCTGGGTATTCAATTACGCTGGCTCGGCCAGTGGGTATTTCGTGAGCGCTTGCATGCCCCGCAAACCGGTTATTTAGGCGAATTAGAATCCCCCGATCATGGCAATCGTGCAAAAGCGGACGAACTGCTTTTTGCCCACCAACCGGCCGATGCCGATCTGCTTCAGAAAGCGGGCCAATTCCTAGTGGCCTTGCCCGACCCCTTGCCTGGTTATCTTCTCTGGCAGTTCCTTGAGAGCGGTCAGCCTATGGAATTGCCTGCGCGTCTTTTCGACGACACCAAGAAAAAAGCCTCCTAAATAATAGTTAGATTTTTGGGAAGGTGAGTGTAAAGGTCGTGCCTTTGCCTGGCGTGCTTTTTACGTCGATAGATCCATTGTGATTGGTGACGATTTTGCGCGTTACCGACAAGCCGATCCCTGTGCCCCTGGCCCCTTTGGTGGTGAACAGGGGTTCAAATAGACGAGTCAGATGTTCAGGCGCAATCCCGCTACCCGTATCCATCACGTCGACTATCACGTGCTTGTCTGTTTGAGACGACTTCAGTGTCAGTTGGCCACCGCTTGCTTCCATCGCGTGTACGGCGTTGATCATCAAATTGAGAAAGACTTGTCCGATTTCTACCCGGTTGCCATTAATGCGAGGCAGTGAGCCGTCCCATTCTTCGTTGATAGTGATTGAAGCCTTTTTTAGTTCGTGTTCGATGAGCTGCAAGCACTCTTTCATCGGTTCATAGAGATTGAGTGGCTCTCGGGTTGTCTGCATTTTCACAAGCGACTGCAAGTTGCGAACAATGACGCCTGCGCGCTCAGCGGCAGTAGCAATGGTTTGCAGCGAAGTTTCCATTTCTGTGGAATCTTTCTTCTGCAAGGCGATTTCCGCAATGCCGATCATACGGTGCAAGATATTGCCGAATTCGTGTCCAATGCCTCGAGCCAGTCCGCCGATGGCCGCTAGTCGCTCTGAGCGCACTAATTGATCTTGCTGATGTTTGATCTGCTCCAAGTATTCGCGTTCGCGCTTGCGCCGATCCCAGTTGGAAACCAAATTGCGGGCTTTTTGCAGAATCTCATTCGTCGCAAAAGGCTTCGTCAAAAAATCCCATCGGTCTGAAAACTCGTCGCCAAACAGGCGATTGATTTCATCCAAGTTGCGGTCTTGATAAGCGGTAACCATGCAGCAGAGCAGGGAAGGGTCGAGATCTTTAAGTCTTCGGATGGTTTCAATCCCATCGATGCCCGTGCCGAGTTTCACATCGAAGAATCCGCCAGCAAAAGGAGTTCCTGAGTCCAAGCCTTGCTTCACGGCTTCGATGGCTTGCTCGCCGCTTGTCACATAGACGACTTCGAACGCTTCTGCTACGGCCACAGGAGTGGCTGCGACCGCAGCGGTTTGTCTACGCGAGGAAGCAATACGCGGGACAGACGTCTGCACCGGATTGAGGATAATCCGGTACGCATCCAAGATGCCCGGTTCGTCATCTACAATGAGTAGGCGTCGGTTCAAAACAAGACACTCCTTCAACCGCTTATCGGCCAGATTCTCCAAGAACTTAAGCGGGATGCGTCCGCTTTCGCGTGCTAAAATGACCCTTGCTGAACTATGAAAACGAGTGCTGCGCAGCTCCATAAAAGTCACGATTGGCTCCTCGTATTCGGGGCCTTTTCCCTCCTAAGCCTGGAGCTTTTGCTGCTTTTCCATCAGCTTAGGCTGGTGACCGTTCCCTTTTGGTCGGGGCGCCACTTGGCCTCCGGGCAGGGCATTGGGATGGTGGAACAGAAGGTTAAAAGTGTCCAAAACCGCTCGTCCGCGAGCCTTTCCTGGTATCCCGTGGTCGAAGGCGACGCCATCGTTGAAAATGATACGGTGATGACGGGGGCAAACTCCACGGCACTGGTTCGTTTGAAGGATGGCGGGGAAGTGCAGCTTGAACCCTACACGCTGATTAAATTTAACCGACTGAGCGTCGATTCCGGGAACCGTCTTGCTCTGGAAGTGAATCGTGGCGCGATTAAAGTTCGAGCGGCAACAACGGGTGTTCTATTTCGAATTCGGCAGAAGGAAGTGGCCTTGGTGCCGCAATCTGAAGTGGTGCTCACTTCAGCGGGCACCTTGTCGCCGGAAATCGAGGTGACACGAGGATCGGTTTCCGTTGAATCTTTGGAGGTCCCGCAAGTCGCTGCGTCCGCAGAAGCGCCAAAACGCGAGATCCTTTCACTGTCTGCCGGCCAAGCCGTCTCGCTCACGCCAAATGCCCCCGCAGTGATTTCTCGTCTCGTGGTGGAGAACCCTTCGCCTGGAGCAGGTAGCCAAGTGTTTTATCAAGGCGAGCGCGCTCGGGTTGCTCTACGATGGGACGGAGAGGGGGGCGAGAGAGTCGAGTGGGATCAGAATCCCGATTTCAAAACGTCGCGGCTCATTCCGTTGCACGGAAGGCGAGATGCCTTAATGGACTTAGAGCCGGGCAAGTACTACTGGCGTGTGGTGGGGAGAAATGCCCTGAGTGGCAAAATGGATTTCACCGTGATGCCCGTGGCCCGCTATACACTTGCTTCCACAGCTTACACCAAATCTAAAGAGGGGATGGTGCTGCCTTTAAGCTGGGGGCGCGTCCCTGGCGCCGAGAGCTATGTGTTGGAACTCAGCCAAGATAGGCAGTTTCGAACGATCGATCGGTCCTACACTCCGACCGGTAGCAGCGTCACGCTTGAGTCTTTGCCTCCTGGAAAGCACTTCTGGCGTGTACGCGCAACGCACGCTTACCTAGGCGATTGGCCCTTGTCGCAAGTTTACGAGATTGACGTAAGGCCGCAGATGGCGCCCCCTCGTCCGAAAGGGGTGAAGGTTTTAGAGTCCAAGAAAGACAGGCCCAAACGAGGGTCTTTCTACAAGTGGAAGCCTGCGTTCGATCTCGTCGCATCCCTGTGGATCACTCGCGCACAGGCAGCTACCTCTGACGAAACGGGCGCCGAGATGATCTGGCTCGAGTTTTCTTGGGAGAATATGCGCGGCGCCAAAGCCTATCGTTTGGAAGTGAGCACCGCGAAAAGTTTTCGCAAACCACTGCATACCGAGCTAAGTAGTAAAAATACCGTCGTGGTGGAGCTACCCGATCGGCAAGAGTACTTCTGGCGCGTGGCGGGTATCGACGAAGATGGTGACTTAGGGAAGTTTAGTAGCACTCAAGTCATCAAGCGCGAAATAGCGCGACGGGAAAAGCCTGTGCGTCAGCTCGCAAGTGTTCCCGAACCCCCACCCCATCGAGAGCCCACAGCGCTTCCGCCTGCCCCCGAACCTCCCGTCATCACTTTTCCCGTGGCGCAAGTGCCACGCTTTCGTCGCATGTGGCTTGGTTATGGGAGTGCATTTGTTCGGCAAGGTATCGCAGGTACCGGGTTCGCAGTGCGGGGTAGCGGACTTCCCATCAATCGCGTCGTGGTCGGTGCGAATCAGGATTTTGCTGCTTCGGTTCTGGAATTCAACGGCTGGTTGCAACCGTTGCAGTACAAGAGTGCCGAACTTCAGCCCTCTTTTGGAGCTTCTCAAGTAGGCGCCGAAGTTTTGTGGCGGCGGGCCAGTAGCAGTCTTCCCCTTCACTTCGGAGCGCGTGTTCGCAATGAAATCGCAGTGCTGGATTTTGCGTCCGAAACGGTTTCTTTGGAATCCGTTCTATTTGCCTCTGTGATGGTAGGAACGGGCTGGAAATCAAAGCAGTCGTGGGCTGGCGAAGGAAGTCTTTGGTTAGAAGTGGGCCCGGTCGGTAAGCGCCGAGGAGTGGGTTTGCTTTGGCGCAATCGCTGGAACTTACCCTGGAAGACTCCGGTGATTGCTCCTGCCGTCGAGTTGCTCGTGCATCCGCAGTATCGCAACACCACCAACACTTCCAGAACGTCCGAATTTACTATTGAAGCAGCCGCCGCGCTTATTCTTCAGTGGACGGCTGTCGTCGACGACGTCGGCCTAAAAAGATAACCCCAGCGAAGTAGGTGAGTACCAAACCCCAAGAGGCTGCTGCTGTGAAGGGGACAGCTGGCATAGCGCGCGCGCATCCCGCAATCCCAAAGGCGTATCCAGGTTTGAAAACCACTTCAAAGCTATCCACGAAAGGAGTGGTTGTGCGACTTGCAGATTGCAGTGTGATGCGAAAGCGAAAGTAGCGTCTGCCCGAAAGCGTGCCGACTTGTGCAATGGGCACGTACTCGGTTGCATCCGAGACAAAGCCGTCGTGGCTCGCCGCCATTTCATACGTGATGGAATCGCCCGCATTGAGATTCTCCACGACGTTGACACCCTGGTAATCTGGAAAAGAGTTGAGCGTGTCGTAAGGCGCCGAAACGATCACGGCTGGTGCGAGGGAATAAGTAGTGGTGGCAGGGTTGATGATGCTTGGCGTCTCGGTTCCAGCGCCCGTGAACGCACTGTCAAAGGAGAAGCGATTGGTGCCATCGCTACCCACTCCGGAAGCCGTCGCACACACGCCTGCTCCGAGTTGCGAATCAATTGCCCCATCGTTATTCACCGCCCCTGCACCGACGATAAGAACCGAGCCTCCACCGCCGCCGCCGCCACACCCGGCTTGATGTCCGCCCGTTGCGGTTCCCCCCGTTCCACCCGTTGTGAGAATGCTTCCCGTCGCTGCTATTGAGAGATTGCCGCCCAAGAAGAGTCCCAATGCGCCTCCCCCTCCGCCTCCTCCGGCACCCATGGAACCGACAAAGCTATTGCCTCCGCCACCACCGCCCCCGGCACCTCCACGCAGGTCGGAAAGCGTGGGTGTGTTGATCGCAAGGCCCTCACTTCCGGGAGTGGCGGCGCCTGCGGCTCCAGGCGCGCCAGGTGCGGCGCTTCCGCCTCCTCCGCCAGGTCCTCCATCCGTTAAATTGACGAGCGATACGGCTCCCGCGCCTCCCCCTGCCGTGCCGATGGCGGGCGAACTTCCCGATGAAGTAAAAGAGCTTCCCGCTCCTGAACCTCCGGCGCCTCCGCCGGGCCCTGCAGTGCCCCCATTGGCTGCGGCCGCCGCGAGCAGCCGCGAGGTTCCTCCCGCGGCCCCTCGCAGATCGATGATTCCAGAAATCTGCACGTCGCCTTGGACGTGGATGCGCAAGGCCTGCGTTCCCGAGGCGCGAAGCGTGACGCCTGCGGGGAGGGTGAATTCGGTGAAGTGGTACTCACGTTCGCTTGTGAGCAGGATAGACGCATCGACCGTTGCTTCCTCGTCGAAAGATTGCATAGTAGTGGAGTTAAACGGGCCGTCTGCACCCGTGCCGATGCTGATCAGCCGATCGGTCGCCTCTTGTGCAGCCACATCACCGGTCGCTGCTTGAATAACGAAGGGAGCTTCCAATCGGGAGGTGATCCGGTTCCAAGTCGCGGTACTGCTCGTCGCCGCCCCGTTGTATTCGGAAAAGGTTTCGACAACCGAGCCGGCAAAAGCAACCGAAGGCAGGATAAAGGCAATGAGGAGCCGCTTCACGCGACAGCCTCCTGTGTTTTCAACGGGATTGTAATACGGAAGCAGGTACCCCGCCCCGACTCGCTGAAAAGCAATTCAACTTCACCGCCGAACGCATGCGCGTACCGTCGACAAATGGCGAGTCCTAGGCCTGTGCCCTCGGAGGGCCCCTTTGTCGTGAAGCCCTGCTGAAAAAGCCGTTCTCGATGCTCAGGCGCAATCCCGGTGCCATTGTCTATGACATCCACGCAGAGTAGGTGCCCGTGGTTTTGTGCGCGAATGAGAATCGCGCCATTGCGACCACTTTCTTTAAGCGCTTGGTACCCATTGCGCATCAAATTGGTAACGATCTGAACAAGCTCATCGCGATTGAGTTCTGCAGTATCTTCCGTGGCGTCCCATTCCACTTGGAGCGCTACTCCCTGCTTTGCGAAAAAATCTGCCATGGTACCCGTAGCTTCTTCGACAGCACTTCGGCATGAGACATCCGACTTAACGGACGATCGCACGAGCTCTCTCATTTTATCGACGATACGGTGAATGCGTTGTGCTTGATCACGTACGAAATCCAAATCGGCCGAAACCACTTTCGTCTGGTCCTGCCAGTAATTGCCTAACGTTTGGAGGTTTGCGAGGTCTTCCTCAAGCAGTGTTTTCCCTGGGTGCTGAGTGGAGGGCCCTTGAAGTGCTGCGGTCAACTTGGAAGCGCCACCTTGAACAAAGTCATTGGACCATGCCTGAAGTATCTCCATGAGCTGAGAGGGGAGTGACTCCGAAGGTCCGCCAGCGGTTTGGAAGGCGACTTGGGAACGCTCAATCCGGCTGATGATCGCGGTGAGAGGGTTAAGCAGTTCGTGAGCCGTACGCCCCGCGACTTCACCCACTGCGGCAAGCTGGGTCGTCGACAAAAGCTTCTCTTGAACGGCTTTGATTTGCGCGTTGGTGTCGCGCAGTTCGGCAGTGCGTTCTTCCACTTTCGCTTCTAGTTCATGGTTGTATCGTTCAATGGCTTCCCGAGAAGCCCGAAGGGCGTCGACCATTTGATTGAAGGAGTTCGCCAGTGCTTCCACTTCGTCGCCTGAGCGCACTTTGATCTGGGCTTTGAGGTCGCCTGCTCCGATGGCAATGGCGCCTTGAGTGAGGTTGCGCAAGTTGGCCGTGAGTCTTCTGGAGAAAAGAATACTGGCGATAAAAGTCGCGGTCAGAACGATAAGTCCAAACAGGAGCGAGCGCTGAAGCAGGATACTCAAAGCAGAAGTCACTTCAAGGCGGTTGGCCTGGCTGATGTACATCAGTCCACCGAGCCCCACCGGCGCATAAGCCCCGTACCACTGGCTACCTTGGAAGTCGTAGTTTCGGACTCCACTCAGCCCGCCTTGTGTTTTTTGAACCTCGATAAGCGGGTGATCGGCGATGGTAGGTAAGCCCGAGGCTTCGCCTGATTTGCCGTCCTGGATATGTGCAAGCACTTCGCCGCCGGGACGAATCAAGAAAGAATCAAACAGTCCAGCTGACTGAAGCAATTCCAAAAAGGGTTTGGGGTCGATCTCGGCAACCGTCACATAAGTGCGCGGCTGGCTCCCTACCGTGAGATCCAAGCGGGATGCCAAGAAAAACGCAGCGCCACTCTCTTGGGGCACGCTCCAAAACGCGTGATTATCGCGCATGGCTTCGTCGAGAAAGGGAGAGAGCGTTGCTAGGTCCATCCGAAGTGAGGGGAGTTCAGGGGGGAGCTTTTCCGACTCGAATCCCGACGAGGTTTTGAGAAAAAAACCGGCGGCAAGCACGTGGTTTTCGCGCAAAGAAGAAGAAGGTAAACGCAATTCGCTTTTGCCTGAGGAGATAAGCCGAGAAACCGTATAGAGCTTCATTTGATCGGAAATGCGCAGCAGGGAAGAACGCACTTGGGCTGCCGTATTTACAGCAACGCTATGGTTGATGTCGTAGAGCAGAGCCGTTTTCTGCTCCATGAAGATGAAAGACGCAAGCCACGTATAAGAGCCAATAGCCGCTACCAAGAGCAGGCCCGTGACAGCGAGAATCTTGTATCGGATCGATAGCCGCATTGCAGCAACCGCTCTCTCTATTGGAGGTTAAGTGAATTGAATAACTGTTGAAAAGCGTAGCGCATTTCGGAGGGTTTGGCGACCGAAGGGTGCCTGCGAATGTGAAGGCATTGTGAAGCAAATGTGCGCTCTCCCACACAAATCCAGAACTGTGTTGAAAAGCACACAGTCGTTGCCTGCATCGTGAGCCCAACTTCACCGTTGCGACTTAAAAGCCGCACGGCCATCAGCGACAATGAAATCGTACTCATACCCAGCTTTTTCTCAATCAAGGATGTTTTTATGGGACGTTGGCGGAATATCCAAAAAAATGCTTTTCCTATTTTGCTGCTTGCTTTGACCACATCGGTCGGTCTGCAAGCGCATTCCAAAGACTCCGTCTTTGCTGGCAAATTACTGTCTGCTGGAAAGAAGATCCGGTTCACGAATCTACCCTCCAAACTACTGGACGAACGCTATTCGGCGGTACTTGAAATCACCGTGGGTCCCAATGGCTTTAACAGCAGAAGCATCGATGTGGCCTTGAACGGCGTGCGTCCCTCGTTAGGTCCAGGCGAGGTCTCTCGTTACTCTCATTGGAAAAAAGGTTTGTACGAATCGACACTCGTGATCGAAATCGGTCGGATGAGTTTCGAGAGCAAGTCCTTCGCTCGTCGTGTAGCCGCTATCACTAAACAACGCGGACAATTTGAAGTTTGGGTATCCGGATGCAATAAGCGCATTCGTTCGGCACACCTTCGATTCAAAGACGCTTCATACTATCAGATGCCCCAATTGAGTTGGGCATCGCGCCCGCCTGCTTCATTCTCGGGGCGTGACGTTGAGTTTTCCTTTAAAAGTAGCGACGCATCCGCGAAAGTGGAGTGCCGAATGGGCTCAAACCCGTTTGTCGCCTGTCACTCGCCTGCGCGCTACCACGGTCTGACCCGCGGTTGGCATACTTTCCAAGCTCGCGTGATTGCCGCTAACGGCAAAACGGGACGCGGACTAGATCACCGCTTTTACGTTTACGCCATTCCCCCTGCGGTGGAGATTGTGAAAGTCGCTCCCAGTGAAGATCCTACGGCGAGTACTTCTATTGAGTTTGGACTTCAAAAGAACTGGAAAATCGGCGGCTATGGATCGCAGATTCAGTGCCGCATCGATGGCGGCAAGTTCCAACCGTGCGGAACGAAAGTGCACTATAAGGGGCTTGGTAGCGGCGAACACACCTTCGAAGCGCGCCTAGCCGTGCGACTGTTCATTTGGTGGGTCTACTCAGGCGCTGAGTCTTACACTTGGACGATTGAGCACAATCCACTCGTGGCCCATTGGATTTCTACGCCGGCTTCAGCAACGAAGTCGACGAGCGCCTACTTCGAAGTGGGTGCAAACCGAGTGGCTACATTTGAGTGCTCCTTGGATGGTGCGGCAGCTTCGACTTGTGAAGCGCAGTCGGAGTGGACGGGGCTATCAGAAGGCTCCCATTCACTCGTAGTCACCGCGAAAGACGCATCCGGCGCCATTTCGCAGCCGATTGAATACCGATGGAACGTGGATTTGACGGCTCCTACCGTCGAGATTGTTTCTGTTAATCCGCAACAAAATCCCACTATCATGGATAGCATGGCGATTGCTTTTACGGCTTCCGAGCCGAGCACCCTGCGCTGTGAGCTGGACGGAGTGTCATCAACCTGCCAATCGCCGTTCCAGGCAAGCGGCTTAGCAGAAGGCTCGCATCGCCTGGTGCTGGAAGCGACAGACAGCGTGGGCAACGTCGGTCAAAGCATCTTTTATGAGTGGATCATCGATCGCACGGTTCCCACGGTACAGATTACCCAAACGTATCCTGAGTCCTTGCCGACACGGCAAACGAGTGCTCGCTTTGCGGTGTCTTCTAGTGAGCAGTCTGCCTTTCGTTGCACGTTGGATGAGGGCCCTTCCTACGATTGTGGCACTGAGGTTGAAGTGACGGGACTGGGGCACGGAGCGCACACGCTCGGTGTGGTGGCTTTGGATGCGGCCGGTAACGAAAGTGCGATGGAACAGTTTCAATGGACGGTCGACTTGATTGCGCCCGTGCTTTCGTTTGTCGGCGCAAATCCATCTGAAAATCCAACGTCCAGCACCAGCATGGATTTCCAATTTGCTTTGAGCGAAGCCGCCGCCACTTCTTGCGAGGTGGATGGGGGGCAAGCCGTTCTTTGCAGCTCACCTTTTGTGGTGAACAACCTGGCCAATGGCTCTCACGTGTTAACGGTGCGAGCGGTGGATGCGGCGGGTAACAGTGCGCTTGCGCTGACATATGATTGGGTGGTTCACGACGTAACGGCGCCTGTTCTCACGATGCATATCGTCCCCGCTCATAGCCCCACCATTCAGACCTCAATGACGATTGAGTTTTCTGCGAACGAAGAGGCTTCGTTCCTATGTGAGTTGGACGGGCTGGGACAGTCTGCGTGCGCTTCCCCGACTACCTGGAATGGGTTGGCCTTGGGCAATCACACCGCGACAGTTTGGGCTGTGGACTTGGCTGGCAACACCAGCGAACCTCAGACGGTCACTTGGGAGATTGTGAGCGAGGAGTTGACCTTCACGTCAGTAGCCGTGCAAGCCGTTACTCGGGATTCGGCCATGGTTCGCTGGGCAACGCGGTTCCCGGCTCGAGGCCGCGTCGAGTACGGAGTCGATGGGTCTTTCAGTGAATCCACCCCGGAAGTGACGCCGGAGTCTATCAATCAGTCCATTGTGCTCACTGGGCTCACTCGCAGCACGGCTTACCGTGCGCGTGTGGTCGCGACAGACAACGAAGGTCGCACTACCGTTTCTTCGGAAGTGACCTTTAATACGTTGCGCTAGTCCGGCTTTCGGACCGTTCTACTCCTCCCCGAAGCCATGAGCGGCGTTGGCACCGCCTTGCATTTGCCTCGTGCACAAGGAGGTGCGAATGCATCGTGACCAAATCAATACCACTCAAGTAACTCGACTGATTCACCGCCAATCGCTCAAACGGTGGTGGGTGGCGGAATATGCCGGGATCCATCGTACGACTTTGCGGCGATGGCTTTCCGGCGAGATCTCTCGAGTAGATAGAAGGCGGGTGGCGCGGCTCGCGTGCGTGCTCAACGTGCCGGCGGAAGAAATTACCTACCTAGCGCGTGACGCAGCGTGACCCGAGTGCACTTGCGTTACGAGTGATTCTTGACTTCGAACGGGCCCATCAGGATTCTAATCTGGGGATCGATTTCATTACATGGGGAGGGGATGTGAAGCGTTTTGCTATCGCATTGTTTGTTTTGGCTATTGGGGTGCAATCGTTTGCGGCCACAAAAAAAGTCGTTTTGCCGCAAGCATTCTGGGACGGAGCGGAGAAAGAGTTCTCGTTCGAAAATGAGCATATCCACGGGCAGTGGTCTGAGCGCCAGACCTGGTCCGCTTGGATCTGCGACGGTTCGTACAATTACCGGCTGCTTTTCGATGCGGATTTGGCAAACATGGATCTCGAACTGACGGATGAAGGCTACATGATTGCCTCTGCCGAGCTGAATGCCATTTATGCAAAGGCCTCGGGAGGGTACAAGTCTAAAGCAACGCTTTGTATCCCGACCAGTGGTTGGTTAGGTGTCGGAATCAAATGGGCGAAGTTTAAAACGCAGATCCATTTTGGGGAAGATTCGGACTTCAAGGATGTTCGTTTGAAAATCATAAGCACTGAACTGGGGCAGTTAGAGATGGGCAAGTACGTTCCGCAGTGGTTCGAGGATTTCTTTACGGGGGTCGCCAACAGAACGTTGACCCTTGTCTGGAACTCTCGCCTGGGGGACTGGCTCAGTGCTAAGATTTCCAAAGTCGTGGCTAAAAATCTTCCCGAACGAGGGCGTTAAGGAATTGGTTAGATGACCCAAACACGGTGGCTCGCATGGCGCCGAATGCCATGGTCTTCTCAAGCGCTGCTTGCGTCGCTGGGGGTGTGTGCTGCCGTGATTTTGGTCACTACCGTGTTCATCATCTTCCAGATCCTTCGTATTCAGTTCACCCGTGTGGAAGAAGTCGTGGCGTCCGAGACCCCGACTCCCGTTGCAGATCACGCTGAGGAGCACGAAGGTCCGCCTTTTTCGCAGTCGTATGAAATCCAGGGAATGACCATCTCGCTCGCGAATCGAAATCAGACCTTGGCTGCTTTTGCAGAGTTCAACCTGGTTCTAGATTGTCCCAATCCCGATTCAAAACGCTGGATGGAGCTCAACCGCGCTGTGGTGCGCGATGCCGTCTACGAGTCCACTGTTTCTTTTACCGTCGAAGAATTTTCCTCTGCCGAGGGCTTCTCCAAGATAAAAAAAGCGATTCTGGATGAGTTGAAAAAGCGTTTCGGCAAGCGAGCTCCGAGAGACATCGCTCTGCGAGACTGGGTTATCCGGTAGTCTGGTTCTCAAATCCGAGTAACCGCTCACTACAGCGTTGCAGCCAGGTTTCATGTCCTTGCCGTTCACTTTCTACTCCACTGGGTTCAAGCCCCCATTGGTTGATGAGTTCACTGTCGCGGGGAACTCTAAGGTACTGCGCGACGAACGGTTCGAGCGCAGGCCCCCGTTGGATGAGTTCTCTCAGAATGCGAGCAGTGAGGCGGTAGCTCTCCCTCAGCGTGGGCAGAGCAAAACGATGGGTCGGTAGGTCGAACCGCGGTCGGCTGGCAAACAAAGTAAGCTGGAAAAGCAGTCGGCCGGTCAGGGTCCCCAGCGAATCTCCTGCTCGCATTTTTATCCAGGTTTTTTCTGCATCGCTAAAGAAAACCCCTTCCGAACTGCTGGGTAAAAAATCAACCGATAGAGATTGGCTTCGCATCAACGGCAGAATGCGCTTCAACAGTTCTCTCCCGGTAGGCGACTGAGCGACGACTTCCAGCAGGACCTTTAAGTCAGCAGGCGAAAGCTCCAGATCCACGATTTCTCGGGAAGTCGTTCTCCGGGCACTTGTCTGAAATCGAAAATCCGAAGTGAGCTGAGGCTGTACTAGAAACAGAGCGCGTCGAGGGTTTCGGATCTGTTCTGCGTTGAGTGTACGCAAGTCGGTGAACTCTGAAGGCGTGAAAGGGGGCAGGGGTATCGCTGCATCGTGATTGGATGACAGGCGTTCTGCAACGAGGAGCATTTCGATGTAACTAGGATGAACGGTCGCCACCACCGGATGGCTTGCGAGAAACTGGGAAAACTTCTGAAGAGCCCGGGAGCGGTCTTGAATGCCCTGAGAATGGACTTCCAAAAACGCCGCGGTCAATTGGGACACCGCACTCGCCCGCCAAGCCGGCGCTAAGCGTTCCGGTAGTGCGCCTTTTGAAGGGGGGGTGCTTTGAATGGCTTGCGAGTCGACCACTCGCAGAGCCGCTTGCGAGTGCGGTGTGCCTTGATCCCGATACAGGAAAAAGTAGCGGGGATCCTTTGCCCTCAAGTCGACAATGAGCGTTTCCAAGTGAATAGCGGCCGTGGGCTTAGAGCCCCTGATAGACAGGGGACGTAATTCGCGGTGGGCCCTCCAAATTCCCAAGGCATTCTCCAGCTCTTGTGAGGCCAAAGTCTGTTGAATGGCCACGGCTCCCTGAAAGTAGGTCAGCAAAGAGGGGTGGTCGGCACCCCATTCCAAAACTCCGCTGACTGCTTCAGCTCCCTGGGGCCCCGGCCGAAGCACCACGACGCTAGGAGTTTCGTCTTCTCGCTCGGCGGAAGCAAAAGGCTTGAATCGAAACTCGGCCGCATTGGAGAGGGTAATGGAACGGCTAACCACTTCCGATGCCCTCACTGAGCGTTGCACTTCCACTTTTCCCTCTCCGTCGACAAAAAGTAGAGGGCGTGCTTGATCCGAGTCGACAAACCATTCGAGCACGACACAGTTTCGCTGAATCCCATTGAGACCGACGCGCCAGCCGGAATTAGCAGCCGCTTGATTGCGCGACGCGGAGTCGAGAAACGCCCTAACGACGGGGTCTAAAGCGAGAAGCGGTGTCGCAAACAAGAGGCAGAAAAGTCCAGAAAGGAGCCGGTACATGATTTGAGAACATAGATCGTTTTTGCGGAGTGAAAAGGATTCTTCCTCTAAAAGCACATTTGTTTTTCGTTAAGGCGAGGCCAGCCGAGAGTTGTCACCACTGTCTGGGAAACGGGCGTTTGGCTTAGGGGTGTATTCAACGAGAATAATGCTGCGGCACGTTTGGCATGGTGTTGCATTCTTCAAGTGGGTGAAGCGGCTCGGCGTGTGCCCGGTCGAAGAGGTTTGGATGTTTCGAGCAACCATCATCGCAGTGACAGCCGTTCTTGTGCTGTCAGCCTGTGGGAAAAACGAAGCCGTTTTCCCCACTCCCGGGCAACCGATTTATCAGGCTCCGTATCAGCAGCCTGGTTACGGCGGTTATCCGTCTGGAAATGGCTACCCGCCTGGCAATGGTTATCCGACGGGAGGGTTCTACCCGCAAATGCCCCAGGGCTATCCGCAGGGTTACACGCCCTTTTTGCCCGTGGACTACTACATGCGCAATCACCCCACTTATGGCCAGCAGTGGCCACAGATGTGGAATCAGTGGAACAATCACTGCCATCAAAGCGGCATCTCCCCCTACAACTTCAACGTCTTTTGGTTTGAGTACTTCCCGAGCCGCTATACGTCGCAACCAATGACTCAGATCTATTACTACCTCGACGTGAGTTACTACGGCTGGATGACGCCCCAGACGCAGTTTCCTCAGCAGATGAATCCGCAAATTTTCTGGCAGTACTACCAAGGCTACTAAAGTCGACCAAGAAAACTGCTGTCGCGCTCGTCATCTCGTGATTAGAATCTCCTGCACAGGAGAACTTATGAAACACATGGTTTTGGCGGTTATCGGTTTGGCTCTCACAGGGTGCGCCACGAAAGTGGCGGGCTTGAAACAAAGTGACACTTTTACTTTCCCGGCCGTGGTGGGCGGCAAGATGGCTATCGGCGGAGTCACGTCCGCAACGGCAAATCTTGACGAAGGCAAACGGAGTTCTTACGCAACGCTTTTGCGCAATTCTATCTTGGAAGAGCGTAAAGAGTTCAACGTGGAACCCGTGGGTACGGTCATCAACGGCACGGGCGCAAACTATGCTCGCCTGATGGAAGAGTACCGCACCACCGGTTCGCTGTCTGACCAATCCCTTGGTTTACTCAGAGAGAAATTGCCTCGGACACGTTACGTGGCCTTTGCGCGTTTAGAGAACGACGATGTGCTTAACGATCGCAGTGAAACCCAGCAGACGGATAAAAAAGGTCGTCCCATCGAGGGGAGCGGCAAGGTCATTGCGAAAAGCGAACGCAACGTCACGGCGGCCATCGTCGTCTACGACTTAAAGGAAAACAATGCAGCTTGGACAGGCTCAGTGACGAAGTCGCTCACGAACACCCAGCAATACAACAGATTACAAGAGCTGGGAGTGGTTCAGCTGGTGAAGGCGATCAAGGGGGACGGCGACGCTTCCATGGATCAGAAGTATCCCTTTCCCGCGGCACCTGAAACCCACAAAGTACTCGCGAAAGTATTCGAGGGCTTTGGCGAGAACTTACCGAAAGCGGATTAAGTCCTTCGGTGTTTGATAGCTTTGTTAGCCCCAGATGCCTTGCCGGTATCTGGGGTTTTTGCGTCAGCTCCGTTGGAACGGGTAAAGAGAACCCAAGCCCAAAATCTGAGTGAGTTCGTCTAGGGCCGTCCGGCTTTCCACAAGCAATTTCGGATCGGCAAGGTCGGTCGCCGCAAGGCGATCGCGGTAGTGTTTTGCGACCCACATTTCCAAAACGGCCAGCTTCTTATCTCCGATAAAAACCCCTGGGGCGGTTTGGGCGAGCTCCGTTTCGTTGAGTACGACCCGAAAGCGCAGGCACGCGGGGCCCCCGCCATTTTGCATGCTCTGACGCAGTTCTGGATAATGCACCTTGCGGATCGGTCCACCTGACTGGATGAGTTTTTTCAAGTACCGCCTCACTGAGGGGGTCGTTTCGCATTCCTGGGGTGCGATGAGCGCCATGCCTCCTGCGGGCACAGAAACCAGCTGCGTGTTGAACAAGTAGGACTTCACGGCGTCTTTCAGGGGGACGTCCTTGTTGGAGACTCGAATCAGGGTGAGTGGTTTGTCACCGAGCGCTTTCCACTTGGTTTGAATTTCGCTCAGAACCGCTTTTTCATTTAAGAAGCATTCAGAGTGAAAGAAGAAGACGTTCTCATTGCCGACCGAAATGACATCATTGTGGAAGACACCTGCATCGATGGCTTGGGGATTTTGCTGAGCAAAAACCGTTTGAGAATCCGTCAACCCATGCAGGCGCGCGACCGCCTGAGAGGCCTCCAGGGTTTGTCGTGCTGGAAAGCGCTTCGGTGCCTTTGCTTTGGGATTTGCCACCGTTCGTCCATAGACAAAGAGATGGAGCCCCGGAGCGCCGTGTGTCGGTGCAAGCCGCGTGTGGTTCGCCGCGCCCTCATCGCCCCAGTCGTCATTGGCCGGCAGCGCGCTGTGATGGGTAAACAAAGGGCCTTTGAAAATACTTCTAAACGCTGCCGCCGTGCTATCGGCTTCAATACTTCGGTGGGCCTTACATACTAAGTTTGCGGTTGTGAAGTGCACTTTGCCGTCGACAGAATCGGTACTGGGTGCGGTGGTTCCGCTATTGGCGACCCACATGCAGCTTGCCGAGCTACATTGATTGAGTAGCAGCGGGGCTAGCTGGTGCGCCTTTTTTAGAATCTCCGCATCGCTTCCTGAGAAACCAAGCCGTTTTAGATGGGGAATGCTGGGGCGTTCCTGAGGGGGCAATACCGCCTGGCGAAGTCCCAGGCTATGTAGCAGCGCCATTTTCTTAAGTCCCTGAAGCGCTGCTTCCCGAGGGTTCGAATGTTGCTTTCCGTGCTTCATAGACGCCAAATTTCCGGCGGAAAGTCCGGAGTAGTTGTGGGTAGGGCCCACGAGTCCATCGAAGTTGATTTCCCAAGATTGCATGTCTGCAGCCTAGCTGACGTGGGGCGTCTTGTCGAAGTGTCGCCAAGTTCTTGACGGCCGCCGCGTGCTTTCTGACATTGCTGCACAGCGACGCACGCAGGGATTGAACGCACTCCATGGCACTGACCTTGCAGCCGTTTCTCCTGTCTTCTTCCGTTTTTTTTCCTCTGGAGGCCTTCATGGCAAGCGAAGCAATCGAGATGAAGCCGCAAGACGCAGCAGCGAAAGCGGCAAGTGCTGCTCCCAAAGGGGGCGACAAGCTCGGAATGTTGGTTTTTCTCATTGTCGTCCTAAACACGGTGGCGGCCGGCGGCATGGGGTATCTGCTCATGCAGTTGTCAGGGAAGGTGGCTGCTTTTGAGAGCAAAGCGAAGGAACTCGAAGCCAAGATGAGCGAGGAGAAAAAGCCCCAATCTCCCTTAGGAAAAGAGTTCATTCCTCAAGATCTCGGTGTCATGTACCCGCTCGAGCCTTTTTTGGTCAACATCACCAGTGATCGCGGGCCTCGTTTCCTTCAAATGAAGATGGAATTGGAATTGGAAACGCCGGCGTTGGAAGATGAGATTGCGCTGAAAAGACCCGCTTTGCGCGACGCTGTGATCGTTTTGTTGACGAGTCGCAACTATGCCGAGCTGCGGGATCCGAACGGCATGAAGAAGCTGCGCGTCGATATCCTGCGCGCCATGAACAATTTACTTAAGTCAGGCCAGATCAAAGAAGTCTACTTTACCCAGTTCCATTTCAACTAAGCGCTAAGCGCGAAGGCGTGCTTTTGCCGCGTTCCAAGGAGTCACGATGTCCGAGGTCTTATCCCAATCGGAAATTGATGCGCTGTTGTTTGCCGTGTCGTCCGGCAACGTCGACACCGCGACTGCGTCACCGAGTTCTTCCCCTGAGAAGAAGGACGATTGGATTGCCTATGACCTCACCAGCCAGGAAAAGATCTACCATGGCAAGCTAGTAGGTTTGAACGGGATCCATGATCGCTTTGCACGGCTTCTGCGTGTGACGTTAAGCAACTATTTTAAGAAGAACGTGACTATCTCTGTCGCCAATACCGACTACCTCAAATTTGGTGACTACCTCTCGAATGTCGTTCTCCCCACCTCCCTGAACGTGCTCGTGATGCCCAAGCTTCAGGGGCATATGGTCATGATGGTCACCTCCAAGCTGCTCTACGCTTTAGTCGATGCGTACTATGGTGGCATAGAGCGCCCTTTCGCAAAGCTGGGAACACGCGAAGAGTTTACGACGATAGAAAACAACATGATCCGCAAGATCTGTCATATGGCAGTGACCGACTTACGCGAAGCTTGGCGCTTGAACTACGGGCTCGAGGTCGAGTACTCGCGCATGGAGTCGAATCCTGCCTTTATCGGTAGCATCCATGCTTCGGATCTGGTCGCAGTGGTTACCTTTGAGGTCGAGTTCGAAAACCTTTCTGGTCCGTTCACTTTGCTGATTCAATTGCGCGCGTTGGATTCCATTCAGCACCATTTGAGCGTGAACGTTACGACTGAGTTCGATCGCAATATCTCCCAGTGGCGTGAACACTGGTTGCGGGAAATTGCTCAAACGGAACTCGATGTGCGTGTGGAGTTGGGTAGCGCGGAAAAGTCGCTAAAAGAGATTAAGGCGTTCAAGAAAGATGATGTTCTTGCTTTGGGGCAGGACAGCTCGTCACCAGTAAAAATATTGATTGAGCAGATTCCGAAGCTACACGGTTTGATGGGCAACTACCGAGGCAACATTGCAGTGCGTCTCGTAGATAGTGATGAAAAGGATAAAGGGGGCTAAGCATGGAAGGCGCGAAACCGGTCGACAATGATGCAAGTACTAAGGACCTGAAAGTGGATGAGATTCAGCAGGTCGATCAGACCTCGAACTTGAAACTCCATGTCGCGACTCCTCCGGAGCCGGGCAGTGTAGATTTCATCCTGGATATCCCTCTTCGAGTGAGTGTCGAGCTAGGTCGGACCAAGATCCTTGTTCAAGACCTGCTCAAGCTTCACAAAGGTTCCGTCCTTGAGCTCAATAAGCTTGCTGGAGAACCCCTTGAGATTCTCGTCAACGATCGCGTCGTTGCCAAAGGCGAAGTGATCGTCATCAACGAGAAATTCGGCATCCGCTTGATCGATATCGTGAGCCATGCACAGCGCATTCGGGAGTTGGGCGAATGAAAAGAATCCAAACAGCGCAAGCTCTCATCTGTTTCTCTCTTTCTCTATGCGGGCTATCCGCATTGGGGGCGCAGATGCAGGCCATCCAAGTTTCGGGTGAGACAAGCGCGGAATTGGGTTTCATCGCCCAAGCGCCGACGGGATCCACACCCCGCCTTATCGTCAATGACAACCAAGTGGAACTCGTGTTCTCAGGCTGGACACTGTCGCCGGAGCTAGCAAAGAACTCGGAAATCACTTCCCCCCATGCGCTGATTCAACGCATTGAGCTCACTCAAGAAACCGGTGCGGCTCGCGCGATTGTCACGGTGAACGGCCCCTCTTCGAAACTTCGGGACCGAGTGAAGCTTCAAAAGACCGACACGGGTATTGGCTTGGTGGTCAATGTCGCCGAGGGCGGCGAGGCAACGCTTGCGTTGCTTAAGGAAGAACAAGCAGCCATTGAAGCCCCGCAGGCTGCTCCGACCAATGCGGGTTCTGGCTGGGGTTGGATTCGCTGGGTGCTGGCTCTGGGTTTTTTCGCAGCCGCAGGCGTGGCGAGTTGGTACTTCGTCAAGTTTGCCAAGAAAAAGGGCGGTTGGGTCGGCACGCGAAAGCACTTAATTGAGACCATCGCGCAAACGCCCATCGGTGGCGGAAAAGCCAATGTTGCCGTTCTGAAGATTGGCTCTGAATTTGTTTTGGTGGGAGTAACGGCGCAACAAGTCACTTTGCTATCAGCATTACCAAAGCTTGCCGAGCAGTACGAAACAGAAAACGAGCTTGAAACTTCGAGTTTCAAAGAAGCCGTAGCTGTTGAAGTGGCGAAGGGCCGCCGAACCTTGGGGTTAGAAGCATGATGGCAGTTTCGAACATGATGAGCCACCTCGCGAACCAAGCTTATGCGGCTTCCTCCTCTGCCTTGCCGGGTCTTCAGCTAAACCTGGGTAATGCCGGTGCGATGAACACGCCTGAGCAAACAGCCGTGGTCCTTAAGATTATCGCGCTGCTTACGGTGGTGGCACTGGCGCCGAGCCTGCTGATCATGATGACGTCTTTCGTACGCATTGTGATTGTGCTTTCTTTTCTACGGCAGGCCATCGGTACGCAAGTCTTGCCGCCGAACCAGTTGATTGTCGGTCTATCTTTGTTCCTCACGGCTTTCATCATGGCCCCCGTATGGGGCGGAATCCACAAGGAGGCGCTTGCCCCTTACTTGGACAATAAGATGAGTCAGCGGGACGCGCTATCTTATGTAGAAGCCAAGGCGCGCAGTTTTATGTTCAAGCAAACCCGAGATAAAGATCTGGGGCTTTTTGTAAAGCTTGCGCATTTGGACTCTCCTCAAAAGCGTGCTGACGTTCCCACCTACCTTCTCATCCCCGCCTTTATGATTTCCGAACTGAAAACTGCTTTTCAAATCGGGTTCATGATCTACCTGCCGTTTCTGATTATTGACATGGTCGTAGCATCCGTCCTGATGGCAATGGGGATGATGATGTTGCCTCCCGTGGTTATCTCATTGCCGTTTAAACTCATTCTTTTTGTGCTGGTCGATGGGTGGCAACTCATTGTGGGATCGCTCGTCAAAAGCTTTGGTTGATCTTCCCCAAGGGACACTATGACAAACGAACACGTATTGGATCTGGCCCGTCAGTCCATAAAAACTCTTGTGCTTCTATCTGCACCACTGCTTGGCTTTGGATTGGTCGTCGGGGTGATGACGAACGTCTTTCAGGCAGTGACGCAGATCACGGAAACCACGCTGGCGGTCGTTCCGAAGCTTCTGGCGATGCTGATCGCGTTTGTGATCTTCGCGCCGTGGATGCTGGACTTAATTATCGACTTCACAACGCAGGTCTACGACGGGATCCCAGGAATCATTCGATGAGTGCTCTTTATCCCACAAGTGATATGGCGTACCTCACCATATTGCTGGTCTTCTTTCGCCTGCTTGGGCTCTTTCTGCTTGTGCCAGGGTATTCGCATCAAGCGATTCCACTTCCAGTGAAGCTGCTGCTAGCGCTTACCACCTCGTTGGTGCTTTACCCCGTTGTGAGCCCCTATGTGTCTTTGAACACGGGTTCTATTGCAGGTTTTGCAGGGGCTGTGATTCGAGAGACCACCGTGGGCTTTCTCATGGGATTTGTGGCTTACGTGACGTTCGAAGCGATCACTTTGGGTGCGCAGTTCATTGGGTATCAAATGGGACTGGGAACCGCGAGTATGCTCGACCCGGATTCCTCCGCTCAAGTCTCCGTGCTCGTTCCGTTGCAAACCTGGATGGCTCTCATGGTCTTTTTCATCAGTGACCTACACCATCACGTCCTACTGGTGTTTGCCGAAAGCTTTAAAGCAACCCAATCCCTGGATTCTGTTTCGATGTCCAATCCACTTCTGTTGAAGTTCTTCCTGGGGCTTACCGCCAAGCTGTTCTCACTCGCCGTGCAATTGGCTGCACCCGTAACGCTCATCGTTTTGTCCTGCAACGTGGTGATTGGGATGCTTGCCCGCATCATGCCTCAGATGAATATTTTGCTGTTTAGTTTTCCGATCACCATCACGCTGGGACTGTGCGCCATGTATCTCGTAGCGCCAGAGATGCTCGATTCCGTGGAGGGTGTGTTGGGTGAGGTTTCCGGAGAGTTGATGACGCTGATTCGCGTCTTGTAGAGGGTGAATGGCCGACCAGAACGAAGATTCTATGGAAGATCGCACCGAAACCGCTACGGCGTTTCGGCGTGAGGAATTCCGTAAGCAGGGCATCGTGGCGCAAAGCCGCGAAGTCCTGTCGGTTATTATCTTCATCGCAAGCGGTTTCGGGCTGTACTTGGCTTCTGCCAATATTCTTGCGGAGTTTGGAAGCTACTCGCGATCCGTTTTTCAATTTGGGCCCATTGAGCCTTTTACACCCAAGCTGGTGCACGAGTGGTTGATAAAGGGACTGACCTCCTGGTTTGTCATGGTCGGGCCGATGTTTGCAGTGGTGATGGTTGCCGCCTTGGTGGCCAGCGTGGCGCAAGTGGGCTTCTTCGTCTCCTCTGAGACCCTCTCGCCCAATTGGAACCGAATCAATCCAGTACAGGGGTTTGGGCGCCTCTTCTCCATGAATTCTGCGGCCGAAGCAGCCAAATCACTCATCAAGATGGCGGTCGTCTTCTTTGTGGCATGGCTATTTTTGAAAGAGCGAGCGCTGTCGGTCGGAAACTATTTCCAAAAGTCGGTTCCTGAACTGACAGTGCTTTTGCTTAAGGACTTAGCCCGGCTTTTTTTCACGGTTGCTGCCGCATTGGGATGCTTCGCGGCGATGGACTATCTGTACCAGCGCTTCCGTGTGGAAAAGCAGATGCGCATGAGCAAGCGCGAAGTGAAAGAAGAATACAAGATGCGGGAAGGGGATCCGATGATTAAGGCTCGGATCCGCAATATCCAACGCCGTATTCTTCGCCGCCGCATGATGGAAGCGGTTCCCAAGGCCGATGTGGTGGTTACCAATCCGACCCACTTTGCCGTGGCTCTTAAGTATGATCACAATGAGATGCGCGCCCCTAGAGTGGTTGCGAAAGGGGTCGATTTTCTTGCTCTGAAGATTCGGGAACTAGCAAAGAGCTCGGGCGTTCCTATCGTCGAGAATAAGCCACTTGCTCGCGCCTTATATGCTCAGATTCCCATTGGAAAGCAGATTACACAGGATCTTTACGGCGCCGTCGCACAAGTTCTTAGCTACGTTTACCGCGTTAAGGGTAAGTCGGCTGAGGCGATGAGCGATAGAGCTGGTGCTAACGCTTAACTCTTAAGGAGAACGCTCGATGGCGGAACAGGCAAAACCGTTCGCTTTGCAACGCCTGCTTCAAAACAGTGATATCTTCCTGGCGCTAGCGCTGCTGGGAACGCTCATTGTGATGATTCTCCCCATGCCCCCGTGGTTGCTGGATTTGCTGTTGGTGGGCAGTCTCACGCTCAGCATCGCCATCTTGCTCGTTTCCATTTACTCCCAACGCCCGCTCGATTTCTCTGTTTTTCCGACCGTATTGCTATTTGCCACCTTGTTCCGCTTATCGCTCAACGTCGCAAGTACGCGTTTGGTGCTGCTCAATGGGCATGAGGGCTCAGGGGCCGCGGGACACGTTATCGAAACCTTCGGTAATTTTGTCGTCGGCGGAAGCTACATTGTGGGCGTCGTCGTCTTTCTCTTGCTTATCATCATCAACTTCATCGTTATCACCAAGGGTTCGGGACGTGTCGCTGAAGTGGCCGCTCGCTTTGTCTTGGATGCTATTCCAGGTAAGCAGATGAGTATTGATGCGGACCTCAGTGCTGGGGTTATTGACCGAGAGGAAGCGAAAACGCGCCGTAAGAAGGTGGAAGAGGAAGCGGATTTTTACGGGGCTATGGATGGTGCCAGCAAATTCGTACGCGGTGATGCGATAGCGGGCATTCTGATTACAGTAGTGAATATCATCGGTGGTTTGGCAATTGGGGTCCTTCAGAAGGGGTTGGATCTGAGCACTGCCGCCGAGGTCTATACTTTGATGACCATTGGCGATGGCTTGGTCACGCAGATTCCTTCTCTTATCGTATCCACTGCCGCCGGTATTATTGTCACTCGTGCGGCAAGTGGTAGCGAACTTTCCAAGGAAGTCACAAAGCAGATCCTGTTTCAGCCGCGCGCCATGGGCTTTACTGCGATTATTCTGGTGGCACTGGGAATTCTCCCCGGTATTCCCGCAATGCCCTTTTTGACGCTCGCTACTATCTTGGGCGGCATTGCCTTCGCGGCGTCACAGCAAAAGAAAGCCGAAGAAGTCGAGAAAACGGAGAAGGTTCGCAAAGACACAGAAGCGGCTGCGAATGACACAACGGCGCCTCCTGAAGTGGATACCCTCGAACTCCAACTCGGCTATGGCTTGGTGGGATTAGTTGAGGGCGAAACCAAGGGCGATCTCGTGGAGCGCATCTTCCAATTGCGCAAAGAGTTTGCGCGTCAATTGGGGATAGTCGTGCCCAAGGTTCGCATCAAAGACAACCTTGAGTTGCAGCCTTCCGCTTATGCCATTTTGATCAAGGGAAACCCGGTGGCGAGCGGAGAGCTGATGGCGGGGTATTTGCTGGCGATGGATCCTGGCAACGTCGGCACAGAGATTCCCGGTATTGCTTGTAAGGAGCCGGTGTTCGGACTTCCCTCGTTGTGGATTGCTGAGAAGCAGCGCGAGAAGGCACAGATTGCAGGTTACACCGTAGTCGACAACTCGACGGTTATTGCGACGCACCTTTCGGAAACCGTTCAAAAGCACTCGCATGAACTCATTGGTCGCCAGTCACTACACGGCCTTGTGGATCAGATTGAGCGCAATCATCCAAAAGTCATCGAGGAGCTCAATAAACACTTGAGTCTCGGTGTGGTATTGAAGGTTTGCCAGAACCTGCTGCGCGAGGGCGTGCCGATACGTGATTTGCTCACCATTCTGGAAACGCTCGCTAACCAAGCGCCGCAAGCTAAGGATCCTGATGTGTTGACCGAGCATGTGCGGATCGCTTTGGCTCGCACGATTACCCAGCGCTTCGCAGGCAGTGGCAACGAGATGGAAGTGCTCACGATGGAGTCGGCACTGGAAGACCAATTGCTACGGTCCTACCAGCGCAACGATAGTGGTCCGAGCTTGCAGATGGAGCCAGGGCTCTACGAGAAGCTAGTAAAAGGGGTGCAGGCAGCGATAGAGCGCACGGTTTTTAATTCGGGAACGCCCGTGCTTTTGTGCCATCCGCTGATACGCGCCTTACTCAAGAAGCAAATAGAGCGTTACGTTCCAAATCTCATCATCGTCTCTGCTAACGAAATCGCAAGTTTTGCCAAAGTGCGCTTAGTGGGAACAGTGGCGGCGGCTGCCTAAGGCAGCTTCCAATTGCATTGAAAAGTGAGGGGAGGGTAGATGAATATCCGAAAATTTGCGGCAGCCACCTTTGAAGAAGCTCTGACTCGGGTGAAGGCTGAGTTGGGACCTGACGCGCTCATTCTCTCCTCCGAAGAGAAGCGGAGCAGCTGGTTTCAAAAACCTACTGTTGAGGTGACAGCCGCTTTTGAAGAGGTTCAGGAAAAGAAATGGGACGACAACGCGCTTGAGCAAGTCTTTCCGCACCGTAGACGTAAGCCTGGTGTGGGTATCGGATCGGCTCATTCGCAGAACAGCGAACCTGCAAAGACCAAACGGCCTATCACCGCAGGTCCTTCGAATGCTGCCACCACTGCTGCAACCCAAAGCGCCCACGATATTGAAAGTCTCATCCTGGAAGTGGGTGTGTCTGCGGAGCTAGCGCGCGACATGGCGCGCCAGATCGTTTTTGATTACCCCCGCAAAGATCGGCTCGACATCGGTTTCCTGGAGAAGATCGTTGCTAAATTTCTTTCCGCTAACATTAAGACCCTCAACGCGGAAGTATTTCAAACCCGACGTGCTTGGGCATTTGTTGGTAGCAGCGGTTCGGGAAAAACCACAGCACTTGTAAAACTCGCGCTTACTTTAAAGGGTATGAATCACCCTGTGCAACTAGCAAGCTGTGACCGGCGCAAGATCGTCGGCATGCATGAACTTGCCGCGTACTCAAAACTGATCGGAATAACTTTTACAGCGGATGCTCCGAGTGAGAAGCGCGGTCAAACCATCCACTTGCTAGATACGCCTTCTGTTTCAGGCGAGCAAAAAACGCTCTACAAAGAAGTCGAGCGGCAATGCCGAGATGCAAGCACGGTGATCGTTTTAGACGCCACCAGCCGGTTGAACGTTTTGCTCAAGACAATAGACCGCTTTCAAGGTTTGGCGCCGGTCGCATTGGTGTTTACCAAGCTCGATGCCGCGGTGGAAGCAGGAGTGGTGCACGATGTTTTGAAGCATTCGCATCTGCCACTTTTGGGGGTCAGTACCACGCACACGTTTTCGGCGCCCTTTCGATTCTTTGAACCAGTTTCTCTGGCTCGTTATCTCGTCGCCAAAGCACGGGGTGAGCAACAGCAGCAAGAAATCATCGAGAGTGCGTCTAAAGAGCGCTCACTTTCATCTACGATTTGAGGGAGAAGAATATGTCCAAGGTAATTTCGTTTTCCAGTGGCAAGGGTGGAGTGGGAAAGACCAGTATCGTCACGAACTGCGGGATACTCTTTGCCGCGCAGGGAAAGAAAACCCTGATGATCGACGGTGACTGGGCCTTGGGGAAACTCAGCATCATGTTGGGAGTAAAACCGGCTGCGACCATTGATAGGGTCCTTAAGGGCGAAGTCAGCTTAGTGGATTCCATCGAAAGAGTGCGCCCCAACCTTGGACTCATTGCGGCACCGTCGGGCAGAATCGGTTTTGAAGAGTTGGATGAAGCAACGCGTAACAGCCTTTTCTACCAGCTTGAAAGTCTTGCAGGCATGCACGACTTGATCTTGCTCGATCATTCCTCGGGAATTCACTGGGGTGTTCTCCAATTTGCTGCTGCATCGCATCAACACGTGATTGTGACGACGGGTGAACCTACGAGTTACACCGATGCCTATGCTATAATGAAAGTGCTTTCGAAGCGTTTTGGAGTCCGACGTTTTGGCTTACTTGTTACGATGAGTGAGTCGCAAACAGAGACAGAACGTGTGATCGAGCGGTTCCGGGAGGTCACCGAGAATAATCTCGGTGTACGAGTCGCGCTTCTGGATATTATTCCTAGAGAACCGAAGATGGCAGAAGCAATCCGATACCAGCAGCCTTTTGTGGAACGCTATGCGAGCCACGAGGTCAGTCGACGACTGCGTCGCCTGTGTGAGGAACTGGTGAAGATGCCCCTCGATGTTTCATCTGGACTACGTTTTTTCGCTCACGACACGGGCCTAATTCACCCATAACTCTGGGGAAGACATGACGACGCCGATTCGCAAGTACAAAGAAGGGCAGAAAAAAATTGATAAGCGCACGAAGGAAAAGCTTATCAAGGAGTATGCTCCTCTCATTAAATTCATTGCTCAGAAGATCGCTGTGCGTCTGCCGTCGAATATTGAATTCGACGACCTGGTTTCGAGCGGTGTCATCGGGTTGATGGATGCGATTGATAAATACGATCCATCACGCGACAACAAATTTAAGACTTATGCGGAATTCCGGATTCGGGGCGCCATTCTCGATGAATTGCGCGCTCAGGACTGGGTTCCGCGATCGGTTCGTGAAAAAGCCAAACAATTGGAACGCGCGCATGTTCGCTTGGAGCAGCGACTGCGCCGTTTACCGACGGAAGATGAGCTGACAGATGAGCTCAAGATTTCCAAGGAAGAGTATTACGACCTTCTTAACCAGGTAAAGTCAGTCTCTATCCTGAGTCTCGACGAGGCGGGCAGTTTCAATAGCAGTGATCGCAAAAGCATCCTCAGTCTTTTGGAAAGCTGCAAGATTCCGAGTCCACTCGCCCAACTCAACCTCAAAGGTTTGAAAGAAGTCGTCACTAAAGCGATCGAGAGCCTACCGGAAAAGCAAAGGCTTGTTTTGAGTCTTTATTACTATGAAGACTTGAATCTCAAAGAAATTGGAGATGTACTTGAAGTGACCGAAAGCCGCGTGTCGCAATTGCATACGCAAGCGATTCTGTGGCTGCGCCGAAAGCTTCGCTCCTACTTTGATGAAATTGGCGAAGAAACACCTTAGAGGCCCTGGCTGTGCAATCGGAAGTGTCGGAGTTCCTGCAGTACGTTACCGCCGAAAAAGGTTTAAGTCTAAATACTCGAGTGGCGTATGAACGCGACTTGGAGCAATTCATCATCTTCGCCAAAGCCAAAAAGATCTCACTCGAAACGCTGACTCTGGAAAACTTGCGAGACTTTCTTTCTCATTTGCGCAGCCGAGAAGTGACCTCTCGTTCGATTGCGCGAAAAGTATCCGCTCTCAAACAGTTTTTCCAGTTTCTGATGCGAGAAGGCCAACTCAAAGCCAATCCCGCGGAGCTTTTGACCGTAGTAGTAAAGACGCGGCGTCTTCCGAAGCACCTCTCGGTCGAAGAGTCCTTTAAGCTCGTTGAGTCGGTGAACGGCGCGACGGCTTCGGGTGTTCGAGACCGCGCGATGCTGGAAGTCTGGTACGCCACAGGGTGCCGCGTAAGCGAGCTCGCTGGAATTCGAGCCGAGGATATCGACTGGAAGGGCGGGTTGGTTCGTATTCGCGGCAAGGGCGGCCGAGAGCGCTGGGTGCCCTTGAGCAGCGACTCGCAAGCGTGGGCTTTGAAGTATAAACACGTTCGACACGACTGGATAGGCAAGCACGGGTTGGAAGAGCAGGCGACGTTCTTTCTTACCGACCGGGTAACGCCCTACACCCGGCAAGCGATTTGGAAATGGCTATCGCGGGCTGCTGCAACGGCCGGCATTAAGAAAAAGATTTGGCCCCATATGATTCGTCACAGTTTTGCGACGCAACTGCTGCAAGGCGGCGCGGATTTGAGAACGGTTCAAGAGCTTTTGGGGCATCGTTCGATTAGCACGACCGAGATGTACACGCATCTCAACGTTGAGAACCTCAAAGTCATGCAGCGTAAGTATCACCCGCGCGACTAGGCTTTGCGAAAGTCCTTCACTCATTGGAGATATAATGAAACGCCTTGTAACACTAGGTACCGTCTGTCTGCTTGCTGGCTGCCTATTAAACCAGACGGACCCCAAACCGCCGAAGACGACGATTCTCAACGGCTTTATATCAGTGGATGATCGCATGATCTCGAATCAAGGCGGCCTTGCCACTTTCGATGCCGCGTTTTGGATTAAGCCTGACGAGAATACGACCCAGCCCGTGGCGACAACGCTTGCGACGAGCGCAGGAAAGCGAGAGTTCCTTTCGCAAACCTATGCAGCCAACGCGGCGAGCGCTCGAGCGGCGGATTGCCAGAAGCGCACCCTGGTAAAATTGACCAAAGAGGAAGCGGAGAAGCAAAAGAAAAAGCCTGTCGCAGAGCCAGTCTACCAGGGCTTTGGTCCCATCGGGTTTGGTCCTGCCTTGCAAAAAGATGTCGTGATTATCGAGCCGACGGAAAAAAACTACTACTTTACGTACCTCGACGAGCTTCTACCGGCCGGTGCTTATAAGATCATGGTCGGAGGAAACCCCGAAATCGATCCGTTTACTGAGATCTTGTCGATGCCTGAAGATGTGCACCATTTACGCTTAGACGGGAAAGATTTTGGCGATCCCACTTGGAAGCTCGATCCCGGTGAGGATCTAGAACTGTACTGGCGGGAACCCGCTATTGTGAACGAGGACAACGTGGTGGCGCTGGATGTGATCATGCAGGATAGCCAGCATGTTTACGCCGTTCAGTGCGGTAAGATGGAAGTGAATGTGCCGGACGAAAAAGGCCACAAAGTCTGGACCATCGATCGCGAGTGGTTTTCTGAGATGCCTACCACCGGAAAAGTGGAATTTTATTTCATGCGCGGGCATCAAGGCACTTACAAAACCACTACCGGTCAAATGACCATCCAAGGCACGCGGACCTACTACGCACGTCCAGAGCTTCCCTAAAGGTGCCCGTCTACTTTTGGGATCTAGGCACACTCCTAAGGCGGGTAAGCCCGTTTTCGCTTGAGCGCGTCTTGAAGTGAGGGCGAGGTGCGAAAACGAACATGGTTGGCTCGTTACAAACTCTCCTCGCGGAGAGTTACCGGGCGTTTCCTTAGGAAAGGGATTGGTCTGTTCCGAACTCAGACTGTCCTGAATAGGTCGCTAATAAATCCTTGTTCAAGGTCCTCCGGCGCCTACTTATCGCTTCGGGGCTATCCGAGAAGAGCGGGGTGCGGAGTCTTGCGATTATGCTCCATCAAACTTCACGTCTATACGAACGGCGGAAGCTTCTTTCACGTCTTCTACCCACTTCGTCATGAAGGCGTTTTGGAGTTGCTGCTCTAGGCTCGCCGCTGCGGCTTCGTAATTGGCTTCGAAATCAGACTTGCGAGGCGCTTCTACGGATTCCAATTTTACGAAATAAAAATCGTTCCCGTTCGGATAAAGCTTAGGAGCGATGGGTTTTGCTTTCGTGAGTTTAAAAACCGCATCGGTGATTTCATCCACCTGGCCCACTTGCGGGATGTAGCCCTGTCCGAGAGAAAACGGTCCCGTTTTCTTCAGCTCAACGTTGGCGGCTTTAAGTTCGTTTTCGATGCTCTGGCCCGCGGCGAGCTTCTTTTCCCATTCCGACTTCTTGTTCTTAATGAAGTCATCGGTCCGCTTCTCAATGAGCAGCGTCTTTGCGATTTCACGTTTGACGTCTTCCAGAGGCTTCACTTTCTCGGGGCGAGAGTCTTTTACTTGCACTAGGTAGTACCCGTAAGACGTCTCAATCGGCGGACTGACTTCGCCGGGTTGCAGCTTGTCGATAGCCTGCTCCAGGGTGGGCTCGAGCGTGCCTCGATTGACCCATCCCACTAGGCCGCCTTTCTTTGCGTGTTCGTCGTCAGAGTGCTTCTCGGCCATCGCAGCAAAATTGTCTGGATTTGTCTGCTTCGCTACCTCTTCAATCTTCTTCTTGGCAGAAGCCTTTTTCTCAGCCGATGCCTGGAAGGGAAGGCCCACGCGAATCTGCCGCAGCTGCACGGCTGCCGGGGTGCTGAAGTCCTTCTGGTGGGAATCGTAATAGGCTTTGATTGGCTCGGCGGGAGTGGCTTTTAAAAAAGCATCGACATCCCCCGAAGAAGGATTTTGTTTGCCAGCGAGACTCTTGAAATCCACACGGCCCAGGGTGAGGTTGACTTTCGTGTCTTTTAACTCATGTTCGCGAGCCAGCATGTCGGGTGGCATGTCGAGGCGACCCGCCAAATAGGTCTGAAACCGCTCTACGAGCTTTTCCTCCCGCACGCGCTTTTCAAGCAAGCCGCGGTTCGGGATTTCTCGGTAAAGATCCGGATCGAACTTTCCTTCCCTCTGGAAATCCGGCGCCTTTCGAATACTGGCAGCAAGTTCCTTGTCCGAAACGCGAAAGCCGTTGCGGTCTGCCTGTTGGGCGACAAGCTTGTACTGGACCAACTCGTCCAGGGCGCGCTGAGGAATCTGAAATTGGGCGATGAACTTCTCGTCGGCTTGCGATCCCACTTTGGCGCGGATCATTCGAATCTGAGCGCCTAGCACTTGCTGGTATTCATCGTTGGTAATGGGTTCGCCATTGACCCAGGCAGCGGCGCCCACGCCGGGTTTGTCTTCGCTGAGCTGGTTAACGCCATACAATCCCATCACGGCGACGATGGCCAAGATGAGAAAACTGAAAATGAAGTTGTCCTGATATTTTCTGAACTGATCGAGCATGGTTGAGAGTTCGTTTTACAAAGTTTAAGTACTAGTCATAAGATAGGGGATAACCAAAGGCAAGTAGCTGTGCCGACTCAGAAAAAATACGCTTTCTTCGCTCTTCTAACGCTGTGCGTGTGTGTGCTCGCGCTTTACATCTACCGCCACCGAAAAGGGGAGACGGGGCGCATCGATAGCATCCTTATCGCCATGGGCGGGGGCCTGCAGAAAAACTTCTTTTTCTTGGGCAAAGGCGGTCGGACGCTTTTCGACCACTATCTGATGCTTGCCAACACCCAAGTGAAAAACGAGGGGCTCGAGAAAGAGTTGGCCTACCTGCGAACCAAGTTGGCTGCGCTTCAAGAAGTAGACCTGGAAAATAGCCGGCTGCGTCAAGGGTTGGCATTCAAGGGCGACGTCCCGCAGAAGTTGATTCCCGCTCACGTGATAGCCCACGACGTCTCTGCTGACTATTACGGCGTTCGTATCGATAAGGGCAGTGAATCAGGCCTCACCCCAGGCATGGGGGTGATTAGCCCTAGCGGACTGGTGGGCCGGGTCCTCAGAGTGGCCAGTGGCTATAGCGATGTTTTGACCGTTTTAGACCCCACGAGCAACGTCGATGTGGTGGTTCAGAGGAGTCGGGTACGTGGCGTGCTTTCCGGAGAATCGGGTGGGCTGTCCTGTCACATCAAGTATGTCGATAGGCTCGACGACGTCATTCCCGACGATACGATCGTCTCCTCTGGTTTTGGCAATATCTTTCCCAAAGGCCTTTTAGTGGGCTACGTCACTTCGGTGCTGCCCGACCGCAATGGGGTCATAAAACAAGTCCGCGTGAAAAGCGCCGTGGACATCTACCGCCTTGAAGAGGTGTTCATTGTTGTTCCTCCACCCGAGCCAGAGAAGACTCCTAAGCAGTCTTAATCCGCTCTTTTTCATCCTGGTACTTACCGGGATGTTGCTTTTGAAGACCGCGCTCTATCCTGTGGCTCCGGCCTTTGTGCAACGTTGGGACATTCTGCTGCCTTTCGTGGTGTTTTATGGACAGCGCCGGTCGTTGCCGGAGGGCATCATTTTATCCCTGTTTTCGAGCCACCTCTACTCGCTTTGCAGCTCGGCGCCACTGGGGGTTTTCACAACCACCTATTTGGGTATCTTTGCGATTGCCCGCGTTGTTAGCTACGTGGTTTACGCTAGCACGCCTGCGTCCATCTTGCTTCTGATGATGTGCCTGTCGCTGCTATCCCGGGTCTTGTTGCCTCTGGTAGCTGGATTTTTTCACCCGGGTTGGCCTGTCTTGTCGCTAGCAAACTTAAGCTGGTGGGGTATTCTGTTAAACGGCCTTGGGGGTTGGGGAACCTACGTATTGTTGGAGTTGATGGATCGGGTGACGCACAAAGCACCGCGCGCCAGTATCGAGCTTGCTGGAGATCACCTGTGATCTGCTTTAACGGAGCAACGCCATGATCGGACGTGAGGACGAGGTCAGGCAGTACCGTGATCGCGTCGTGCTTTTCTACGGCATCGTCGCGGGCTTCCTACTGCTGATTCTCATCCGACTCTTCTTCCTACAAATCGTTCAGGGCAATGAGCTACGTCGTTTCTCTGAGTCGAATCGTTTGAAAAAGGAACGCCTCTTTCCTGCCCGCGGCACTATCTACGATCGTGACGGCAGGGTGATCGTCGACAATCGCGCAGCCTTCGATGTGATTTTGCTCGCGCAATATTACCCCTTCACCCCGGAAGTGGATGCGCGCTTGGCTAAAGCGCTTGGTTTTACTTCAGAGGAACTCGAAAAGAAGATTTCCAAGGTTCGCAAAACACCTACTTTTCACCCTGTTCTGCTCAAAGCCGATGTTTCTAAGGACGTGATTGCGGCGATTGAGAGCAATCGCGAGAATATTCCCGGCGTGGATATTGAAACCGTCGTGCAGCGCCGCTATCCGTTGGGAAGCTTCGCAAGTCAGCTGCTTGGCTATATCGGGGAAGTGGACAAAGCCGATATTCGAAAGCTTCGAGATTTTAGCTTGGAGCAAGGGGATTTTATCGGAAAATCCGGGCTGGAAAAGCAATACGACAAATATCTCAGAGGGGTTAACGGGATTGGCTACGTAGAGGTTGATGCGAAAGGGCGCAGGAAAATCGCAGCCGCCGACGATGCGAGGCTTTTGGGCTATGTCACGCAAACTGACCCGATACCGGGCAAAGATCTCCATCTGACAGTCGACATCGATATTGAGCAAGCGGCTATCCACGCTCTTAAAACGCGTGAGTTTACTGGCTCGGTGGTCGCCATGGATCCTCGCAATGGCGAGCTTTTGGCCGTGGTGAATGAGCCGTCCTACGATCCCTCCATTGTTTCCACGCGCGAAATCGATTCCAAAGCCTGGCATCAGCTTTCGACGAATAAAGAGCGGCCTCTGCGCAATCGCTTTATTCAAGATCACTACCCACCCGGATCGACCTTTAAGCTATTTATGGCGCTCGCCGGGCTTGCTGAAGGGCTCATTCCGGCAGACTTTACAACGACCTGTACGGGCGGAATGCGATTTGGAAATCGACGCTTTAATTGCTGGAAGCGACACGGGACAGTCGATTTTACAAAATCCATTCGCGAGTCTTGCGATGTTTTCTACTATCAGTTGGGAAATCTGCTCGGCATTGATCGTATCGCTAAGTACGCACGTATGTTTGGTTTAGGTGCTGCCACGGGTTTTTCGATGCAGGGCGAGCAGCGTGGTCTTATTCCCGATTCTGAATGGAAGCAGAAAACGTATAAGGAACCCTGGCACCCAGGGGAAACGGTGAGTGTTTCGATTGGCCAGGGGTATGTGGCAACTACCCCGCTGCAGTTGGTCAACGCCTTTGCCGCTATTGGAAATGGCGGCTTTCTTTTTCGTCCGTCAGTGGTCAAGAGCATCCTGGGTGAGGGTGGAAAAGTGGTGAAGGAGTTCAAACCAGAACTCTTGCGCAAAATTGAGATTGCTCCCGAAATGTTGGAGATGGCGAAGCAAGGGTTGTTTGAGGTGGTCAATCGCCCGGGCGGAACGGCCGTAGGTTCTTTTAGTCAGATCGCAGAGATTTCTGGCAAGACCGGCACGGCCCAGGTGCGAAGTTTCGCCAATATGATGTCGGTGCGCTGCGAACAGCTGGATTTGGACGCGCGCCATCACGGTTGGTTTGTGGGTTATGCGCCTCGCGAGAACCCTGAAATCGCTGTAGCGGTGATTGCTGAGCATTCCTGCCACGGATCGACTGCCGCGCGCGTGGTGAAAGAAGTCATTGAGGCCTACTTTAAAAAGAAGTACGCACCAGAAGCTCCCATGGGACCCCACCCTCTGGCTGTCTCGGTAGCGGGCCCCCTAACGGTAGGTACCGACAGAGCGCCTTCAGAAACGGTGAGGGCACCTCAAAGTGCACCCACCTTGATAAAGCGTCCAAAACCGAACCTTGGCGTGGAAGAGGACGAATAATGGCATTTCAGAGCGATTCAGGCGTCATTAAGACTTTTAATATCGGCTTGTTCATGTCGATGGTGCTGACGTTCGTACTGGGGATCGTAACCCTTTACAGTGCCTCCAAGGGCGCGGGTGTCTCTCTCTATAAAACTCAAGTTATTTGGTTTGCCCTGGGGCTCGGTGTGGGGCTCGCACTGTTTTTTATAGACAGTCAGATCTTAGAAAAGCTCGCTTATCCTTTTTATGCCGTGTGCATGGTTCTGCTGACCATGGTGCTTTTCGTAGGGCGTGTGGGCGGTGGATCTCAGCGCTGGATAGACTTAAAGTTCTTTCACCTGCAACCTTCTGAAATTGCGAAGCTAGCGATTGTTTTTACGCTCGCGAAGTATTTTGCCGACGATAAATATCCCCCGCCCTATACTCTGAGGCGTTTAGCGGTTCCTGGGGCCCTTGTTGCTCCCTTCTTTTTGCTCATTCTTCTGCAGCCCGATTTGGGAACGGCGGGCGTTTTGTTTCTTGTGGCATCCAGCATGGTGTTTTTCCTTAAAGTCCAGATGCGGTCTATCTTAACAGTCGTGATGATCGCCATTGTGGCGGTGCCCCTTGCGTACACTTTCGTCTTGCGTGATTACCAGCGCGACCGGGTGAAGACTTTTCTCAACCCAGGTCGAGACGCTAGGGGGAGCGGTTACAACGCACTTCAGTGCAAGATTGCCGTGGGTAGCGGACAGGTGATGGGCAAGGGGTATCTCAAAGGGACTCAGTCGCAGCTCAATTTCATTCCTGAGCAGCACACGGATTTTATCTTTTCGGTGTTCTCGGAGGAGCGAGGGTTTATTGGGTCGCTGGTGCTACTTGCGCTGTATTGGAGTTACTTATTTTACGCATTAAGAACGGTAGCGCGTACGCGCGACAAGTTCAGCATGTTACTTGCGTTTGGACTCACGGCGATTATCTTCTGGCACGTGTTCATCAATATCGGCATGGTCATTGGGATCTTGCCTATCGTAGGTGTCGGTTTGCCTTTCTTTAGCTACGGGGGCTCGTCTATGCTCACGTTCATGGTGGCAACCGCGCTGCTGCTCAATCTTTCTAGAAAGAAGTATATTTTCTAATGTCGACGACCCCTTTCATCACCCGCGCAGAGGGAGTCTCCGAAATGGCCGAGGTGCTCTCACAAGCTCCGGTTGTTGGAGTGGATACGGAGTTTATTCGAGAGACCACGTTCTTTCCCAAAATCGCATTGATTCAAGTGGCGACGGATAGTCAAAGCTGGTTGTTAGATCCGGTCGCGCTCTCCACTGAGGATCTCGAGCCCTTCCTGGATGTGATGACCGACACGCGCATCCTCAAAGTGATGCACGCTGCGTTTGCCGATCAAGAATGTTTCTACTGGTCGTACAATCGTATCGCGGCCCCGGTATTCGACACGGCAGTGGGGGCAGCGCTGTGTGGGTACGGCGATAATATCGGTTTGGCCAAGCTGCTCCGAGATGTCTTGCGGGTGCAAATGCACAAGGGCAGGGCGCGCGTGAAGTGGTTGCAACGCCCGCTCTCCAAAGAGCTTTTGCATTACGCCCAGCAAGATGTGGAATACCTGGTGAGACTTGCTGATCAAATGAAGCAGTGGCTTGTCGAGAAGGGCCGTTGGGAGTGGGCCATGGAGGAAAGCTACATTGACCCCACCGACTTTGATACGCCTGCGGACGATATCACGCACCGTCTAGCTAAAAGCGGACAACTCGACGAATCGACCTACCTAGTATTGAGGGAACTGGTCCGCTGGCGCGAAGATCGCGCGCGCAAGTCGAACATGCCGCGTCCTTGGGTGGCAGACAACGAAGTGTTGATTGCGCTCGCGAAATCCCGCCCTCAGAGCGTTCAGGAGCTTCGGTCGTTTCGAGGGATTGGGCCTAAGGAAATCGACCGAAGTGGAGAGACTATCTTAAGTGCGATTGATGCGGGCCTTAAGGCACCGAAGGAAGAAGCGAACCTGCCTGCGCGCAATCACCTGGTGGCAGAAGTCGACAGCAACGCTTTGGATTTGGTGAAGGCCTATCTTTCATACTTGTCTGATCGCTATAAAATTGCGCCGCGCTTCCTGCTTCGCACGGGCCGAGCCGCAGATTTACTGATGATGGCCAATAAGCCACTAGAGGAATGGGTGGCGAAAGAGATTCTTTCCCAAGCTGCTGTCAGTGTTATTGGGAAAGACCTACAAGATCTCGTGTGCGGCAAGCTTCTCATCGGCATCAAAGGCGGCCGAGTGGAAATCGTGCATCGCTAAAGGCGAGCGCTAGATAATCGTGTTGCAGTCTAGCTGACACTCATCTGGGTCGATGCCCTCTTCAGCACATTCCGCACGGCATTCATCGCCTTCCAGGGCTTCGGTCCATTGCGCGGACTCGACCCACTGATCTGCCGTTTCGCTCCCTTCTTGGGATTGGGGGTTCGCGTACACACCGGGGCCGATGAGTAGAAGTGCGATGGCTATCGCTTGTAGGGCTTTTCGCATACGTACCTCCAGCTTACATACCGCTACCGGCCAGATCGGGTGGCTTTTCATCTCCAAGGCAGACGCCTTAAAGGGAAATGTGGAACCTGAAATGGCCGGGATACCTTAAGGGTACCTCTGAATTGTTAAGCAATTGTGAAGGGCGAAAGCGCGCGGATTGCTAAGAGAAACCAAGCTTCCCAAATTGCCGGTAGACGCCCAGGCTCCATCACGGCCCCCAGGGGTAAGAGACATTGCCGTCTGCATCTTTCCAAGCGGTGCCCGGAGCGGGGGTGATGCCGGTGGCTTCGACAAAGTCTGACGGTGAACTTGCTCCCACTGGAAAAGTGACTGGGCCATAGAAGCTCAGCTGGGTCCCGGACGGATTGAATCCTCTCATATCGACTCCAAGAAAAATGGATTCCGAAAGCCCGAAAGGATGCGTATTTGCGTTGAGCGCGGCCCAGGGGATGTTGTAGGCCCCGTAGTAGAAAATGCGGTAAATCTGCTGAGTCGTCCCCGGGTTCCATCCACTCAAGTCCAGACCAGTGAAATTAGAAAACTGAAAACCATTGGCGTGTGTATTGGCGTTGAGCGCGGCCCAAGGGATGTTCGACGCCCCAGTATAGGTGATCTGGCTGAGGTTGCGACTCGGACTCGGATTCCATCCGCTTAAGTCCAAGCCAGAAAAGTTGGAGATGGAGAACCCATTTGCATGGGTATTTGCGTTCAGCGCTGCCCACGGGATATGGGTTGCGCCCGTGTAATTAATGGAGCTAATGGGCCGGTTCGTCGCCGGGTTCCAGTTGCTTAAGTCCACACCGCTGAAGTTAGAGCCCGAAAAACCACCACCATTGGTATTGGAATTGAGTAACACCCAGGGGATGTTTGTCGCCCCTGAATAAGTAATCCCGTCAATTCGCTGTGTCGTCACCGGAATCCAACCACTTAAGTCCACTCCACTGAAGTTCATCCCCGCATACCCAAAAGTAGTGGCATTGAGTGCAGCCCAAGGAATATTCGTTGCCCCGGTAAAGGTGGTAGCCCCAATCCACTGGCTAGGGGGCGGGTTCCAGCCAGTCATGTCGACACCACTAAAGTTCGACCCGACTAACCCGAACGCGTGAGTGTTAGCATTGAGCGCAGCCCAAGGAATGTTCGTTGCACCGGTATAGTTGATTAAGATGAGTTGGCGATCGGTAGCCGGATTCCATCCGCTCAAATCCACACCGCTAAAGTTACTGCCCCAAAATCCGTTGGAGTGGGTATTGGCATTGAGCGCAGGCCAGGGGATGTTCGATGCCCCTGTGTAGTTGATAAAATCGATCTCCCGATCCGTTGCTGGATTCCAACCGGTTAAGTCGAGGCGACTAAAGTCGGAATAGGCAACCCCGTCACCATGAGTATTGGAATTGAGTGCGGCCCAGGGGATGTTGGTTGCGTCAGTGTAGGTGATGAAGGAAATCTGCTGAGTTGTAGGATTCCAGCCGGCTAGATTTACACCGGTAAAGTTGGAATACCCGAACCCCTGGGGCTGGGTATTGGCATTGAGCGCCGCCCAAGGGATGTTCGTTGCGCCGGTGTAGAGGATCCCCTCAACCCGTTGAGTCGCTGCTGGAAGCCAGCCACTCAAGTCCAAATTACTAAAGTTCGAGTGTGCAAAACCGTTGGCGTGGGTATTCGCATTGAGCGCGGCCCACGGAATGTTCGTCGCGCCAGATAGATCCATGAGGCCGAGTTTCTGATCCGGTTCAGGCTCCCAACCGCTCAGGTCAAGGCCAGACAACTTAAGCGGGGCGGAAGCTTTGTCCATTCCATTTAATTGGGACCCGCGGATGTTTGTCCCTTTGAAGTCGAAGCCCGAAATATTGCGGCCCACGAAGCTGACTTGCGATAGGTCCAATTCGGCAAGCTCAGTACCCGCCGCCACACTCGTCATCATCAGTCGCCACAACACGCTGTGAACCTGTGCTGGTATGAGTTGTGCTAAAGGGTTCACTAATGCTTGATTGAGCTTTTGGGAAAAAGCGTGTCGCGTCATTGAAGTCATGGGGGCTGAGCGAACACTGGCGAGTTCCATCGCCGATGCGAAGTCCAACTCAAGGCTTCGACAAATCAGTTCCTCAACGTGCTCATTTTGCAAACCCGGTGAAGCAATCAGGTCCGCCCAATCGCTTGGGTCCAAGGGCAACCCCGACTTGGGACAGTTCTGCAGTGCCAGGCAGCCTTCGACACACAGGCCAATCCCGCACCCCGGGATGAGGGCCCAAAGGACTAACAACGCTACCGTTTTAAGAGTCTTTGATGGCATATACGCAAAATGAGTCATGAGTGGGTAAAAGGCCTCACACTTTCAGTATAAGCCAGTAAAGGGGAGCATTTATGTCCCCAAATGAGACCTCCGAATTGCTTCGTAATAATGGCAATTTAGACCATTGTGGTGATTGGCTAAGTGGGGGTGGGTGCCAGCTCTATCACGATGATGGATTTGCATTCTGCCTAGACAGAGAATCGGCCGGTTTGGACGCGCTTCGAAAATGGCACTCCTGCTCCCAATCAGCTAAAATAGTAAGACGCATTTCCAACTCTCTCATCAGCCCCGACGGTGAATCGTGCGCAGCGTTACCAACTCCCGCGAACGGATCGACGGCCAGACTATTGGTCAATTCAATGTCGTTCGTCCGTTGAACGAAGGAGAGTCCGCGAAAATTTACGAGGTGGAGTGGCAAGGCAATCACTACGCCCTCAAGCTGTCGAGGTTCGTAGATGATAACGGCCACATTCTCAATCGATTCCGAGCTGAAGCAACCATTTTGCAGCAAGTAGACCACCCCTTTGTGGTGTCCGCGCTCTTCGTTGGGAGCCACAACCGCCATCCCTATACCATAATGGAATTGCTCCATGGCGATTTGCTCGGCGCATCCATTGAGAAAGGACCGATAAGCGAGGCCCAAGCTGTCCGTATCGGAGCTAACCTAGCTGCGGCCCTTCTTGCGGTTCACCGACTTGGAATCGTTCACCGCGACATTCACCCCAACAACCTATTTTGGGATGACGCTAAGAATGAAATCAAACTGATCGACTTTGGTCTGTCCGTTGCTGAATCAAAAGAAGTCACGAGCCAAACTGTCGGCACGGTACTTTACCTTTCACCGGAACAATCGGGAGCCCTTCAGCGGGCGGTGGATCGCCGCTCGGATCTTTACTCTGTCGGCGCCGTGCTTTTTCATTGTCTTGCCGGCAAACCGCCCTTCGGCGGCGATGATGTGGCGCAAATCATCCAGCAGCATATCAATAGCGTGCCTCCGTCTTTAGAAAGCTTACGCAAGGGTGTTTCGCCTGAGTTCTCGCGGATAGTTGCGCGTCTGTTGCAGAAGGACCCCGACGATCGTTACCAAAGTGCCCTCGAACTACTAGTCGATCTTGAGAAGGTGAAAGATCCTTCGTTCAAACTCAGTGCTTGGACCCAAGCGGTCCAAAAAAAATCGAAACTCATTGGGCGTGAAGTCGAAACTGACCAACTTCTATCGGTATGGCGGAAGACTTTGGCCGGCCAGGGGTCCGTGGTTCTGCTGGAAGGGGATCCCGGCGCTGGTAAGAGCCGCCTAGCAAAAGACACTATTGAGATGGCGAAACAAGATGGCGCTTTTGCCATTGTGGGTAAGTGCGTCTCGGGCTCTTTGCTCGAGCTCATTCGGCAGTTGTTGAAAAGCCTTGCCGGGGTTTCCCAAGATAATGCGAACCTCATAGCGGCTATAACACCGTTTCTCTCTAAGAACCTGGGCCCGTGCTCGGTGATCGGTCCAGAGTTGCTCAGCCTGTGCGGGCTAGCCCCTATTGCTGCCGTGGCGGAGCAAGAGGTGTCCTTTGAGGATTTTGCAGAGCTTTTCAACGCTGCGAGTGATGTTGGGCCGCTCGTGCTGTTTGTCGACGACATACAATGGATAGACGAGGCATCGCGCGAGCTACTACTTCAGGTTGTCGCGGGATCGCGCAGCAGTCGTATTCTGGTCCTGGCCACCGCCCGCGATGACGAAAGTGGAAAAGAAAAGCTCCAGCTCTTTAAAGATATTTATGCGGATTACCTTTCCGCGGAGATAAAGATTGGGGCGCTTTCGCAAACGGATACGGGGAGGCTAGCCACTCACTTGTTGGGCCTTCCAGCACCTGACGAACTTATCGAATTTGCCTTCCGAATTACATCCGGAAATCCATTTGCTGTAGAAGAGTGTATTCGAAGTATCGTGCATCATGGCGTTCTCGCGCCAAACTGGGGAAAATGGGAAATCGACCACGCACGCCTCGAGGCGCTTAAACTTCCCGACAACATTGTCGATTTGGTCCGCGTTCGAATGAGTTCTCTATCTCCTTTTTCCAAGCTTACCCTCGCTGCCGCCGCCTGTGTTGGACATCAATTCACTCCTGTCGCCCTTACTAACATCGTCGGTCGCTCGCGCTATGAAGTAGACGAAGCGCTTGCAATTGCCGAACAAAACTCCTTTGTAGCCCGCGCAGGAGGTGGATCCTGGCGCTTCATACACGATCGCGTCATGGAGGCCGCTCTCACCCTCTTACCCAGTGAAGAGATCTCGACTCTTCATCGTCGGCTGCGCGACGTTCTGATGGACGATGCGCTATCGGGAAAAGCGACTTGGTCGGCTGTGGCTCGCCACCAAAAGGAATCTCACGATGAAAGCGCACCGCAAACAGTGGCTCAAATCTATGCCAACGCCGCTACGGAATCGTTTGTCAGTCTGGCGTTGGATGACTCCTATCAGTATTACCAGGCTTTAGAGCGTGTGGAATCCCGACACGGACTTAAAACCTTGGCCGATCCTTTGAATTTTGCGATGGTCTGCGCCCGTATCGGCAAAAAAACCGAGGCGACACGGAAGTTTAAAATGGCTCTTGATCAGTCCACCCACCCGACTTACCGGGCTATGGTTTTTGGGTTGATGTCGAGAAATCATGTAGAAAACCTAGAAACTACGGACGGACTTGCCGCCATCCAATGCGGGTTTAGAGAATTAAATATGAAAGTGCCGACAGTGCGTCGGTCTTTCGTTCTTTCCGTCCTGAGCGCGGCCCTTTCCGAAATCATGTACCGCACCCGAATAGGCTATGCGAGCTGTCCTACGATCAAGAAAGATCGCTACGAAGCCATCGTGTCGCTGCATGAGCAGCTCGCCTTTCTGAAGTTTTTCGAAGTCGACCCAGTCAGCGGCATGGTTGCGCTATTCAAAGCGATGCCGTATGGCGTGCGTCTAGGGCCTTCCCGGCCGCTTTCCATGCTCTACTCGACCATCGCTATTTTTCTGGGAATCTTTCGGACACGCGGTGCGATGGAAGTATGCACGGCGCGCGCGTTGCGTATGGCTCGTCAGTTGAATGATCCGCAATTGGTCGCTGGGATTAAGGCGTATCATGCTTTCGGGGTCAACTACACGGGAGCGGACAGAGAGGCCGAAGAACGCTACTACCGCTTATTGGTGGACCAAAAGGAGGTAATGAGCGCGGAAAATTTCGTCTATGTTTGTGGCGCTTTGATGGCCCTGACGCTCGACGGCGGGCACACCCAAGAAACTCTCCGCATCGCTCTAGCTGGAATTAGCCATCTAAATCTGAAGTCGCCGGGCGAACGCCAAAGGGATCACTACCTCACTTGGTGCTACTCCTTCGCGATGTCGTCGCTAGTAAGTCTCGGGAGAGTCTCGGAAGCGCAGCAATACAAAGACAAACTGGATGCCTATTTTAATGAGCATCCCAATGATCGATTTCATTGGGGCGTACACCTAATGAACCTGATGCATTTGCTGGCGGAGCAAAATGAAGAGGGGCCCGTTGTCGAAAACCTGATTCAGAAGCACGATGAACTGAAACTATTTATTCCAACCGCCATTATGCAATTGCGGCATTTCTACATATCCAAGGCGCATTTGCGATTTGAGCACTGGCGATCGGCAAAGAATCCACAAGAGAATCGACGGCGCGCCGCCCTTTTCAGAGCTTCCATGCGCCAACTCCGGCAATGTTGCCAAACGGATCTTTTTCGTTCGCACTACTTTGCATTGAAAGGGGCTGCGGCTGTTCAAAATCGTCGCTATGGTGCTGCGAGCAGATACCTGGAAAAAGCAGAGCTTTATTCAAATCAAGTAAACAATTACACCGGAATGTTTAAAATCGGCCTAACCAAAGCGCGGCAATACCAGCAGCGTGGGTACGCAAAAATGGCCATGGAACAAGCGCAGAATCTCTTGGTGTTCTGCCGACGTCACGGTTGGGCATTTCGCGCTAAGCAAGTTGCTGCCGAATTTGGACTACGCACAGGCGATGAATCCGAAACTTCTCCATCCTCTAACTCAAACAATAGCTACCGAGGCAATGCCTCCGCAGCGCTGGCATTGGCACTGGCACAGAAAAGCCGAGAGGCTCTGATTCGCATGAGTATTGCGGCGTCTGAGTCTATTGAGCCTCGAGCGCAAATCAATTCAGCACTTACTGAAATCCTAGCCATTCTAGGTGGCGAGCGGGCGGCCTTGCTGCTGCAGTCCCACAATCGCGAGGGTCTGGAGTTCTACGCGGGTCGAAACTCTCAAGGCAGTACATTTGAGAAGCTCGAGGGATATAGCACCACGGTTGTGGATCGTGCTTGGATCGAGCAAAAGCCGATTGTAGTTGGCAGCTCAGGTGAAGGGGCCTTGAAGAGTACGCAGAGTATGATTGCGAACGATTTACGCAGCATTATCGCCGCTCCCGTCACCGTGAAGGGAAAGAAAATCGGCGTCGTGTACCTGGATTCAAGCTTGCTTAAAGGAATGTTTACAGCGTCCGATGTGGATCTCCTGGGCTCGATTGCGACCCAAATGGGAATTGGCCTTGAGTCAGCAAGATCGGCAGCGATGGAGATTGAAAAGAACGCAATGGAGCGTGATCTCGAGCTGTCAGGCACGGCCCAGAAGATGCTTCTGCCCTCGGCTCGAACGTCGCAGAGCGATGCCTTCGAGCTTGTGACCTCCTACCAACCCGCTAATCGAGCGGGTGGCGACTGGTTTTGGTACGAGCATTTGGATTCCAACCGTCTCCGAGTGTTCTTGGCAGACGTAACTGGCCACGGGCCAGGACCTGCTATTATGACGGGCGTATTGGCCGGTGTGCACCAAGCCTTACAGGATCAGTCCCTGCCTCTGCTACAGTGGGTCGAAAAATTGGGACACGCGGTTCACATTATTGGTCACGGTGAACTGTGGATGGCTTTCACCGCATTAGAATTCGACGCTGAGCGCGAGGTTCTTCAAATAGTTAATGCAGGTGGCGCAGAGATTGGGATTTTGCCGGCAAACGCAGACCGAGCTGAAGATGTTTCAACCCCTGGGGATCCGCTCGGCATGATGCCTATGCGCTTGGGGCATCAGGAAATACCGTTCCGCGAGGGTTCCCGAGCCATCTTATGCACTGACGGTGCCTATGAATTCTCAGTTAAAGGCAAGCAGTTTGGACGCAGACGCCTACTCAAGCAATTCAGCGCGGGCAGAAACGATTCACTAAAAGACGCCCTGGCGCGTATCGACCGCGTCAGCACGGACCTTTCCGGAGGGGTGTACGATGACGATCGGACCCTGTTGCTGATAGGGCGAAAACGTCGAGTTTGATCTAACGCAATTTCCGAGGTGGAAGTTTGAGATTCCTCAAAGTGAAAGTGCTGTTTCAGCCTTTCTTCTATCTGGTTCTTCTCTCCCCGTTGTCCTGCGGCTTAGGGCTTTGTGTTTCCGATGCCAATTGCGTCGCCCTCTTAATCAACCCCCCGATCACGGTGACCGGTTTTTCTGCCGTTCCCGCTTTGCAAAAAAATGTCATCAGCTGGGAGGCGGTTGCGATGACGGGGACTTATGGCTACTTGGTCGTTCGATCCACTTCACCAGTGACCTGGGCGCCGACCCAGGGGCAGATTTATTCTGAGGGAGAGGTTCCCGCCGCGAACGTGACCGTTGTTTACGTCGGCACCCATGAGGGTTTTGAGGATCGTGGGCTGACCAACGGAACCAGGTATTATTACGGTATTTTTACTTGGAATGGGAAGTCCGACTATTCTTCGGGCTCCACTGGAGTCGAGACACCTGGTCCTTACGCGCTCGCCGCGACGGCCGCCGGGGTCGGTCGACTCGTAAAAGTGGGCGACTACTTATTTGGTATTGGGAGCTATTCGGGAACTCATGTGGTCGATGTATCGACTCCCTCTGAAATGAAGATGGTGGGGCACGCGCCGTCCACCGACCAGGTGCAGGACATGGCGGTCCAAGGCAACTACGCCGTCGTCTCCGACTATTATGATGGCTACCGACTTTACGATTTGACTGACCCCCGGCGCTTGGATCAAGTCGCCCTTTTGTCGCCCAATAATGCTTTCGGCGCGGTGCCGGCCATCGGAGGCGGCCTCCTTTTTGCTCCCTACAATAGCTATTCTCGAATTCAGGTCTACGACATTAGCAATCCCATAGCGCCAGTGACTCTGGGGTCGCTTGCCCTTTCGACTAGCGGAGGGCTAGTGGCAGCATCCAGCCGGTACGCGTACGTGGGAGATGCGGTGAACGTGAAAGTGATTGATGCTTTGGATCCCAGCAATCCAGTGGTCGTTGGATCGGTCTCCACCGTGAGCAACAATGCGCTCTTCGGTCCGTTCGGAAGCTATGTTTACGCCCTTCGAGTTGGAAACGGGTTTACGATTGTCGATATCAGTAATCCCGTGGCTCCCGTTGTCGCGGGAACCTACAACCCGGGTTGCGACGTGTCCAACGCTGTCGTTGTAGGGACCACGGGATATCTTGCTTGCGGAACGGGCGGGCTCCGCGTGGTGGATGTGAGCAATCCCGCGGCGGTTGGGGCACTGGGGACTTTCCCTGGCACTTACTTCGCTGTCGCCGTGGATGGAGCTGTCGTCTACTTAGGCGGGCCAAATGGCTACGTGGCGGTGGATACGTCGTCGGGTTTTGGGGCGATGTCATCGATAGGGGCGATGAGCGCGGTAACTCGCGAGGCGTACCTTTCAGCATGCACCGAGACAGTCGCCTTCGCTCACAGCCCCTCTTTCAATACGCTTTCCTCAATCCGCGCGGATTCGCCAACCGGCTACACGACCGGGGGGACTTTAGCGCTGGCGGGCGTCAACGCGCTGGCGGCGTCGGGTTCCTATGGTTACGCCGGTACTGGCACAAGTCTTCGAGTCATCGATGCCACCGCAGTCACAGCTCCAGCTTTGGGGGGGATTGTGAACACAGGGGTCACGATCGCAGCTTTGGCCGCAAAGGATTCCTACGTCTACTCCATTCACTCCGGGGCAGGGGGGCTGCGCGTGATCGATGCCACCAACCCAGCAGCTCCGACAGTGGTGGGAACGGCCGCGGGGGTTCCTACGGCCGCGCAGGTCTGTCTCATCGACGACTACGCGCTGGTTGCGGCGGGGGCGAGTGGCCTGTACGTGGTAGATGTGAGTAATCCCGCAACTCCCGCCATCGTCGGCACACTGCCCGGAACCTTCTCCTGGATAGCGTGTGGAAGCGCTTATGCCTATGGGGGGGGCGGTTCCGGTTCCTTCGTTATCGATGTTTCCAATCCCGCAGTTCCGGTGACTCGAGGAGCGGTACCTTTCAGCTTTTCCGGGGCGGTGAGAGGAGACCTATTAGTTGAAATAATGCCTGGGCAATTGGTTTTTACGGACGTTTCGAATCCCGACAATCCCGGTGCGGCCGTCACTTGGGCTCTAAGTGGCGCTGCGTCTCAGACCGTTAGAGGAGTCTGCGTATCACCCCGCGGTAACCTATACGTCGCTCGCGAACGAGGGGGGCTGCTGCTGATGAGTGGGTACGATCTTTAGTCATTAGGCAGTCTGGGCTTTGGCCCGCTGCCGCAGAACGATAGGGGCGGGTGAGCCCGCCTAAATGCTTGAGTCTGATAGCTAAAAATGCCGCGCCCCGCTTGCAACAGTCAAAATGGGGTGGTAACACCGGGTCAGTTTTTAGGCGGATCTTTCCTTGATTATCAGGAAGGTTTCCCGAAGGTGTTTATGAGACAGTTGTTAGTTATTATGCTTCTGGCTTTGCTCTTTTCGGTTCTGGTGGCCAGTCGCACCTACTCTTCCTCGTTCCGCGAAGCGACCGAGGAAATTGAAGAAAAAATGTCGCACGCATCGTAAGATTCTCCGATGGCAACGACGGCGACTTGTTTCGGATACATCACCACCAAAGACAAAGCTCAAGCGAAAGCCATCGGTCGGGCCCTGGTAGAAAAGGGGCTTGCGGCTTGCGCCAACGTGCTTGCTTCCATGGAATCCATCTACCGATGGGAAGGTAAAATAGAAGAGGCGCAGGAAGCGGTTCTCATCATTAAGACCACCACCAAACAGCGCGAAAAAGTGGTGACCTTCGTCAAAGCGCTACACTCCTACAAAACGCCCTGCATCGTGTTCTACGAAATCGATGGCGGGAATAAAGACTACTTAAAGTGGATCTCCGACTCGGTATCTTGAAAGGGGTCAGTGACCTTCCTCAGTAAAATGGACAGTTAAAGTTAGGCGGTATACTTCGAAGTTGGAGGAACCGTGTCAGATAAGCGTCCGTATAGAAATCACTCGGCGGAGTTCAAGGCTGCGGCAGTGAGAATGGTGGAAGAGAAGAA